>CAYGDW010000132.1:0-1505 GCA_964348755.1 uncultured Bacteroidales bacterium | reverse complement strand
AGATTTTGGCGGGCAAAAGCTTCGCCTTTTTCAAGAATTACAAGCATGTGTTCAAATGCTTCATTTGTAATCGTAACCATTTCAGTAAATTTATCACGCTGGGCAGGTATAAAATAAACCTTTTCTTCCTTTTTCTTTGCCAGCAGCGAAGCCATCTTAAAGCATACATCTCCTATCTTTTCGATTTCGGCACACACAACCCTCAACCGACGGAGTTCTTCAGAAGATTGGTCGCTGAGGTTTTGATTGGAAACCTTTATCAGAAAAGTTGTTATTTCTTCTTCAACCATGTCGGTAATCTTCTCGTACTTAACCACCCGCTTGCGGATCTCTTCAAATTTTTCCTTTTTGTTTTCAGTTACCATTTCCGGAATAAAGTTGAACATACGGTGCGACAAGCCGGCAAGCCTGTTTATTTCCTTTTTTGCCTGTAAGACTGAAAGCTCGGCTGCCTGCAGAAAACCACTGTCGAAATACTCAAGGTGTGATTGTTCTGATTTTTTACCCTTTGATGGAAGAAGAAATTCAACAATTATAGCGAAGTATTTTATAAATCCAATAAATACAACAGTTTGGAGTATGTTTGATGATGTGTGGAATGCCGCCAGGGCAATGGGGATAGTCTCGGGGTTTGTGAAAGGCGAATCAAGGCCCGCCATTAACATGAAACGCTCTATCCATGTAAGATAGAAATTAAAAACCAACAACACTAGCAGGCCTCCTAAAATGTTGAAAACAGCATGGGCAAGCGCTGCCCTTTTTGCATGCACGTTGCCCATAAGTGCAGCTAAATTGGCAGTAAGGGTCGTGCCAATGTTTTCGCCAAGCGATATAGCGGCCCCATGCTCAAATCCAATCCAGCCATTTGCACACATTACCATGGTAAGAGCCATCGAAGCGCTTGAGGATTGAAGAACAATGGTGACCAGGGTGCCTATACCGATAAAAATAATAATAGACCACCCGCCAAGATCGGTAAGGTTGCTTAACCATTGAAATAGTTCTGGATTGCTTTGAAGGTCAGGCACTGAGTCCTGCATAAATTCAAGCCCCAGAAAAAGCAGGGCAAACCCAATAATAAACTCTCCAATGAACTGGAATTTCTCCTTGCGCATCAGCAAAAGAGGTGCGCCGATACCAAAAAGGGGAATTACAATATCGGCCAGGTCCACTTTAAAACCCAGCAATGACACAATCCATGCTGTTAAGGTTGTTCCGATGTTGGCCCCCATTATAACCCCGATAGACTGGGCCAAATTTAACAAACCGGCATTTACAAAACTGACTACCATTACCGTAGTGGCTGATGATGACTGTATGATACCGGTTATCAGCAAACCGGTAAAAACACCCGCAAAACGGTTTGTAGTCATGGCACCCAATAAATCACGCATCTTTTCCCCAGCAAGCTTTTGAATCCCCTGGCTCATGGATTTCATCCCTAACAAAAAAAGGCACACTGCTCCAAAAAGTGTCAGAATTTCGAAAATCCCATAATTCATAAA
>CAYGDW010000131.1:0-1687 GCA_964348755.1 uncultured Bacteroidales bacterium | reverse complement strand
ATGAACGCAAAAATCATCATTTCGATATGGTCGTCGTTTGGCCCACAAACCAAACAATACCGCGAGCTAGACAAATTGGGCGCATTGTTCAATTTCGGCACATGGCCCGAGTCGGGTTTAACATCGTGGCCACCCAATATGGAATATCCTTCGGGTGTGCGCGTTTACGACCCATTCAACCCCAAGGCGCGCGATATTTACTGGAAATATCTGAACAATGGACTTTTCAAGCTGGGCATCGATGGCTGGTGGATGGACTCCACCGAACCCGACCATTTAAGCTTTAAGCCTGAGGATATGAACACAAAAACACATCAAGGCTCGTTCAGAAAAGTGCGCAATGCATTTCCGCTGCTCACTGTGGGTGGCGTGTACGAGAATCAGCGCGCTACCACTTCCGATAAACGCGTGTTTATACTCACACGCTCAGCCTTTGCCGGGCAACAACGTTATGGCGCCAACACATGGTCGGGCGATGTAAATGCTTCGTGGGAAAGTTTACGCAACCAAGTGCCAGCGGGGCTCAACTTTTCGATGTGTGGCATTCCGCATTGGAACAGCGATATAGGCGGATTTTTTGCAGGTGCATACAACAAAACATGGAACGATGGCACGGCATCCAAAAACCCGCTTTTTCAGGAACTTTATGTGCGTTGGTTGCAATTTGGCACATTCAACCCCATGATGCGCTCGCATGGCACCGACTTATCGCGCGAGATTTATCATTTCGGCACAAAAGGCGAAGCGATTTACGATGCCATAGCCAATGCAATTGATTTGAGGTATGCATTACTGCCGTATATTTACTCAACTTCGTGGCAGGTTACCAATCATCAATCGAGTTTTATGCGTGCTTTGGTAATGGATTTTGCACACGACAAAAATGTGCACGACATCAACAATCAATTCATGTTTGGCAAATCAATATTAGTAGCACCCATATTAAAAGCACAATATACACCCGAAAAAGTTGTGAAATCGAACGAAGATACTGGTTGGGAGAGAAATGAAAATGCGGCAAAAGACGCAAATGCAACCATCGATTTCAATAAAATAAATGCTAGCAAAGTGTATTTGCCTGCGGGATGCATGTGGTTCGACTTTTGGACCAATGAACAACACAAAGGCGGACAAGAAATAAGCAAAGCAAGCAACATTGGCACTATTCCGCTTTACATAAAAGCAGGTGCAATTTTGCCTCTTGGCCCCAAAGTGCAATATGCAACCGAGAAAAAATGGGATGCGCTCGAAATAAGAGTTTACGAAGGTGCCAATGGCGAATATTGCCTTTATGAAGATGAAAACGACAATTACAATTACGAAAATGGAAAGTATTCGACCATCGACTTTGTGTGGAACGACAGCAGAAAAACACTAACAATTAGCGAACGTAAAGGAACATTTGAGGGCATGCTAACGAACCGTGAGTTCAAAATAGTAAAAGTGTCGAAAGACAAAGCTTTTGGACACTCGCCAAGCAATGTTATCGATAAAACAGTACAATATAACGGTAAAAAATTGACAGTAAAATTATAAAAAGCAATGAAAAAAACACTTTTAAAAACAAAGCTTCTTTTAGCAATGGTTTTGGTTTTGAGCTTACTAGCATCAGCACAAAGTAAATCATTACCAGGCAATCCCATTGTTCAAACCTACTACACAGCCGACCCTGCACCCATGGTGTACG
>CAYGDW010000130.1:0-1962 GCA_964348755.1 uncultured Bacteroidales bacterium | reverse complement strand
TTATTATTGGGTTTTCGCTGCTTTTTATGGGGCTTGAATATATGCAGGACTCTGTGCCTGACCTTCAAAGCAATCCAGAAATATTTCGAGGGCTAAAGGACCTAGGTGAGTTTGGCTGGTGGTCTATTCTTATTTTTATTGGTTTAGGCACCGGTATTACCATGGTTATTCAGTCATCAAGCGCTGCGATGGCCATTACCATGGTAATGGCCGCAAATGGCTGGATTGAGTTTGAACATGCCGCTGCAATGTCGCTTGGCGAAAACATTGGCTCGACCCTTACTGCCAATATCGCTGCGCTTATGGCCAATGTGCATGCAAAAAGGGCCGCTCTGGCTCATGCTGTTTTCAACATTTTAGGAGCCTTGCTCGTGTTGGTGATTTTTAATTTCTATCTTAAGGCGATAGAGCGTTTCATGCTTATGGCGGGTCTTGATTCACCCTTTACAAGCCCTGCGGCCATTCCAATAGCTCTGTCGGCTTTCCACACTTCATCAAACATACTTCAAACTATTGTATTCATTGGTTTTATCAAATACTTCGCAGTGATTGTGGAATTTCTTATTCCGTCAAAGGGCAAAAAATCGGAACAATCGCATCTTGAGTATTTCGACAGTGGTTTTCTGCAGGCAGCCGAACTCTCTGTTTTGCAGGCCAAAAAAGAGACAAAGCGCTTTGCCGACTTGTCTCATCGGATGTATCACTTTATTCCGGGAATGGTAACCGAAAACAAAAAGGAAAAGTTTGAAGATATTCGCGATAGGGTGGTGAAATACGAGGAGATTACCGACAAGGTCGAAGAAGAGATAACAACATTTCTGATAAAAGTTACAAATCAAAACCTGAGCGAACATTCTTCGGAAGATCTTCGTCGTTTGAGGGTTGCGTGCGCCGAAATCGAAAAAATTGGAGATGTGTGCTACAAGATAGCATCGTTGCTGACAAAGAAAAAAGAAGAAAAAGTCTATTTTACCCCGAGTCAGCGCGACAAATTTACCGAAATGTTTACTATTACAAACGAAGCTTTTGAGCACATGCTTGAAAGTCTTGAAAAAGGCGAATCCCATGCCCTTCAAAATCTGCCAAAAGCTATCGAATTAGAAAAAAGGATCAACTCATTTCGCGATTCTGTAGGCCAATCTGTGATTGATGATATTGAGAAAGGGGTAGGCAACGTAAAAAGTGTGTTTTACTTCAACAAGCTCATCACCTCGTGTGAGAAGATCGGCGATAGCATAATCAATATTTCTGAAGCAATTGCAGGGGTTAATGTAGAATAGCATTTTAAGGCAAACATAATTTACCCTAAATAATACTAAATTGAGGCCGCAGAAAAATTTCTGCGGCCTCCTATTTTTAGATTTACGTGATAATATAGCGTGATTTGCCGGAAGGTTTTTTGCTTTTAGAATAATGCCCTCACCTGGACAGTACCGGTTGTAATCAGCAACTTTGAATCGCCAAATTTTCGCAAGTGAAAATCACCAGATTTTGGAATACAGTAAACTGCCCTTTATGTACTGGTATATTGCCATGCATCTGCTCACCAGCACTAAAAAGTCGTTTTCAGCAGCTGAACTGCAACGACAATTGCGACATAAACGATATCAGCCCATATGGGAGATGGTTTGCAAATTGCGCGATGTGATGGGCCATGAATGAGTTCTGTTATAAATTCAACAGGCGATATTTCGGTGAAGCAATCTTCGATAGGCTTACTATTGCTGCCGTAAGTTACAACACCGACTTTAAGTCCAGAATTTATAACAGGTCATCATGCGGATAATCATTATACTTTTTTATTAATCTTAACTTCATGTCCAGGTTTTGGGGAGTAGCTCACTTATAGGGTGCTGCCCTGTGGTAACGTGGCTGCTTTTTTTTTAGTGCCCCCCACGCATATGATACCGGATGGCGCCTTCGCTAAGGCCTATCTGTTTGGCGGTTTGCTTTTGCGAAAGA
>CAYGDW010000129.1:0-2145 GCA_964348755.1 uncultured Bacteroidales bacterium | reverse complement strand
AATGGGCTGTAAAAGCACTGGGGTGGGTATTGTACGATAAACTGAAAAATGCCCTCGCAGAGAACAACCAGGAAGAGATTGACCTGTTTTCGGAAGAATTGACGGCACTGAATATTGGCCAGGATGACGAAATGTTATATAACAGCATTAGCCGTTTGCTGGCACAGCAGAACCCTGCCAACAGGTTGCTGGCCGAAGCCAGACGGAATGATTTCGAGGGTAATCATGAACTGGCACTTAATACGTTCAGGCAGATTAAAGGACAGTTCGCTGATGATGACATTAGTTTTAATAATGCCTATGGCTGGTGCATTTATAAATACCTTAAAAACCTGGTAAAAAACCAGGCAGCCGACACCAATACTTACAGGCAGCTTATAGACGAATACTTTACCCTGAAGCCCGAAAAACCTTCGGTGTTGCACTCTATGATGCTGATGCTTGCTGTTCAGCATTTTAAAGATAATACACAGGCTATATTAAAATGGCAGGTAAATTTCACTTCGGGCGATTTCAGAAACGAAGATTTTGAACCTTATGAAAGAGAGGGAAAGAAATACCCGGGGCTGGCCGAAAGGGCTGTTCAGGCTATTGCCAAAACTTTGCTTTCGGAGGGTGACCAAAGGCAGATCGAACAATTCGGGCCTACACTCGATTCTGCAATCGAAAAATTCCCCGACAACATCTGGTTTTACTATTTTAAAGCCAAAATGCTGATACGTATCGGGAAAAAAACCGAAGCCAAAGCATTTATTTTACCTGTAGTGCGCAGGAAGCAAACCGAATACTGGGCATGGGCGCTTTTGGCCGACGTATTGGGTAACGAAAGTACCGAAAAGGCTATTTCGTGTTACAGTAAAACCCTTTTGTGCAAAGCCGAAGAAAAATTCCTGATCAATACCAGGTTATCGTTTGGCCTGTTGTTAAAATCGGCCGGTTACCACAGCGAGGCCAGAACCGAATTTGCAAAATCAATTCAATCGCGCATCGAAAACGGGTACAATATCCCCGCAAACCTTATGACCATCGAAAAGGAAGAGTGGTACCAGAAAACTGAAGCCAATGCTGACAATAAAACTTTTTACCGCGCTCATATCGGGGGTGCAATGGCCCTGGTTTATGGCGAACTGCCACGGTTGAACGGAAACATTATTTCGACCTTTACGAGAGAAGACGACCCGAAAAAACAGTTAAGGGCCCGTTTGCTTATTGCCGAAACCGACGGGATCCATTTTATGGTTAATGTCAGGGTATCGACATTCCCTGTTCTGAAAAACCTCGCCCCTGGCAGCGCCATTTCTGCCCTGATCGACCGTAGCGAAAAACAACCTGTGATTGCTATTGACCTCAGAAAGTCGGATGAACTGTTTGACCAGGCCAAACGTGTGATTGGAGTGGTTGACCACGTAAATCGCGAAAAAAATATAACCCATATTGCACTATCGCGCGATACCGGGGTATTGCTAAAAAGCAGTTCGACATACAGTACAGGCAGTTTTGTTGAGCTCCGGGTTTTGGAACAGCAACGCAACGGCACACCCTATGTAGAGGTGTTAAATCACAAACCCACTATGCAAATGCCCTCACCTCAATTTTGTCAGCCCTTCTCCGGAACAGTCAGCCTAAATCCTGCGCAAACCCATGGCCGTATTGGCGATGTGCAGATAGGAAAACAACTGATTGAGAAAAACCATTTGAACCGCCACCAGGGCAAAACCCTTACCGGAATTGCTGTAAAAACAATTAATACCAGCAGGCAACAATACGAATGGCGGGCTATAACCATAGATATGGTAAATGCCTGAGTGGTTGCAGCAAATGGCGCGTGAGCGCCCTACAAAAGAATTTTATGCAGTTCTTTGAAATACTGAAAAAAAAACAAAATAACATGATCAAAATATTATATATTGAAGTTACCTTTGCACCCTCAAAAAATGGATGGTTTTTCGACAAAAAAACTGTTATTTGAGGGAAAAAAGCTCTTTATCAGGCTGATATTCAGCCAAAAGAGATTTTATCAGTCAGCGAGCCAGTTCCAGTGAAAGAAGGATTAAGACAACTTGGGAAGTTATTAAGTTTTTTTTAATGTCCAGTCAGCGAGCCAGTTCCAGTGAAAGAAGGATTAAGACATTGTATCTCTTATTT
>CAYGDW010000128.1:0-2200 GCA_964348755.1 uncultured Bacteroidales bacterium | reverse complement strand
ACTCTTCTATCACTGAATTAGTGGCCTACTTTGCTCCGGAATAGTGGCCTACTTTAACCGGAATATTCACTGCTGTTCGATACGGCGGCTCATTGCCTGCTCAGTCTGTGCGCCGACCCCAAATGGATGGGGGCCACCCCTTCCATCACCGCAGTGTTGCACACCTGGGGGCAGCAGCTTTGGTTTCATCCTCATGTGCATTGCATAGTGAGCGGTGGGGGTGCCAACAGCCAAAGCAACTGGCAGCCTCCCAAAAAGAAATCCCATCAGGGCTACCTATTGCCCTACGATGTGATGGAGCCTTTTTTTAAAAAGTGCTTTCTGCGACGGCTCAAGCATCTGGTGAAAACCCAAAAAGTAAAGTTGCCCGAAACCACCGACTTCGAGCAACTACTCGATTTGCTTTACCAGGAAAAATGGATACTCTACGCCAAAGCTCCATTTGGGGGTGTCAGTCAGGCCGTTGAATACCTCGCCCGATACGCCTGCAAAGCCGCTTTGAGCAACTATCGCATCCTGCAACTCGACGACTCTACGGTAACCCTCTCCTACAAAGATTACCACGATGGCCACAAAATCAAAACCATGCAGCTCACGCATAAGGAGTTTATCCGGCGCTTCGAGCAGCATATTCTGCCCCGTGGCTTTGTGAAAATGCGGCATTACGGCATACTGGGCAACTCCCGCCGTCGTAAGCGTATAAACCAGATATTGCAGAAAATGAACCTGCCCCCTCATCCGCCTCTGGTGCATATCCCCTGGCAGGTGCGTTTGCTGGAAAAATACGGAGTAGATGCCGATGTATGCCCCAAGTGCCAACAAGGCCATCTGATACCCGTAGCCCATATATTTCCTCCGCCCAGGGCCAGTCCACTGCCCGGGCCATGGAGCCAAAAGCCCACACCATAATGCCTCTTAAACCCATTTTACGACACCTTTCCCTTTGCCCCAAAAGGCAAACAGCCCCTGTTTTGCCCAAAAAACAGATAAAAGCCTTCCCGCAGCCTTCACCTTGTAAGCCTCGAGCCGGATTTTTATCCTCAATCCACAAGATCATGAAAAATCAACCTCATTTCCCACTCCAAAACCAACACCCTCTTCCATCCCGCTTAAATCATCACCTCATTTTCAGCCTTACTTTATCCCCTAAGAAAACCCCCGGCCTTAATCCCACCGCTTGCGCTGAACACCGCATAGACCGAAAAGCCCCCAAACAGCACTGCTATCTGGGGGCCTTTCTTTTTTATGGGCTTTTCCGGCTATGCGGATAAATGTTATGTGGCGTTATTATTGTTTTCATTATAAACCTATTGTATAAATCAGGATTCGTTGAGCATTTCTTGCCATTGGGAAAAGATTAGCTATTTTATAAATCAATTTTGTCGCATAATCCATTTTTTCAATCTCTTCGTTTGAAGTAAAAAGAATCTCTTTAATAAATTTTATTTCATTATCCCATTCTATTAGTTTATCTGGATTGTCAATTCCCCAATATATTTTTGCGCCGATTTTTTTTATTGAAGGGTGATTTTTTACCTTTTTTGCTGTATAAACACTATAGGCATCAAAAATTAGTGTGTAACTGCCAATCCTTTTCTTTATCAATTTTAGTAATTCTTTGATTTCATCTTCTTTGAGATACATAAATAATCCTTCGGCAATAACTAAATTATTTTCAGCTCCAACCGGTATTTTCTCAATCCATTCAGGATTGGTAACCGAAGAAGCAATTAAATGATATTTTTCTGATTCTGGATAAAAAGTTTTTCGAATATCAATCACTTCTTCAAAGTCTAAATCGTACCAATCAACTTCTACATTATTAATTCTATTGTATCTACTGTCAAGTCCGCAACCTAAATGTATTACTACTGTATTATTCTTGGTTTTTAAAAAAGCTGTCGTAAAATTGTCAAAGAGTTTCGCCCTTAAACACATCATTGTGTTTGTCTTACCCGGAATTTTCAAGGAGTTGAAATCATAATTTATCTTTTCAATAATCTCCATTGCTTTTAGGTCAAGAAGAACTGGTGATTTTTTCTTGCTTTCCATTGCTTTTCCGTACAAAGGAATTAGTAATGTTTCCTTTTCTTTTTCTAATGTAATCATGCTGTTTTTCATTGCTGTAATGTTTTTTTATAATTTTGACTAACGTTTTAATATTATATTGTATATCAACATATTGCAATTCCAAGTTCCT
>CAYGDW010000127.1:0-2542 GCA_964348755.1 uncultured Bacteroidales bacterium | reverse complement strand
ATACAAAAACACGAAAAGCGCTAAAACAGCTCTCGCAAAAACATTTTTTTGTTTCAACATATAGATTCATTTTTATTGATTATCTGAACAATTATTGGAATTATTACTCTGAAAAAAACCAATTATCGAAATACATAATGCGGCCAGGAGCTTTTGATTTGAAAACAAAATACAAATCGTGAACCCCTGTAACTTTCTCAACATCTATGGTTCTCGTTTCCCAGCGGTCGTCGCCACCAGTGATAGGGACTTTTATCGTCCCCAACAATTTACCATCAACAGCACCAATTCTAATCTCCATTTCGACTCCCGAATTGTGTGTAGTACCAATACGTGCCGTAAAACGCTTAGCACCCTTTGCACGGAAATCGACATCGCGTACCAAGGTATAAGCATCGTTGCGCATGGCCGACACAAATACGCCTACTTCTTTGTTTTGCATCGCTTTCATACCTTCGCTCCAAGCAATGGTTTCGGCCTGATTCAACACAAAGGGGTTGAGTGTTTTGAGTCCTTTGGCAATGCCATCGGTCATATTCATAGGCACTACCGACCCATCTTTATTAAACTTTAATTCCTCAACACAAACCGAACGTGTAAAACCTCCACCGCCTGGTAATGCTCCATTATGATAGAAAAAATATGTTTTACCTTTAAAATCGACAACACCCGGATGATTTGTAAAACTGCGTCCTTGTGTTGGCATTACAACGCCACGATATGTCCACGGACCAAGAGCAGAAGGCCCAGTAGAATAACCAATATGTTCGGAAATGGGGCCGCCAGCAAAAAACAAGTAATACAATTTATCGCGTTTGTACAACCATGGACCCTCTTCGTAAGTTGTTGGCCGACGCGGATCGTCTTTTGTGCGCTTTCCAAACGACTCAATGGTGTTTGGAAACTGCTGTATTGCGCCCGAATAGGACACCATATCTTCGTTGAGCTTAACATAATAACACACTGGGTTTCCCCATAGCAAATAAGCCTGTCCATCGTCGTCGATAAAAACCGTGGGGTCGATGTCGTCCATTTTATCCTGAATCAAAGGCTTACCAATAGGGTCGACAAATGGCCCATACGGACTATTGGCAACAGCTACCCCGATTGCATTGCGTCCATTTCGGTCGGTAATAGGCACATAAAAATAAAACTTACCATTGCGTTCGATGCACTGTCCGGCCCAAGCATTTCGTTTTGCCCAATCAAAATCTTTGTACGAAAGCACAACACCATGATCGGTCCAATTCACCATATCGTCCGACGAATACAGCAGCCAATCGTTCATTGTAAACCACGACGACTCATCTTCGTCGTGCGATGTATACACATACACCCTTCCATTGTGAACCATGGGCGCAGGGTCGGCCGTATAATTGGTTTGCACAATGGGGTTACGGGAAAATAGCACAACTTGCAATGCAAGCAAAACCAACAATAACAAGCACTTATATTGTTTATACATATAATTAAGTATTACAACTAATAATAAAACAATATTGAGTCCAACAAATTGGCTCAATATCGTTCTATACAATTTGATTTATCAAAACACAATATCATTAGCAGTAGTGGCGTGCAAACCAATGAGTGCGCCAGTGAAGCCTCCCGCCACATTGGTCGAAAGAATATCGCCCGAAACAACACCGCCCAACAATTTGAAAGCTTGTTTGTTGGTTGAAAATTCGAAGCGGTAATCATCGTTTTGCGACGACACTTTTAGGTCGATGCCTTTGCTAAGGTCAACTTTTTCGAAAGCCAAAACCGTTGTTGTTACTTTTGCTTCGCGTTGTGCACCTTTGCGCTCGGTGCGTGCCAATACAATAAAATGCTCTTTTCCTTTGGCTGTAACACCAAAAACATAGTTGAATGCCTCGCTTTGATAGCAAACCAAACCGGCCAATTCTTTCTCGTTTGCGGGCACATAAGTCATACTTGTTTGTGCGCTAAAACTAGCGTGTTGCTGACGATGAAAAAGTGTTGAAGTTGGCTTTACCTCTTTAATATTTACTGCAAATGGCTGTATAACAACCCCATTGGCATTAAACGTAATAAAATCTTCGCGTGGGCCACGAACACCAATCCAACGGAAATCGAGCGAAGGGCCTTTAAAATTCTCCACGTAAGTGAAGTTACCATTAGGAAAGAAGCCATCCTTACCAGCTTTATTTTCAACGCCTTTTGGTAATTTCAATTTTGGTGTCATAGGTACTAATCCGTTTTCGAAAACAGGATATTTACCCGACCAATCCACAGGCAAAATAAAAGTTTCGCGACCAGTATTCACACGATTTTTTTCGTTAGGACGAATGGCCAAGAAAACACCGTAATACTTACCATCAGGACCTTCGACCAAGTCGGCATGCCCTGCCCAATCGACTTTGTTTTGACGATTAGGTTGCAAATAACGTTGCGTTAGAATAGGATTGTTGGCAGCAGGTTTATAAGGTCCCATAGCTTTGTCGCTTGTAAAAATAACCTCACTATGCCAACCACCCGTACCACCTTCGGCACACATCAAATAATATAAACCATTTTTTTT
>CAYGDW010000126.1:0-2678 GCA_964348755.1 uncultured Bacteroidales bacterium | reverse complement strand
GCGAATGCTTAGTCAGCGTTATGAAGTGGTTTTCGAGTATGAATTCTATCCTTCAGATCAGCAGTAAATTACGTTCTTCTGTTTTCCGGATAGCACACACATTTTCATTAGCGTGTTTAAGGCTTCCATTATGTGGGGCTGGGCTGGATTGTATTGTTCTTTACAGCCAAATTACGCCCTAGGAATTTTTAATGCGTAATTTGGGTTTGATGATTTCAGATTCGTTTTTTGATTCTTGCACCCGGAATCAAGATGCATTGCTTGGTTATCAAAGCGGCAATGTTATCCGAGGATATCTATTCCTTCCAACCGGTAACCCAGGGTACAAAAATAGTGGCCGCCAAAGCAAAGAATGTTTTACGGTAACTTATACTTAAGTTTGTAGGCAAACAGGCAAATGCACCATCCGATCAAGGAAAATGTGCCAGCGAGAGTAAACGGCACGAAATAATTACCCGTTAAATCGAATGCCCAGGCCGCTGCCATAGGGCCAAAGTAGGCGGCTGTGCCGAAGGCGGTAATCAGGGCACCATAAATAGCGCCAAGGTTCTTAGTTCCAAAAGCAATGGCAACCAATGTCGGGAACAGTCCCAGTGTAACGGCAAAGCCCCAGCCAAAGATGAATGCGAACAGATAAAGGGTTGTCGGTGTGGTGGCCAAAGCATTAAACAAAAGGAAAGAGATGCCGGTTATAACGTAGGTTGCCAGCATTACCTTTACAGGCCCGAGTTTTTGCGCTATAGCGCCGGCTATCGGCCGGCCAAAGCCATTAGCCAGGCCGAAAAAAACTGCAGCGATGGCTGCGGCAGGCCTTTCCATACCGAGAATCGTGATTCCGAACGGCACAACATGAGCCATCGCCATCAAACCACCAAACATAACCCCAAAAAAACCGATCCAAAGCAAATAGAATAGCGGTGTCCTGAGCGCCTCAGCCAGTGTCAATTCTGCTCTGGCGGCATACATGGCGGCGGAACCCCGCGTTAGGTCGTTTTCCCAACCTTGCGGAACCCATCCCGCTGCCGGGTTCCTGATAACCCAGGCCCCAATCAATGTTACTACACAAGTTACTGCTCCCAAAGTAAGAAAGGTGCCTTCGATGCCCACGCTGCGAATGAGCATGGTAACCCAGGGGGCAAAAACTGTGGCCGCCAAACCAAAGCCAGTTACAGCCAGAGAAACGGCAAAGGCAGTTCTATCGGGAAACCATTTCCTGGCGGTAGGAACAGCGACGCAGTAAGCCAGCGCACAGCCAAGCCCTCCAACGATTCCGTAAGTCAAGAGCAACCACCAAACATAAGGGAAATGCCCTATTTGGGCCGCCAACAGATAGGCCAGCAAGAATAAGACTCCCCCGGTAGCGGCAATTTTCCGCGGTCCATATTTATCCTGCAGCATTCCGCCGTAAATCATACCTACCGTAGTAAAGACCACCAGGTAGATGGAAAGCGGCAACATGGCCTCGGCCTTTGTCCAGCCAAACCTTTCTTGCAGAGGAACAACGAACACGCCCCAGGCGTATGAGATGCCACCCATCAAGGTGAAAAAGAGTCCGGTAATTGGGATACTCCACCTTGAGATTATAGGATCATTCCCCGCTTCAATACCTGGCATTGTTTTCGCTGTCCTCATTTACAAATCTCCTGTTTTTTAATTTAGTTTTAGCAATAAGTTTTACTTTCACGACTCTCAAATTCACTCGGGCAGGTTTATCTGGCTCACTATGAAGAATGTTTACATATCTTAGTCAAGGATCCTAATGCGAATTTGCAAATTTAAACTAATCCTGAAATAACCTAATATTTGTTTACCGGTGAGAATGAAAACGGCTCTGCTTGAAAGCAACACGTCAGGATACAAACCGGTGTGAGGCGAAGTATATCATTTCAAAAAACCAGGTCAAAAACGCTTGGTTTTTTTGATATACGTTGGAACATCAATACCTGAATAAAACCTATGTTTCCATAAGTACCCTATTTTTCTGTTTTTCGGAGATGACACGCAGGTTCCAAACACTAAACCCGAATTAATCAATAGAAAGGCCATTAGGGCTGAACTATTGATTCCATAAGGGTAACCCCGATTTAGTGTTTGTTCATAACAATTCTTATTGTGCTGATTACAAACACTTTTTCGTTTAAGAATTGTCAAATGCTAATCTGGGACAAAGCAGTTTCTAATTGGTGGTTGATTGCAATTCGTTTGCTTTTGCCCTTAATAATGGAAAGAGCTGCGAGGTATTAGTATTAAGGTTTTGAATGATTTTTTCGACTTCAATATTGCTTAACTTCCCGTTCATCTGTTCAAGGATGCGCAAATCGTAAGTTATTTCGTTGGCTCCGATATGTCCGAAAGATGTAACCATCTTGTGAGCCACAGCAGAAACTTCCTCCATGTTGTTTTGCCGCCATGACTCCTCAAGTTTCTTCATGTTACAACGGTTCTCGTCTACGAACGATTGCAGGATCATTGCGATATTATTTTTGTTGCCATTGGCAAAGCGACTAATATCATCAAGGCTAAAACTGATTGCAGCCTGATTAACTGATTTTGTTGCATCCTTGGAGGAGTCAAAAAAGCCGATCTCCCAAATTTCGGATAGTTTAAAGGCTAATTCTTTTTCTCGGTATGGCTTAATGAGGTAGTCGTCGAGGCCTGATTTCAGGTAATGGTCGAGT
>CAYGDW010000125.1:0-2755 GCA_964348755.1 uncultured Bacteroidales bacterium | reverse complement strand
AACTTGGTGGTAAATTGATTTCAAATGGCCAAACAGACAAATTTGCATTTATCCAGAACTTTGGCCATGGTTTTATTGGAGCCCTTTTTATCAGGCAGAATCAGGAATTAGCAAACCGGAGGAGCCCTTAAAAGACGGCTTGAAAGGTCAGGGCCTTTTAAAAAAACAAGTGCTGGTAACCGAAAGGGGATAAATGAAATTTTTGTTGCAAACAGGAACAAAGAAAACAATATTGCAACAAGGGTCAACACTTGTGTTATCTGGGCAAGCAAAAGCAATTCCGACTCGGAATGGCTATGGTTTTGAAAAGGGGTGCCAGGGGTTTTGTCGTTTTTATAAGGGTGCGAGTGCTCTATTACTAGGCCATTTTGCAACACGTGGTAATGCCAGAACGAAGATTGGTTAAAAAAAAGCGCCAGTACCAAAGGTACGATAAACCAAATTATCCCTTTTAAATGACCCCTGCATATTCGCATTACATCAGCCTTTTTTCGGTATGCAAATGTAACAATAATTTATGCTTATGGTTCGAATGCAAGCTTTCTTTAGGTTTTTTATGAAAAAGGGGCTTGAAGGCTCAGGTTTTCTCCCCTGAAAAAAACTCTTATCCCAATCGGTGGCCCCATTAAACGCCTGAACATTTTTTGGTTATATTTGCCAACTTCGAAAAATCAAACAAAAATATAATAACAATGAATAAGTTTATTCAATTCATACTGACGGTGCTGTTCAGTCTTATTGTGGGGGTTTCGCTGGCTTGCACCAGCTACCTTGTAACCCCAGGCGCCTCGGTCGATGGTTCATCAATGATCAGCTATGCTGCCGACTCGCACATTCGTTATGGCGAGCTTTATTATTTGCCAGGCGGCCCTCAGCCCGAAGGCTCTTATTTCCAGGCCTACTACCGCGGAAGCCATAAACCGTTGGCAAAAATTCCGAATCCGCCCTTTACTTATACGGTTATAGGGTTTATGAACGAAAAGCAGGTTTCCATAGGCGAATCGACCTTTGGCGGACGACCTGAACTGGCCGATACTACCGGTGGCATTGACTATGGCAGCCTGATGTTTGTAAGCATGCAACGCTCGGCAACTGCTCGTGAAGCCATTAAAGTGATTGCCGAACTTGTTGAAGAATATGGTTATTATGGCCCGGGCGAGTCTTTTTCAATTGCCGATCCCAATGAAGTCTGGATAATGGAAATTATTGGCAAAGGCACCAACATGCAATTTGACCGCCGTACCCGTCAGCATTTCAATGCCGACAAGGGTGCTGTGTGGGTTGCCATTCGTATTCCTGATGGCTATATTTCGGCACATGCCAACCATGCCCGGATTATGAACTTTGATCGCGAAAACCTTAAAACCTCCATTAGCAGCAAAAACATGCACCTTATAACCCAGCCAGATATCTCTACCGTATATGCCCACGATGTGGTAAGTTTTGCACGCCGCAAAGGGTATTTCAACGGGGCCGAGTCGGAATTCAGCTTTTCTGATACCTATGCTCCGATTGATTTTGGCAAAGCCCGTTTTTGCGAAGCCAGGGTGTGGAGCATGTTTAAGGAGGTAAACAGCCAAATGATTCCTTATATGAACTATGCCATGGGTTACGACCTTAAAAACAGAATGCCGCTTTACATAAAACCCGATCGCAAACTTTCCGTGCAGGATTTGATTTCGTTTAAGCGCGATTACCTCGACGGAACCGAATATGATATGAGCCAGGATGTTGGTGCAGGCCCTTGGGGAAAGCCATACCGCTGGCGCCCAATGACCTGGAAAATTGACGGGAAGGAATATTTCCACGAACGTACCACTGCTACCCAGCAAACTGCTTTTTCGTATATTGCCCAGTTGCGCCGTGGCTATCCCGATGCAGTAGGCGGCATTTTGTGGTTTGGGGTTGATGATGCCAACACTTCAGTTTATATACCCATGTATGCAGCAATGCAGCGTGTACCGCACACTTTTGCCGTTGGCAACGGTAGCATACTCGAGTATTCTGAAGATGCCGCATTCTGGGTGTTTAATAAAGTGGCAAACTTTGCTTACCTCAGATATGGGTTAATGCTTCCCGACATTCAAAAAGTGCAAAGCGAATTCGAAAACCGTTTTTTTGAATTGGTGCCAGTAATTGACAAAACCGCTGCCGAACTCTATAAAACAAACCCGCAGCTGGCCAAAGATTTTCTAACCGAATTTTCGGTAACCTGGGGAAACTACACAGTTGAGCGCTGGGAAGAGCTTTTCAGGTTTTTAATGGTTAAATATATGGACGGTAACCGCAAAAAAGAAGAAAACGGAGTTTTTCTAACCAACCGGTTCGGGCGATATCCGATTGTGGAGCATCCGCCATACCCTGAGTGGTGGCTGCGGCTAATCATTCAGGAAACCGGCGATAAGTTTCTGGTGCCTGGCCAATAAATTTTATGCGCTTTCGCTTTAAAAATAGAGGCTGGTCTGTTTTTCAGGCCAGCCTCTATTTTTTTTCAGCTTTCGTTATTGGGTTAGCACCCATGCATCCGTCCTAAATTTTATTCTAACCTGATTCAACGCCTCCAAAGCTCCTTCTCTTTTTTGATATCGGCCAAAAAAAACCCTAAAATTCCTCCTATTCTCATCATGAACAATCCCTGCATCATGTACCCCCTTTCGTTTTGCCTCTTCAAGGGCCAACTCAGCTCCCTGCAAGTTGCGGAAGTTTCCATCAATGATATAATGGTATTTGCCCAGGTGGTTTTCGGATTGAGCAG
>CAYGDW010000124.1:0-2789 GCA_964348755.1 uncultured Bacteroidales bacterium | reverse complement strand
TCAGCGAATACGAAGGATAAATTTTTGAGATTTCGCTCCCCATAGTTCGAAAATTATAAAGTCCCGCACCTCGAAAATCGGTATAAGTACTTACCGATGCAACAGCATTATTGCCTCCATAAAGCAATTCACTTTTGGTGGATTGGCGCTTAATGTTGTAGTGCAAAAACAAACGAAAACCATTGTCGTGCAATATCTCCTTTAATCCTTTTGCCGTTGGAATAAAAACACGGTCGTCGACCCAAAACGAGACAATATCTAAATTTTCCGACACCATTTTTTGCATACCATCTTTTTGGTCGATGAAATAGAGTTTGTTTTCATCAAAACTAAAATTCACCAACTCATTGCTATACCTGCCATTGCTTTGATAAACTCGTGCCTGCTGGTATTCGTCGAATAAAAACTGCGCATTATGAGCAGATTGCGCAAAAACAAGCACAACAAAAGCGGATAGTAAAATCGTTATTTTCAGCCTTATTCCCGACATAATGTATTAGCTTTTAAGATGGTACACGAATAGTATTATTCTCTTATTACAAATCCACCTTTGGGTTGCACTGTGAGTTCCAAAACATTGGTTTTGAGGGTCACATTGCTCTGCAAAGAGTTTTTCAATTTATCGTCGTTGATTACTTTTACTATTTTACCAGCAAACATTGGCAAATCTAGTTTTAGTTTCAAAGCTTCGTTGGTTGCATTTACGCCCGACACATACCATGTATTTTTGTTACGGCGAGCAATTACAACATATTTCCCTGGATAACCATCGATGAGCAAAGTCTCGTCCCAAGTAGTAGGCACTTCCTTCATAAAATCGATGGCAAAAGCCGGAGCATCGTGCAGGTTATTGGGAGTGAGTGCAAACATTTGCATGGGCGATTGAAACAGAATGGCTGTTGCCAACTGAAAAGCATCGGTAGTGAGACGCTGTGGCCCGGTTTTGTTGGAGCGGCTAAGAAATTTATTCAAGAATACACCGCCAAACTCCATGCTTGCTACCGAGTTGCGAATAAAAGGATGCAAAGTGGCGAAAAAAGCTTCGTTGTCGCGTGCATATTGCGAAAACACAAGCATTTCGGATGCCAACACAGCCTCGCTACCCACAAAATTTGGATACATGCGCTCCCAGCCGCGGGGCAAAGTACAGCCATGAAACACAATCATAAGGCCATGTTCGTTGGCATCAAACAAAATATCTTCGTACAAACGCATGGTTTCTTGTTTGTCGCCCCCAAAGAAATCGACTTTTAAACCTTTTACGCCTGCTTCTTTGAGCCATTTCATTTCTTGGCGACGCACAATTGTGTTATGCAATTTATTTTTAGGCGTTTGAGGCGCATCATTAAAACCACCATTGGAATTGTACCACAAAAAGACACCTACATTTTTCGATGCTGCATATCGAATTAAATCCTTCATGCGGTCGTAACCAATATTCACGTCCCACAGCGCATCAATCAAAATATATTCGTAACCCATGGCCGCAGCCAAATCGACATATTTAATTTGGTCGCTCCAATTCATGCTCGGGTCCTGCCACACAATCCAACTCCAAGTGCTACGTCCTACTTTGTAAGCCTGACTTGGAGGATAAAGCGGATTGACAAGGTCGTACGAGATTGTAGTCTCAACAATTGGTTTTAAAGTATTGCCAACAGTAATGGTGCGCCACGGACTAAGTCCAGGCAAAGCCATTTGCACATTGCTTGTGCCAAAGCCATTGTTTTGATTTGCCGCTGGAAATCTCAAACTAAAACGCCCATCAGTACTACCGCTTAAATGTGATGCACAATAGTCGCTGCTTACGCCCGTTTCCGAAATAAGCACCCAACCATCGTTGCCTACACGAAACAATGCGGGAAAAACATAACCTTCGCGGGCAGCCGTTTGTGCGCCAAAAGCGGCATCGTTGGTATATCCACTTTCGTAACTAGGAGCTGTACGTGCAAAAGCAGTCATTGCAGTCATCATATTCGACATAAAAGCAGTGGCATGCTTTGGCAAAACAAATTCTGTGCGCTCACTTTCAAGCAAATAAGCCATGCGCTCGCCAAAGACTGGCAATTCGTACCGAAATGCTACATCGTTGTTGCTCACCTGAAAGCGTACATTTATTTTTTGCTTTTTAGCATTCTCGAAACTACAAACAATGGCATTGGCTTTGTAATTTATCACCGATTGCTTAATTCTATCTTGCACATAGCGCTTGTCGACTTCCGATTTTTCGGCATTGAGAAATTTTAATCCCGTAATTAATTCGCCTTCGTTGGTTTTAACGCCCAATCCCGAGGGTTCAAGCATTACTTTGCTGTCGTACTTAACGCTATACAACATTTCGTTTGTACTGTAATCGAGCACGAGTTCCAAACGACCATCCGGACTTTTCACACTGAGGCTATTAGCCATTATACTTAGCGCAAGCAAAACGAATGCAAACGACAAAATTATTTTTTTATACATAAATATTATATGTATTTATTTAATGATTATTTATTATTGAGCATACGAACTTCGAAAATACCGCCAGCTGTTGTGCCAGTGGCCGATTGAAAACGCACAACTACGTGCGATTTGCTTGTCAACATTTCGGCAGGAATTTTATATTCTACATTCACAAATGCATCGCGTTGCCATTTATCGCTAATATTTTCACTTGCCAACACTTTCCCATCAACCAAAATATCAAACTTGCGATTAGGTCCCTCGTTGCCCCAATAGCGCACCATAAGCGACAAATCGGTTTCCTTGTTGCTAGCCATGCGGTACTCGAAAAATCCACCATTGCG
>CAYGDW010000123.1:0-2818 GCA_964348755.1 uncultured Bacteroidales bacterium | reverse complement strand
GGCAATCCCATTGTTCAAACCTACTACACAGCCGACCCTGCACCCATGGTGTACGATGGCACTGTGTATGTGTACACTTCGCACGACGAAGATTCGACAGTAAGCAATTTTTTTACCATGTACGATTGGCGCTGCTATTCGTCGAAAGATATGGTGAACTGGACCGACCATGGTGCTGTGGCTTCACTCAAAAATTTTAGTTGGCACAAACGCGACAATGGTGCATGGGCGCCACAATGCATCGAACGCGACGGGAAATTCTACTTTTACGTGCCTATACATGGCGAAGGTGTTGCTGTGTTGGTGTCCGACTCGCCCACGGGGCCATTTGTTGACCCACTCGGTAAACGTTTGATTGACAGCAACCACATTTGGCAAGACATTGACCCAACAGTAGCCATCGACGACGATGGCCAGGCTTATTTGTATTGGGGAAACCCCAGCTTGTGGTATGTAAAGCTGAACAAGGACATGATTTCGTATGACAAAAGTATAGGCGACAATGGCATTGTTACAGTAAAAATGACACCCGAAGCATTTGGGTCGAAACCCGGACGCGATGGCAAACCTGGCACTACCTACACCGAAGGCCCATGGTTTTACAAACGCAACAACTTATATTATATGATTTATGCTGCCGAAGGAATACCCGAATTTATTTCGTACTCGACAGCACCAAAAGCCACAGGCCCGTGGACATACCGAGGCCACATTATGAAACGCGCCGAACATTTAGCATTTACCAACCATGCCGGCGTTGTCGATTTTAAAGGAAATTCCTACTTCTTTTATCACGACCAGGCATTATCGAAAGGTCAAGGCTTTAAGCGATCGGTGAGTGTTGAGCAATTTACTTACAATGCCGATGGCTCAATTCCGCTCATCACGCCAACAACAGCTGGTGTAACCAAAAGTGTTGCCAATATAAACCCCTACAAAAAAGTTGAAGCCGAAACCATAGCTTGGAGCGAAGGATTAAAAACAACTGGTAACAGCCAATCGGGCGTTTATGTAACAAAAATAAACAATGGAAATTTTTTACTTGTGCGTAGTGTCGACCTTGCAAAAGGCGCAAAATCGTTCACCGCATCGGTGGCTGCAGCCAATAATGGAGGGAGTATTGAAATACGCATAGGGCATCCCGAAGGGGAACTTTTAGGTACATTGAGAGTGAAAAACACTGGCGGCTCTACAAAATGGAAAAAACAAACAACAAAACTCAAAAAAACGAGCGGCGTTGAGGATATTTGTTTGGTTTTCAAAGGAGGTGAAGGCGATTTATTTAACTTCGATAGCTGGATTTTAAAATAATACATTAAAATAAATATATGAAAAAAACATTCATTTTTGCATTTCTCATAGCAATGGGGATAAACAGCCTGAGTATAAATGCACAAAACAACACACCCCCGCAACGCCCAGTAATACAAACCAAATATACGGCCGACCCAGCGCCTATGGTTTATAACGATACAGTTTTTCTTTATGTTTCGCACGACGAAGACGATGCCATTGGTTTTAAAATGCTCGACTGGTTGCTGTACACCTCCACCGATATGGTGAATTGGCAAGAGCGCGGCGCAGTGGCATCGCTCAAAGATTTTAAGTGGGCGCGACAAGACAATGGTGCGTGGGCAATTCAATGTATCGAGCGCAATGGGAAATTTTATATGTATTGCCCCATGCATGGCGGAGGCATTGGCGTTTTAGTAGCCGACTCACCCTACGGTCCATTCAAAGACCCTATAGGGAAACCGCTCATAGTTGGCGAGAATATTTGGCACGACATCGACCCTACGCCATTTATCGACGACGATGGGCAGGCTTACCTATATTGGGGTAATCCGCATTTATTTTATGTAAAACTCAACGACGATCTAATATCATATTCAGGCGAAATAATTAAAGAACCAACAAAACCCAAAAACTACCAAGAAGGACCATGGGTATGGAAACGCAACAACAAATATTACCTGGCATATGCTTCAACTTGCTGCCCTATGGGTATTGGCTATGCAATGAGCAACTCGCCCACCGGTCCCTGGGAATACAAAGGAATGATTGTTGACGCCTCGGAAAAAAGTCGTGGCAATCACCCTGGCATTATCGATTACAAAGGAAAATCGTATTGCTTCGGACATTCATCTGACATTATAAAGCGCCAAACCACCAAATTTTACGAACGCCGCTCGGTGGACATGGACGAAATGGTTTACAATGCCGATGGCACCATACAAAACCGCCACTATTGGTCGGTGGAAGGACCTGCGCAACTTGGTGCTTTAAATCCCTATCGCCGTGTTGAAGCCGAAACCATGGCATGGAGCGAAGGCGTAAAAACACGATTTGAGGAAGAATATGAACGTAATTTCATGTGGGATAGAGGCAAGAAATTGACCGAAAGGCTTTTTGCTACATCCATACACCATGGCGATTATATAATGGTACAAGGTGTGGATTTTGGCAACGGGCCAAAAGCGGTTGAAGTGAGTGTTGCATCGATGTATGGCGGAAAAATTGAATTCCGCACAGGGAAAATCAATGGGCCACTTTTAGCAACAGTTGATGTAAGATCGGAAGGCGATGCTGGCGTTTGGAAAACACTTTCGGTGCCAACAAAAAAAACTAAAGGCAAACACGATTTGTACATAGTTTTTAAAGGCGAAAAAGAATTGTTCGACTTCGATTGGTGGCATTTTAAACAATAAAAATGTAGCACAAACAGTTGAAAATATTTTGATACTAATAATGCTGCAAAAAGAAACATTTTTGCAGCATTATTATACTTAATAGTCCGTTATAAAAATAATAAATATTA
>CAYGDW010000122.1:0-2842 GCA_964348755.1 uncultured Bacteroidales bacterium | reverse complement strand
CGTAATTTTTGTCGGACAATAGTGATTTCCAATAAGGAATAAACTATTCAAATACATTGTTATACGTAAAATCTTTTACATTTAGCTTCGCTGCTACTTGGTGGTCTCTCCCGCACATACCGTATCGGAATGAAAAAGCTCAATTCAAACTATTTCATCAATTTGATTTTTACCGGATACTGCCGTTTAGAATTTTTAATTCACAAATCTATCTTGATTCCTGATTGACGAAGCCCGATTATGATGGCCCGGCAGTTTTCACCGGCATTAGGTTTTAAGGAAGTTGTTTTTAGCCACGGCCAACAATTTAATGGCCGGCTTTCCTATTTATCAAAGCCAAATAGCGGTCAATTACTTCATCAACCACGTTTTCCCACGATCGGCAAAGGGTTTGCGAAGCCCTAATGCCTACTTCTCTTTGCAACGAATGATTGGCACATATTTCTGCCATTTTTTTTGCATAGGCATCGGAACTGTTTTCGGCTAGAAAACCATTAAAACCGTCAGAAATTACTTCGGCAGCTGTTGAGTTTTTGAGTAAAAGTGCAGGGGTTTGCAAGGCTGCGGCTTCGCGCAAAACCAGGGGGGCATTGTCGTATTGCGACGGGAAAAGGAAGAGGTTGGCGCTGGCATAAATCCTTTTCAGTTGTTGGCGGTCATGAACAGAACCAAGAAATGTCAGCTTATTTTCCAATCCAAACTCAGCGGCCATTTTTTCAAGAGCAGGTTTGGCATAACCTTCGCCGGCAAAAAAGGCCTTAAACGGCTTATCATTAAACTTTTGCAATGCTTCGAGCAAGAATTTCAGGTTTTTTTCCCAAATATGTTGCCCCACAAATAAAAAAACCAGCTCTGTTTCCGAAATGCCTAAAGCCTTCCTGCTTCCGTTTCTGAAAAGTTCGAAATCAATGCCGGTATCAATATCGATGCCATTTTCAACTACCTCTAAGCGACCTTTATACCCGTAGCTTCTTATGGTTTCCTCTACCCTGGCCTGGGGAATCCAGACTTCGTCAACTTCTTCAAAAAACTTTACTACCTGTTTAACCATTTGATCAACAATGATTTTACTGGGTATCTGAACTTCAAAATCGTCGCGGAATTTTGAATGAAATGTAGCTACCACCGGAATTTTCTTTTTACGGGCAACCTTTAAGGCCAGTGAACCTGCCGAAAAAGGAGAGTGGGAATGGACAATGCTAAGTTTTTCAGCAAGAATTTTCTGGAAAATACTTGGATCGAAAATCGGAAGCCCAAGCCTGTAAGGGTGGCGCATGGGTAAAGGTGCTGAAAAATACCTGATTACCCTGAACTCGTCATAATCGGTATAGCCAGGAAAGTAAGGAGTGACCACCACGGAAGGTGCTGCCTTTCTGTTCAGCCACAATGCATAATTTTTTACAGTCATCGACACACCATCCAATATTGGGAGGTATCCATCATTAAAAAGGGCAATTCCTTCAATGCTCATGTCTAATTTTTTAAATTCAGGGTAAGCTGTTCAATCAGGCATTTCAATCCAACATATTAATTAACACAAAACAAACAGACATTAACCCGAAACAAATATAACGAAAAAGGGGTGCCAATAGGCGCCCCACGAAAGAGTAAATTTTTAAGGTACCAGATTGAGATCAAAGGGTGGGTAGAATTACCCAGTCAATTATATGCACAACACCATTGGTAGCCTCCACTTTTACCAGCGAGGTTATAATACCTGCCTGGCGACCATTTGCATCGGTATTGGAAAAATTGTTTGTATTGACAATAAAAGTTCTATTGAGGGTGGCTACCTGTCCGTTATACAAATACTCGAAAAAAAACTGCCCTGAAACACGTGGTAGAGCAACCCCTATTTGAGAACCTCAACCGGAATATCGTTGAGGCTCGAAGCCCCAAGTTCTGAAAGCAATGCCACGAAAGCATCGTTGGTTAGGGCAAACACTGTAAATGGTCCACCGGTTGCAAATACGTTTATCAAATCGGCTTTTACCAACGCTTCAACCAAAACAGAGAAATCGGGTGCGAACTAAGGGCAATATCTACCAAAAATTTGGTTGGAGGGAAGATTATTTTGTCTATAGCGTGAATAACACCATTGCGGGCATTAATGTCGGCTTGTACTACCTGTGCGCCATTAATCATTAGCCCGTAATCAAGTTTTACCTCAATGCCAGCACCATTTAATGTAGGTATAAAACCACTTTTAAGGTCAGCACTGTAAACCTTACCTCCTAAAACATGGTAAAGGAAAATTTCGCGCAAATTAGGAACTGAAGCAATGTTGTTAGCGTAGAGACCCAAAGATGCAAATGCAGCCTCGGAGGGTGCAAAAACCGTAAATTGGCTCGATGATACTGTGCCTGCCAGTCCGGTGCGGGCCAATGCCAAATTAAGTGTTCTAAATGAAGGCCTGTGTCGGTTGGCAGCAAAACCACTTTTTGAACTTTCAATGCCCTTAATATTAAGGTCAATATTTCCTTCAATATCAGCAATCGCCTCAACAGCCAAACCATAACCTGCCAAAATTTCAACTATTTCCATATTCTACCGGTTTACGGTATATTTCGGAAGTGCCTTCGTCTTTGCTGCAGGAAAAAGCTGTAAACACCAACGCCAGCAATAGCGATAAGGGAATTACCTTTGAACGATTTGCAAGATTTAAGTTTCTATTTTTCATTTTCTTTCACTACTGGCCGACAAAAATTACGAGTTTTCTCGCTCCGCCCGAAATGACAGGGCTTTCAATGGTTTTGGCAATTAAGGGGGGTAGTTGGCGGCTTCGCTGCCAACTACCCCCCTTAATAAAAAGCTAACTGAATGTCTTTCCGAACGTAGTGAG
>CAYGDW010000121.1:0-2855 GCA_964348755.1 uncultured Bacteroidales bacterium | reverse complement strand
GCCAAGCTGCAAAAGGTATTATATTTGTTAAGAACCAATTTTTTGCCGTCATATCAAAAAGATAACCGAATGAACCTTACAATTGAGAACATACTGTTGGTTGGATCGTTGTTGCTTTTGGTAAGTATAATTGCCGGAAAGACTACTTATAAATTTGGGGTTCCTACCTTGTTGCTCTTTTTGGCAGTTGGTATGCTTGCTGGTTCCGAGGGCATTGGTGGTATTTATTTTGACAATCCGCAAATTACCCAATTTATTGGTATTGTTTCGCTAAACTTTATTTTGTTTTCGGGCGGGCTCGATACCGATTGGTCTTCAGTAAAGCCCATTTTTAAAGAAGGGTTTGCCTTATCTACCATAGGTGTTGTGCTTACTGCTGTTTCGCTTGGCACTTTTGTTTGGCTGGTTACCGACTTTACCATTTACGAGAGCCTCTTGCTGGGTTCCATCGTGTCTTCGACCGATGCAGCTGCAGTATTTTCAATATTGCGCTCAAAAAGCCTTGCATTAAAGTCGAACCTGCGACCAACATTAGAACTGGAAAGCGGAAGCAATGACCCTATGGCCTATGTGCTTACCATTGTTTTTTTAACCCTGGTAATCAATCAGGATCAAAGTTTTGTTTCAATCATCCCGCTGTTTCTGCAGCAAATGGTTTTGGGCGGCATGGCAGGATTTGGATTTGGTAAACTTAGTAAATTTGTCATAAACACTATAAAACTCGACTTTGAAGGTCTTTACCCGGTTTTGGTTATTGCCCTAATGTTCCTTACATTTTCTGCAACCAACTTTGTGGGCGGCAACGGGTTTCTGGCCATTTACATTTGTGCTGTTTTCCTGGGAAACCAGGACCTGATTCACAAAAAAACCATACTCAAAGTATTTGATGGCCTGGCATGGCTCATGCAAATAGTATTGTTCCTTGCTTTGGGCTTGCTTGTGTTTCCTTCGCAAATTGTTTCTTTAATTGGCATTGGGCTTGTCATTTCGGTTTTTCTGATTGTGGTGGCACGGCCACTTAGCGTTTTTATCAGCCTGTTGTTCTTTAAAATGAAACTGAGAAGAAGAATTTACATTTCGTGGGTTGGTCTCCGTGGAGCAGTCCCAATTGTATTTGCAACCTACCCCTTGTTGGAAGGCATTGAAAATGCCAATACGATTTTCAATATTGTTTTTTTTATTTCAGTTACCTCGGTATTATTTCAGGGCACCACATTAACAATTATGGCAAAATGGCTTCAACTTTTACTTCCCGAAAAAGAAAAACCTGTTTCTGAAATAGATCAGCTCATTTTAGACCTGCCAAAATCGTCATTGCATGAATTTGAAATTTTACCCGGCTATTGTGCCGCAAACAAACGAATTGTTGATTTGAATTTTCCAAAATCAGCATTTATAATCATGATAAAAAGAAGGGGCGAATACATTCGTCCGGCCGGCTCAACGGTAATACAAGAAAATGACATTGTAATGGTGCTGGCCGACAACCAGGAAGATTTTGCAAAAGTAAACCTGTGCCTGAGTAAACCAACTCAATATAAACCAGATAGACAAGTTAAACAGAATGAGTAAGTGACAATAAATTTGGCCCAAACGTTAATTAAAAATACTTCCATGGTCTTGAATTTTGAAATTTGTAAAATTCGCCAGACCTTTGTATCATGAAAGCCTCACGATTAATACTGGCCCTTACTGGATTGATTGTCGCCCCGCTTTTAGGGGCTTATCTGGCCGGAAAACCGCTTAAAACCTTTTTGGTGATTCCGCCAATGACCACCGGGGTTACTTTTGAAAAAGAGCAATTTTCGTGGGTGGGTTTTATTGTATTGCTGGCTCTTGTTTTGCTGGTTATGCTTCCTTTTATCATTCGAATTATTCGCTCTCAAAAGAGTTTTTTCCCCGTTTCCGGGAAAAAAATTCAATTTCCCTGGTGGGGCTGGCTGGGGCTGGTATTAATGATTGGGGGTTGGCTTATGGCATGGAGCCGGTTTAGTTGGTTCGAAAGCTTCCAATCCTACACATTTACCCCGCCCTGGCTGGGCTATATTTTGGTGGCGAATGCCATAACGTTCAGTCGCAGCGGCAAGTCCCTTTTAACCAACAGTCCAGTTTTTCTGATTTCCCTGTTCCTTTTCAGCGCTGTTTTCTGGTGGTATTTCGAGTACCTGAACCTTCTGGTCGAGAATTGGTTTTACGTAAATACTGGCAACCTTACCCCATGGCAGTTCTTTTGGTATGCAACCCTCCCCTTTTCAACGGTTTTGCCGGCAGTGATCAGCACTTCCGAACTCCTTAACACCTTTCCGAAGCTAACGGCAGGGTTAGGTAATTTTTTCCCCTTAAGGGTAAGAAATAAAAAATCCATTGCCATAATATTTTTTGCATCAGGCATGGCCGGTATGCTTGCCATAAACTTTTGGCCCGATTACCTGTTTCCGATGCTTTGGCTTGCGCCTACTGCCATACTGGCTTCGGCTATGGCCCTGGCCGGAAACTCCGAAATGTTTGACGATCTGCCTTCCGGAAACTGGAAAACCATTTTTTCACTTGCACTGGCCGCTTTAATCTGCGGCTTCTTCTGGGAATTGTGGAACTACAACAGCCTTACTAAATGGATGTACTCAGTGCCATTTGTGCAGCGATTTCACATTTTCGAAATGCCCATGCTGGGTTATGCCGGTTACCTTCCTTTTGGCCTGCAATGCGGCCTGGCTGCAATTATGGTTAAAAAAATTTTGGGAAATAAACCTGGCAATTAATTCGGAAAATCAATTTTTGTATTAAATAAATCACTATTGTCCGATAAAGTAAAAATGGGTAGAATTTTATGCATGATATTCTTCACTGCCTTCGGA
>CAYGDW010000120.1:0-2901 GCA_964348755.1 uncultured Bacteroidales bacterium | reverse complement strand
TCCAGGCGTGCGCCTTCGACCACTCGGCCATCTCTCCCCTTTTGAAAAGCCCAAACAGGGGTTGATTTTTCAGGGTGCTAAAATACAAAAAAATACAAAACACACAGTAAAATGATAATTTAAAATAATACGCCCCAGTAATTATTATGTTGCACCGAAAATAAAACTTGCATACCTTTAATGCCTGCTAACCAACTGTAAAACGTTCTACCTTACCGCTGCATGGAAAAAATATCAAAAGCTTCGGATAGCCCGCGTCCTGAACCTGCCCGCAAAAAAAACCCCGCAAAAAAAAGCAAAATCTTCGTTCTCGACACCTCGGTAATTATCTATAACCACGCAGCCATTGTTAGCTTTGAAGACAACGATGTTGCCCTGCCAATAACCGTTCTCGAAGAGCTCGACCAGTTTAAAAAAGGCAATGATACCAAAAATTTCGAGGCCCGCGAGTTTACACGTATTCTCGATGCCTTGTCGGCTCACGGCTCATTGCAGGATTGGGTGCCAGTGGGCAATGCCAAAGGTGGCAGGATAAAAGTGGTAATGAACCAAACCAACGGTCTGGATGCCATACAGATTTTTGGCGAAGACAAGCCCGACCACCGCATTCTAAACGCGGCATTGTCGCTAACCCGCCAATATCCAGATCGTAAAGTTATTCTGGTTTCAAAAGATATAAACTTGAGGCTAAAAGCCAAGTCGCTCAACCTCCAGGCCGAAGACTTTGAAACTGGCAAAATAAAAAACATTGACGATTTATACACAGGCAAAACCCATTTGACCAATGTGCCCACCGAAGCCATTGAGCAACTTTACAATTTTGGATTTTGCGAAACCAATGATATCGGCATTGCAGAAGCGGTTGCCAATCACTATTATATATTGTCTGATGGCAAAAACTCGGTGCTTGCCTATTACAATGCAATTGAGAAGCGCATTCGCCGTATCGAAAAGCATTCGGTGCAAAAGATTACTCCGCGCAATGCCGAGCAGGTATTTGCTCTCCACGCCATTTTAAACCCCGATGTGAAGCTGGTTACACTGCAAGGGGTTGCCGGAACCGGCAAGACTTTGCTTGCCCTGGCAGGGGCGCTCGACCAAAGGCGAAACTTCGATCAGCTTTTTGTGGCCAGGCCCATAGTGCCCCTGAGCAACCGCGATATTGGCTTTTTGCCTGGCGACATCAGCTCAAAGCTTAGCCCCTACATGGAGCCGCTTTACGATAACCTGAAATTTATACAAACCCAGTTTCGCGAAAAAGACAGGGAGTTTAAAACCATAACCGATGCCCTCGAAAACGAAAAAATCGTGGTGGCACCCCTTGCTTATATTAGGGGCCGAAGCCTTTCAAACATCATATTTATTATTGATGAAGCCCAAAACCTAACCCCACACGAGGTAAAAACCATTATAACCCGTGCTGGCGAAAACACCAAAATGATTTTTACCGGCGATGTGTATCAAATTGACACACCTTATCTCGACTCGCAGAGCAACGGCCTGTCATACCTTATCGACCGGGTAAAACACCACCCTATTTATGCCCATGTCCGGCTCGAAAAAGGCGAGCGCAGCGAACTGGCAAACCTGGCAAACAACCTCTGAGGCTTTACCTTTCCTCAAATATTACAGTAAGCACGGTTTGGCCCACAGCCTTCAGGGTAGCGCGGTCAATAAACTCCATGGTGTCATCCAGGGTGTGCCACTGCGGAAAAAACCCATGGCCGGTGCCGGTTTCCTGATGAATAATATTTATGGTTGGCAAGTTGCGAATGGTATTGACATAATAATGGTCATCAATAATAAAGCCCCCTTGCTGGTCAACAAAAAAATTCCCGTAGCCCAACCTTTGGGCGGTTGCCCACACTTCTCTAACAATATTGGGAGCATACATCATCGAAAAGCCTTCGTGCTTGAACCGAGCCCCTCCGGCCCCAACCATATCCAGTAAAATTCCATAACGGGCATTGTAGTCGTGAAGGTGAGGGTTGCGCGACCAATGCTGCGAGCCAAGCCCCCACGAATCCTCAACCCTGCCCTTTACAGATTCATGCTCGCCATAATCTTCGGCATCGAAAAGGATAATATCTATGCCCACTTCAGGCCTTTTTTCTGCTATGAGCCGGGCAATCTCGAGCAGCACACCAACCCCGCTGCCGCCATCGTTGGCACCTGGCACCGGCTTGTAATGGTTGGCCATATCAGGGTCATGGTCGGCAAAAGGGCGGGTGTCCCAGTGGGCGCAAAGCATGATGCGATTGCGTTTTTCAGGATCGAACTTCGCTATGATATTGCTTATATTTAATATGGTGCCATCAAAAGCCCGTACCCTTGCTCTCTGAACAAATACCGTGTCGCTAAATCGGTCAAGGGTCTCGGCTAGCCAAAAGGCTGTAAGACGGTGAGACTCAGTGTTGGGAACCCGCGGCCCAAATGCCATTTGCCTTTCAATGAACGCAAAGGCCGAATCCTGATTAAAAACCGGTACCTCAACCCTGTCGGGCTCTGCATTTAATTTAACAGCGCTTGTTCGGCTACCATCGCCTCCCTTACAGGCCGTAATAACAATAGCAATTAATATGCTTATCAAATAAAGTATCACTTTGTGTAATGGATTCATCGATTTGGCTTTATATTAATGCAAAAATAGAAATTTAGACCAAATGCAGGGCGGTAAATTCAGGCTTTACACAATAAGTTTTGTTTTCTAAAATTAATCACTATCGTCCGATAAAGTAAAAAAGGGTAGAATTTTATACATGAGATTCCTCACTACGTTCGGAATGACAGTCAGTTAGCTTTTTATTAAGGGGGTAGTTGGCGGCGAAGCCGCCAACTACCCCCTTAATTGCCAAAATCATTGAAAACCCTGTCATTTCGAGCGGAGCGAGAAATCACGTA
>CAYGDW010000119.1:0-2951 GCA_964348755.1 uncultured Bacteroidales bacterium | reverse complement strand
CCCCAAATTGCCAAAATCATTGAAAACCCTGTCATTTCGAGCGGAGCGAGAAATCTTGTAATTTTTGTCGGCCAGTAGTATTTCGTAATATAAAAGGGGCTATTGTAAAGCCCTTTTTTTGTTTCAAATGGTTGGTTTTAAGGAAAAATTGCGTACAAACCATAGGAATATTGCTATTTTTACCCCCTGAATATTTAAACAATCAATCATAAAAAAAAGCAGGAAAAATGAAGAAACTTCTTTCCTTTTCATTGCTGTGTCTGGGTATAATTTTAGTGACCCAGGCTCAGAAAAAGTATATGGTTCCCGAAACGCTCTGGGAGTTTGGCCGTGTGAGCGATGCCCGTGTTTCGCCCGATGGCACCATGGTGCTGTATGGTGTTACTACCTTTAAGGTGCATGAAAACCGAGGCGTGCGCGACCTTTTTGTTGTGCCGGTTGCCGGCGGAGAGCCGCGCAACCTTACCAACTCCACCACCAGCGAGTCAAATGCCCTGTGGCGCCCCGATGGCCGTAAAATTGGTTTTATGCGCGGGGGGCAAATTTGGGAAATGGAACCAGATGGCAGCAACCAGGTAAAAATAACTGAGATTCCGGGAGGCGTAACAGGCTTTGGCTACTCGCCCGATTTGAAGCATATTCACTTTACAAAAAGGGTGCAAATATTGCCAACGGTAAACCAAACCCATGCCGACCTGCCCCTGGCCAGTGCAATGATTTACGACGACCTGATGTATCGCCACTGGGACCACTGGAAAGACGGCACATTCAGCCATGTCTTTATTGCACCTTACCAAAATGGCAGCATAGGGCTTTATAAAGATTTAATGGACAAAGAACCTTATGATGCGCCGCTGCCACCTTTTGGTGGTTCAAATCAGATTGTATGGAGCTCCGATGGCCGCTTTTTGGTTTACACCTCGAAAAAGAAATTTGGCAAGGAGTATGCCCTAAGCACCAACTCCGACCTCTACCTTTACGACCTTGCAAGTGGTCGAACCCGCAACCTCACTGCATTTAACCATGGTTACGACAAAAACCCGGTAATTTCGCCCAATGGCCACTGGCTTGCCTGGGAAAGCATGGAGCGCGACGGATTTGAAGCCGACAAGAGCCGCATAATGATTATGGATATGCGAACCGGAACCTATCGCGATTACTCCGCCGGGTTCGATCAGAGCAGCAGCGACTTTGTATGGTCGGCTGACAGCCGAAGACTGTTTTTTATTAGCGGCCAAAATGCAACGTATCAAATTTACTCGCTCGACCTGACCAATGGCCGCATAAATAAATTAACCGACGGAATGTACAATTACCAATCGGTAGCCCCGGCCGGCCGGTTCCTCATTGGCCAGCGGGTTAGTTTGTCGGTGCCTGTAGAAATTTACCGCATTGAAGAAACCCTCCGAGGCACAGTGCAGCAACAGCTAACCTTTACCAATGCAGAAGTGCTCGACAAAATTGCTCTTGGAAAAGTTGAAGAACGATGGATAAAAACCACCGATAACAAAAACATGCATGTATGGGTAATTTACCCTCCCGACTTCGACCCTGAGAAAAAATATCCGGCCCTGCTGTTTTGCGGAGGTGGCCCCCAAAATGCCATTAGTCAGTCATACTCATACCGCTGGAACTTTCAGCTTATGGCCGCCAAGGGATATATTGTGGTTGCCCCAAATCGCAGGGGGCTACCAACTTTCGGGCAGGAGTGGAACGACCAGATTAGCCAGGACTATGGCGGCCAAAATAAACTCGACCTGCTCAGTGCCATTGATGCCCTTGCCGCCGAACCTTTTGTTGACAAAGAACGCCTGGGGGCTGTGGGCGCCAGCTATGGCGGGTTCTCAGTATTTTGGCTGGCCGGAAACCACCAGAAACGCTTCAAAGCTTTTGTGGCACATTGCGGAATGTTCAACTTCGAAAGCTGGTATGGCACCACCGAAGAAATGTTCTTTGCAAACTGGGACATGGGTGGAGCTTACTGGGAAAATCCGCGCCCGCGCAACTACGCCTTCTCGCCCCATCACTTTGTTGGCAACTGGGATACCCCAATATTGGTCATACATGGGTTGAAAGATTTTCGGGTACCCTACGGGCAAGGCATGGAAGCTTTTAATGCAGCCCAACTGCAAGGAATTCAAAGCCGCTTTTTGGTGTTCCCCGAAGAAAATCATTGGGTCGTTAGCCCACAAAACAGCATTCTGTGGCAAAGAGAATTCTTTAAATGGCTTGATCAATACTTAAAGTAATCAGAGCCGTTTTCGTAATTGCTTTTTTTCAGACTGGAGGCGCTTTGCTTCCAGTCTTTTTTTTACTGATGCCAGGCTTGGGCGGGTAGCAAAACGCCTTTTCTCAACCAATAGGGCTTTTACAATCAATTCGTAAAATTTTTTAATGCAGTCTTCCTTGTTGCGGGTTTGGGAGCGGGTGCCTTCTGATGCAATGAACAGCATACCATCAGTACTAATACGCTTTTTCAGCTTCCGCTTAAGGCGTTCCTTTTCTTCGCATGAAAGCAGGGCTGAGGCTTCGATGTGAAAGAAAAGCTCCACCCGGCTCTCGGTTTTGTTTACATGCTGCCCTCCTGGCCCGCTGCTACGAGAAGTCTGAAACCGGAATTCCGGATAAAAATTGCGTTCTGATACAGGTGGAAGGGGCATGATTTTTTTTTGATTTTTAGTGGCTTAGTGCCTTTGTGGCAATTTCTCAATTCTTAAATTATTAGCCACAAAATCACTAAAACACAAAATTCCACGAAAGTTATAAAACAAATCACTATTGTCCGATAAAGTAAAAAAAGGTAAAATATTATGCATGAGATTCCTCGCTACGTTCGGAATGACAGTCAGTTAGCTCTTTATTAAGGGGGGTAGGTGGCGGCTTTGCCGCCACCTACCCCCCCAAATTGCCAAAATCATTGAAAACCCTGTCATTTCGAGCGGAGCGAGAAA
>CAYGDW010000118.1:0-3019 GCA_964348755.1 uncultured Bacteroidales bacterium | reverse complement strand
TATGGATAACCTCAATACACATAAACCCTCTTCACTTTACGAGACATTTTCACCCGAAGAAGCAAAAAGGTTATGGGACAGGTTTGAATTTATATATACTCCAAAACATGGTAGTTGGTTGAATATGGCAGAGATAGAGTTACATGTTTTGAACAGGCAGTGTTTCAACAGAAGAATAGGAGATTTGGATACCATGTTGAAAGAAGTTAATGCATGGCAGCGAGCCAGAAATAATAAAGACGCTAAAATTGATTGGCGTTTCACGAATGATGATGCGAGGATAAAGCTCAAAAGACTATATCCGACATTATTATATTGACATGACACTAGCTTGTAACAGCTTCCTACCTCGCAAACAAACGCACATCCACCGATTGACCAATGGCTTTGAGGCCTTCGGCATTGGGGTGCAGCCAATCGTTGGAATATTTGGGCAGCAATTGAGCGGTATCGGCGGGGTTGCGCAGGGCTTTGTCGAAATCGAGACAGGCATCGAAATTGCCCGATGTGCGTATCCATGCATTTACTTCGGCACGTACGGCCTCGGTTTTTTCGTTGTAATAATTACTGCCTTTGAATGGCGTTATGGTTGCTCCATACACTTTTACATTGGCTGCATGGGCCTTGCGAATCATGCTTTTGTAGGTATCGATAATTTTTTCGGCACTCACATTGTGTCCAATATCATTTACCCCATAAAAAATAATGAGCCAGCGCAAACCGCTTTGTGCTAAAATATCGGCATCGAAACGCTGCATGCCCGAGCCACTAACCAAAGTGCCTCCTATGCCCAAATTGAGCACCGACACGTGGCGCGTTTTTTTGTTGGCCAACAATGCTTCGGAAAAAACATCCGTCCACCTATTTTGCAAACCGCCATGCAAACCATAACCATCGGTAATTGAATTGCCCAACACAGCCACTGCTGCGGCCTTGCGCGATACTACATCGATGCCCGTAATTGTGTACCAACGCTCGATGCTTACGGCATTGTCGAAGGTTGGATTATCCACTTGGTTGCCCGCCAAAATATACGACAGCGTGCGCGACCCATAGTGATGCGTGAGGTGCTCGTTGGTTTCGCAAGCGCCATAATGTATGGTAATGGCAATGCGTGCGCCGGGTGTAAGGCGGAATTTCAATTCGTCGGATACGAGCTGTGTGCCAGCTGCCATGGTAGCACTTTGTTTGCCGCCAAAACTGAGGTATTTCAAGCTTTTGGCATCGATGGCGCTTTTGGTTCCATCGGGCGAAATGGCAATGGAAACTTTTCTCAATTCCACATCCGATTTGCCTGTAATGTTCGAAAACTTAACTCGTATCACCTCGCCGCCAATTGAAACGCGCACAATTTGTCGGAGCGTATTGTTGGCTAAAAACGGTGCTGGCGGCGTATTTTTACCTGCCACATAGGGTGCCGTGGCCCACGTGCCTACCCATTGGCGCGATTGCGCTTGCATATTGGGCAAAAAACTAAGTACTAAAAAAAAAAGCAACTTTTTAATGAGTTTATACATACAATGGTTCGTTATAAAAACTTAGCAGATTAGGCTGCGATTTTGCCCCAGAGCCTAAGTTCGTTAATGATTTGTTTATTTTTCTTAGAGTTCGGGTTTATACCGAACTTGCGAATAAATATTTTTAAGAATAATTCATTGTTATACATTGTTTTGTAATTCGACATTGAAAATGGCTCATCGTGAATTTTTTTAGAATTCAACCATTCGATTTTAGCTAAATTGACAGCGGTCAATGCAGCATTAAAATGAAAATCAAGTTTATTCTGGCTTCTGGCTTGACAATTGTTCAATCCACAGTATTGCTTAGCATCCCTGTAAAGAAATTCAATCTGAAAACGTGAGCGATAGTAGCTGACAATTTTTTCAGCTTCCATTTGCAAGTCTGTTGAAAAATAGAGTTTTCTGGCAATCTCTTTGCCGTTTTTATAAAAAACAGCAACCGCCAGGTTTATTTCCCTTTCAAATGCTTTGCTGTAAACAATTGCAGAATAAACTTTCAATTCATTGGACGATAGTATTTCAGAAAAGTAATTCATATCAAGTTGATAGGAATTTACTCTTCCGTCATATTTTTTAGGTCTCCCTTTTTTGCCGGTAGGTGCACCCCGATAAGTGTATTGTAATACAGCATCATCGCGAAGCCTGCTGATAAAATGCAAGCCCAAAGACAGTACTGTGTCAACAACCTTTTTCTTGGAGAAAAATGCATCGGCGACCAAATAAGAAGATACTTCTTTGAAATACAAATAGTTTTCTTTAACTATCTGACAATAGTAATCTAACAGGGTCATGTTCTCCAAAGGTGGAGTTTGAATGGCATTTAAATGAAATGCAGTTTTCTCTAAAATATCGACAACGGCAAAACCACAAATGTCTAAGCCCCATTTGGCTTGTTTGGCGCATCCTGACCAGTAACGACCGATTCCAAAGGTTTGCTTCCCACTCTTGGGAATGTAACTTGGATCGAAGGCAACATTACATTCTTTAATCATTTGTCCAGCAATCAGGGTAAGATTAAAGTTTTGAAAATTAAACCTATTCTCGAAGTTTATCCGGAAATATTGCTCGCAAAATTTAGAAAATCGAGAAAGTTGTAAGAAATTTATTCTACCTTTGATGCTCAAAAAGCACATAAGGGTATTTATTATAAACTGTTTTCGGGCTTCTTTAAGCCTTGAAAACTTACTTGAATTTAACACGCTGACAATAAGGTGTTTAGCATTTGGATATTCGCTGGTTGGCATAGCTTCTCAGATTATGGTAAATCCTTAAAGTTGCTGAAAATCAGCGAATTATCCAAATTTTAAATCTACTATTTTGTTGATTATCAGATATTTATTTTATTTTATAACGAACCATTGTACATAGAAAAAAAATATTTATTTACAATATACGATTTTATGATGTACAATGTACGATGTACGATGTACAATTTACGATTTACGATTCAATGTCGTTAAGTTAGCAAAAAATTATAACCGCTTGTAGTTCATAGAGTA
>CAYGDW010000117.1:0-3168 GCA_964348755.1 uncultured Bacteroidales bacterium | reverse complement strand
AGCCCCGGGTCAACATCGCCGTAAGTTTTTGATTTTGCCTCAGCAGTAACGGTAACAGGCTTCGGAGTAATATTCAGTTGCCCGGAGACGAACGACAGGTTGTAGTTGGCATTGAGCGCCAATGTACTCTGCGCAATGTTATAGGTTCCTACATTTTCTCCTGTCACGCGTGACAGCGAGCCTGTGAAAGTATCTGCGAAAGCCAGTGCTCCGGTGGTGATCTTATAGGTTAGCGGCGGGTCGTTTTCACCGAATACTTTTGATAGATTATCGGCTGTAACGGTAAGGTGTCGTTGTGAAACAGTAAGTGTTGCTGCATTGCTTGTAAGCGTGCCGCAATTACCGGTTACAACAACGCGGTATTGCCTGCCCGACATAGCCACTGTGGGAGCTGTTACCGTCAAAATATTGGCAGTAGCTCCGGACACATTGCTCCACCCTGTACCAGTATTAACCTGCCATTGAAATGATGTGGCACCATATGCATCAACAGAAAAAACAGCATTGCTGCCATAGGTTACACTTTGCAAAACCGGTTGCTGCGTTATTTCCAGGCACTTAGCATAAGTTCCTGTAACAGTGCGGGCAGCGTTTGGCGACTCAAACCTATGTTCATAACCAAATTGTCCTGCTGATAAAGACCCTGTATTAAGGCTTACTGCCGTTCGGCCGTAAATTACATTCGTTTCTGCAATAATTGCAGTGGGGTAAGTGAAATTTACATCAGTGTTATTTCTGGCAGCGATGGTAAATGGGGTGCTCAGAGTGCCAGTGATGACAGTTTGAGGTCCCGTTGCTTGAATGTAGCGGTAACTTACCTGCGCCTCCATACCAGCAGGAAGCCCCAATGAATTAAAAGTAACATTGCCGTCGGTAAAAAATGTTTCTGCTTCCAAACCAGATAAGGTGCCGAATGCCATTAGAAGAAATTCTTCACCAAGGTGTTCCTCCAGAATTGGAAACCCAAGGTTTGAGAAGGTTCCTGAGTTGTCGGTTGTTACGCTCAAATAATAGGTGGTAAGGCTCCATGTAGTTGCAATGCTAATATCCACCACTTCGTTGGGCCACCAACCTGATCCTGATATGAGAGCGGTTTCTCCGGGTGCATAGTCAGGTTTGTCGGTCCATACCTTTGCCTGTCCTCGCACCGTATTACTCCATCCCAGCGCAAAAACCAGGAGCAGGGAGAGCAAAAGGGTGCTTGTTTTTGTTAGTAGAGGTTTTGTTTTCATCCTAAAAAAAGTTGGTTTTTACTTTGTTTACTGGGAGGAAGTAACTCAGTAATACTATGCCTCATTGCATTTGAGGTTACTTCTTTGATTCTAGATTCATTTGCCTTCGCTTTAAAAAGGTTATACCCAAGCCAAAAGTTTTGTTTTTTGGCATTAATAAATGTAATGCATTGTCAAAGCTTTTTCAATCAGGTTTATTACGAATTTTACTTAAGGAAAATTACTAATAAAACACAATGCTTTTTTATCTAAAACATTGAAAATCAAGTGTCGAAAAAATGTATTTATGTAAAAACAATTTGTTTATGTTTTTCGCGTGCGACATTGAGGATTTCATTGATTATGTTTAATAACGCATCTTTTCAGATTGTCTTTAAGTTGTTGAAAGCCGGAAAATTGCTTTAAATGATTATAGCATCTAACTTTTGAATTTACTTAGGATATGATAAAAAAAAAGCGCCCTGTTGGGGCGCATTGAATAATTTTTATTTGAAAGGTTTATTTTTTAAGCATTCTGATGGTTCTGTCGAGTTTTCCATCAACCGGGGCGGGCCGCAGTTTCAGAATATGTGCAATCAGTGGGTAAAGGTCAACCACTTCTATTGGCGGGTGCTTGTGGTTTTGTTTAAATGCAGGTCCGATTGCGTAAAAAATTGCGTGCATATCTTTTTTAGCGTTGTCCCATCCGTGGTTTCCACCCGTAAAAAAATTACCCCTTGGCGCTCCCCATCCCACGCTCCAGGTGCTGTCGGCCAGCACAATCAGGTCGAGGGTGCGCGGATTGTGGCCGTAGTTAAGGCGTTTGGGCACCTCGCCGCTCTTCCATACGCTTAGGTTGGGCACGTTTTTTAAAATTTGGTAAACCTCTTCCTTTTTACCTTCAAGGGGTTGCAACAAAAATAAAGGGTTTCCGCCGTGGGTGCGTTCAAACCACTCGCGCTTTACATAGCGGCTCAGGTCAATGTAGCGCTCTGTACTAATAGGAGTCATCCCATGGTCGGAGGTTACAATAAGGTTGATCTGCGGGGCAATGGGCAGCTGGCTTAGCTTGTGCATCAGCACGCCAACCAGGCTATCGAGGTGCATTACCATTGCATCAATTTCGGGCGAATCAGGCCCAAAGTTATGCCCATGGCTGTCGGGTTGGTCAAAATAAAATGTTATTAGACGTGGTCGCTTTTCAACGGGCAGGTTAAGCCAGGCAATAACAGTATCGATCCGGGCGCCAAAGGGCACATCATGGCTGTAGCGTTTCCAGTAGGTGGGCTGAACTCCCTGAACCGGAGCCTCCGAACCAACCCAAAAGTAGGAAGCGGATATCAGGCCCTGCTTTTCGGCGGTAACCCAAATGGGCTCGCCACCATAAAATTTGCCGTTTTCGACCGACTGTCGATCGCCCAAACGGTAAACCATATCAAGGTCTGGGCAATAAAAGTTGTTGTTTACAATTCCGTGGTTGTCAGGATACAGTCCCGTGGCCATGCTATAATGGTTGGGAAATGTTTTTGAGGGGAATGCCTGTTTCATATACTCGGCCTGCACCCCATTGGCGGCAATGCGATCGAGGTTGGGCGTATGCACACGAGCCGCATAGTCCCAGCGCCAGCCGTCCATGCTCAGCATAATCACATGAGGATCTTTATGGCTTCGCTGCCATACCTTTCCAGCTTGCGCCGGGTAAGAATAAACAATCAAAAGCAAAGAAACGTTAATCAGAAAACAAAAAAGCAAAGCGTTTTTTGAAAATATTATTTTTTGGATTAAAGACATAGGGGTTTTACTTATATTAGAGAAAATTTTTAATTCAATTGGCAAAAGTACTGGTTTTGTTTTATGAATTTAACCGATTTTAAAAAAATCCCTTATATTTGAAACGAAACAGGCTTAATCCATAATTGATGTTCTAAGCTAATAATTTTTTAATCCTAAAGTGAGC
>CAYGDW010000116.1:0-3244 GCA_964348755.1 uncultured Bacteroidales bacterium | reverse complement strand
CTGTCATTTCGAGCGGAGCGAGAAATCACGTAATTTTTGTCGGCCAGTAGTGATTTTGTATTGTGCAAAAAACAAATCGGTCGTAGCCCCAAAGTATCCCAATACAGTTGCATTTGCTAAGCGCCTTAAGCCCTAAAAGCCTGATGGCCATTCTATAAAATAACAAACAAATCACTTGCAGAAATTGTGTTTGCAGTTCAAGGCCAGGTTTGAGGCATTTGGCATATCGGGCTTCGCGCTGGTTGCTGGTATTTTACCATAAAAAATGGGGCCCCAATGATGGGTGCCCCAAAAAAAGAGAATCCCTGTAAAAACTATACTGTATGCTCAATTGAAATTATTTCCATTCCTCTTCTTATTGCTTCTTCGTTGAGCGGAATCAGGTTGTGGTAGCGCTCGGGAAGCACCTTTTGCAATCCTTTTATTACGTTTTCGAGTTCAATTATTGGTTTTACCTTAAGAAACCCACCTACCACAATCATATTGAAAACTTTGACGTTGTTCATTTTCAGCGATTCTTCGTATGCGCCAATTGCACATATATTTATATCGGTGCGTCTGGGAGTTCGCGTCATGCCGTTTCGTTCATAAATCAGCAATCCGCCAGGCTTCACTTTGTTTTCAAATTTGTCCATCGAGGGCTGGTTGAGCACTATGGCCGTATCGAAGGCATTTAGTACGGGTGAGCTGATTGAATTGTCGCTGATTATGGCGGTGCAGTTGGCTGTTCCGCCCCTCATTTCGGGGCCGTATGAAGGCATCCAGCTAACTTCTTTGCCTTGCATAACGCCGCTGTAGCATAGTATCTGCCCCATCGAGAGTACCCCTTGACCGCCAAATCCGGCAATAATAATTTCTTCTGTCATTTTTTGTTCCTTTCTTTATTATTCTTTAGGCACTTTTATATCTCCAAGCGGATAGAATGGGAACATGTTCTCCTCCATCCATTTGTTGGCCTGTACGGGAGTCATTTTCCAGCCCGAGGCACAGTTCGACACGATTTCAACCAGGCAGGTGCCTTTATTAATTTTCTGGTATTCGAGGGCCTTTTTAAGTGCGCGCTTTGCTTTTCGGGCATTTGCCGGGGTGTGTACCGATTGCCTTGTAACGTAGTATGTACCATCGAGCTGGGCCACCAGTTCAGAAATCTTGAGGGGATTACCCATTGTAGCCACATCGCGGCCGCGGGGCGAGGTAGAGCTTTTCATTCCGGGAAGGGTGGTTGGAGCCATTTGGCCACCGGTCATTCCGTAAATTCCATTGTTTATAAAAACAATCAGAAAATTTTCGGCACGGTTGCACGCATGAATGGTTTCAGCTGTGCCAATTGCCGCCAGGTCGCCATCGCCCTGATAGGTAAAAACAAACTTTTCGGGAAACACACGCTTTATGCCGGTAGCAACGGCCGGGGCCCGGCCATGGGCGGCCTGCATAAAATCGACATTATAATAATTGTACGCCAGTACTGAGCAACCCACCGGGGCAACACCAATGGTTTCGCCTTGTATGCCCATTTCTTCAATAATTTCGGCAAGAAGGCGGTGGGCAGTACCATGCCCGCAACCGGGGCAATAGTGCATAACCCGGTCGGTAAGCACTTCAGTTTTTTTGTAAACCAGGTTTTCGGGTTTTATAATGTTTTCTGACATGTTTATCCTCCAATAATTTTTTGTTCCAGTGCATTCAGAATCTCTTCGGGGCTGGGTATCATACCTCCAAAGCGGCCAAAATGTTCAACTTTTGTTTTTCCATACACGGCCAGCTTAACATCTTCAACCATTTGTCCTGCATTCATTTCTACGGTAAGTATGCCCTTTACCTGTCCGGCCAAAGCATTTATGGCGTTAACAGGAAATGGAAATAAGGTTTGCGGGCGAATAAGCCCAACTTTTATGCCTTTGGCACGGGCCATTTCCATGGCCTTGCGTGTAATGCGGGCTGCCGAACCAAAAGCGGCAAACAGGTACTCGGCATCCTGGGTTTCGTATGTTTCGTACCGAACCTCAGTTTTTTCAATTTCGCGGTATTTTGCCTGTAGGCGAAGGTTTACTTTTTCCTGCTCTTCAGATTGCAATTGAAGTGAAGTAACTACCACAGAATTGCGTCCAGGTTTTTTGCCCACGGCTGCCCATTCGGGCTCAAAGGTGCTGCGGGGCATTTGTTCAAACAGTTCTACCTTTTCCATCATTTGGCCAATTATGCCATCAGAAAGAATCATAACCGGGGTGCGGTACTTAAAGGCCAGTTCATAACCAAGTTTAACATAATCAACACTTTCCTGCACTGTTGAAGGGGCCAGCACAATCATTTTGTAGTCGCCATGCCCTCCACCCTTAACAGCCTGAAAATAATCGGATTGGGAGGGCTGTATTGTGCCTAGGCCCGGACCGCCCCTTACCACATTTACTATAAGGCAGGGTAACTCGGCACCGGCCAGGTACGAAATACCTTCCATTTTGAGGCTAATGCCAGGACTCGAAGAGGATGTCATCGCACGTTTGCCGCAGCCAGCTGCCCCATAAACCATATTTATGGCAGCCACCTCGCTCTCGGCTTGCAATACAGCCATGCCTGTGCGCTGGGCAGGGTCTTCGGCCATAAGGTATTCAATAATTTCTGATTGAGGGGTAATGGGATACCCAAAATAGGCATCGGTTCCGGCCCTTATGGCAGCTTCGGCAAGGGCTTCGTTGCCTTTCATTAATCTGAGTTCTTTAATCATAATCTGATTTTTTTCAGTTTTGGCCTTTGATGATTATTTTTCGCGGTAAACCGTAATTACTGCATCGGGGCAAACAACTGCGCAATTGGTGCAGCCAGTGCATTGATTATTTACCTTTACCAGATAATTGTAACCCTTATTGTTAACCTCAGGGCCAAGCGCAATGACCTGCTGCGGGCATGTTGGCACACAAACACCGCAGCCCTTGCAGCGTTCAATGTCTATGACAATATCGCCTCTCTTTGCCATGTGTATGTATTTTAATGATTTAGAAAGTATTGTTAATGAAATATCAACTCAATTTGTGGCAAAGCTATAATTTATTATTTAAAAAAACAGGTTTAGCCAAATTATATATTTACAAAAAAATCAATGCATTATTCTGTTTTTCAATTATTTAATTTTTAATTTAAAACGATTATAAATAATAAAAAAAATCAAATTAATAGCTTTTGCGCTAATTATCAGCCATTTAAATAATTTTATGACGAACATTAGGATTTTTATGTAATAATGACCTTT
>CAYGDW010000115.1:0-3250 GCA_964348755.1 uncultured Bacteroidales bacterium | reverse complement strand
TTATTCAACCTGCAAGAGGCCCAATTACTCTCTGCCCTTAAAATTTGCTGGCAAGCGGCTGCATTTACCTATCAGCCAATTTTTGCCTTATTCTTCTATGGTTCACCGGCAATTATTAATTTCGCAATTCCAAAACCCATTAATCAAAAAAGAAAAAAATCAGCTATGAAAAAGCTTATTGAATGTGTGCCCAATTTCAGCGAGGGAAGAGACATGGCCATTATTGGCCGCATTACCCATGAAATTGAATCTGTAGAAGGCGTAAAGCTGCTCGATGTTGACCCGGGCAAGGCCACAAACCGAACGGTAGTTACCTTTGTTGGCACACCCGATCAGGTTGTTGAGGCCGCATTTTTGGCTGTAAAAAGGGCTGCTGAGCTTATAGATATGAGCAAACACAAAGGCGAACACCCCCGCATGGGTGCAACCGATGTTTGTCCATTGGTGCCGGTTGCCAACATAAGCATGGAAGAGGTAGTTGAATACGCCCGAAAGCTGGCCGAACGCATTGGTAACGAGTTAAAGATTCCGGTATATTGTTATGAGAATGCTGCATTTGAGCCAAAGCGCCGCAACCTGGCCAACTGTCGCAGCGGCGAGTATGAAGGTTTGCCAAAAAAACTTAGCAATACCGAATGGAAACCCGACTTTGGCCCGGCCGAATTCAATGCCCGTGCAGGAGCTACCGCCGTTGGAGCCCGCGATTTTTTGGTTGCATACAACATTAACCTGAATACTACCTCTACACGTCGTGCCAACTCTATTGCCTTTGATGTGCGCGAAAAAGGCCGGGTAAAAAGAGAAGGCAACCCTATAACCGGAAAAATAGAAAAAGATCAGAACGGAGAGCCGGTTTACATTCCAGGCTCACTGAAAGCCGTTAAGGCTATTGGCTGGTTTATTGAAGAGTACGGAATAGCCCAAATTTCAATGAACCTTACAAACATTGGCATTACGCCGGTACACGTGGCTTTCGATGAGGTTTGCAGCAAGGCCCTTGATCGGGGCATACGCGTTACTGGTTCGGAGCTGGTGGGGCTAGTACCTAAAAAGGCACTGATTGATGCCGGAAAGTACTTTCTTGCCAAACAGCAGCGAAGCCTGGGTGTTTCGGATGCCGAACTGATAAAAATTGCCGTGAAATCTCTAGGCCTCGATGAGCTAAAGCCATTCAACCCCAAAGAGAAAATAATTGAATACCTGATAGAAGAACAGGCAGGCAAAAAGTTGGTTGATAATGACCTTCAGGCTTTTGCCGACGAAACTGCCAGCGAATCGGTGGCGCCCGGTGGCGGTTCGGTTTCGGCCTATGTTGGCGCTCTGGGCGTTTCGCTGGGCACAATGGTGGCCAACCTTTCAGCCCATAAACGAGGCTGGGACGATCGATGGGAGGAGTTTAGCAAATGGGCCGAAGCCGGACAGGCCATTAAAGATGAACTGATATTTCTTGTTGATGAAGATACGCGCGCCTTTAACTGTATAATGGAGGCCTTTGGGCTGCCCAAAGGTACTGAAGCAGAAAAAAACAACCGCCATCAGGCTATACAGGCTGCTACAAAATACGCTGTAGAAATACCATTCAGGGTTATGCAAACTGCTTTTAAAGCCCTGGAAGTTATTGAAGCCATGGTGCATACAGGTAACCCATCGTCGGTAACCGATGCCGGTGTTGGCGCACTTTGTGCCCGGACTGCCGTGGTTGGGGCATACCTCAACGTAAAGGTAAACACCAACGACCTCGAGGACAAAACCTTTGTTGAAGAAATCCTGAAAAAGGCCAAATCCTTAAAACTTGCTGCCTGCGCAAAAGAGGATGAAATAGTGAAGTTGGTAGAGGAGAGGCTTAACAAGTAAGGGTAAGTAAGGGGTTAATTTGTTGTAATAGTTGTAATGGCAGCCTGCCCTTTTTTTCTGGAAGCGGCTTTTTTATTTTCGGAAAAGTTAAAGTTGTTATAATAGTTATAATGGCAGCCTGGCGGCAGGCGGGCTTGTTATTGTTAGGTAATGGCACCTGATTGCAGACTTTATAAATACTTCTATCTATGAGCAATACCTTCCATGGTGTATCGCAGCCCACTTTGATTGTTGACAAGGCCAAAGCATTGGCCAACATTGGGTTCATGCTTGAGAAGGCCAGGGCTGCTGGCGCTGTCCTTAGGCCACACTTCAAAACGCATCAATCCGTTCAGGTGGGTAATTGGTTCAAAAAGGCAGGCGTGGAGCGCATAGCGGTTTCATCAGTTTCTATGGCTTTTAAGTTTGCCAATGCCGGCTGGCAAGACATTATGATTGCCTTCCCGGTAAATTTGCGCGAGATGAACCAGATAAACCAGCTTGCCTCACAAGTAAGGCTGGGACTACTTGTTTCCGCCCCCGATATAATGCCCCTTTTGGCTTCAAAGCTCACTACACCCTCCAATGTTTACCTCAAAATTGATATTGGTACCCATCGGACAGGCTTTGATCCTGCAAACCATGATGCGATTATGGATGCACTGAAACAATCAGAAAAAAATAAAATGATTACGATTGCAGGGCTGGTTGCACACGCAGGGCATACTTATAAAGCAAAAGGCAAGCCTGCAATTCTGGCCATTCAAAAAGACTCCATGCTATTGCTTAACAAATTGAAGGGTAGTCTTTTGCGCTATTTGCCGCATTTAATCATTTCATGGGGCGATACTCCATCATGCTCGCTCTCAAACCAATTTTACGGGGCCGACGAGTTACGCCCGGGAAACTTTGTGTATTACGACCTCATGCAATGGCAGTCTGGAGTTTGCAAATCTGATGAAATTTCGGCAGTAGTGGCTGCTCCTGTGGTAGCATTGCACCCAATGCGAAATGAGTTGCTGGTATATGCAGGAGCAGTGCACCTCTCTAAAGAAATGGCCTTGTGCCCCCAAAATATTCCACATTACGGTATGCTGGTACTTTTTGATGAAACCGGTAAATGGCGTTTTACCCAAACGCCATTTTATGTAAGGCGTATATGGCAGGAACATGGCGTAATATGCCTGCCATCAGAAATGATGGGCCAAACCAAACCAGGCAGCCTGGTTGGAATTGCCCCTGTGCATTCCTGTCTTACAGCCGACCTGCTGCAACAAAATGTTTTATACCTTTGAGCAAAATTGTGCTTAAAACTGGCTGGCAATTGAAATATTGCCCCCAAAAAAATATCCTCAACAAGAAAAAAATTTTCAAACCTATCTAAAAGTTACAGATTTGTTGCGATATTAGCATTTGT
>CAYGDW010000114.1:0-3264 GCA_964348755.1 uncultured Bacteroidales bacterium | reverse complement strand
AAACCCTGTCATTTCGAGCGGAGCGAGAAATCACGTAATTTTTGTCGGCCAGTAGATTAAACAAATCTTTTAATTCCATGGCAAATATTAGTTACACAAAAGCTAATCAAAATGCCTTATCTTTTGTCAGTTAATTTCAAGTGGAGCAATATCTGAGCATTCCAAACTGGATTGACCTGATCATAAGCCTTAATTTCGTAAATAATTTGGTTTTCCACTAAAACATTGAGCCTCTAACCTTCGTGAAAAGTAATTCATTCATATACAATTGGGATAATTACCTGCCGGTTTAATTTTTATCCTTTTTTGCTAACCCATGAAAAAACCAAATTTCATAGACTTTCACCAAAACCCTGTACCTACGGTTTTATGAACAGTGTACGCCGAATCTACGATTTTTTTCGCAATTACCTCCATTTCCTGGGGTATTGGTTCAAATTTCATTATTGCGATTTTTATTGTTTTCGTTATTTTGTGGCTATTTTCCGTTTAACAAAGATATAAAAGCAGAAAAACCGGGCGCAGTCTCATTTGGCCGCCAAATCAAACGCTTTTCGGTAAATTTGTTTTCTATTACCACCGTTTTGAAAAGGAAAAGAAATAACAACATACCCAAAAGCAGGCTGCTGGCTTTCCTGTTTATTTTGTTATTGGCTTCGCTTATAAAATTCAGCAATGATGGCACTTTCCTCATGGCCAATACTTCAACTCTGCTACTAGATGCGTCTTCAAAAGAATACCCTGCCACCCAAACCCAAACCACAATGGCTCAACAATTTGCTTCGCCCCCCGAACCCATAGCTATTGACCTGCTTTTAGGAAAAATAAATCCGGCTGCTGACCCATTTTTTGAGGAGGTTAAACCCAAACATGCCAGCGGTCCGGGTATGTTTTTGCAATATGAAGCTTATGATGCATTTGTTAAAATGTTCGAGGCGGCCCAAGCCGATGGCATTAACCTGGTAATTGTTTCGGCCATGCGCACCTTTAATCACCAGCGCCGCATCTGGAATAACAAATGGAATGGCCGGCAAATGCTCGAAGGCAACATAAATGCCACCAGCATTAAAAACCCTGTTGTACGGGCACGCGAAATACTGCGCTATAGCGCAATGCCGGGCACCTCGCGCCACCACTGGGGGACAGACATAGACCTGAACAGTGTGGAAAACAGCTACTTCGAATCAGAACAAGGAAAAATGGTTTACCAATGGCTGCTGCAAAACGCTGCAACCTTCGGTTTCTGCCAGCCATACAGTGCCCACGGATATAGTCGCCAGGGGGGGCACGAGGAAGAAAAATGGCACTGGTCGTACAAACCGGTTTCAGAGAAATACTTCAAGGCATTTATACATTATGTAGGTTATGAGCAAATTGCAGGCTTCAATGGCTGGAAAACCGCCAGGGAAATAGGAGTGATTGAAAGTTATGTAATGGAGGTGAATGGCGAATGTAAGTCTTTAACCAATAATGAAGAATAAAAATTTTGAAAAAAATAAGTGATTGTAATTCTTATTTTAAAGGTAGATCTTTCAGGTAGTTAATGTTGTGAAACATGTTCTTATGATAAAAAGGCTGGGTGCTTAACTCCGGATAACTTACCGTGAGCATTTCAAGCATATCGAGAATCTTATATTTTTTTTCAGCAATGGCCTGTTTCATTATTGGCAAGCTTATTTTTCTCATTACTGTACAAAGCGTTTCGCGGAAGCCATTGTTTAGGGCTACGGCAGCATGATTGCAGTTAATATTATCAATCAGAAACGAAAATACCTGGCTATCTACAAAAGGCATATCGCAACCCAAAAAAAGGACCATTTCGCCGCTGGCATGAAACAATCCGCTGTGCATGCCGCCCACGGGGCCACAATCAGGGAAAATGTCTGGAATGGTTTTCAGGCCGGTAAAGGCATAGGCCGCTGGGTTATTAGTGCTGACCAGAATCTCGGTGCAGAGCGGTTTTAGTATTTCTACGGCATGCTCCACTAAAACCCTTCCCCGAAAGGGAAACAGCCCTTTGTCCTGCCCGAAGCGGCTGCTTTTGCCGCCGGCTAAAACAACCCCCGAAATTAGATACCCATTCTGCTCGTAATCCATCAACCTTTTTCTTTATACTTCGGCATTATAACGAACCTTGTTTTCAATTATTTCCTTCACTTACCGGCTTTGTCCAAAGGGTTTTGCCAGGTTGTACACTTGTGTAAACAGCCAACGGAAATTCAATTTTCCCAAAAAAGACGAAAAGTAAAAGCACAAGGTACCAACCCTGTGCTTTTACGTTTCGGGAATTCGCCCTTGAACTTTATCAAATATACTTAAAATCAAGAAGTTTCCATGCAGTTAATTATTCAACCACAACGGTTTCTTCAACCGGTTTGGGCAAATCTTCCTCAGTAATGTTTCTGTCCTTCATAGCTCTGTTTCGGCAGGTTTTGCAAAGCTCAGAAATGCCTTTGCTTTCCCACGAGTCTTTTACAGTTCCGCTGGTAAGCTCTCTGCCCCTAATGTGCTGGCAGTCTTCAAAAATATGATACCTGTTGCCAGCCGTTGACCAATAAACCTGATCAGTATCCAGATTAAGGGTTTTTAACTTATCGGTCTGCTCTTGAATATCTTTTGTATATTGCTCTAAAGATGGCGGGTTAAAGTCAATACCTGTTATGCCCGCTGCAAGCATTGCAATTAAGGCTATTGATCCGGCAATTCCATTGGTTTTTCTATCAATGTTTTTGTTTAGAAATATCATTACCACCAATGGCAGGAATGCAAGCACCCCAAGAATGGCCCCAAGCTGATTCTGAATAAAGAATTTAACCTTGTCCTTTTCGCTTGCCGGGTCGAGGAGGTTGGCTTTTTTCCAAAGCAATGAGCCTGTAATGGCCAGGGCCAGAATAACCACAATGGCGACAATTAGCCACACATGGGTTTCGCCGCTTATTAGTTTAAAAATGGCAAAAACCTGCCCAGCCATTGCCACAATCCATGCAAGAATTGCAAATAAACGCAATTGTTTTGCTTTTGCCTTGCTTTCGGGGCTATCTACAAATTCTTTTGTTGTTGTCATAAGTTCTTTCGATAAAATTGGTGAATGAAAAACCATTTTTTAAAAAAACCACTACTGGCCGACAATAATTACGTGATTTCCCGCTCCGCTCGAAAGGACAGGGCTTTCAATGATTTTGGCAATTTGGGGGGTAGGTGGCGGCTTTGCCGCCACCTACCCCCCTTAATAAAAAGCTAACTGACTGTCATTCCGAACGTAGT
>CAYGDW010000113.1:0-3421 GCA_964348755.1 uncultured Bacteroidales bacterium | reverse complement strand
TCTTTAAACAATTGAATATCAGTTAATCAGGAGGTAATTAGGTCAGCCTTACCCGCAAACTTAAGAGAAATTCGAATTGTACCTAAAAAAGCAAGTGGTAAAATTTATAATATTATTTATGGTTTAAAGTTGTTAAACAGATAAGTTTCAAATTTGTTTTTTTTGATTTTAACTCATTTTTTTAAAAAATGTATTTTGACTATTTTTCTGAAATTCTGACTGAAATCTGTTTTACAATATTCAAAGCAGTGGTTAAGGTGCTTAAATCTGTAAATAATTCTCCTGTTTTACCAGACCAATGACTGTGTCCAATTGGCTTTAACTCAAACACCTGGCTTTGAGCATCCAGATCTACCATTGTTTCATACACCAGCGCGGGCTGGCTCGATGTTTTGTAATCGGTGTCATCGGGGTATTTATTGTTGTGCCAGTAATGGTTCCAATCCCACGATTGGTTTATTTCAAACAACACCCGAAATTGCCTTAATTCATTATGAGGTGTTTGGGTAAGAAGCCTGAAACTGCTTTTGGGTGTGGGGCCGGTAATAGCATCGGGCATTGGATTGTTTTTGGTTGGTAAATACAAGCCATCATCATATTGAATGCCTCTTTGGTGGCTCCAATATGGCAGGGCGGCAGGTCTGCGTATTTCACCAGGTTGCCAACGGCCAGTTGAGGCATCGCCATGCATGTAAAATCCTTTGGCAATTGATTTGGCAACGTATAGTGTTTGTATGTAATTTCCCTCAAGGTCTTCTACCCAAATGGCCATTAGCGGATGATTAAATGTCCTTCCTTTTTCAAAAACAATTTCTATCGGAAGGCCTGTTGCATTTACCTGAGAGGTAATTAATTCGGCTTTTTCTATTGTTTTTGCCCGTCTCCAACAGCGCTGCCTTGGTTCCTGATTATAAATACTGGTAGAAGTTCCGACCAAAAGGATCAGCATCAACCCAGATAAAACAAATATATTTACATTATTTGACTTCATGTTTGTTTTTCGCTTTAAATCAACTAAGTTTTCAGAATTCAAAAATCAGCCCAATTGTTGGCAGAACCGTACCAGTAAGATTTTCAATAGTTTTTAGCTGGTAGCGCTCCACACCATTCATGTCTGTAAATATTATGGGTTGCCCGTTTTGGTCTTCAACTCTTATAACATTATCGGGCAATTGCGACTCAAAACTATACACATTTTGAATGTCGAGGTAAGCCATTATCGACCATTTGTTAAAGAAAAATTGTTTATCGACACGCAAATCGAGTTGATGAAAATTTCTAAGTCTTTTCTGGTGAAACCTGGAAAAGTCAAGGTAGGGTCCATTTTGAGCACCCCAGGCATTGCGAATGCTCGAAATCTGAAGGTCGAAGGGTGTGTATGGTGCACCTCCCGAAAAACGCCATTTAAGGCCAATTTCCCAATTTCGCGGTAGGGGACGGAGTGCTGTAAAAATAAGAATGTGGCGGTTATCCCACTTTGAAGGAATAAAATCGCCTTGCTTATTCTGAAACTCGCTTCTTACAAAGGTATAAGAAAGCATCAGGTTGAAATTTCTTATGTTTTCGGCACGGTAAAAAAGTTCGGTTCCGAAGGCACGGCCCTTTCCTATGGATAGGACTTCCTCGTCGCCAAATACTCCGAAATCGGCCGACTGGCTTCCAAGGGCCACCGAATCCCTTACTGAGAAAGGGTAATTGTTGTAAAACTTGTAAAACCCCTCAATTGTAAGTTTGCTGGTACGGGTAGGGAGCCATTCAAAGCCTCCAACAAAGTGGTCGGCAGATATATATCTTAAATTGTTGGTTTTATTTACAAGCACTCCGTCTGGGTTTCTGAAGCCCAAGGTTACATAGGGTGGCAACTGAAAGTAGCGCCCTAAATTGCCACTCATGAATAAATTTTTGCGAAGCTGGTAAGAAGCTGAAAACCTCGGCGAAAGCTGGTAGAACAAATTTGACATACTTCCGGTGTAATTGTTTGCATCGGAGCGGATGCCCAACGACAAAGTAAGGCGATTTTGTGCAAAGCTTCTTGTAGCCTGGCCAAAAATGCTCCACTTAAACATATCGAAGGTAGTAAGGTTTTGCACCCTTATTAATTGGTTGTTGAAAAATAACTTTTGCTCAATGTCGCCAAGAAATTGTGCATACTCGCCGCCAAATCCAAAGTTGAGCCTAAAATTTCCGATGGTAGTGCTTCGCTCAAATCGAACTTTGTTTTCAATTTCATCAGAAACATAATCGAGTGTACGTGGCAATGTTTCATCATTGCCCGGATATTTGAAAGCTGTATTTCGAAGCATATTGCGGCTTATCACAAAAAGATCTGATCCATTGCTTCTGAATCGCCGGTAGGTTGCCCCTAAGGCATAATTCCATTGTTCGTTAACAGGAAGTGATTCGAGCAAAAAACGCTGTTCTTCGGTTTCGTTGGCATTGAGGTTTAGGGCAAACTGGTCAATTGCACCTATACCAATAAAGTTAAGTTCAGATTTTTCACTCAGTCGGGTGTTGGTTTTAAACTGAAAATCGTTGTAGGTTGGCAAAAATGGAAGCCTCAGTACATTGAAAAGCAGCTGGAGGTATGACCTGCGTGCCGATAAAATTACTGACGTATTTTCTGTTATTGGGCCATCGAGGGCAAGGGCAATGTCGCTTGCTCCAATTGTGCCGCGCAGGTTAAGCCGGTCGCGGTTTCCGTTTATCTGCCTGAACTCAAACACTGAGCTGAGTGCATTTCCGCGGTTGGCCGGAAAAGCGCCACTATACATTTCAACTTCACGAATAAAATCGACGTTAATCATGCCAACCGGCCCGCCGCTTGCACCCTGGGTAGAAAAGTGGTTTATGTTAGGAATTTCAATCCCATCAAGAAAAAATCGGTTTTCGGATGGGCCGCCACCGCGAATAATTACATCGTTGCGAAATGAAGGTGTAAAAGCAACACCTGGCAACGATTGAATAACTCTTGAAATATCGCGGTTACTGCCTGGGCTGCGCTCAATTTCTTTTATGCCAAGCCGCCGAAGCGAAACCGGGCTTTCATCGCGGCGCTCAAAAGGAGAGGCCCTAACCTCAACTGCCCTAAGGTCAACCCTGATTTCATTCAGTCCAATCTCAATAAAGGCAGCACGCGAATTGCTTACCATAAATTCTTCGGTAATGCGGTTTTCGAAACCTACCGAACTTACAGCAAGGCGTACAAACCCGGGCTCAACCCCAGCAAAAAGAAAATTTCCGTCAAGGTCGCTCGTGCTGCCTATATTGGTTCCCAATATTACAAGGTTGGTAAATGGCAATGGCTCGTTGGTTTTCTGATTAAAAACCCGGCCCCGTATTACTCCCTGTTGAGCCAATACATTATTGGAAATTAAAACTAACGTTAGTATAAAAAGTATGTAAAACGATTGGTTTTTCATTG
>CAYGDW010000112.1:0-3607 GCA_964348755.1 uncultured Bacteroidales bacterium | reverse complement strand
AATTTTTGTTTAGATTAAATAAAAATAAATTGCTTAAGCGTTGAAATTCTAAGCCTTAACCAAAAAAAAAAAAGTTTTTGATATTTGCTTTTGATAGAAAAATAATGTTTTTCGGGGAGTTTATTTTCCCCTTTTCAATGGAATAAATACACACTTTAACCGTTTTATTATATAAATTTGTTGTTGCAATTTGCACCTTTCGTTTCAAGAACTCGCAACATGCCCAAATTCAGGTTTTTTTATTTTTTGTGTTTCGTCAACATCTGGTCATTTACTTTTGGCATCGACAACCCATCGCCGCTTGCCGAAGGCCGGCTCGACAGTTTAAAATTGATTGCAAATCAAGCTGAACTTGCTGCTGAGGCTCGTATCGACGCGCTCCTGCAATTGTCGTGGGGCCTTAAGTCGAACAACCCTTTGCAAGCCCTAGAGTATGGGAAGAGAGCACTGCAACTTGCAGAAATTATGGGCTATAACCTAAAGGTTGCCAATGCCCTTCGACACATTGGTGTAATATATTGGCAACTTGGTAATTTTAGCATGGCTATGGATTTTCTTCAGGAATCAAACATAATTTATGGGCGAATTTCGAACCAGTTAGGTGTTGCAAGAACTTTTTCAAATATTGGCCTTGTTTTTTACGAACAGGGATTTTATGCACGTGCCCTTGAAAACTATTTTCGCGCACTGAAAATCCTTGAGGAAAAGGATGAAAAGGATGTGCTGTCAGCTGTGCTGAATAATATTGGGCTCCTTTATCAGGACCAGGGCGATTTTAAATTAGCAGAAGAATTTCATCAAAGGTCGCTCCAAATCAAACGCCAGCTTAATGACCAGAGAGCTATTTCATTCTCATTGAATAGTTTGGGCACCTTAAAACAGCAAACCGGACAATATCAGGAGGCCTTGGAATACTATACCAGTGCCCTTGCCATTCGCCAGAAGTTGCTCGACAAAAGGGAAATTGCCAATACTCAAAGCAATATTGGACATCTGTATATACTTATGAACCAACCCAGGCTGGCTCTTTCAAACCTTAATCAAGCTCTTTCCCTTTTTTCAGAGGTAGATGACCAAACAGGCATAGCCCAGACTTATTATTACCTCGCTTTGGCAAATAAGCAAGCAGGGCGCTTGGCGCTGGCTCAAAATTTTTTTGAGAAAAGCATGCAGATCTCGAAAAAAATAGGGCACCCCAGAATTTTTATTGAAAATCTCAGAGGTATGTCTGGCCTTATGGCTGAAAGAAATGAGTTTCAAAGGGCATATGCGTACCAAATTCAATATGAGCTGCTTCGCGACAGCCTGTTCAATGCTGAAAACCTCAAAAAAATCAGCGAAATGCAGATGCTTTACGATCGCGATCGCTCTGATAAGGAAATTGAGTTGTTGCGCAATACAAATGAAACTATTGCCCTGAATCTTCAAATACAGCAATTATTGAGAAATTTTCTTTTGGGTGGGGTATTGCTGGTGCTGATTTTGCTTTTTTTGCTTTACAACCGGTTCCTATACATAAGCAGGGTAAATAGCCTGCTCGAAAGTCAGAAAAGGGAAATTGAAGAAAACAATCTGCAACTAACTACCCTAAATCGCAACCTGCTTGAGCAAAAGCAAAAGGTTGAAGAGCTTAACCAGAAACTGAATCAAGCAAACCTTCGTCTGCTCGAATCAGAAAAACATTTGATTGAAACAAATGCAACCAAAGATAAATTCTTCTCCATAATTTCGCACGACCTGCGAAACCCTTTTGCCAGCATTGTAAGTTTTTCGCGCATCCTGAAAAGAGATATACAGAATTTGGATAAAATTGAATTGCGTGAACTTGCCAAAGAGCTTGACAAGTCGGTCCTGAAAATCAACAACTTGCTCGACAATCTGCTTCAATGGTCGAAAACACAAACCGGGAAAATAAAATTTCACCCTGAATACCTTGCCGTTAGCGACCTTATTCGCGACAATTTCAACCTTTTTGCCACAAATGCTCGCGACAAAGAGATAAATATGGTAAATTCTGCAGATCATGAGCTGGTGGTTTATGCTGATTTGAATATGACCAACACCGTTATTCGCAACCTTATTTCTAATGCCCTGAAATATTCTGATTCGGGCGGCACCATTGAGGTGAGAAGCCTGGTGGTAAATAAAATGGCAAAAATTACCATAAAGGATACTGGCTTGGGTATGACCCCAGAACAACTTGACATGCTGTGGAATGCAAATACGGTGTTTACAACTTATGGAACCCGCGATGAGAAAGGCAGCGGGCTTGGATTGGTTTTGTGCCGTGAGTTTGTTGAAAAGCAAGGTGGGGAAATTACTGTATTTAGCGAAAAAGGGAAAGGCACCGAATTTGCCTTTACACTCCCCGTTGAAATGGATGAAACCCAGCCCCTATCAGAAAACTAACTATCTGTCATTCGGAACGTAGTGAGGAATCTCGTGCACGTAAATTCTTCCGTTATTAGATTTTGTCGGACAATATTAATTCGAATTAATTACCACAATTTACATTTTTAGCCACTAAGGATTTTTGGACAATTTATAATTGGGCCAATCTATTGCGATTTATGGTATTTTTAAGGCTGAATGAAAAAGAAAATGTGGTATATTTGCACTCCATTTTGCACCATGCGGATGTGGCGTAATTGGTAGCCGCGCCAGACTTAGGATCTGGTGCCGAAAGGCGTGGGGGTTCGAGTCCCTTCATCCGCACAAAAACACCTTAAAATCAAAATTTTTAGGCAATTACTGATTACTAAACACCTTCAACATGAATATTACCAAAGAACAGATTGACAATCTTAACGCTATTATTGGCATTGAAATCACACCAGACGACTATAAGGAAAAAGTAGAAAACAAACTGCGCGAATACCGCCGCAAAGCCAATATGCCGGGATTCAGACCAGGTAATGTTCCCATGGGTCTTATCAAAAAAATGTATGGCACTTCGGCTTTGGTCGACATTATTGATAAGATGACATCAGAAAGTCTTTATAACTATATCAAAGAAAACAACCTCGACATATTAGGCTCTCCGCTTACTAATACCGAAAAAAATGAGCAACCCGAATTTACCGACGACAGAACGTTCAACTTCTACTTCGATATAGCGCTCAACCCTGAGTTTGAGCTTAATCTGGAAAGCATTGAAGTTGATTATTACAACATCACAACCGGCGATGAGTTCATCGAAAAGCAGATTAACAATGTTCGTCAGCGCTACGGCCACAGCATCAGCCCCGAAACATCAGAAGAAGACGACCGCATCTTTGCACACTTCCAAGAACTTGATGATGATAAAAATGTACTCGAAGGTGGCATAAGTCACAAAGCATTCGTACTGCCCAAAATGCTCAAGAAAAAAAAGAATTTCATCGGCCTCAAAAAAGAAGACTCTATGGTTATCGACATCCGCAAGGTTTTCGATAAAAACGAAATAGAAATCGCACATACCCTCAGCATTGACAAGGAAAAGGTTGCCACTATCGGAAAGAATTTCCAATTCACTGTCGAAGATATTTTCCGCATTATGCCCCACGAGCTTAACGAAGAGTTATATAAACAAATTTTCCCTTACGGCGACATCAAAACTGAAGAGGAG
>CAYGDW010000111.1:0-3675 GCA_964348755.1 uncultured Bacteroidales bacterium | reverse complement strand
GGGTTTTTCCTTGCCCAACAATGTGGTGCTTCACCGCGTAAAGGACACACCCCCCGCACCCGAACCTCCGCCCGGCTGGGAAGTGCAGTAACAGGCCGGGCGGTTTAAGAACTGTATTTGTTGTTTTGAGAAAAGAACCATCAGCCGGGGTAGCCTCGGCAGCAGCCCCGGCTTAAACCGCCACAAGCGGAGGAAGAAGATGGGGCGTCTTATGGATGGGCACCCTGGCATATTCAATCGATTATTTGGCTTTGCTTGATGGTAATGCAACTTAAAAAATATTTACTAAATATGTCAAAATGAAACGAGCATCCCGTATCAGACAGGACAACCGGGCTTGCGAACTTACCGTAGGTAAACAAGGATGAACCGGAGTTCAGCCAAGCTAAAATTCATCATGCGGGCCCACTCGTCCCGCCTAAGGCGGGACGGGTCAGGCTATCCGACATAATCTCAAAAATTTTTTTACGGATGAAAAAAATCCAGACTACTTAAGGTAACTTTCACGGATTGACTTAAACTCAGAACCGGGTTTCCATTGTGGCCAGTAGTTGTTGCCCGCAAGTTTCCATGCAACATAAAAAGCCAGTCTTGCATCCTCCACTATACCTGCCATATACCAGCATTGGGCATCGTACTTATCGGAAGGTTTTTGGTAGTTGTTGGCCAGCCATTCTGTTTCCTTACGCTTTGTCCAATCGCGGCTGTGCACGCGGTGCTCCACGTTGCCACGGGCAAAAAGGGCAGGCACTCTTGCTTTGGCAAATGCAAAATGATCAGCACAGTAATACATACCTGTTTCGGGCCTGGGGTCGGGCACCACTACCCTGCCCTGTCTTTTGGCGGCTTCGCCGCCACATACCCCCCTAAATTGCCAAACCCATTGAAAGCCCTGTCATTTCGAGCGGAGCGAGAAATCTTGTAATTTTTGTCGGCCAGTAGTGATTTTTATTACAAAATGAGAACTAAAAAAATAAACAGCATTTATGTTCTTTAAATTTTTAATCTCAGCATAAGCACCGGTTTGATGATCCTCTCCAATGAACAAGTTAACAGAATTACATATAGTGGGCATTAAATCAGGCAGAGGCTGTAAACATCTTCAATACATACCGCACAACGCTGTAAACACAAAACCTTTTGATAAAATATTTTTATATCTCAGATAAGTTCAGATGGTATTTTTTTAATTTTGGCTTAAAAGCGGATAAACTAGTTTTTACTAAAGTTTCAAACAAATACAAGCCATGCAGGAGCACTATAATGCGGGCAGGCCAGCCATAAAAGCGCCCGATCTAAATCAATACGGAATTAAAGACCCCAAAGAGGTTTTTTACAACCTTGGTTACGATGAGTTGTTTGCACACGAAACCGATAAGTCCCTTGAAGGTTTTGAAAAGGGTTTTGTAACCAGCCTGGGAGCCGTGGCAGTTGACACGGGTATTTTTACGGGCCGTTCGCCCAAAGACAAGTATATTGTAAGGGAAGAAACCTCTGAAGACAATATTTGGTGGGCCGACCCGGCCCGCAACCGTTCTGACAACAAACCCATTTCTGAAACGGTTTGGAAATCGCTTATGCAAACCAGCCTCAACCAGTTTCACTCAAAAAGGCTATATGTAATGGATGCCTTTTGCGGAGCCAACGAAAATACCAGGCTTAAAATAAGGGTAATAACCGAGGTGGCATGGATGGCTCATTTTGTTAAAAATATGTTTATAAGGCCCTCGGATGAAGAACTGAATGGATTTGAGCCCGATTTTGTAATGCTGAATGCCTGCAAGGCCATAAACGAAAACTGGGAAGCCCAGAAAATGAATTCTGATATATACATAGCTTTCAATTTGAAGGAAAAGAGGGCTGTAGTAGGCGGCACCTGGTATGGCGGCGAAATTAAAAAAGGTTTTTTTTCAATAATGAATTATTACCTGCCATTAAAAGGCATTGCCGCTATGCATTGCTCGGCTAACATGGGTAAAAATGGCGATACGGCCATTTTCTTTGGTTTGTCGGGCACCGGCAAAACCACGCTTTCGGCCGACTCCAACCGCTACCTGATAGGCGATGATGAGCATGGCTGGGACGATGAAGGTGTTTTTAACTTTGAAGGCGGATGTTATGCAAAGTGCGTAAGCCTGAGCAAAGAAAAGGAGCCCGACATTTTTAATGCCATAAAGAAGGATGCCCTGCTCGAAAATGTGGTTTATGACAAAACAAGCGGCCAGATAAACTTTTTCGATACAACCAAAACCGAAAATACCCGGGTATCTTATCCTATATATCACATAAACAATATTGTAAAGCCGGTTTCGAAAGGTACACACCCAAAAAAGGTAATTTTTCTTACGGCCGATGCTTTTGGGGTATTTCCTCCAGTATCGCGCCTAACGCGCGACCAGGCCTTGTATTATTTTTTGAGCGGTTATACTGCTAAGCTGGCCGGAACCGAAAGGGGAGTAAAAGAGCCTATTCCAACTTTTTCGGCGGCATTCGGAGCGGCCTTTTTGATGCTTCATCCTACGGTTTATGCACGCGAACTTGGCAAAAAAATGAAAGAATACGGCTCAACCGCTTACCTGGTAAATACCGGATGGATTGGAGGCCCTTATGGCATTGGCCAGCGAATTGACATTGACAGCACCCGCCGCATAATTAGCGCCATACTCGATGGCACCCTCGACAAGGCCGAATATGAAGAACTAGCTCCTTTTGGGCTAAAAATTCCGGCGGAAATTGCCGGAATAGATCCTGCAATACTAAATCCGAAAAATACCTGGAAATACGCTTCGGCATACGAAAAACAAGCCGACATGCTGGCCGAAAAATTTATTGAGAATTTTAGCAAATTTACCGACAACGAAGAAGGCCAAAGATTGGTTGCTGCTGGCCCGCAAAACCAGTTCATGAAGCAGTATTACCGCTATTATCAACGAAAACTGCACCTGATTGAAAAGCAACACCAGGAAGAAATTATAAGGCTTAAAGACCAGATTTTTATTCTGCAAAATTCTTTTAGCGAATACATTTCGTTTAATAGCATTAATTCGCAATACAAAAAAAGACCTTTGCAGCGCTACGTACCGGTTACTACTTTCTTCGAAACAAATGTTGATGAACAACTTCATAATTGTCATCAAGCTGTCATCGCCCTTATGAAAGCCGCCGGATTTGATTCAGAATGCAATCAAAACCATTTGCAGGGTATGTCAGAGTGCATTACAAAATCGACCCAGAAACTCACACTCATGCAGGTTTATGAAGTTATCGATGACATTGGCAAAAGTTTTGAAGGGCGAAGTGGTAAATTTGATTATATCAGGTCGTGGATTAACACACTAAATAGTATTACGGCAGGTGTTAACCGGTACTCGATAAAAATGGGCGCGTTACTGGTACTAAAAGATCATTTTGAAGAAAAAGAGCCGCCAAGGCAAATCATACGCAAACTAACTATAAGCGGCCTGATTTACCTCGATAAGCACCCCGATTTAATGCGAAGCCCCAAAAGATTGCTCGAAAAAATCAACTGCTTTTAAAATAAATAAAACCGGCAGCCCGTGATTTATTAAAACCTTCTCTCTGCTTGCAATAGAAAGAAACCGGGTTTGCCGGTTATTTTCTGTGAAAATAGCCCATTTAACTCCCCTTCAAATAAATTCAAACTCATTATATGCA
>CAYGDW010000110.1:0-3697 GCA_964348755.1 uncultured Bacteroidales bacterium | reverse complement strand
TGTCATTCCGAACGTAATGAGGAATCTCATGCATAAAATTCTGCCCTTTTTTACTTTATCGGACAATAGTAATTATCAATGTTTTAAACTTAAAAAAAATTTATTTTGCTAAGGCTTGGGCTAAATTGCCCATGGGGGATAAAAGTTGAGTAAATGAAAGGAGGGTTTTCCTTTAATTACTTATTTTGACCAGCTTCAGGCTAATAATTTGTTTTGGGTGCACAATCTGCAAAAGATAAATGCCGGGTTTAAGTCCCTGAACAAGACCAAATAATGCCATGTTTGTTGTTCCGGATTCGAGCAGCCCATCAAAAATTATAGATATTTCCTGGCCATTAGTTCCAAAAAGGCCAATTCTTACCAATGCGGGTTCTTTAAGGGCTATTTTCAAAAAAGAATATTTTGTCAGCGGGTTGGGTCCCACCTTGGCAGCAACCTGCTCTTCATAAGTAACGGGTTCGACCCCAACACCTGATTCAGCCTCAAGTAAGATATCGAGATTAACCCAACGGAAATTCTCAACAATTACACCCGGAATCTCTTTGGTAATATAATTGTCGGCCAAAATTTTCAGGTTGTAGGTTCCAGCCAAAGCGGGTCTGAAAAAACTGCCATGATGAAGGCCTGACCAAACCTGGGAGTTATATTTATCGTGGTTCGATATTTCAATTTTGGCCACTACAGGCTGACCTGTTTGAGCATTGGTAACGGTTCCGCGTATGCCGTACATGGCTTGGCGCATAAAGTTGAGCAGCGACCGGTAATTGTAATCCCAGTGAGCTGGTAACTGCGAAGCCGGGAGCAACTTGGTATTGCTTAGTTCGAGGGTGAGTTCGCGCGTATGCGCAAAATAGTTCATAAAATCTTGTCGGCCGCCATGCACCACATACCAATCGCCACCATGTGTTACCCCATTAATAAAGCTTGGCCCTGATGGATTCATATAATTCGCGGGGCTGTATTTGCGGGCTGTATCGGCATATTCCCTTGCAACAAAATACCACCAGTCATGGTCGGCATGCCGGCGCACATTGCTGGTCCACGAGTCGAATGGATAATTAACGCATTCAATTCCGCCATGTATATTTGCCGACATAACAAAGCCTGCTGTATCGGCAAAATTCATCATGGCAATGGTTTCGGGCTGGTAAGGCAAAGCCGGGGTATAAACCGGGTTTGGGTAATTGCGGTTCAGGTCAATGTTGTTGGCATTACCCCTGGTGGCCCCGCTAATAGTAGCGTTATTATTGGTGTAGGTGCCATCGGGGTTCTCGTTGGGGCAAATCCAAATTTCGGCATTGTTGAGCAGGTGAGTAATTTCCGGGTTGGTTCCGTAGTTGCTCAGCAAGTAATGAATAAGCCTGAGCATCAATACAAAGCCGGTTGTTTCGTCGCCATGTATGGTAGCAGTGTACATAAAGCGAGGTTCTTTTTCGCGCTGGCCAATATTGGCCGATATTTTAGCAAAAAGCAGGCTGCGCCCCATAACGGTGGTACCAATATTGTAAATGCGGCACAAACCAGGATAGTCATTTTCGAACGAAGTCATCAGGTCAACATAGGCTTCGTATGTCGGATAAAAATCCCATGCGGTAGTAAGATCTTTTTGCCTCAGCTCAGGCCAGGTTTTCATGTTCAGATCAACATTGGCATCGCCGGGGTGTTCAAGCACCTGGAAGGCGATATTCAATGCCAGAAATTTCTCAAATTGGCTTGCGTTTGCATAAGCGTAAACAGTTTTGCCCTCAAGTTTGTCAACGCTAATGGTTTTAAGTATTTCATTAAAGATTTCCTGGCCAGGATGGTCGAAAGAAAAATATACTTCGCCCTTTTGGTAAAGGTAATCTAGGGCAGTTTTTGAAAAGGGTACCTGGGCCTGAGTAAAGGCACCAATAAATACTATTATAAAAACAAAACTGGCCTTTTTCAACGCAAACTATTTGGTTATAAGGTCAATGCCGCAGACTGCTTCCGGCAAAATGCTTAAACCACTGGTTTTAAAATTTTTCAAGGTATTGAACCAATTGATTTTGCAGTGATTTGTTGATTTTAACCAGTGGCAGTCTGACCACATTATTGCATAGCCCTTTGGCTTCGAGCACCGCTTTGATACCCGAGGGGCTGCCATCGGCATAAATGCCATCAATAATATCCATGAGTTTAAAACTGATTTCGCGGGCGGCATCAAACTCACGTTTCAGACACAGGTTTATCATTTTAGAAAATTCGGCAGGAAGGGCATTTGAAATGACCGAAATGACCCCATCGCCTCCCAGGGCCATAAACGGAAGGGCCGAAACATCATCGCCCGAAATAACCAGGAAGTCTTTCGGTTTGTCTTTGATTATGCGTCCAACCTGAATAAAATCGCGGTTTGCCTCTTTGATGGCCATAACATTTGGTATTTCATGGGCTATGCGCAAGGTTGTTTCGGCAGTCATATTTGAGCCGGTACGCGAGGGCACATTATAAATGATAATCGGCAAGGGGCTTTCGCCGGCCACGGTTTTGTAATGCAGAAATATACCTTTTTGCTGGGGCTTATTGTAGTACGGGCTAACCGAAAGTATGGCATCAATACCATCAAAATCGGTACTGCGAATAGTGTTAACAATTTCCTGGGTATTGTTGCCACCTATACCTACAACCACTGGCACCCGGCCTGCTACCATTTCTACGGCCATGTTTATTATGGCCTTGCGCTCATCGTGGTTTAGCGTTACGGCTTCGCCCGTAGTGCCCAAAAATACAATATACTTTATTCCGTTTTGAAGTTGAAATTCAATAAGCTTTTCAAACGATTTGAAATCAATACTGCCGTCCTTATGAAAAGGAGTTACAATTGCAGTACCGGTTCCTATGAATTTATTTCTCATTTTTTTCGGGGTTAATCATTTTCAAATATTTGAGCATGTGTTGCGTCAGTTCGCCAATTGTAGCATTTTCGCTTTCGCGGATCATCAGGTCATACACCTCAACATAATCATGGTGAAAAGTACCTGCTTTGAAGGTAGCATCAGATAGCCCGGCAACCAGTTTCAAATGAAAAAGGTCGTTGGGGCTGAGGTCGATAAGGAGGTCGAATCCCGAACGTGAAAAATTTTGCAACTGAGGGTTTTTAAACTTCAGTGAAAATGAAAAGTCGCTTCGTTGGCAGAAAGCAAGATTTGGCTGAGCCATAGTAAACAGTGGCATTTTGTTTTGTCTGATATAGCCCAGGGCAAATACCGTTTTGCCTTGCCTTTCAAGGTGTTTTACAAACCCCAGCACTTCGCGGTAATGTTCTTCGCGACTGCAATCGAAAAGGATGCCAATTTTTTTTGCAGCATCAAAGCCAATTGCCTTTTTAACGCGCGAAACATTTTGCATTTCTTTGCGAAAAAACCAGTTTCGTATGTTTTTTTTTACATTGCCAAACATGCCCATGTGCTCAGAAGATTTATTTATTTGAACCCCACCAAAACCAAACCGAGGCAAACTAAATTCAAAAATAACTACTGGCCGACAAGAATTACGTGATTTCTCGCTCCGCTCAAAATGACAGGGTTTTAATGATTTTGGCAACTAAGGTGGGTAGGTGGCGGCTTTGCCGCCACCTACCCACCCCTAATAAAAAGCTAACTGACTGTCATTCCGAACGTAGCAAGGAATCTCATGCATAAAATTCTACCCTTTTTTACTTTATCGGACAATAGTG
>CAYGDW010000109.1:0-3888 GCA_964348755.1 uncultured Bacteroidales bacterium | reverse complement strand
CTGACTGTCATTCCGAACGTAGTGAGGAATCTCTTGCATAAAACCCTTCCCTTTTTTACTTTATCGGACAACAGTGATTACGAAAAAATAATCTTAGCTACTTCCTTTCAATACATCTTTTATTTTGGTTTCCAGCTCTTCAGAAAGTTCAGGATTATCGAGCAGCAACTGCTTTACTGAATCGCGACCCTGCCCCAGTTTGGTTTCGCCGTAGCTAAACCAGGATCCTGCTTTTTTTACAATATTATGGTCAACGGCCAGATCGACAATTTCGCCTGTCTTGGAAATGCCCAGCCCATAGATAATGTCGAACTCCGCCTGGCGAAATGGAGGGGCGAGTTTGTTTTTTACTACTTTTACTCGGGTTCGGTTGCCCACCACGTTTTCGCCATCCTTAATCTGCGAAATACGCCTTATGTCCAATCGAACAGAAGAATAAAACTTCAGGGCGTTGCCTCCGGTTGTGGTTTCGGGGTTGCCAAACATTACCCCGATCTTTTCGCGAAGCTGGTTAATAAAAATGCAGCAGCATCCGGTTTTGTTAATGGTGCCTGTAAGTTTGCGCAGGGCCTGCGACATTAGGCGTGCCTGGAGGCCCACTTTCGAGTCGCCCATTTCTCCTTCGATCTCGCTTTTTGGAGTAAGCGCAGCCACCGAGTCAATTACAATAATATCTATAGCTCCTGAGCGTATCAGGTTTTCTGTTATTTCCAGGGCCTGTTCGCCATTGTCGGGCTGGCTTACCAGTAGGTTTTCAATATCGACTCCAAGTTTTTTGGCGTAGCTGCTGTCGAATGCGTTTTCGGCGTCGATAAATGCTGCAATGCCGCCATTTTTTTGTGCTTCGGCAATGGCGTGAATGGCCAGGGTTGTTTTACCCGACGACTCAGGGCCGTAAATCTCAACCACACGGCCTCGGGGCAAACCGCCTGTGCCCAAAGCAATATCGAGTGTTAGCGAACCGGTGCTGATGGCCTCTACTGGCACCACAACCCCCTCGCCAAGTTTCATAATGGTGCCCTTGCCATACGACTTCTCAATCTTATCCAGGGTAAGCTGCAGGGCCTTCAGCTTTTCGGCATTAGCAGGTTTTTCTTTTTCTTTGCTCATACAAATCCTTATCTTTCAGTTTTATACATCAAACAATCTTAATCCTCAAAAATATCAAAATTTTTCCTAAACCGGAAATATTTTAGGCTTTATGGGCAAAGGTGCGCCAGTTTTTTTGTTTCGAAAAAGGGTTCGTCAAACCATTGACTCAGTTCAAAAACCTTTGAATGCATTTTTATCAGCTTTAATTCCTGCTCAAAATTGCCTCCCTTAAGGTATAAAATGCCATTTGACAAATCATTAAATCCGCCAGGGTTTATTTTTTCACTTACCCAGCCCACAAAAACGGGTAAGGTTGTAACCGCACGGCTAACCACATAATCAAACCTACCCTTAATTTCCTCGGCACGGGCATGCCTGGTTTCAACATTTTTCAGGCCAATGGCATCAACCACCTCGTTTACAACTTTAATTTTTTTTCCTATGGAGTCAACCAGCAAAAATTCCGTTTCTGGGAAAAAAATGGCAAGCGGAATGCCAGGAAACCCTCCACCGGTGCCCACATCGAGCACCCTTGTGCCGGGCTTGAAACCAATTGCCATGGCAATACTCAGGGAGTGCAGGACGTGATGCTCCCAAAAATTTTCCATATCCTTGCGCGAAATTACATTTATCAGACTGTTCCAGTATTCGTACAAGGGCTGTAAGGTTTCAAGCTGCCCTGCCTTAGTTTTTTCAAGTTCCGGAAAGTATTTTCTGATAATTTCCATCAATGTTGTGAATGGCTGAGCACAGCCAAATTTTGCTATGCAAAGCTAATGAAAGGCTAAATAGGGTTGCTTCAAAAAAAAATATATTTTATCTGAAACGTTAACGCCTTAATTGACGTATCATTCTGAAATAATGATTTTTTTTAAACAGTTACCTATGCCAAATAAATTTAAAGTCGGGTTAAAGAAACATTTGCTGTTTGGCGTTTTGTTTTTTGTGGCAATTAACGCATTTTCGAATGAGCGCCGTCGTTACACGCGCGAGGATTATATTGAAACTTACCGCGATATTGCTATCGAAGAGATGCGGCTGCATGGTATTCCGGCCAGCATAAAGCTTGCCCAGGCCATTCTCGAATCGGGTTTTGGTAACAGTGTGCTGTCAGTTAATTCAAACAATCATTTTGGAATAAAATGCAATGGCTGGACTGGCCGCACGGTTTTGCACGACGATGACGCAAAAAATGAATGTTTCCGTGCCTATAATTGCCCAACTGAATCATTTCGCGACCATTCGCAGTTTTTGCGCACCCGACCCTGGTATGCCCCGCTGTTTAAACTCGAAATTACTGATTACAGGGCATGGGCCCACGGACTAAGCCGCGCTGGTTATGCCACCAACCCCCGATATGCTCAGTTGCTTATTCGCATTATTGAAGAAAACAACTTAACCAAATACGATAACATTGCTTTAAACATGTTGGCAGAATTGCCAGCCTCGCCCAACCTGCGATCAGCCAGCAGCCGCCCCACGCGGCCTGCTCCTGCCCAGGGAGTTGAAGATTTTGCCCCGGTTTCGTTCGATCCGGTTAGGGTGGTACAAACCAATAACCGAATAAAATATATTGTGGCTTTAGCGGGCGATACTCCCGAACGCATTGCCAGCGATATGAATATGCGCACCTGGCAGATTGTACGTTACAATGACCTTGAAGACGAACGCCAGATTATACCCGGGCAAATTGTTTACCTGCAGCCAAAGCGAAATCAAGGTGTAAGAGCTGTGCATATTGTTCAACCTGGCGAAACTTTATACGACATTTCGCAACAGCATGGTATCAAACTACAACAGCTGCTAAACCGAAACAATATGCAGGACTGGCAGCAACTCCAACCAGGGCAAACCATTCTGCTGAGAGGAAAGGCCCGATAAGCTTATAGAAATTCAGGAAGCCTTATCCGCTTTTTTAAACCTGATCTTATGTACATAATTCTGGTATTGATGGCCTTAGGTTTTTTGGTTGGCGTTTTAATACGCAACAATCAAAAAATCGTTTACGGTGTGGATAAGGCCATACTCTTTAGCATTTTTATGCTATTGTTTTTTCTGGGGTATTCCATTGGCGGCGATAAGCTCATTATGGCCAGCCTGCCTTCGCTTGGGTTTAATGCATTTCTGATCACCATTGGTGGGGTAGCGGGCAGCGTGGTGGCTGCCTGGGCTGTGTGGAAGTTTTTGTTTAACCCCAACCGAAGCTCCCCTTGAAAACCAGCCTGATCATACTGCTGTTTTTTGCCGCCGGGGGGCTGGCGGGCTATCTCGATGTTTTGCCTGCAGCCATTAACGGGAAAGAGCTGAGCACCTTAGCGCTGTACCTGCTTATGTTTCTGGTGGGCATCAGCATAGGGGCCGATGTCCGGGCCCTGGAAGCGCTGAAATCGCACGGACTGAACCTTTTCCTGGTGCCTCTTGCCACCATTACCGGCACCTTTGCCGGAGTGGCGGCCATACACCTGGCCACCACCAACCTTCTGTTCGGCGAAAGCTTGGCAGTGGGCGCCGGCTTTGGCTACTACAGCCTTTCGAGTATCATTATTGGAGAGTTGCACAGCGAAGCCCTGGGAGTAACCGCCCTGCTGGCAAACGTAATGCGCGAAGTTATTACCCTGTTGCTGGCCCCGTTTTTTGTATTGTGGTTCGGAAAGCTATCTCCCATTTCGGCAGGTGGCGCCACCAGTATGGATACCACACTGCCCATCATTACCCGCGCATCTGGCAACGAATTTGCCATAATATCACTCTTTCATGGCATGGTGCTCACCATACTGGTGCCATTGCTGGTAACGT
>CAYGDW010000108.1:0-4241 GCA_964348755.1 uncultured Bacteroidales bacterium | reverse complement strand
ATCAATCTCAACATGATTGATTTGTTCGGATTGATATTGTTTTTTATTATCAACAACCGGAATGTTGTAATTGCTAGCCACCAGTTTGTATGCCCCGTTTTGTTTTTTAACAGCAATATAGCCATACGGATCTTGAAAAACCGTTAAGCCCGCAATATCACCTTCGGCCATTTGACTTACATCGAGCAAAGCTGTGGCATACGACAAGTGATTGTTGTGATAACCAAAAATTCGTTGTGTAAGTGTGTTGCGTGCCGACAACAAATCGTTGGTAACACTGGCTGTTTTGAGTCGCAAATAGCCAGGACGCTCAAACAACGACCATTTGGAATTGTCGGGCAAATGATTCCACGCCCATTGCGGACTAAGTTTATATGACCGAAAATTATCGTTCGTAGGCAATACTTTGTCCCAGTATTCGCGCCCTACATTGGGCTTGCGATAGGTAGTAACTGGTTCGCCACTGCCATTATGCCCTATCAGTGGCCAATCGTTTTGCCACACAATGGGCTGTAAGTTAGGCAATCGACCCAATGGACCTTTATCGTAAAAAAGTATTGTCCACCATTCGCCCGTTTGCGTTTCGATAAGAGCACCTTGGTGTATATTGTCTTTTTTGTCGAGCAACAATTTCTCCTCGTAAGGTCCAAAAACATTGGTGGAACGAAAAACAGTTTGCGAAGCAGGCCAACCACCATAAGTTGAGTAAATATAATAATAGTTGCCAATTTTATAAAAATGCGAACCTTCGAGTCCTTTGCTTGGGCGCGACACAACCAATTGGTCGGTACCAATGTGGCGAAATTCGGCATCCAGCTCGGTCACTCGCAAATCGTTAATGCCATGCACAACATATATTTTGCCATTGTTGTCGAACAACAAGCTGGGGTCGTAAAACCCACGCGAAAGTTTTTTCAAATCCCAATTTCCTTTCGGATTGGTTGCTGTGAGCAAAAATGCCCCTTCGTCGTTGGTATTGAATAAGATATAGAAACGACCATTGTTATAACGTAAGCTCGAAGCCCACTGCCCTTTGGCATATCGCTGTTGGCCGTTGAGTAAATTGTAAGCATCGCTTGGCTCTATCATTTCGAGCGGATTGGACAAATATTCCCAATTCACTAAATCCTTCGATTGCAAAAGCGTAGCACCAGGAAAAAATTGCATTGTGGTGGATACCATATAATAAATATCGCCCACACGAATTACATCGGGGTCGGGGAAATCGGCATAAATAAGCGGGTTGGTGTAAGTGCCATTGCCATTGTCGCTTTTAGATTGCATGTTGAAGTCGGGGCGCGGAAATTCCTTGGTTGCATAATCCAAGTACCAATGGTAAATGGGCCAGGGACAAGCCTCGGGGTCGGTAAGAAATGTAAATGGCTGTCCGGCCACTGGTGGCGCAGGCTTAAACTGCGCCAAAAGATGCGCATCGGTAAAAAGCAACCAACTCACGTTGCCCGCATCGTCGACAATTTTCTTGAAATTAGCACCAAATCCAGCACCACCAGCAACGCCTGTAAAACCTTTGCCCCATGACGATTGATATTTTTCGTCGGCCCAATCCATTTCGGTAATTACTATCGGCGCAAAATCAGTAACAGGTTTTATTTGCTCGTCCCACTCTTTCTTGAAAACATCGTATCCATTGGCACTGCCAAACCAACCTGGATAAATATGTACGGCATAGCCAATGTTTGGTCCTTCGATAGGATTAACAGCAAAACCCTTGTATTGCGATTGATAACCCGAACCCGGAATCCAAAGCACATTATTAAAGCCATTGCTTCGAATTTTATTCACTATGGGTTGAAAAATGGCTTTCAATACATCGAAATGCGCTTGCGTATTGGCTCCCACCGACCCATCGGCCAAAATAATACGTACAGGCTCATTGGCCAATTCGAACATTATTTGGGGCGAGTTTTTAACTTTTGGATGTTTAGAAACGATGTCCCAAACGGTCATTAAATATTGCGCATAATTATAATCATCCTCCACACCAATCTCTTCGGGACAAACACCAGGAGGACGCATGATGACGTACAGTCCTTTTGAAATGGCATATTCGGCCATAGGAATAAAAACCTCATCCAAGTATTTTTTAAAACGCGTTTCGTTGAAACAATTGGGTAACTCGTGCGCATGAGGCGTACAACCAGGCGTATTGCTCCAATAAGGGTCCATATGTAGTCGCATGAAATTCATTTTCCAGCCAGCTGCCATAACTTTGTCGATGATGCCCTTATTGTAGGTAAGACAGCCTGCAACATTATAATTGGTCCATTTTGTACCTTTCTCGTTGAACCACGGACTATAAGTTTGTGCAAAACCATGGAGGTTCACAATATTACCATGAGGGTCTTTAAGATAGCGCCCATCAACATGCAAACGCGGAGTAGGCATACCTATCCACGCACTTAATTTTGCATTATTAAACATTAAAATCAATAACACAAAAAATAAAAAGTTTTTCTTCATGATTGTAGCTAAAAAACATCCAACCAACAGTTACTGTATACAACTATTGGCTGGAAAATGTAAAAAATCTATTTCTTTTTCAACTCTTTCACCAATCTGTTTACAATTGGTTTTTCGTTGTATTGTCGGTCGAATAACAAAGCATAATCGGTACGTCCACGTATGGGGAAGCCATTTTTCCATGAGTTAGCATCGCTAACACCCCAAAGTGTAACACGCGTAATTTTATCGCTATGTTTCACAAAAAGTTTGAAGAAATCGAGAAAACGATTTTCCCATTCTATCTCTATGTCACGAGGCAAACCATCGCGATAAGGGTTCATTTTTTCTTGATATTCAACCACATCAGATATATTGGCACCCATATTGTTCCATGGCGTTGGCAAAGCGCTCAAATCGAGCTCAGTAATCATAACTTTCGCGCCCAACTCGGCATAAGCAACAATGCTATTCTCAAAATCACTTACTTTTGGGCTATACATATCGATATGCCCTTGCATGCCAATGCCATCCACTTTTACTCCTTTGGATTGTATGTTTTTAATCATGTTTACAACTCCATTACGTTTGCCAGGCATGGCCATATTGTAGTCGTTGTAATACAATTCGGCATTGGGGTCGGCTTCGCGTGCAAACCTGAAAGCCAACTCAACAAACTCTTCGCCAATAATTTGATAGTATTTACTTTTGCGCCAATCGCCATTGTCGAGTATGGTTTCGTTCACCACATCCCAACCATGCACTTTACCTTTGTATCTGCCCACAACTGTATGAATATGTGTGCGCATGCGCTCAATAAGTACTTCGCGACTTACCTCAGCACCGTCTTTATCAACAAAAAACCAACGCGGTGCTTGCGAATGCCAAATCAAGGTATGACCAATAATAAATTGCTTGTTTTTAATGCCATATTCTACAAATTTGTCGGCATCGTCGAAAAAGAATTCACCCTCACGAGGCTGCAACCTTTCGGCTTTCATACAATTTTCGGCAACAATAGAATTGAAATGTTTTTTTACAATATCATTCACACGAACATCGCTGCCCATATATTGCGAACGGTTGAGCGCAACACCAAAATAAAAATTTTTGGTAAAAGCATCTTTTAAGCCTTTTGAATTTTGTGCCATTGTTACAACAAAACCTTGTAGCACAATCACTAACACCAATAAAACGATTGACCTTTTCATATATTTTTATGTATTATCTGTATCGAAATTCATTTAAAAACTAAATCTAACCACAATAAATAATGTTTGTTATTAAAAAGTGAAACACACCTTTGCTCCAAACCAAGGCTCGAAGCAAAGGGTGAAATCAACAAATCACAATTAATCCAAACCAAACAATCTTAATTTTAAAAACCTTAAAACAATGAACAAAACTTGCATGTAATGAAGCAATAAGCAACAATTTACATTATCTTTTGTATTTACTTTCGGGTGCTCCCAAATAAGTGGGTTGCAAACCTCCTGTGTTAATTAATATCTTTTGCAAAACAATGCCTGGCTCCAACACTCTAAATCGGAGGGTATGCTTGCCTGGCTTATCAACCTTGTGTTTTGTAGCCGATTTAATGATATGTTCGGCTTGCCATTTCCCTAACTCGCCACGATAATGGCCGTTGAAATTCACAATCTGAGGAGCACCACCAGCCAACGAAACTTCGTAGCGCAGGCCTTTGTTCTCGTTAAAATTCAATGTTGGTGCAAGTAACATTTGCACCTCGAACTCGCCCACCGAACTAAAGTTAATGTCAT
>CAYGDW010000107.1:1399-4448 GCA_964348755.1 uncultured Bacteroidales bacterium | reverse complement strand
ATCCATTTCAAAATAGCTATCAAAAATTACGACAATATTTTCTTCCTATTACTTAGTAGTTTTGTGTGCTGTAATGTGCTCTGAATTGCACATTGTTTTTCGAATAACATTAAATACTATTTACATGAAAACAAAAAATTACCTTATTCTTTTTGTCGCATTATTGCTTATATCTTCGGTTTATGCACAGCAAGCACAACATCGAAAAGTGCAAATTCCGGTGGGCGCTGCCACGCGCGAATTTACATTGTATCTCCCTTTGGAATTGCCCGAAAATGCGCCTTTGCTAATTTCATTCTCGGGAATGAACCAAACCGACGATTTTCAGGCCGACCAAGCGAAGTACTGGATGGTGGCCGACACGGCTAAATTTGTAGTGGTTTATCCGCGACCTGTTAACCCATCGAGTTCGTGGGACATGACAGGTAATACCGATTTGAACTTTACGGCAGCCATTATCGATAGCATTTATGCACGCTATAAAATTGATAAAAAAAGGGTGTATGTTTCTGGCTTTTCGTGGGGCGGCAATTTCTGTTATCGTGTAGCCAACCAAATGGGCGATAAAATTGCAGCCATTGCACCTACCATGGGACACTCGTGGGGCTCGAACCCCAACGTGGCTATTAGTGCGCGCCCCATGCCAATTTTGCAAGTAATGGGTACAGTAGACGATGTGTTTAAACTAGTGAATGTGCAGCCTATACTCGATAAGTGGATTGCTCGCAACGAATGCTCTACGCGGTCGCGACTGACTGAACCTTACCCGATTGGCCGCACAGGCAGTCAGGCTGCTAAACGCATGTGGATAAATACCAACACACAAATTGAGGTTGTACTCATGACAACGCCCAAAGGACATTGGCACTCCAACGACCCAGCGCACATTATGGTTAATCAAGAGGTGTGGGATTTTTGTAAACGATACTCAACGGATGGTTTTATTGTTACATCGGTAAAAAACAACTCGGCCAACAAGATTGAAGTTGTTGAGCGCAATTATTTTAATTTGTTGGGTGTAAGGGTTGCAGAGGCACGCAATGGTGTGTATGTGGTGCGCGATGTGTTGGCCGATGGCAGCGTGAAATCGTACAAAATTCAAACGAAATAATATTGCTCTAAAAAACTATTCGCATCCCTCAATATTAATGCTGGCACACTATTTTTGCGTTTGCAGAGCAATATTTATCTAAATTCGAAAGCCTATTATCTATTCTTATAAATAAATGGGCTCAAATTGTATTATTTTTGGATGTCATTTTTTTTGAAAGTGTTCGCGTGGCTATCATTGCATGGCTGCTCGAACACATTTCTTGTTTTTTTGTAGGCTTGTGAGTTTTTGTTTTGCACGAATGCAATCGACAGAATATTGACTGTTTTTTTGAAAACTAATTTATAATTGAAATGAAAAAATCGAATTTTTGGCAAGTGCTGATTGCCTTGGTTTTAATACTGCAATTTTATTCGCCCACAGCATTGTTGGCAAATAGTGGGAAGTTTAGTAATCCTGTAATTTTTGCCGATGTGCCCGATGTGAATGTGATACGTGTAGGCACCGATTATTACAAGGTAAGCACAACCATGCATCTTATGCCAGGAGCGCCCATAATGAAATCAAAAGATTTGGTGAATTGGGAAATCATTAGTTATGTTTTCGATGAAATTAAAGACAGTCCGCAATACGATTTAATTGATGGCAATGTGTACGGAAGAGGGCAGTGGGCTTCGTCCTTGCGTTATCACAAAGGTACTTTTTATGTGCTGTTTGCCACCAATAGCCCGCAACGCACATATATTTACAAAACTAATGACCCCGCTACTAAATGGGAGAAGCATACTCAATTCGACCGTACGTTTCACGATTGCTCATTGTTTATCGACGAAGATGAGCGAGCTTATCTTATTTTTGGCGGCGGACAAATACGTTTGCGCGAACTGACGCCCGATTTAAAAGCATTGAAAGAAGGTGGCGAAGATAAAATAATTATTGATGGACCGGCTGCTGGATATAAAAATCTTTTTGAAGGCACGCATGTGTTTAAGCACGAAGGAAAATATTATTTATACCTTATTTGGTGGCCACAGGGCGGTATTCGCACGCAAGTTTGTTTCCGTTCAGATAGTTTGATGGGCGAGTTTGAGTCGAAAGTAGTTTTGTCGAACACACTCGACCGCCGCGGTGCTGGTTTGGCGCAAGGCTGTATCATTGATACGCCCGAAGGCAAGTGGTATGGCATGCTTTTTCAGGACAGAGGAGCTGTGGGGCGCGTGCCAGTACTTATGCCTTGCCGTTGGGTAGATGGTTGGCCCATGTTGGGTGACGAAAACGGGAAAGTGGACAAAATAATGACAAGCCCATTGCCATTGCAAAAAGAAACACCATTGGTAGTGAGCGACGAATTCAATAGCACCAAATTGGGCATTACTTGGCAATGGAATCATAACCCCGATAACGCAAAATGGTCGCTCAACGAACGCAAAGGCCATATGCGTTTGCACACGGTACGTGTTGTGAACGATATTTTTGCTGCGCCCAACACCCTTTCGCAGCGCACCGAAGGGCCACAATGTAGCGGACAAATAAAACTCGATGTGTCGAAAATGAAAGATGGTGATGTTGCAGGATTGAGCGTTTATTGCGCTGAACCTGGTATGCTTTCGGTGGTGATGGAGGGCAAAAATAAATTTTTAGTAATGTCGGACCGCAATGTTGAAAAAGAACGCATCCCATTGAAAAAGAACAAAGTGATGTTGCGCGTTGATGCCGATTTTAGAAACGGAACCGACAAAGCCAATTTTTATTATAGTTTGGATAATAAGAAATGGTCAAAAATTGGAACTGAATTTCAAATGGTTTATAATTTACGTCATTTCATGGGCAACCGATTGGCCATTTACAATTTCGCCACAAAAAATACAGGCGGTTGGGTTGATGTCGATTATTTCAGGTATAGCCGCGAAAAGGAGGCGTTGGATTAGTTTAGAGCAAAGAATAAAGAATAAAGAACAAAGAATAAAGAACAAAGAATAAAGAACAAAGAATAAAGAA
>CAYGDW010000107.1:0-1299 GCA_964348755.1 uncultured Bacteroidales bacterium | reverse complement strand
AAAGAACAAAGAATAAAGAACAAAGAATAAAGAACAAAGAATAAAGAACAAAGAACAAAGAATAAAGAACAAAGAGCAAAGAATAAAGAACAAAGAGCAAAGAATAAGAATAAAGAACAAAGAGGTGCTGAGTTAGGTTGATTTAAATTGTAAATCGCAAATTGTAAATGTTTTTGGTCTTTATATATAATTTGAAATGTAAAAAAATAAATACGATGAAGAAAATTAGTGTTTTATTGGGCTGTTTATTCGCAGCAATATTAACAATGCATGCGCAAATGCCAAAATTGGGCGAAGCTTATCAAATGCCTGCGCTAAATTTTGATAAAATAAATGCCGGTATTACATATGGCGAACTGAAAACGCTTACTTACTTTTCGCAAACCAGCGATAGCGAGCGTAAGCTAAATGTAATATTGCCAGTTAATTATAAATCCGACGAAGCTTATCCTGTGCTTTACCTTTTGCATGGTATTGGTGGCGACGAAAATGAGTGGCTCGGCGGAGCGCCCAACGAAGTGCTGCACAACTTAATGGCAATAGGCAAAGCCAAACCAATGATAATTGTTATTCCCAATATCAGGGTGCGACATAAATCGGTAACAACGCCGCCAGGATTTTATTCGGCCGAGCATTTTAAAGAGTTCGATGCTTTTTTGAACGATTTAAACACGAGTGTAAGTCCATTTATCGAAGGACAATTCAAAATAAAAGCTGGGCGCGAAAACCATGCAGTTGCGGGCTTGTCGATGGGTGGCCGCTCGGCGCTTCATGTAGGTTTGAATAGAGCCGATTATTTTGGCTATATTGGTTCATTTACCCCTGCGGTTGGACTTTTGCCTTATAATATGGAAGCTGGATTGTTTGATGAAAAAAGCATGACTTTACCCGAGGGTTTTAAGAAAAGTACATATATAACGATTAGTCGTGGCACTACTGACCGCGTGGTGGGCGATTGGCCTCAAAAATACAGCGATGTGCTCAAAGCCAACGCCATTGCACACGATTATTTTATTGTTGAAGGCGGACATGATTTTAAAGTTTGGAAGTCGGATTTGTATAATTTTATTCAGAAGTTATTTTAAGAAATTTTTAATTTGAAGGATTTGAAGAAATTTTTAATTTTTAATTTGAAGATTTGAAGGATGAGTCCCCTCCGATTAACCCCATTTTTCAAAAAGTTGATAAATGCATAATTTTGGGATTTTTATTCGTTATGATTTTTGATATAAATACAAATACATTAATTTGCATATTGTAACATATATTCACTATATTGTTGGGCAATTTTTGCCCAAA
>CAYGDW010000106.1:0-4615 GCA_964348755.1 uncultured Bacteroidales bacterium | reverse complement strand
GGACAATAGTGATAGAAATTAATGTATTGCAAAAATGAAGAGCTTTCTGATCGTTGTTTAGTTGCTTACATTGCCGGTATTTACATTTTGCCAACCTTACAATAATGGTCATGATATGCGAATTAAAATAAAAGACAACGACCCGGGGCAATACGAAGTTTCGAAAACCGAAGCTGAGTGGCGCGCTTTGCTGGCTCCGGCTTCATACTACATTTTGAGGCAGGCTGGCACTGAGCCATCTTTTACCGGCAAATACGCTAACCACAAGCAGCCTGGTATTTACTACTCGGCGGCCACGGGGCAGCCCTTGTTTGTGTCCGACACCAAATACGATTCGGGTTGCGGCTGGCCTAGCTTTTTTGAGCCAATTGTGCCAGGTGCGGTTTTCTATCGCACCGATCGCTCGCATGGCATGATCCGCACCGAGGTGATTGACTCGCGCAGCGGTTCGCACCTGGGTCACGTGTTTAACGATGGCCCGCCACCCACCGGCCTGCGATACTGCATGAACAGCGGAGCATTAATTTTTGTAGGAAGAAACCATGAGCCACCGCCTTTGGTAAAGGAATACATGGCTACACTGGCCTCTGAAGCTGAAAAGATGGCCGTAGAAACTTTCAAGGTTCAAAGTGAATAGTGAACCATTGTTTCTTTGGTTTGACCAAAAAGTGTTGGTTCACAATTAATACCTCACTCTTACAGTTTCACTTATTGGGCTTTGGTTGCTCAGCCTGTCAACGGCTATAATACTAAGGTTGTATCGTGCGCGTTTTAGCCAGGGTCGGCGGGGCAGTTCAAAATGGTTTTGACCGGTTATGAACCAAACCGGCCCTTTGGCCTCGGCCTTGGGGCTTTCAGGTTCGAGATAAACCACAAACCGCTTGCTTTGCTCCATGGGGTTGGTTGCCGGTGCCGGTTGCCAGGTCAGTTTACGTCCCATCTGCCTTAGGTTGCTTACAGGCTGTGGCCCGCGGGTGTCTATCCAGGGCATATTTGGCGTAAGCGCAGGCAAACGGTATAGGTCGTACTTCAGGCTGTCGTTTACCCCAAAAATATCGTTTCTTTTAAAATGCCGCTCACTAAAATGAACGCTGCCCAGCACCTTTCCCAGCCCCCGGGTCAACCGAATCTGGTTTGGGATTTCGGCGGGGTTTTCCCAAAACGAGCCACGTTGGTTTATCCGGTAAAACCCGTGGCCAATATAAAGGTGGCGCCGGCTGGTATTGTCGTTCCACCAGTTTATAAGTATGGTAAAGTTGGCCGGAAGATCCTGTGTGGTCCAATATATCTGGGGTATTACATAATCAATCCAGCCTTGTTGCTCCCACAGCAATATGTCGGCATAGAGGTCGTCGTAGCATTGCACCCCTGCACGGGTGTTGCTGCCACGCGGGTCGTTTGCAATGTTGCGCCAAACCCCAAATGGGCTTACGCCAAACTTAACCCAGGGCTTATGGCGCACAATGGTTTCATGAAGGCCTCTAATGACAATATTAATATTTTCGCGCCGCCAGTTGTCGCGCTCTGCAGGTATGCCCGATCCAAATTGCCTGAAGGACAGGGTGTCAGGAAACTGAATGCCGGCAATGGGGTAGGGGTAAAAGTAGTCGTCCATGTGTAGCCCATCAATGTCGTAGCGGGATACAATGTCGGCCACAACATTAAATAAATGCTCGCGGGCTTCGGGTATTCCAGGGTCGAAATAAAACCTTTCGCCGTATTGTACAAGCCATTCAGGGTGGCGGTTCATGGCGTGCGTAGGGTGCAGGTTATCATTTGCCCCGAAAGTTGCTCTGAAAGGGTTTATCCAGGCATGCAGTTCCAAGCCGCGCTTGTGGGCTTCTTCTATCCAAAACTTAAGGGGGTCGTAAAATGGGACAGGGGGGCTTCCCTGCCGCCCGCTCAAAAATCGCGACCAGGGTTCCAGGTTCGATTCATATAGGGCATCGGCGGCAGGGCGTAATTGCAAAAAAACAGCGTTTATTCCATGCTCCTTTTGGCGGTCAAGTATTTCTATGGCTTCGGCCTGCTGGGTGGCAGCATCAAGGCCGGGCCGCGAAGGCCAGTCAATATTGGCCACCGTGGCTACCCAAATCCCGCGCATCTCAGTTGGAATTTGCTGAGCCTGAATTATTTCATTAAAAAAAATTAAAACAAATCCGAGAACCAGAATATAGGGTTTAGGCATAGATGGTGAATTTTTAAAATTTTTTCGAAAATAGGTCTTTTTCTTTTATCCATAACAAAAAAAGACTTTTAAAAAACAGCAGCAAAAGTTTTGTCTTGTGCTTACAAAGCCTTAATAATATTGAGAAAAAGTGTAAATTTGTTGTCGAATTTTTTCGAAAAGTTCTTTACGATTGATTCCGTAGTTATGTTGGAAAGAGCTACCCCAAAACTACTTGAAGTGGGTCAGGTTCGAATCCAGGTGGAATCGCTAAAGCAATAAGGGCATGCCTGAGTGTATTCAGAATTTTTTTTATCGGAATGGGCAACTGCTCGAAAGCACCCTGTTCGACGATTCATTCCTTTCGCAACCTCAATACATTTACGAGGTTTTCAGGGTTATTGATGGCATTCCACTTTTTATCGAAGACCACCAGGAGCGCCTCCGCCAAACAATTGCACTTAGTGGCAACCCATCTGAATTGATACCACAAAATTTTGTGCAGCAGGTTAACGCCCTCATTGCCGCCAACAAACTTTCGGCCGGCAACCTGAAAGTTGTGTTACTGCCAGGCCAGCAACCGCCCGAGAGTATTTTTATGATTTATGTAATTGAACATCAGTACCCTTCTCCTGAAGAATTTGCCGAAGGCGTTCCTCTGGCGCTGATTCAGGGTACCAGGGAAAATCCAAATGCCAAGGTTATGGATGTGCAACTGAGAAATGCTTCTAACCTTGTAAGAAAAAGCCAGCGTGTTTACGAAACATTGCTTCTTGATCAGGATAATTGTATAACCGAAGGCAGCCGTTCGAACGTGTTTTTTGTTTGGGACCATGAGGTTGTAACTCCACCGCTGGCCGATGTGCTTCCCGGGGTAACCCGCAAGCATATTTCGAAACTTTGCGGGGAGCTGGGCATTCCGCTAAGGGAAGAAAAGGTACACCAGGAAAGCCTCTGGCAAATGGATGCTGTGTTTATTACCGGCACTTCGCGCAAAGTGCTGCCTGCCTTTCGGGTCGATGAATGGCTTTACCCTCCCGACCATCCTATAATCCGACAGTTGCAGGTTGCCTTTAACCGCGAAATAGAAAATTACATTCGGAATAAAAAGGCAGGTTCGGTGTCATTATTCAACTAAAAAATTACTGAGAAATGGAAATTAGCGGAAAAGTTGTTGAAATATTACAGGAGCAAAGCGGTCAGGGGCGCATTGGTACCTGGCGTCGCCTCGATTTTATTATTGAAGTGCCAGGGCAATTTCCTAAAAAAGTTTGCATCGGACTTTGGGGCGATAAAATTGACCAGGCTGCCTTGAAGCTGGGCGATGAGGTAACGGCATCAATAGATATTGAAAGCCGCGAGTACAACGGTAAGTGGTTCACCTCGCTAAAAGCCTGGAAAGTTGAAAAACCTCAGGCAGCTACTTCCAGCAAAAACGAATTGTATGATATCCCGCAACCTGATGCTCCTCCTCCCGGAATTGATGACGAAGATACTGGATTGCCATTCTGATATTTTTCTGAAACCCTTCCAGCCGATAAACAAGCTGAAATTAGTTTTGTCTATTCCCTTAATCTGTTAATTGAACTTTTAACAGAACCTAAATGTATTGGTAATAAGAGAAAGTTGCGAATCGGCACTTTCTTTTGTTTATTTAAGCCATCAAACCGATCGGGCACGAAAATTGATTAAACATTCACCTTTTTCCATTGGTCTTAGGGAAACCCAACATGGCAAGGTGAGAACCATAATTGCATTCCTTTTTTCTGTTTTGTTTACCTTGCAGGGCTATTCCGACGAATTAGCCCTTGAAGGCCTGTTGCGTGGCCGTGTAACTGATGCTGCCACCGGCGAGGCTTTACCGGGTGCCACAGTGTTTGCACAGAAGTTAAGTTTTGGCGAAATATCCGACACCAGGGGGTACTTTTCTGTGGCCCTGCCTTCGGGTTCGCACCTGATCGAAGTATCTTTTTTAGGGATACAACACCCTGATACTGACTATCGAATTGCGCATCCAATACAACCTCCACATTGCCATCGAACCCCAAAATCAGGTTTTGAAAGAAGTAGTTGTGCAGGATAGCCGACCTGGTGAGCAGGTAGAACGAACCGAACTGGGGGTGGTGCGCCTGCCCAGCCAGACCATACGCAACGTACCTTCGTTTATGGGCGAAGTCGATATTCTTAAAGTTATTCAAACATTGCCTGGGTACAGTCGGCCGGCGAAGGAACCTCAGGATTTAGCGTGCGGGGTGGAAGTATTGACCAAAACCTGATTTTGATTGACAAAGCTCCTTTTTACATGGTGCACTGGGCTTCTTCCAGGCCTCAACAGTTTCAGAAGCCCTTATGGCTGTAAAGTAAAATTGCCAAGAAAAGTATTTTAGATAGAGAATCACTACTGGCCGACAAAAATTACGTGATTTCTCGCTCCGCTCGAAATGACAG
>CAYGDW010000105.1:1773-4936 GCA_964348755.1 uncultured Bacteroidales bacterium | reverse complement strand
AGTATGTGGATTAACTACTCGCATAGTGTTGCTTAATTTTGATTACTTACTTATTATAAAAAAAAACATACATTGGTTTTAAATGCTGTTTAAATGCTTTTTAAAATCAATTTCAATAAAAATAAAGCATATGAGATTTACATTGATATTCCTTATTAGCTGCCTCAGTTTGGCTTTGCAGGCGCAGGACCCAAATTTTCATATTTACCTTTGTTTTGGTCAATCGAACATGGAAGGGCATGCCAAAGTGGAAAGTCGCGACTCGATGAATATTAGCGAGCGATTTAAGGTGATGCAAACAGTTGATTGTGGCGCAAAAACCAAAGGCGAGTGGTACCATGCTGTGCCACCCCTTACGCGTTGTCATACTGGTTTGTCGCCAGCCGATTATTTTGGACGAACCATGCTCGAACAATTGCCCCAAAACATTACAATTGGAATTATCAATGTGTCGGTGGGTGGTTGCAAAATAGAGCTGTTCGACAAGGATGGTTACGAAACATATGTGCAATCATCGCCCGATTGGTTGAAAAATACAGTGAAACAATACGATGGCAATCCGTATGGCCGTTTGATTGAAATGGCTAAAATAGCACAAAGGCAAGGTGTCATCAAGGGCATTTTGATGCATCAAGGTGAGTCGAACAATGGCGACAGCACTTGGCCTACGAAGGTGAAAAAAGTGTACGACAACATACATGACGACTTGCAATTGGCGCCCAATACTTTGCCTTTGTTGGCTGGCGAATTGGTGAATTTCGACCAAAATGGTGCATGTGCAGGCATGAATGCCATTATTGCAACATTGAAAGATTACATCCCAAAAGCACATGTTGTAGCTTCGCAGGGTTGCGAGGGCGTGCCCGACCGCTTGCATTTTAGTGCGGCAGGTTATCGCGAGTTAGGTCGCAGGTATGCAGCTACAATGCTGAGCATTAATAAAAAATAATCATTAAAAATTGAGATAAATGTTTAGGTTTAAAAAATCGTTTTTCGCAGTTCTATTGCTTTTATGTGTGAGCTTTGTTGCTACACATGCCAACAACAAGGCTGCAACCATTCTAATTGATAAAAATACATCATTCCAACGCATCACTGGCTTTGGGGGCTTTGTGAATAGTCCGCAATTTCAATACAACCATATGACCACGGCTGAGATACGCCGATTGTGGGGCAAAAATAGTGAGATGGGCTACAATATTATGCGCATTTATTTGCCTGTTGGCGAATCCAACTGGCCGCAATCATTGGCTACGGCAAGGTTAGCCAAGGAGCTGGGCTTGATACTTTTTGCCAGTCCGTGGTCGCCACCTGCCGAGTGGAAAACCAATGGCATGATAGCTGGTGCTACACAAGATGCCAATGGCAATTACCAAAATGTGGGCTCGCTCAAAGTGGAGCATTACGAAGATTATGCCCATTATCTGAACAATTACGTGAAATACCTGCGCAACAATGGCGTTGAGCTCGATGGCATTTCCATACAAAACGAACCCGATTACACGGTTACATATGCGGGTTGCCGCTTTACGCCTGCCGAGATGGCTACATTTATTAAAAATTACGGGCACATAATTACTTGTCCCATTATTGCTGCCGAGGGTGTGGGTATTACCGACAATTATGCCAATGCTCTTTTGGCCAATGATGTGATTGATAAATTGGGTATTTTTGGTGGTCACCAATACGGTGCCATACAGTCGGCACACAAAAATTTCAGGGCCAAAGGCAAAGAGGTGTGGATGACTGAGTTTTTGATTAACTGGAATGCCAACAAAACCGAGGCACAATCGCGCAACTACAATTGGAAGCTCGATGCTTTCGATTTTGCCGAAGCAGTAAATACCTGCATGCTTTCGGAAGTGAATGCATGGGTGCATTATGCCGCTAAACGCTACTATGGCATGATGGGCGATGGCACACGTGGCATACCCAATAGCACTATTACCAAACGTGGATTTATACTTTCGCATTTTGCCAAATATGTTACGGGCACTACCCGCATACAGCACACTTTCCGCGACGACTCGAATGTGCTCAAAGGCTCAACATACCTTTCGAAATCGGGCGATAGCGTTGTGGTTATGGTAATTAATTCGTCGGACGATGCTTACGATTTGACTTTCGATTTGCCTTTTTATACAAAAAAAGCACAACGCATACTTACTACCACAAGTGTAAGCATGTCGGCAAGCAATTACGATTATGCCAACGAAACTTTGCGCCCCAAAATTGAAGTGCCTGCTTCGAGTGTAACGACCTATGTTTTTGTGAAAAACAGCGACCGCCCTGCTTCGCTTATGACGGGTACTGCCATGTACCACAGCAAAATTGAAACGCAAAGTCCAACAACCAGTGGTTATGGTACTGCATTTCGCCTAAGTGGCACAACAGGCACTTTTAAGCACGATGCGCCACTGTTGAGCCAGAGCACATCTGTGAGCAATGGTTATTTGGCATTGAGTCAGCCCTACAATCGCTTGCTCATGAATATTCGTAGTCTTACCTCGGCCGGACAGTTGAACTCCGACAATACAACATTGCATTATGTGGATAATAACAATAGTGTGGTGTCGCAAAATTTTGGCAAAATCGACCTCAAACGCGAGGGCATGCAATTGGCATTCGACCTCTCGCGCCACGCATTGCCCAATGGTTGCAAAGGCTTGTTGCGCATTACAAACTCAAATTTCAGTTCGGTACTGACGCTTAATTTCGGCGATGTGTTTTTGGCCATGGGCAACGAAAAAATGTACAAGTTTGGGGGCATTTATAGCAAGGCCGATACCGAATTGTTGAATTGCATCGACGACCGCACATTTACCGCGCTCGATTTTAGTGATGTAACACAAGTGCCTGCCGATTTTAATTTGCATGATGTAGTTGCCAATAAAAACATGGTTTTTGTAACGCCCTCTAAACTCACGGCTACCAATACCATACACGCTGGTACAGCTACTAAGTTGCACTTGGCCGATGCTAGTGGCGACTTTTACACGCCCCAAAGCTTTGTTGCCGACGAGGCAATTTACGATTGCACGGTGAATGGTTTTGCATTGGTGAGCATACCTTTCGAAGCGCAAATTCCCGAGGGTATTAAAGTGTTTAGCGTAGCCATAAGCAATGGCGCCATGCAAGCCGAACCATTTGTTGGGAACACCAT
>CAYGDW010000105.1:0-1673 GCA_964348755.1 uncultured Bacteroidales bacterium | reverse complement strand
CAATTGCAGCCATCGAGCATTTACGTGAAGCGCATGCGCATGTCCGACGGCTCGACGCAAGTGAAAAAAGTAATGGTTGATAAGTTAGGAAAATAAGAATGTATTATTGTTCCCGACTTATTTTATAAAATAATAAAAGAGTAAGTCGGGCGCAATTCTAAACAATTTTTTTCTAAACTTATGTGCGCTTTTATTACTCCCCCCTGGGGGGGTGGGGGGCTTTTGTTATTTATAAATCTAATACATCACACACACATGTTGCAACGTATATTTTTGGTGATATTGTTGGCATTGATAGCTGCAAAGCCATTGGCGCAAAACACTCAAAAGCTTATCATCAGTGAGTTTTTGGCTTCCAATGCCTCCAATTTAAAGGATGAGGATGGCGATTATTCCGATTGGATAGAAATACACAATCCGGGCAATGTAGCCATCAACCTGAATGGTTGGAGCATGACCGACGATAGCGATAAACTCCGCAAATGGACTTTCCCAACAGTGTCGATAGGTGCCGGCGATTATCTAGTTATTTTTGCTTCGGGCAAAGATAGAGTTGTTGCAGGCCGAGAGTTGCACAGCAATTTCAGATTGTCGAAAGATGGTGAGTATTTGGGTTTGGTGGAGCCTAGTGGCGCCATTGCCTATGCCTATTCGCCTACTTATCCCTTGCAAACTACCGATGTTTCGTATGGACATTACCAAGGCAATCATGTGTTTTTTTATACGCCTAGTCCGGGTGCTGCCAACAGCATTGCGCAACAAGCCGCCGTGCCAGTGTTTAGTCGTGAGCGAGCTTACTACGAGCAGGCTTTTCAGTTGACATTGAGCACTACCGATGCCGACACAAAAATACATTACACGCTCGATGGCAGTGTGCCCACCGTAGCCTCGCCGCTTTATAGTTCGGCATTAAACATTAGCAAAACATCGGTAGTAAGTGCTGTTGGCATTAAAAACGGCATTCGCAGCAAGGTAGTTACCAACAGTTATTTTTTTATTAATGATATAATAACGCAAGGGGCAAGTCCTGTGGGATACCCCGACCGTTGGGGCATTTTGGGTGGCAATGTGAAGTACGACAAATATGCAGTGGGCGAACGTGCGCCTGCACATTATGGCATGGATGCTGAGGTCGTAACCCATTCGGCCTATGCGTCGAAATTAAAAAACGCTTTTTTGTCCATTCCCACCATGTCGCTTGTTACCAATGCTTCGCACTTGTTTTCGGCCGATGTCGATGCCAATACCGGCGGCATTTATATACATACAGGTGCTCGCATTGGCGATGGTTGGGAACGCCCCCTTTCGGTGGAATATTTCGACCCGCAAACCCAGCAACATTTTCAGGAAAATTGTGGTGTGCGCATACATGGCGCTGCCAGTCGCGAGCCCGAAAAAACAGCCAAGCACTCTTTCCGTTTGTATTTCAAAAGCGATTATGGCGATAGCAAATTGCGCTACAAGTTTTTTGATGAAAAAACAGCGGTCGATAAGTACGACCACCTCGTGTTGCGTGCCGGTTTTGGTTATAGCTGGATGCATTGGAGCCTCAACGACAGGCGTTATTCGCAGTATGGCATCGATGCATTTTCGAAACGTACGCAACGAGCCATGGGGCAGCCCGCGGCGCACGATAAATTTGTGCATCTTTTTATCAATGGCATGTATTGGGG
>CAYGDW010000104.1:0-5158 GCA_964348755.1 uncultured Bacteroidales bacterium | reverse complement strand
GTTATACCGGAACAGGAACAGCTCCCGACATAGGCGCTTTCGAGATCAACGGGATGCTGCCCGACATTACCTGGGATGGTGAAGCAGGAACTAACAACTGGAGCGATGCACTGAACTGGGTTTTTGATTTGGTTCCCACACCATTCCATACCGTATTGCTCAATGGCCCACATACCATTGACGCAAATGTGAATACAGTTGTACGCAATCTGGTAATTGACCACCCCAATTTGCTTTTGACCATACAAAATGAAAGAGTTCTGACAATCAACAATAATTTGTTAATTCATCGGGGGGGGGTACATACAAAAGAAGCATTTCCATCGGTAAATGGCCAGATAATTATTACAGGTGGTACTGTAGGTTATACCTCTGAAACCAAGACCCAAACCGTTGTTATGCTGCCATATTATAACCTTGTAGTTACAACTTTCGCTGGGGCTATGGCTGAAGGTAACTTTAGCGTTACTGGTGGGCTGCTTTTGGGAAATAACCCCGTATCGCCGTCAACAACAGGTAGCCTGAATATGGGGCCCTTTACATTAACTATGGGAGAGAACGCTGTTACTACAGGCCCGGGAGATGTAACCGGCCGGGTCAGACGTACAACCTTTTTACCAGACTTCCCTTACACCTTTGGCAGCCAATTTACATCAATAAGATTCTCATCGCATGGCTCTTTGCCTTCAGAAGTATCATTTAACATGAGCATAGGTGAGGCGCCAGCATGGAGCAGCAACACTGTCCAAAGGGTTTATGATATTGCCAGAACAGGGGGCAGTGGCACCACCGTAACTTTGGCCTTGCGTTATCACGAAAGCGAACTCAATCAGAATGCCGAAACTGCACTGAGCATCTGGAATCATGATATTAGTAGCGGCCAAACTATCAACATGGGGAAATCTTCGGGCAATTACACCCAAAATTTTATTGTCAGAACCGATTTACCCATTTCCAACATTGCCACGGGCTTTAATCAAAGGCTTTGGATTTTATTGGCCGATAATTCGGTACTAATCTCAGGAGTAAAAGGTTGGCGAATGATTGCATCGCCCGCATTAACAACATATTCAGATTTGTTTGATGGTTTTGTAACACAAGGCATTCCGGGCTCGGTATTTCCGGCAAGGCAACCAAACCTTTTGTGGTTCAATGAAACCGATGGCCGTACAACCAACATGGCCTGGCGAACTGTTTCGGGTCTTTCGGCAAATATTACCCCTGGCCGTGGGTATTATTTCTATGTGTTTGGAGCTGTTCAGGGCGATCCTGACTATACCACCCCCTTGCCCATAAGCATGTCGGTAAACGGGTCAACAAACTTTACGCATGGCACTTTTCAATTCTCAGGTTCGAACCATCCGGTAACCTTTACACCGCGCAGCGCCGGGCAGGGTGGCGGTGGTACATTTATCGAAACCAATATCAACGACCAGGGCTGGAATATGCTCGGTAACCCAACCATGCATACCCTCGACTGGAATGCCGCCTCAGGTTGGACCAAAGTCAATATCGACAATACTATTTATATATGGGATGCCAATGCCAACGAATGGAAATTCTGGAATGGGGTTATAGGCAACCACAATGGCCTGATCCCGCCCTTTCAGGGTTTCTGGGTCAGGGCCAATTCGGCCAATCCGGTTGTCAACTTTACCGAACAGGTGTTTTCTCACACTTACGGCACCTTTAAGCAACATAGCTTGCAGCATGAAGATGTGTCGGTTCCAATTACTTTAACTAACGGTACTCTTGAAACCACATCATATATCAGCTTTAGCCAGCGTGGCATAGTGGGTCGCGACCCAAAAGATGCTTACCGGCTTGAGCCTTTGAGCAACACGTGGCTTGAGTTGTTTACCCTCGGTTCGCCCACTCATCAGGATCCACTGGTTATCAATAACCTGCCTTTTTTCAGTCAGGAGTCATACAAAATTCCACTCTATGTGGGAGGCAGGCAGGCAGGAAGCAGCCAGGGCGGTTCAATGGAGTTGAGATGGGAAATACCAACCAATTGGCCTCTGGATTGGAGTATAACCCTGCATGACCACATACGAAGGAATGCTATTTCCATGACTTCCAATAACCAATACCGGTTCAGTTATTCACCTGTTTTGAAAACAAATGACACCGAACCAGTTGATTTTTACATTCCCTTGAACATCGTAACGCCGATTTCTTCAAGCAGTATGCTGAAAAGTACCGGACAATCCCCATCTTTCAGCATAGTAATCAGAAAAAACGACAACCAAAATGACCCGGACTACTTAGCATTGGAACCACAAATACTGCCAGTTTTCCCCAATCCATTCACCACTAACCTTAATGTCAGATTCAGTTTACCCGAAGAGGCCCGTGCCATTATCGAGGTTTACGACATCAGAGGGCTTCGTGTTGCCAAACTGGCCGATGCAACCTTTGCAGCAGGAATACACGAAATTAATTTGAACCACTCTTTGTCTTCTCCGGGGGTTTATTTCATCCGGTTGGTTAGTGGTAACATAGTTGATACACAAAAAGTAATATTTTTAAAATAATACCCTGCAACCTATGGTATGAGCAATATTTTTTTTAACCAAAACATTTTCATTTTACATGGCGTATAAAAAGAAAACCTCTAATCATTAGTTCAATTGCAATGCAAACCTTGTTTTACCATATATTGAACCCTGTTTTGTTTATTCTTTTGGCCGGTATAAACCTGTTTGGCCAGACCTCCAATGCCATTTCAATCAAAGCTTCTGCAACTGTGATTGAAAGCAAAGAGATTGAACTCATTACCATCCAAGAATTTGCCATTGACATAGGCAAGGCTGTTGACGGGGTAATTGAGATTACCTCTCAGCGCGATGCTACGGCCGGGTTGATGTTGCTGCGAGGTAGGCCTGGAGCTGCTTTCCGGCTTAAATATGCCCCACAGTTGCAGTTGGTGAATAACACTGGTAATGGCGCAATAATTATCGATATCGGGTTATCGGGTTTTACAACGGATAACCAGATGGCCAGCGAACCGGTCTATGCCGTGCAACAGACAATGAGCTTTAGCCCACAAGGAAAATATTTTTTGTGGATAGGTGGGCACATAAATATCAGCAATGCACCAGCAGGAAATTATGCGGGCGAGCTAATCATTGAAATTGAATATATCTGATTGTGTTGTATCTGCGATATATTTGGCTGATTTTCGTCTCTCTTTTTATGGCGACACATGGAGGGTTTGGCCAACATATCCACTTCGGGTTGTTTGCCACCGAAGGAATAACCCTTGCCAAAGGCAGCGTAAATGAGCTGAACTTCAACTCGGCCAGGCAGTGGATCATTGTAGGTGGTCCGGCAGTATCCATTCCCCTTCTACACGAAGGCACCGCAGTTTTTGCCATCACAGCACAGCGCGATCTCGACATTACAGTAACCATCGATGCTCCGACCATTGTAGAGTTAGATGCCAATAACAGCATACCCATTTCCATCCGTTTTGCATACTCAAATTTGGGTGCAGTTGACGAGGCCACAGCAAAAAGCCAGGCTGTGGAAGTGCCGGCAGGGTTTACGGCTGCTACCTTCCCAATCCTTCGCAGGGCAGCAGGGCCACCAGGGCCTCCGCCTACACCCCCTCATGCAGGCTATCAGGCGCCAATGGGTACAGCGTACCTGTTTGTTTACGGAACCCTGGGCAACATCAACCTGCCCTCCAACATACGATCAGGATTGTATGGAGGCACAATAAATATACATATAACCTATGCAAATTAAAGGCAAAAAGTCATTGACAGCAAAACTGGACAACCAATGCATTGGAATTAAAATTCAATGCGTTGTTGCAGTGTTGTTTTGGGTGGGTTTGGAGTCTTTACCTATGCCGGCAAAGGGCCAGGTTGTTCAGGTCAGTTTGAATATACCACCAAAAATAGAAATTTTCAAGCCTGAACCGCTTGTGTTGGCCGCTACAACCAATCCTGGTACCGGGCAAACCGTACTTTTTGGGTCAATATTGTTTGCCATTACCGCTAACGAAAATATGCAGGTGAGCGTGCAGGTAAAGGCCGACAGCCTGTTTGCTTGCCACAATGGCCATGCATCGCCGTTTGAATTGTTTGTAGGCTACAAAAACGATGGCCAGATAGGGCCGTTGGCACTTCTGGCTCCGACAGAAGGCCGCTGGCCGTGCTTTAGCTTTTCCCTTAACAGCAATTACCCAAGGCTGAAGGCTAACCAGCCAGGCAACACGGCCCATTTCAAGGCATGGGTAAGCATAGCCGGAAGGATTCAATCATTTGACCATTACTGTTTTCCATACATTGGAAACATTTTTGTAATAATCGAGTATAATTAAAACCAATTGTTTACCCGCTAAATTCGCACGAAAGGAGGCAACCAAAGAAGCAAATAACCGAACCCATGGCCCTTGACAGGGCAAGAATTTTCTGTTCTTTAATCCATTATTCACACAAAAATTAAACAAAATGAAAAAAATCAGAATTTTAATGTTCTTTACACTAATTTTAGGCTATGCAAGCGGCGTTTCTTCACAAAACACCGACAATGCGCCATTAACCGCCACAGCCCTAGTTTTAACCGCAGTGGATGTAACTAACCTTCAAGATCTTAATTTTGGGTCAATAGCCCAAGGTACCACAAAAACCATGGGCCTTGATGGAGTAGTAACTGGTCCTACCCAACAGGGAACAGAGACTGTAGGGATATTTAGCGTTACAGCCGATAACACTTCATCAGTTACCTACACCCTTGCAACCCCGTCAAACCTTATAAGCGGCTCCGACAACCTGCCCATCGTATTCCTGGCTGACCATCGCGTAGCAAATACTCCTTTACCTGTTGGAACAACTGCAATTCAGAACGTGGCAACAGTTTTAACTATGCCTGCTGATGAGATATTTTTCTACATTGGAGGCACAATAAATGCTGGTGGTCCAATCCCGCCTCCCCGGGGAACCTATACCGGTACAGTAACCCTGACTGTTACATATAATTAATCACTATTGTCCGATAAAGTAAAAAAGGGTAGAATTTTAAGCATGAGATTCCTCATTACGTTCGGAATGACAGTCAGTTAGCTTTTTATTTTGGGGGGTAGGTGGCGGCTTCGCCGCCACCTACCCCCCAAATTGCCAAAATCATTGAAAACCCTGTCATTTCG
>CAYGDW010000103.1:0-5178 GCA_964348755.1 uncultured Bacteroidales bacterium | reverse complement strand
AGTGAGGAATCTCATGCATAAATTTCTACCCTTTTTTACTTTATCGGACAATAGTGATTAATAATTTAAAAACTAATTAAGCGAAATCTTCTGAAAAAATAGTTCTTTAACACCCTCGTAAACGATGCCAATGGTTTGATCATAGACCATGGTCATACAGGAATAGCCAAAGCCAGGTGTTTCCGCCATCAAAACTGGCTTTAATGGTCATGTTTATGCGCTGATGCTTGTCGTTGAGATTGGGAAAGAACAGCACCTGTTTCTCCTCCCCAATCATGGGCACATTCTGGGCTATAATGCTGGCCATGCAATTGGGTTCGGGTAGTGCCGAATTTGACGATGGGTATGTTTCCAAGGTCTTTCCCATATCGCGGGTAATTGCAACTGCCCGTCCGTTGGTTTCACTTTTAACCCTGCGGTTCAGGTCATCGCGCATGTTGAGCATGAGGCTTCCATCGGGCAGTTGCTGCAGTTGAGCCTCAGTGGTATTGGGTTTGGCCCCGGTGCCTACGTGCCAGGTTTTGCTGCCATCCTTGCTGTAAACAATTGTTGAATGACAAGTGTATTGACCACCATCGAGCGCCTAAACGCCAATATCCTCCTTAAATTAAGATGCAAAAACCAGAATCCCATAGTGGAGGGTAATGCCCATGCCCGGTCCGGCCAGCAGTAGTTGCCACTCAGGTTTCATTATTTGTTTGGTTATATTTATGGGTTCCAACCAGGTTTGTCCCTCGTTGGTGCTTTTTACCAGCACAAATTGTCCTGTTTCTTCGGGTGACATTCCTGGCTTTGAGGCCCACCACAGCATTTTATCGGGCGAAGAGCTGCTCTTCCAAAGGGCGACCATCCAAATGGTGCCGGTGGTGTGGTTGTAAAGGATAGCCGGGTCACCAATTCCATTCAACCTTTGTTGCCTGCCACCTTACTCGCCCATATCCATGATTACGCGCATGGGCTTCCAGGTCTGGCCGCCATCGGTGCTTCGGCTCATGCCCATATTAATATGTTCCTGTAGGTGCTTGCTGTTGTTGTAGCGGTTGTCATAGACGGCAATCAGAGCACCATTTGAAGTGGTAATAATTCCGGGAATCCTGTAAGTATCGCAGTAATCCTGACCCGCTGCACACAGAACCAAGGCAGGCCTGAACCGAAATTCTGTTTCTGGTACCAGGACTATTTTGCCTTTACTGCCAAATGAAAGCCGAACTTGTTTAATGGAAAAACTATGTGCAAGCAGGGCTTTTTCTGCCACATTAAAACCAACGCTTAGTTGATATGCACCAGGCTAAAATTCATGTTTTCCAATACTTAGTAATTGCTTTTTCCCTTTCCTGAAAGTGGTTACCAAATTTTTAGTAATGCTATCATTTTCTAAAATTTGCCAGATAAAAACATCGGCCGATTCAATAAAATTATGCTCCGAACCTTTTTCAAAAACCATTTCAATGGTTTGAAGCTCCAATGAACCAAGTGATTGGTTAATTTCAAGGTAAATTTTTATAATATCCTTTTTTTTTCGGCAATAAACAGGGGCACATGTTCCAGCTCCAGACTGACGGAAATGTTTTCATTCAGGGCATTTTTCTCCACACAGGAATAGGTAAAGAAAAGCAGAATGGAATTGAAATCAGGGCGAATTTTTTCATGGGAGGTTTTATTTATTGCTTTTTCATTAACCCGGAGTTATTGAATCCTTCCGGGTGGCAATGTTTCATTTTCTTTCCGGTTCCGCAAGGACAGAGGGCGTTGCGGCCTATTTTAGGTGTTTGTAAAACCCGTTGGTTTTCTATATTGCGAATCCATTGCATAACATTTGCAGGGGGCCGCCGGGCTTTTAGCTCTTTTACCATAAAATCCATATAAAGCTTTACATGGCCAAAGAAATCTTTGTAATCAACGCAGAGGTAATTCAGTCCTTTTTCCCCGGAAGGGGTTTTATTAAAACGATGCTTTGGACAGGCGCCATGGCAGGCAAACCTTACCTCACAATTGCGGCAGAAAGCTGGGAGCCTGCTTTTCTTGTTCTGTCCAAATAGGCTTTGCCTTGTAGAACTCATCATTTGAGCAATGGTTTGCTCGCGAATGTTTCCCAGCAGGTGGTCCTTATAAACATAATGGTCGCAGGCGTAAAGATTGCCATCGTGCTCCATAACGGCGGCGGTGCCGCATTTTTCTGAAAAGACGCATAACCCGGGCAGAACCCCCACCCAGTTTGCCAGCGTAACATCGAACAATTGCACATAATGGCTGCCCACGTCAATTCTGACCCATTCATCGAAAATGGTTTTCATAAAACGGCCGTATTGACCCGGCTGCACCGACCATTCGGTAACTTCTGCCCTGCCCTCAAAATCGTTGTGTACCAGGTTTAATGAATGTTCGTTGCCGTTTTCAGCCCTTCTTTCAACCACAGGAATGAACTGCATAAATCCGCTGCCAATCCTCTTCAGGAAACGGTAAACTTCAAGGGGATATTTGGCATTATAACTGTTTACCACCGAAAGGGTGTTGAATTCAACGCGGTGCTTTTTCAGCAATTTAATGCCCTGCATTACCTTATTCCAAGTGGGGCGGCCCAGCCTGTCGAGCCGGTAGCGGTCGTGCAAACCCTCAGGGCCATCAATGGATATCCCGATAAGGAAATTGTTTTCGCTGAAAAAACGGCAAAACTCATCGGTCAGCATCAAGCCATTTGTTTGAAGGGTGTTCTCAATCTTTTTGCTACCGGCATATTTTTTTTGTAGTGCGATGGCTTTTTGGTAATACTCCACTCCAGGCATGGTAGGCTCGCCTCCTTGCCAGGTAAAGGTTACTATCGGCACATTTTGCGCACCTATGTAATCTTTAATAAACCTCTCCAGCAGTTCTTCGTCGAGTCGGTAACTGGTCTTTCCCGGGAAAAGGTGCTTCTTATCAAGATAATAACAATAGGTACAATCAAGGTTGCATGCCGGGCCAACAGGCTTCAGCATAACATGAAAAGCATCGGGCGAAACCGGAAACTGAAATTCCATTAGTGTGCAAAACCTTAGTTTCTATCCAGGATTTCAAGGGCAGTTTTGTCATTGTAATGTACTGCCAAATTGCGAAGCCGCACTTTTAAATCTTGAATGATATGTGCATTTTCTTGATTATTTATTGCATTGTTAATTTCGAGTGGATCCTTTTCAAGGTCATAAAACTCCCATTCATCTATGTCAAAATAAAATCGAATAAGTTTATACCGGTCAGTACGAATACCAAAGTGCCTTTTTACAGAGTGTACGGCAGGGTATTCATAATAATGGTAATACAAGTCGTTTCGCCAGTTTCTGGAACTCTCATTTTTCAGTAGAGGCAGCATCGAGCGGCCATGTAAACCAGCAGGCACTTCCACTCCGGCAATTTCCAGAAAAGTGGGTGCGTGGTCAATATTCTGAACCAGTTCGTTTATCCTTCCTTTTCTTTCAAATCCCTTAGGCAAACGAATTAGCAATGGAGTTCGAAATGACTCTTCATACATAAACCGTTTGTCGAACCAGCCGTGTTCGCCCATAAAAAAACCCTGATCGGAAGTATAAACGATAAGAGTATTTTCGAGAAGACCATTTTCTTCAAGGTAATCGAGCAGTCGCCCCACATTTTGATCAATAGAGCGTACACAGGCCAGGTAATCCTGCATATAGCGCTGGTACTTCCATTCGCTAAGCTGGTTTCCGGTTGGGTTGGCAGTTTTAAACTTTTCAATAATTGGCAAATAATGTTCATGCCAACGCTTGCGCTGACCGGGAGTCATCCGGCCATACTCGCCGTCAATATACCACTGCCTCATCCGGGTTTGTATTTGGTTCTCCAGGTCGGCCATTTTCAGGTCGTACACCAAATCCATATCGTCGGTGCGAATGCCCATTTGCTGCTGGGCAGCAGCAATCCGCCCCTGGTAGTTATCGTAAAAGGTAGGCGGCAGCGGAAAGGTTTGGTTTTTAAACTCGTCTAAGTGGGTGGTATCGGGCATCCACGAACGATGTGAAGCCTTGTGATGCACCATTAGCAAGAAAGGTTGGTCGGGTTTTCTTATTTCTTCAAGCCAATTAATACTTATGTCGGTAATCAGGTTGGTTACGTAGCCTTCGTGCCGGGTTTGTTCTCCCATTTCAATAAAATCGGGATTATAATAATGCCCCTGTCCGGGCAAAATATTCCAATAATCGAAACCTGTAGGATCGCTTTGCAAATGCCATTTGCCTATCAGTGCAGTTTGATATCCAACTTGCTGCAAGAGTTTAGAAAAGGTTTGCTGACTACCGTCGAAAACTTCGGAATTGGTTAGTTGGCCGTTGGCATGGCTGTGCATTCCGGTAAGCAGGGTTGCCCGGCTGGGAGCGCTTATGGAATTGCCAACAAAGCTGTTGGTGAAAATCACCCCATCGCGGGCAATTCGATCCAGGTTCGGGGTTTCAATGTAGCGATTGTCATAAGCACTCAGGGTTTGAAACGAATGATCATCGGTAAAAATAAACAGGATGTTGGGCTGCACTGCAATTGATTCCTGGGCTTGCTTACAACCCATTCCGCTTAGCAGGGCCAAACTGGGAATAAGAAATTTTTTCATGTTAATATGTTTAATCAAACCAGTCAAACAGATTTTTTTCGCTGTATTCAACTTCAAATTTTTTAAGAAAATCAAGGTATTCTTCCCTGAAGGTTTTCTTACGGTGATGACCTTCCTGATTTGCAATGTACTGGAAAACATTATCAATCTGAGAATGAGCATAGGAGAAAGCTCCGTATCCTTCCTGCCAGGCAAATTTACCTTTTATAAATTTTTGATCATTAATGAAATTTGAAGAATTGTTTTTGATGTCACGAACCAGGTCAGCAATGCTCATTGTTGGTTTTAAGCCCACAAAAATGTGAACATGGTCAGCAACCCCATTTACAATAATTGGTTTTTGGTTTTTTCCTTTGATAATGCCGGAAATGTATTTAAAAACTTCATCCCGCCATGGTTTTTGCAACAAATTGTCTCGGCCTTTAACGGCAAAAACATATTGAATGTAGATTTGGGAAAATGTGCCGGCCATAATTTTATTTGTTATTGGTTTTCGAATCATGTCACCCCTTCGGGGTTTAATGGGTTTGGTAATCATGCATTTCTATAATCATGTCACCCCTTCGGGGTTCAATCCTTCATTT
>CAYGDW010000102.1:0-5290 GCA_964348755.1 uncultured Bacteroidales bacterium | reverse complement strand
AAATAGACGCATTTTAAAAAAAGAACGTTGTTAACAGCCAGTGTTTCGCATGTTTTTGTTTGAAAATTGTCAATATATTCTAAAAAAATTTGAGTGTTGGGTGTTGTAAATTCATTGAAAATTTATATGGCAAAGAAGTTTTTATTTTCCAATTTTTTTTGTAAAAAACTTTTGACTTGCGGCCTGTGGTTTATTAACAATGCCTTGTTGATAATCGTATTTGCTTGATTACTAATAATATTGCATAAAAAGGGGCAATAAGAAACAGTCTTAATAAAGAGGTAAGTAATTAAAAACTAACTTTGTATAAATTCTTTGAAGTTTTTTGAAAAACATAAATAAAAAAGTCATTATTAACAATGGTAACACAAGGTTTGAGGGTTGCTCTGGGATGCGACCATGCGGGATTTTTACTGAAACAACGCCTTATTTCATTGCTGGTTGAGAAGGGTTGTAGAATAAAGGATTATGGAACGCACTCGGAAGAAAGCGCTGATTATACCGATGCTGTGCACCCATTGGCCTCGGCCATCGAGGCCGGCAACCATGATATTGGTATTGTAATATGTGGCAGTGGAAATGGCGTAAATATGACCGCCAACAAGCATCAGGGTATCCGCTCTGCTCTTTGCTGGAAGGTAGAAATTGCCCGCCTGGCCCGTGCTCACAACAATGCCAATGTGCTCGCACTTCCGGCACGGTTTATTTCTGAAGAAGTGGCCTTGCAAATAACCGATATGTTTTTGAAAACCGACTTTGATGGGGGCCGTCATAACCGCCGCATTGGCAAAATTTCCTGGAAAGACGAAAACGACGATTTCGAACAAGATGTGGAAGAAACGGAAGACATGCAGGAAGAGGAGATTTAGCGCAATAACCCTGCAATAGTAAGGATATAAACAATACAATTACCCCATGGCGAGGCGCTTAAACAAGTTTCTGGCATATAAGTCGTTCATCATTCTTAAATATGATTTTGGTTACCAAATAATAAAACCGTAAAAGACTGAGTTTGCCCCGCGCTCAGTGCCAATAATTTATAATGGAACATTTTCGAAATAAATTTCTGACTGATTGCCATACCAAGTCATTCGACCTCAATCACAGGGCAACCATTGCTTATAATATTGCCAGGTACGATGAGGCCGTGGTTGCAGGCAAGCTACAATACAGCAACCTTGCGCTTGCTCGCAAGCGTGCTGCCATGCGCAAGCACCGGGTTATCGAAAACCTCGAGGATCACCTCAAAGATTTTGAATACCAGTTTACCCGAAACGGGGGCAAGGTGATTTGGGCACAGGATGCCCACGAAGCCCGTAAAGCCATACTCGAAGTATTGGAAAAAAACTACGTAAAGTTGGTGGTGAAGTCAAAGTCGATGGTTACCGAAGAAATTGGGCTTACCGAATTTCTTGAAAAGAACGGCATTGATGCCATTGAAACCGACCTTGGCGAATATATAGTGCAAATAAGCAACGACAAGCCTTACCATATTGTTACCCCTATTATGCACAAATCGGCCAGTGATGTTGCCAGGCTTTTTCACGAAAAGTTTGGATTGTCAGAAGATTCTACTCCAGCCGATATTACAGCATTTGTACGCACCACCCTGCGCCAAAAGTTTCTTAAGGCCCAGGCAGGCATTACCGGTGCAAACTTTTTGGTAGCATCTACCGGTTCGGTGGCGCTTACCGAGAACGAAGCCAACGGAGTGCTGAGCATGAGCCTTCCTCAAATACATATTGTAGTTGCCGGAATAGAAAAAATTATACCTACACCCGAAGACCTCGACCTATTCTGGCCTTTGTTGGCCACGCATGGCACAGGGCAAAAAATTACCGCCTACAATTCATTGGTTAGCGGCCCACGCCGGCGCGACGAAGCCGACGGCCCCGCTCAAATGTATGTAGTGCTTATTGACAATGGCCGTACCAAACTCATGACGCACATACCTCAAAGGCGGGCCCTTTCGTGCATAAGGTGCGGGGCATGCCTAAATGCCTGCCCGGTGTACAGAAACATTGGGGGGCACGCCTACAATGCCGTGTATTCCGGACCTATTGGAGCAGTAATAACCCCCATTATGAACGACCTCGAACAATACAAACACCTATCGTATGCTTCGAGCCTTTGCGGAAAATGCACCGAAGTATGCCCGGTAAATATTGACCTGCACCACCAACTGCTTCAGAATAGGAGCCTAAGTGTAAGGCAGGGCTTGGCGCCAAAGGAAGAAAAATGGGCAATGAAAGCTTTTAAAAAGGTTATGGCAAAACGCAAATGGCTTGATATGCCAAAACCGGGTCTCAAAAATTTCGGAATGAAACTGTTTTTTGGGAAGTCGTGGGGTGCAAAACGCGAACTTCCCGCAATTGCGCCCAGGTCGTTTGGAGAGCTGTGGAAAGATAAGCAATAAAAAACCCGGAAACCTTTCGATTCCGGGCTTTCGGGTGGAGAATATCGGGCTCGAACCGATGACCTCTTGGCTGCCAGCCAAACGCTCTAGCCAACTGAGCTAATTCCCCGTTTGCAGTGTGCAAAATTAACAGCTTTTCATGAAATGACCAAAAAATTTTTTCTGCCCTATGCGACGACTTTTTTGCGCTGTTAAAGTGCCAGTTAATCATGCCATAAGCGAAACCCTGGATGTTTTTAAATGCAAACTCTCTGGGGCTAAAATAAACTGGGTTGAGCCACAAAACCTGCACCTCACCCTTAAGTTTTTTGGAGATACCCCAAACGATATGGTTGAACCAGTAGTGGAAGCCCTGCACCAGGCCGCAGCAGGATTTCCACCGTTCAGCTTTACCATGGAGGGCTGTGGGTCATTTGGAAGCATGCGCCAACCCAATGTAATTTGGCTGGGCATTCGCAATGCAAAAATACTTGCCGACCTGTATCACGAAGTGAATAAACACCTTGCCCCACTGGGTTATATTCCCGATAAAAAAATTTTTACCCCACACCTTACCATTGGCCGCATTAAAACCCTTAAGGATAACCTTACCCTCCGCTCACTTGAAAGTGAGTTCGGCACAGAAACCTTTGCCACCGTTCGTACTGAATCCTTTTTTCTCATCGAAAGCTTTCTTCGCCCCCGGGGCCCGCTTTATAAAGCAGTGCAAGAGTTCAGGCTGGGCGAAGGGCATAGGGCGTGATGGGAAGACTTAGGTGCCTTAAGAGAGTTAAGTGTATTAAGTAAAAAAAGGTTTTTAAATGGAAAGAATACGACTGCAAAAGGATTTGAGGGGTTATTAACTTTCTTTTGAAGCGGCCATGGAAATTTTTGAAATCAGCAAAACACTTCCAATGGAAGATTACTCTTTAACTGCTCAGATTCGGCGGTCTTCAAGATCCGTTTCAGGAAACATTGGCGAGGCATTCAGAAATCGCCGATATCCTAAATCATTTATTGCGAAACTCTCTGATGCCGAAGGCGAAACTGTTGAAACCCAGCTTTGGCTTCAATATGCTTTCGGTGGTAGTTATATTTCCAGGAAAATTAATATTGCTCTGGACGAAAAATACAATCACATCATTGGTAAGTTCGTTAACATGATCATTGAGCCCGAAAAATGGTCATGGTGGTTTTCTATTCATTCATTTTTTTCTCTAAAGTCACTAAGTCTCAGCAATGTCCCGCTACATACACAACCTAATATCGCAGGGCGAGCACCAGCAGCTCGACTTTAAGTTTCAGGTCAATGACAGCCGAAAGATTGCACGCACCCTGGTGGCTTTTGCCAATACCGATGGCGGCAAGTTGCTCATTGGCGTTAAGGACAATGGGGTTATTGCCGGTGTTCGCACCGACGAGGAGTACCACATGATTGAAGCTGCTGCCAGCATGTATTGCAAGCCCGAAATCGACTTTGCCTTCCGCCCCTGGAGCATTGACGGCAAACAGGTACTCGAGATCGATGTGCCGGCTTTAAGTGTAAAACCAGCTTTTGTGCTTACTGAAGAGGAACGTTGGATGGCCTATGTGCGCGTGGGCGACCAAAACATTTTGGCTACACCCCTGCAGATTAAACTCTGGAAGCGCAATCAAAGCGAACTGGGCATGATGATCAAATATTCCGACAATGAAAAGATTCTGCTATCTTACCTAAATGCCCACCCATTTATTACCCTGAGTAAGTTTTCGCGCCTTGCCGATATTCCGCGCTATAAGGCTGAGAATATTATTGTGAACCTTATATGCGCCGGCCTGGTAGAAATTGGCCAGAACGAACGGTACGTTTGGTTCAGGCTCAAAGAGGCGGGCAACGGTGAGGACTAAAGCCGGTTTTAAAATCCTCAGAACTTTCTCAGCACGCTGTTTATACTGCTCAGGTAACCACCCCCAAACAAATTTACATGCACCAACAACGGGTAAAGATTGGCTATTTCAATGCCTTGCTGCCAATCGGAATCGAGTGGATATTCTGCATGATAGGCATTGTAAAACACTGGTGAAAATCCGCCAAATAGCTTCGCCATGCCCAGGTCCATATATCGGTGCCCGTAGTAAACCGCCGGATCAACGATAACGGCTTCGCCCCGGATTCCAGTCATGTAGTTTCCGCTCCACAGGTCGCCATGCAGCAGGGCAGGGGGCTCTGCCGGAAAAAACTCACCCAGGCGTGCAAACAGGCGCTCAATTTTCCTTTCAAGCTCAAGGTTGGTCTTTGCGCTTTCGCGCGAAATGCGCAGTTGTGGCTGTATGCGCTCAGAAATAAAGAATTCTTTCCAGCTTTTGCTGAAAGTGTTGTGCTGGGGCAGGCTGCCAATATAATTAGAATGGTTGAGCCCGAAATGGTGATTGGTATGCCTGTGCAATTTTGCCAGCCCGCTCCCGAAGTTTTCCCAGAAATCTTTTTCCTGGGGCCGGCTGTCAATATATTCAAGAATCAAAAAAGCCTGGTTGCCAGCCAGCCCCGTACAAATAACTCCCGGAACGCTCAGCTCACCAGCATTTTTAAGTAATTCAAGTCCCCGGCCTTCTGCATTAAACATATCAGGATTGCGACCTGCATAGTTGTGTTTCACAAAAAACCGATCTCTGTCAGTACTCACCACATGGGCATGGTTAATACAGCCGCCGCCCACCGGCCAAACCTCCTTAATGGCATGGCCAATACCGGTCTTTTCGCGGAGGGTTGTTAAAAGAACTTTCTGTAATTCAACTGGCAGCATTTAAAAAAATGAAAGATTAAAATTTTGCATATCGAATTATGAATAAACTATTGTCCGGTAAAGTAAAAAAGGGTAGAATTTTATGCATGAGATTCCTCACTACGTTCGGAAT
>CAYGDW010000101.1:0-5472 GCA_964348755.1 uncultured Bacteroidales bacterium | reverse complement strand
CCCTGTCATTTCGGGCGGAGCGAGAAATCTCGTAATTTTTGTCGGCCAGTAGTGATAGTTTTTTAAAGGCTTATAGTTGTTGTATTAGTTGTTCCAAAGATTGCAGTATTGTAATGCCTGCCTGCCATCCTTTGGTGGGTAAACTGGCAGGCAGGGTTATAGGGGTTAGATGAAACAAGCCTGATTCGTAAAACAAAAACAAGGATGAACCGAAGTTCAGCGAAGCTAAAATTCATCATGCGAGTTCACTAGCCTGAGTCGATTCAAGCTATCCGACTATAATTTAAAATTTATTTACGGATTAAAAAAGCCAGATCATTTCGAAAGCTTCAGAGCGGCCACAGAAAGGTAGTATGGTTGAAGCTGCGTGTTCTCAGTATTTTTTTGTAATATTGCTGTAGGCTCTGTCATTGTTATTTTCCCCGAAAGGTTACAAGAAAAAGCCTGCAAATCTATAAACTGTTCTATTATGGGAAAAGCGATTGTAAAGTGCAGCATTGCCACCTATGCCGAAGATGAGTATGTGGTGGAAGTTACATGCCAAAAGGACGACCTTGATGAGGTTGTCATTGCCCGTGCCTGGAAAAAACTGAAAGAGGAGGAGCAAGCCCTGCCATACGGCAACCGCACTGCAATTATTCTTAAGCGTATCGACGACTGAATGAACATCGAATCGTTTCGCGAATACTGCCTCAGCAAAAAGGGCGTAACCGAGGGTTTTCCCTTCGACAGGCAAACGCTGGTATTTAAGATTGTGGGCAAAATGTTTGCGCTTACTGATATTGATTCATTTGCAGGCATTAGCCTTAAGTGCGATCCGGAACATGCAATCGACCTGCGCGAGCGCTATCCGGCCGTTACCCCCGGCTACCACATGAGCAAAACCCACTGGAACACCGTGGCCATTGATGGTTCAATACCCGACAAGCTGTTGTTTGAATGGACCGACCACTCGTACAACCTGGTGGTTTCAGGCCTTACCAAAAAACAGAAATATGAGCTTTTGCAAATGTGAGGATGGCGTGCATTTGACGTTTTAGACTGCCTGATTGGTTTTATCAAAAAACAAGCGTAAAGGTTTAAAACCCTAATTGGCTAACTCTCCAGAATTGCCGGCTCGTACCCGGGGTTCAGCCTGAAAAGGCAAGTGTTGCTTTTGAAGTCAAGGTGTGCAGGGGCATATATTACTATTCTTTCCATAGTTCCATCGGTGAGGCTTACCTGGCAAATTACTTCCTTGTGTTCGCCTGCAAAGCTTTCGCTAATAATGCTTGCGCTAAAGCATCCCTCTTCCTGCGTTGAGATAACCTCCCAATGTTCGGGCCTTACCGACAACATTACCTGGGCAGAACTGTTCAGGTGCGAATTTTCCGATGCTAAAAATCCAATAGGCGTTTGGTATCCGCCCTTTGCCGGAGTGGCTGTCAGCAGGTTTGTCTTGCCAAAAAACCGGGCTACATATTGATTTAGCGGCCTCTTGTAAATTTCTGCCGGATTGCCGGTTTGCAGGCTGATGCCCTGGCTCATTACCACCACCCTGTCGGCCATTGCCAGCACATCTCTGGTGTCGTGGGTTACAAAAATGGCCGTTATTCCTGCTTGTTTTATAATGGCTTCAATATCGCTGCGCATCTGGTTTTTGCGCAAGGAGTCAATATTGCTGAATGGCTCATCAAAAAGAATAATGTTGGGTTTTGGTGCCAATGCCCTTGCCAGGGCTACCCGCTGGCGCTGCCCGCCCGAGATCTGATGGGGGTAACGCTTCTCCAATCCCTGTAAACCACAAAGCTCCAACATGCTTTGTGCAATCTTTTTTCTGTCGGGGCGGCGGTGCCTGAACAGTCCAAAGGCAATATTTTCTTCAACAGATTTATGCGGGAAAAGGGCATAATCCTGAAAGACTATTCCAACGCCGCGCTTTTCAGGTTCCACAAAGGTTTTTGGGCTGCAAAGCTCTCGTCCATCAATGATTACCGTGCCGCTATCGGGCACTTCAAAGCCTGCAATCATTCTCAAAATGGTAGTTTTGCCGCATCCACTCTCGCCCAAAAGGGCAACAATCTGGCCACCCTCCACTTCAAGTTCAAAGTCATGTACTGCTGCACGTTTGCTTCCTGCAAAAGTTTTCGATAGTCCGCTGATTTTCAGAATGGTTGAAGAAGGGTTCATGTTATTGTGGTTTCGGTATTCAGCCTAAGGTTTTTTAGGTCGGTACAAAAGCGTTGGTGGGTTGGTATATCCTTTTCCATTTAAGGTTTTTTGTCATCTGGTCTCTCTTATCAGCATTCTGTTCAGGATATAAACCGGAACAAGACCAACAAGTATAATAATGAGTGCTGCGGGTGCTGCCTGAGCAATGCGCTCGTCGGAGGCAAATTCGAATGCCCTTATGGCGAGGGTGTCGAAATTGAAAGGCCTCAGAATCAGGGTTAGCGGAAGTTCCTTTAGCACGTCGATAAACACCAGCAAAGCTGCGCTGAGCAGAGGTCCTTTGATGAGTGGCAGCACTACTGTGGTAAGGGTTTTGCTGCCCGATCGGCCCAGTGAGCGCGAGGCTTCGTCGAGGCTGGGCGAAAGGCGTGCCATGCCTGCGTCTATACTGTTGTAGCCCACTGCCATAAATCGCACCGCGTATGCATAAATGAGTACTGCCCAGGTGCCGGTAAGCAGCATCATTATTGCCTGGCTGTCAAACCACATAAAGGCAACCATTATACCTATGGCCACCACGGCCCCTGGCAAGGCATAACCCAAAGTGGCAATCCTTGCCAGCAGTTTTACCACACGGTTGGGAAAACTTCGCACGGCATAGGCTACCAGCACTGCAATGCCCACCACAAGCAACGAAGCGGTGCCAGCCAGCAGGAAGCTGTTTTGCAGCAAGGCCCAAAATCGCTGATCAACTACCGATGCGGCCGTTTGAAGGCTCCACCAGATAAGCATGGCTGCCGGAAGCAAAAAACCGGCCAATAGTGGAAGCATGCATATTACAAAGGCGAAGGCACTCCAAAGACCCCTAAGCCTGTAAACCTTTGCCGGCTTAAAATTACCTGAGGTTTGGTCGAATCGCATACTGCCTCGCTGGTAACGCTCGAGCCAAATAAGCCCAAGCACTAACACCATAAGGAATGCGCTAAGGCGCATGGCCGCCTGAGGGTTCCCAAAAGAGAACCATGCCTTAAAAATGCCGGTGGTAAAAGTATGCACTTCGTAATAACGCACCAGCCCGTAATCGTTGAGTACCTCCATGAGCACCAGCGAAACCCCGGCCACAATGGCCGGACGAGCCAATGGCAGAGCCGTGCTGAAAAAAGTGTTAAACGGGCTGCGGCCCAGCGAGGCCGATGCCTCAATAAGGGTATGGCTTTGCCGCATAAACCAGGTGCGGGCAATCAAGTAAACATACGGGTAAAGCGAAACCGACAAAATAAAAATAGCTCCAGGCAACGACAATATGTCGAAATACAAATACGGACCGGTATTAATGCCGAAAGTACTTCTTAGCCACACATACACGGGCGAGGTAAAATCTAACATGCCCGCCCAGGTAAAACCATTTATGTAGCCCGGAATTGCAATGGGCAGTATTAGTGCCCATTCAAAAAAGCGCCTTCCGGCAAAATGGTACATACTTACAAACCACGCGGTGCTTACCCCCAGCAAAAAGGTGAGCACAGCCACACCAAGCATTAGCCAAATGGTATTTTGCACATACGCAGGCAGCAAATTGCGCACAATATGGCTCCACACCTCATCGCTACTTGCCAGCACTTCCGGAAAGATTATAAGCACAGGGGTGGCTACCAGCAGCGATGCCACAAAAGCTGCCCCAACCCAGGGGTTGAGAATCAGCCTTTGCAGTTTGGCAATGAAAATGGCTTTGGTTTGTTTCACTGCCAGCCGGCACGGTTAAAGATAAACATGGCTTCCTGAAGGTGAGGCTGCAGGTCAGATAGCTGCAATGTATCGGCTTTGAATGTGCCCCACTGCTGCAAAAGCCCGGGCCATTCCACCCTGTTCGATACAGGGTATTCGAAGTTTTCTTCCGAAAGCACTTTTTGCGAAGCATCGCTGAGCAAAAATTCTATGAGGCGTATGGCATTTTTGCGATTGGGAGCGTTGGCTGTCAGGCCTATGCCGCTAATGTTTACATGGGTGCCGCGGTCGCCCTGATTGGGAAAAAAAATGCCTGTCTGCTGAGCCACGATGCGCTCTTCGGCGTTCTCAGAGTTGAGGAGCAAGCCCATATAGTAAGTGTTTACAATGGCTACGTCGCCAGCGCCTGCAGCAAGGGCTTTTACCTGGTCGCGGTCGTTGCCCTGCGGGCTTCGGGCCATATTGCCCACAATGCCTTTGGCCCACACCTCGGCGCCCTCAGCCCCATGGGCTGCCACCAGCGAAGCCATAAGGGTTTGGTTGTATTGATTTTGCGAGGAGCGTACAAGCACCCTGCCTTTCCATTCAGGACCAGCTAAAGCTTCGTAGGTCGAAAGCGACCCGGGCTGAACCCGGTCTTTGTGATAAACTATTACCCGGGCGCGAACCGTTAGCCCGGTCCAGGCGCCTCCGGCATCGCGATAGGGTGGGGGCACAACCTCGCTTACAAGTTCCGACCCGAAGGGCTGAAGCAATCCGAGGGTATTGGCCGTTACAAGCCTGCCGGCATCAACTGTTATCAGCAAATCGGCCGGCGAACCCGCCCCCTCCAACTCCAGGCGCTTAATAAGCTGGTCGGTGTCGGCCTTTACCAGATTAACCTCTATGCCTGTCTGGCGCGAAAACTCACGGAATAAATCCTCATCGGTCTGGTAATGCCGTCCCGAATACACATTGATAACATCTTCTGAAGGATTGCAGCCCAACATTACCAAAGGGGCAAGCAAAGCAAAAAGAATCTTTCTCATAACAAAGTATTTTTATTTGAGCCGCAAAGTTATTAAGAATTAGTCTTAATAAAAATAACATCATCCCAATACTGACAAGTTAAATATGAGATTCTTCGCTACAGCGTACAATAATAAGCGTTACAGCACATTTCTTCAAAACTGAAAAGGGGGTAAGGAGCAGCCAGGCTGTTAAATGTTTAGGGGAACACTTTCATTAGAAATAAGACGCATATATTGCCGGGTGCGAAGCGAAAAACCATTGTGGGCATTGAAAAATAAGCAGGCTTAGGACAGTTAAACCGGGCTGCATACCAAGGTTGAGTGCGGTGAAAAGGCAGGAAAATAAAATGAGGCCATCTCAAAAGTCGAAATTATTCAACTTGCCACTAATCTACCAAAACATTGATTGTCAGGTATTTAATTTAGTGAATTTTTGTGATTTCGTGTCCCTGCATGCGGCAGGCAGGTTTGTGGCTAAAAAATAATCTTTCGAGACGGCCTCTTATAATGGTAATTTCTGAAATTTAAAAACACTATTGTCCAATAAAGTAAAAAAGGGTAGAATTTTATGCATGAGATTCCTCAC
>CAYGDW010000100.1:0-5550 GCA_964348755.1 uncultured Bacteroidales bacterium | reverse complement strand
GGGTTTACTAGTAAAAACCCTTATATTAAAATATGTGAACATCCTAATTGCCTGCCCTTATTGCCCGGGCTAATTTTAGCTTTGAAAATGAGTAAAAACTATTTTCAAACGCTCTTAACCTTTATCATTTAATTTTTCATTAAACCCTCCCCAAAATGAAAAAAACTTTACGCAACATTGTTGGCGTGCTTGTACTGGTGTTACTGTTTCTGAGCATTGGAGTTCAGGCCCAGTCACTTCAAACTTACGACATACACGCCCGAGAAGGCACTCAGGTGCGCGGCCTTATTTCGCCGGGCCTCCAAAGCCCCTATTCACACTTAATGACCAGCCCCATCAAAACCAATCTGGTTGAAGAACAGATTGAGGATGATATTTTGTCGGGCTCCTACAGTCCATCAGGCCTTTGCAACAGCAATGTGCCATTTATGGTGGTTGACTTTTCGGAGCAGCCTGCCGGTGTTTTCAACCTTAACGATGGCTTTCGCAATGGCTTTTGCTGTGGCATAAGCGGAGGTGGCAACCGATGTTTTGAAGTTTTGCTGATACTTTCGGACAAAACGGCGGCCGTGAGCATTAAGCTGGCCGGGGCAACTGCCACCGGCTCGGCCAATTGGTGGCTTACACCATTGCCCCATGAAGGCGGACAATGTGCCCTGCCTTCGTTTAAGGTCGGCGATCAGGCTTGCATTTCAAAAGGGGGTATGTACGCCCTTACCTTCTGCAAGCCCGGACAAAACAACTACAACCTGGTAATCGAAGCAATTCCACATCCTCAAATCGAGGAAACCTATGAAGTAAGGCAGGATTGCAGCATTAAGCTTAATGCAATGGGTTTTGTAGGCCCGGGTGTTACCTGGAGCGGTCAGCACCTGAGTGCCCTCGACTTTTCGACTGGCCAGCTTACCCCTACTTTTACCTGGAAGCCAGGCATGCCCCTTTATCCTGATTTTATAGAGTATTCGGTTTGCGGGCCTGTTTCGGCCAAAAATGAGTGTACCACTCAGGTTGGTCAGGTTTGTGCCACCACCCGCGTTTACGTTTACCCCGAACTTACCGCCGGCATTGCCTTTGACAACCCAAAAATTTGTCACAATGGCAACGTCCTGGTCGAAGCCCGGGTAAGTGGAGGCAAGCCCCCTTACACCTTTTCGTGGACAGACCCCCAGGGAATTGTGTTTTCGCAGGCCCCAACAGTTGCAGCCACCATGGCAGGACAATGGACCCTGAAGGTAGCCGACCAGCTTACGAATAATTTATGTGGCGCAGAGGAGCATAAATTTGAAGTTGAAAAGGTATCGCTTAGCCTTTCGGCTAAAATTTCGACAGTAAGCTGCTATGGTGGTAATAACGGTAGCATTGCTGCAACGGTTTCTGGCGGAAATGGGCCATATAACTATACCTGGAGCCACAACCCAGGCCTGAATGAGCCTGTTGCCAACAACCTTGCCGCGGGCAGCTACAGCCTTACCGTAACCGATGCCAACGGCTGCGAGTATGAAACCACGTTTGAAATTGAGCCAGGCAAGCCATTTGAAGCAAGCATTAGCGCAAGTGGCAGCACCACTTTCTGCGCAGGAGGCTCAATAGAACTTACTGCCTCTCCGGGCGAATCGTTCCTTTGGAGTACCGGACAAACCACACGAACCATACTAGTAAACGAGGCCGGGAAATATGCTGTAGAGGTTGTAAACCAGGATGGCTGTAAAGACGAGGCCATTGTTGAAGTAAAGGTAAATGAACCACCTCAGGTAAGCTTTGCCACGCTCGAAAATGTGTGCGAACACGGCCTTGCATTTGAACTTGACGGCGGATGGCCTCTTGGAGGCGTGTACAGCGGCCCCGGAGTGATTGATGGCGTATTTGACCCTACCAGGGTTGGTGCCGGTACTTACCAGCTTATCTATACCTACACCGACAGCCTGGGCTGCAAAGGCGTGGCCACCGCCAGCATTTTCGTACAGACCATGTTTGCCTTTTACGAAATAACCGATGCCAGCTGTTTTGGCGCAAGCAATGGAGGCATTAAGCTCGAAGTGCACAATGGCAATGGCACTTATACATTTAAATGGAATAACGGAGCCACTACACAAAACCTCGAAAACATTCCTGCAGGCAATTACATTGTTGAAATAAGCGATGGAATAAACTGCAAGCTGTCTGTAGTAAATATGGTAGTTGGGCAACCAAAAGAAATCATTATCGAAGGCACGGTAACCCAGCCTTCGTTTCAAGGAGCAGAAAACGGGACAATTGCAGCCACGGCAAGCGGTGGCAGGGCTCCGTACACATTTGTCTGGAGCAATGGAGCTGGCACTGCCCTCATTAACAATTTAATGCCGGGCACTTATACCGTAATGGTAACCGATGCCGATGGCTGCCATTCTGAGGCAAATTTTATAATTGAAGAAGGACCCATAGTGGTTGACCTTCAGGTAACCTTTGAGGTAAACATTGCCACACCCGACCCCGACAAGGTAAACGAGTTGATATTTGCAGTGGTAGTAACAAACCTGAACCCACTGCTTGAGGCTACGGGTGTAACGGTAGAAAACCTGCTTCCAGGAGCGTTTCCTTTCATTGCACGCCTTGATGCCGGCACCCACGGCACTTACGATCATGCAACCGGCATTTGGAATATCGGCACCATTGGGGCCGGGCAATATGCCTTACTAGTTTACCGCACAGGATTGTTGCTGAGCCAAACCAGCCCAAGCGCCACCAATGCCGCACAGATAAGGCCTTTTGACCAGACTGACCCTAACCTGACAAATAATTATGATGAGGTAGTGGTTGCTATTGGCGAATCGTCGGGCGGAAACGATGGCGGTATTGAAAGCGATGGAAGCATGGCTTCGAAAATTGCACTCAGGCACCACAGGCGTATGGTTGAGGGAACGAAAACAGAACCCGAAAATCGCATGAAAGAGATGCCTGCCTTCGACCTTACCGAAATGCTTACCGGAGAACTTAAAACCGTTTCGCAGGATGAAACCCCGGCTTCTGGCATAAATTTCTTTATTCCTGAGCGTGGCCCGGCCCAGACCAGGGCATACATTTCGACACCTGCCGACCTGCTGGCCATAACCAACGCCAACGAAATTTTTGCGGCTGACTACCTGCAGGAAAACAGTGCCCGCAGGGCAGCCATACTTGCCATTGCCACCGATGCCGGTTCGGTTTACGAACACACCAAGGTAATTTGCGATAGGCTTACCGGAGCTACATTAAAAGAAGTAAGGCATATACAGATTGCAGGCCAACCGTTTATACTTTCTAAACTGGTACATCCAAACGGATATACCGACTATTCGGTAAGCTTTATAGCTACCTGGAAAAACAATGGATTTACAATAGACAACCGTTGGCACAACGAGCTTTACAATCCCGGCGGCAATGGCGAAGTGTTCAACTTCCAGGTATGGTCGGTGGCACCACAAATGACGGGTGAACTTGTTGAGAGCATACTCAGTTCAATGGCCTCGTCAGGGCCGCTCAGCTTTAGCAATGCTGTGAGCACTCCGCAAATACCACAGGTTTATGTGAAAGGAGGCCGCTACCGCAATGGCAAACTGCTTCTTGACCTGGTCAATACCAATGGGGCATCGAAAATTACCCTTCATGGCTCAAAGGCCACCGTTGAAAACGGCCACAGACAAAGGTTTCAGATAGATGTGAATATACCCTCCACGCCTTTCTCTACGGTTGAGGTAAATGTAGGGTTTTTGTTCGATGCCGGTTTCAGCATAGCCAACAACCTTGACGAAACACGCGATGTGCTGTATTATGCCGATGGCCCGTGGATGTTTGATTATGACCCGGGCAATTCGGTGGTTACCCACTTCAGCACAAGGCCCGAAGAGGGGTTGCTGCACGACAGGTCGTTTGGCGTGGAGCGCAACGCAAGCCTGAAGGGTAGCGTAAGGACTTACGCTTCGCTTTTTCGCAGGTTAGGACCCGGCACCCAGTCGATGGACCTTTCAAAGTACAAGCATTTGGCTTTTCATGCAAGTGGCACCGGTATGGTTGAAGTAATGCTTGCCAAAGCTGGCATTAAAACCTGGGACAAGCAGTTCCGCACGGTAATAACCCTTGTACCGGCTGGCAAAGACTATGTAATAAACCTTAGCGACCTGAAAACCGCTGATGGTCAAGATGGTTTTACAGCCGATGACCTAGTTTCCGTAATATTCAACCCCATAGGCAATGGCTCAGTTGCAAGTGCATTCGAAATAAATGTATCAGGGGTACACTTTACCAACCACATGATAGAGGCCAAATCCGCCGGCATTTTTTACCCCAACTACCCGAACCCGTTCAACACCTCCACCGCGATTGAGTTTGTGGTGGCCAGGGAGAATCGCGTAAAGGTTGAGGTGCTCAACCTGCTTGGGCAGACCCTGGAAGTATTAAAGGATAACACACTTGCTCAGGGTGCCTACAAGGTAAACTGGACCCCAGGCAATATCAGGCCAGGCATTTATATGTTCAGAATAACCATAGGAGAGCAAACCTATACAGGAAAAATGGTTTACCGGCCGTAGCAATTCGAGCTGGCGAAACCGAAAGCCATCCCGGGGAGGGGGTGGCTTTTTTTTATTTTAAATAATTAGTCAAGCCCGTTTTCTACGGCAAAGTTTACCAGTGATGCCAGGTTTTTGAGGTCGAGCTTGTTAAGAATATTTTTACGGTGGTTGTTTATGGTATGAAAGCTTAGGCCGAGCAGCTCGGCCATTTCGCGCGTGCTGAATCCGTTGGCAAAATATTTAATCATTTGCTTTTCGCGGGGAGTAATGCGGCTAATCTGCTTTTTATTTATAACCTGCAATTTGTCCTGTGCAAAAAGCTTGAGGTTTTTGCTGTAAGTAAGGTTCTCCGAAAAGTCAATGGTAACCCCAAGCACCTCAAAAACACCAGAAACGGGGTCATTTCTAAACAATTTTGCAGTGGTGTAAAACCAGCCATAATATCCTCCGGGTTTTTGAAACTGGTAAAAAGCAGTGAACAGACCCCGCGGATTTGACTTGAAAAAGCTCCGCATCTCAAGCAAAAAATTCTGGTCGGCCGGGTGATACATAAGCTGCACCTCCTCGCAGGTTAAACTTTTGGAAGCCTTTAATCCAAGGAAGCGACGCAGGGTATCGTTCGACCATACAGCTTTTAACGAATTGAGATCGAAAATTACAATGCTGGCCTCGGCCTCAGAAATTATCTTTTCAAAAAAAAGGGATTTCACCTGATTGTTAACCTCTTTTAAAACCTTTTTTTCGGGGCTGATTTCTGCAACAGGACTGGAGTCTTTCTCCTGATTTTTTACCTTCCTCATATATCTTTCAAGTTTTTTAAAGAATCCTTTACTAAACCACAATAAAACATTTATCTAAACCGTATATTTTATTGTAATCTTTTCAACCCTGCCATTTTATAATTATTCGCAGGGTTTTTTGAGTTTAGCAAAAACAATGATAAAAATATGCATTTATTTATGATTAATTTTCACTACTGGCCGACAAAAATTACGTGATTTCTCGCTCCGCTCGAAATGACAGG
>CAYGDW010000099.1:0-5612 GCA_964348755.1 uncultured Bacteroidales bacterium | reverse complement strand
CTACCCCCCTTAATAAAAAGCTAACTGAATGTCTTTCCGAACGTAGTGAGGAATCTCATGCATAAAATTCTACCTTTTTTACTTTATCGGACAATAGTGATTATTTTTATGCCTTATAATTTTTCAAAATCAATCAATCATGAAAATCAGGACTTACCGTATTGTATTGGCCTTGTTATTAATTTATTCTGCCGGTGCTTTTGCAGCCAAACCTTTAACATATTTCCTTCCGGAGCACAACTACAATGAGAAAATTCCTACCCCCGAAAGTTTTTTCGGCTTTCAAATAGGGGAGTGGCATTTGCATCATGCGCCCCTGCACTCATATTTCCAGCTGTTGTCATCGGTTTCTGACAGGGCAGTATTGTATGAATATGGCCGTTCGCATGAGCAAAGGCCGCTGGTGCACATGATAATTACCTCGCCACAGAACCAAAAACGGCTTGAGCAGATCAGGCAGCAACACCTTGTGCTTGTCGATCCGGCCCGGTCATCTGAGGCAGATATAAGCACAATGCCTGTAGTTGTTCGCCTCGGGTATGGTGTGCATGGCAATGAGCCGAGTGCACACAATGCTGCTCCGCTGGTGGCTTACTACCTGTTGGCCTCAAATAGCCCTGAGGTTGCACAAATGCTCGATCAAACGATCATAATTATTGATCCGAGCATGAATCCTGATGGTCAGGACCGGTTTGCCAGTTGGGTAAACAGGCATCGAGGCCGAATTTTAAACCCTGATCCGGCCGGTCGCGAATTTTTTGACGTGTGGCCAGGATCGCGCAGTAACCATTATTGGTTCGACCTTAACCGCGATTGGCTGCCCGCAACCCAGCCCGAAACACGTGGACGTTTGGCCGATTATAACCGTTGGATGCCAAACGTAAATACCGACCACCACGAGTTTGGAGCAAATTCAACCTTTTACTTTCAGCCTGGCGTGCCTTCGCGTGGCAACATCCATACACCACAACGTACCAATGAACTTACCATGAAAATGGCTCAATATCACGCAAAGGCCTTCGATGGTAAAGGTCAACTATATTATACCGAAGAAGATTTTGACGATTTTTATTACGGAAAGGGATCATCTTACCCCGATGTCAGGGGGGGGATTGGTATATTGTTCGAGCAGGCTGGCACAAAAGGCCACAGGGTAGAAACCATACATGGCGTGGTCGATTTTTCCGAAACAGTTCGAAACCAGGTGTTGGTTTCGTTCTCTACCCTCCAGGCCGCTCTCGATTTGCGGCTTGAGTTGCTTGAACACCTTCGTTGGTTTTTTCGCACTTCTATTGAAGAGGCCCGAAAATTACCCGTTAAGGCATATTTGGTTGGTCATCCTTCTGACAAAAACCTGAACCATCATTTTATTGATTTAATGCTGACTCACAACATACAGGTTTTTGAAATTAATAAGTCATTGCGTTTGGGTGATATGCATTTTAAACCCGGGTATGCCTGGCTTGTCCCGCTCAATCAGCCTCAGTCAAGGCTTGTAAGGTCAGCATTTGAAAAAATTACCCAATTTGAAGACAGCCTTTTTTACGATGTGTCAGCATGGACACTTCCTCTGGCTTTCAATATTCCTTATGGCGAAATTAGTAATGCCCGGCAACTTGGTTCACTCATGGGAAACGAGGTAACCGTGAATCTGCCGCCAAAAGGTAGAATATCCGCCCAAGAAACCAATTATGCATACCTTTTTAAATGGGACGATTATTACGCTGCAAAGGCATTGTATTATATACAAGCTCAAGGACTTAGAACCAGGGTTGCAACCCAGCATTTTGCAATGAATGTTAATAACCAGGAGGTTGAATTTGGGTACGGAAGTATTTTGGTTCCGGTAGCCATTCAGGATATTGAAGCAGAGAAAGTTTTTGAAATTGTTAAAAAAGCTGCTGAAATTGCTGGTATTGAAGTGTTTTCGGTTTCTTCAAGCCTCAGCAGCAGGGGGGTTAATCTTGGCAGCAGCGCATTTGTTTCATTAAAAAAACCTGTAATTCTGATGCCTGTGGGGCAAGGTGTTAACAGTAGAGAAGCCGGTGAAGTATGGCACCTGCTCGACCAGCGATTTGATATGCCTGTTAGCATGGTAGAAACCTCGCGCCTGAACAACTTGGACTTGTCGCGATACAATACCCTGGTTTTGGTTTCAGGGTCCTATTCTGAAATAAATCAGGCAGGGCGCGACGCTATTGAACGCTGGCTGCGAAACGGAGGAAATATTATTGCCATCGGAAATGCAAATAATTGGCTTCAGGGCAACGGATTGGCCGATATTGAGTTTGTGAAAGTTCCTGAAATAAAAGCTGATACAATGGTGCCTTATTCTGAACGCAGCAACCTATTGGGAGCGCGCCGAAATCCTGGCAGTATTTTCAATGCCAAAATTGATATAACTCATCCGATTGGTTACGGCTTTATAAACAGAGATATTCCGGTGTTTGTATCTGGTAATACTTTTGCAAAGCCAAACAAAAACCCATTTGCCAACCCGCTTTATTTTCCACTCGAAAACCTTTTGAGCGGGTATGTTTTTGAGCCTTACCGGCCAATGATCGAAAATTCGGTTGGTATAATAGTTTACAGCATGGGTCGTGGAAACATCATTTGCTTTTTTGATAATCCCAACTTCCGTGGGTTTTGGTTTGGGACCAACCGCCTGTTTCTGAATGCTTTGTTTTTTGGGCCAACAGTAAGACTGTAAAGTTTAAAAAATTAATCAGGGTTTTTCAAGGCGGCCATCGGCATATCTGGCAAAGCGGCCGGTTTCATGTCCATGCACGTTGTCATAACGCGGCCATGGCCAGCCGCCAAAGCCGGTGCGCCTGAAGTCGCTTATGGCCTGTTGAATTTCAGGCTGATAATTCATAACAAAAGGACCATGCTGGGCCACTGGCTCTGCAATGGGTCGTGCTTGCAATAGCAGCATTCGGCATTCGTGTGTGCCAGCTTCAATTATTATATCCATTTCGCTAAGTAATTCTGCCGAATGGTAATTGTCAATTATAACACCGCCTATTTCAATATGATCTCCTTTGTAAAAATACAATGATCGCTCTACGGCAGGGCCTGCTGCCGGCAATGTCCAATTTGCACCCGGCTCCATTTTTATTAGCCAAATGGCAACTTCATTTTCAGGCTTTGCCGCGTAGGAGTCGGGGGCAGGCGAAGGAGCAGAAACACCGTTAAGTTGGCCGGCAATAAGTGTTACCACGGTTGCCTTGCCCTTTGTATCTGTTATGGTTACTTTGGGTATTTGTTCATTCCAAAGCATTTTAAAATGTGGTGACACAAATTTGTCGCGAGCGGGCAGGTTAAGCCAAATCTGAAAAAGTTCAAGCGGATTGCCCTTGTCCTGGTTGAGCAAAGGAAACATTTCGCTGTGCTGTAGCCCGCTACCGGCTGTCATCCATTGCACATCGCCAAAACCATAGCGCCCTGCAGCCCCGTGCGAATCGCTGTGATCAACAAAACCCTCCAATACCACTGTTATCGTTTCAAATCCCCGATGTGGATGCGCCGGAAAACCCGGTATGGTTTCTCCATGATACATTCTCCATCCATCTTTAATTGTAAAGTCCTGACCAAGGTGGCGGCCGGCAAGCGAGGCTGCAGGACCGAAATGGTCATTGGCCCGCGGGAAATCATCGTTGTGGTGAACACAAAACAGAAAGGGGTCGCGCGGATTCCACATAAATCCCAGTGGTTTTATGTTGAAAATAGCCTTATTGTACATAATATTTTTTTTGGGTTTGTTAGGGTAAATGTATAAAAAATTATGAATGAACCAAATTGAATCTCGAATGGTACTTCCCCTAAAATTTATCTGGCTGTAGTTTTTTCAATAACTCATATTGCTTAGCTTTGAAATAAAAAACCAATGATATGGAAAACCAGGCAAACCCTTCGCGATACAATGGTATGAAATACAACCGCACCGGCCGCAGCGGGCTTTTGCTCCCTGCTGTTTCGCTGGGTTTGTGGCACAACTTTGGCGGGGTTGATATGTTTGAAAACGGCCGTAAAATTATTCATCGCGCATTCGATGCAGGAATCACACATTTCGACCTGGCCAACAACTACGGCCCGCCTCCGGGTAGTGCCGAAGAAAATTTTGGGCGCGTGCTTGCCTCCGACCTGAGGCCTTACCGCGACGAGTTAATTGTATCTACCAAGGCCGGCTATCTTATGTGGCCAGGCCCTTATGGCGAGTGGGGCTCGCGAAAATACCTGATTAGCAGCCTTGATCAGAGCCTTAAGCGCATGGGCCTGGAGTATGTAGATATCTTTTACTCACACCGTCCCGATCCCGACACCCCACTCGAAGAAACGATGATGGCCCTCGATCAGGTGGTTAGGCAAGGCAAGGCTTTGTATGCCGGAATCTCAAACTACTCCGCCCAACAAACTCAGCAGGCCGCCACTATTCTTAGAGAATTAGGAACGCCTTGCCTTATCCATCAACCAAAATACTCAATGCTCGATCGTTGGGTTGAAGGTGGGCTGCTCGACACCCTCGACAAACACGGGATTGGTTGCATTGCATTTTCGCCATTGGCACAGGGAATGCTTTCAGATAGGTATTTGAGGGGAGTCCCTGCGGACTCCAGGGCAGGGAGGCCTACCGGGTTTTTGCGACCCGAACAAATTACCCCTGAAAATATGGCTATTGTATCGCAATTGAACGAGATTGCCCGTCATCGCAATCAGTCACTGGCCCAAATGGCTATTGCATGGTTGCTAAAAGACAGCCGCGTTACCTCGGTGCTTATTGGGGCCAGTAGCCAGGAACAACTCAATCAAAACCTCCAGGCGCTAAACAACCTCTATTTCGATGAATGGGAGTTGAAAAAAATTAATGAGGTTTTGGGAAAAGTTTAGCTGGTTGCTTCTGAAGCCTCAGCCTTCGGTTTGATGGCACGGTTGAAAAATAGGTGATAAAGTTTAATAGAAATGCCCGATTTTTATTGACCCATAATACAAAATTGATGTATTTCCAGCTAGCTTTTATAAGTAATTTTCTGCCCTGGTAAATGGCCGCAAAGGCTGTGAATAGTGTTGCATGGTATTTGGAATTCGCCAGTATAAATTTTATACCATTATTGAACAGGAAGGATAGCGTATTTTAAGGGGAGCAACCCTGATTCAGTGGCTGTATGTTCAATGCGGCTTAACCACCATGCGCTAAATCCACTCAATTATTTGCAGCACACCGGTTCGGCCTGAAAAGTATGTTTATATTTTAAACAAACCCCTATCCGTAAAACATTAACCCCGGCTTTTAAGCTGGGGTTACAACCAACAAAGCCCTTCGGGGCTTTAGCCCTGTCTTTTGCCTCCCACTCCATGCAACATTAGCCCTGCTTTGAGCCCCTCATCAAAGTTAAAATACTTTCGATGTACCTCGTTGTGCATAAAAACAATTCAAAATTCAGCTCATTATTTTGTCTGATTTCTCTTGTTTTCAGGGCGGTACACCCATTTTATCAAAGCAACATTTATACGCAGACTGTTCAGGTGGCAGTAATAATTTTTTCAAAAATGCAACCCGGAAAACAGAAAAAATATATAAAGCCAAACAAATCAGATTAATAAAAATTATGTTT
>CAYGDW010000098.1:0-5702 GCA_964348755.1 uncultured Bacteroidales bacterium | reverse complement strand
GAGATTCCTCATTACGTTTGGAATGACAGTAAGTTAGCTTTTTATTTTGGGGGGGTAGTAGGCGGCGAAGCCGCCACTTACCCCCCAAATTGCCAAAATCATTGAAAACCCTGTCATTTGGAGCGGAGCGAAAAATCAGGTAATTTTTGTCGGCCAGTGGTAATTTTTTAATTAACCAATTTGATACCGCAGCTTTCTAACATTTCATTTATTATAATTCATAAACCAAACCTTACCCATGTTGAAAAAAGTTGTAAAACGGCTGAGCGCCATTTTAGCCATGCTTTTGCTAATGCAGGGCTTTGTTTTCGGTCAAAAGACCTATGTTTACGAATCGTTTCCGAATGACCCCCTGAATGCAAGGATTTACACCCTTGACAATGGGTTAAAGGTTTACCTTTCGGTAAGCCCCGAGGAGCCTCGGATTCAGACCTATGTGGCAGTACGTGTAGGTAGCATGCACGACCCTGCCGAAACCACAGGCCTTGCCCACTATTTTGAACACCTGATGTTTAAAGGAACCAGCACTTTCGGAACCCTCGACTGGGAGAAAGAAAAGCCCCTGCTCGACAAGATTGAGCAGCTTTTTGAGGTTTATCGCAAAGAAACCGATCAGGCAAAAAGGGCATTGCTCTACCGCCAGATCGACAGCATCTCTTACATTGCTTCTACTCTTGCCATACCCAACGAGTACGACAGGCTCATGACTGCCATAGGCTCAACGGGTACAAATGCCGCAACCTCCAACGATTTTACATTTTACATTGAGAACATTCCCGCCAATCAGCTTAGAAACTGGGCCATGATACAGGCCGAGCGATTCAGGGATCCGGTGTTGAGGCTTTTTCACACCGAGCTTGAAACGGTTTATGAAGAAAAAAACATGTCGCTTACCAACGACGGCCGCCAAGCCTCAGAGGCGCTTTTGAGCGGGCTTTTCCCAAACCACCCTTACGGCACACAAACCACCCTGGGAGAGTCAGAGCACCTGAAAAACCCTTCCATCGTTAACATAAAAAATTTCTTTGAGCAATACTATGTGCCCAACAATATGGCCGTAATCATGTCGGGCGATTTTGATCCCGATCAAGCAATAAGAATTATCGATGAATATTTCGGAAAACTTAAACCCAGGCCGCTGCCTGTTCTGAGTTTTGGACCACAACCAGAAATAACACAACCCATTGTAAAAGAGGTAGTTGGCTTACAGGCTGAAAACATTCAGATAGGATGGCGTTTTGAAGGCATAAACTCTAACCAGCGCCCCTACCTGAATATGATAAGTATGATTTTGAGCAATGGCCGGGCCGGGTTAATTGATCAAAACCTGAACAAGCAGCAGGCCACACTTGGCGCTGGCGCCGGGGTACGTAACATGACCGACTATTCGGTATTTACCCTTATGGGGCGAAACAAACGCGGACAAACACTTGACCAGGTAAAGGCCCTCCTGCTCGAACAGCTTGAACTTGTTAAAAAAGGGGAATTTCCCGACTGGCTCATGGAAGCAGCAATAAACAACCTGAAACTTCAGGAAATGCGCCGGGCCGAAAGCAGTCGCGCACGTGCCATGGCCCTTACAATGACGTTTCTCAACCACCAGCCTTACCAAGAAACAGTGAATTACCTGGACCGCCTTGGCAAGATTACCAAAGAAGAAATAATAGCATTTGCAAATAATCATCTGCAAAACAACAATTTTGTGGTAGTATATAAACGCCAGGGGCAGCCTGGCAACCTGGAACAGGTAGAAAAACCCGCCATTACACCCATTCATATAAACCGCGATGCAGAGTCACCCCTGCTTACAAAAGTAAAAGCAACCCAGGTTGACCCTATCAAACCTGTTTTTATTGATTACCGCAAGGACCTAACACGTGCAAAAACCCGCAACAACATAGAGGTACTTTATGCTAAAAACCTCGCCAACCCAACCTTTACACTTACCTACCATTGGGAAATGGGTAGCAACCACGACAAAGTGCTTCCTTTCGCAGGTAGTTTTATCAATTTTATTGGTACCAGTAAATATTCGGCCGAAGACATCAGCAACGAGTTTTTTAAATTGGCCTGCTCATTTAATGTCATGGTTGGATCTGACGACACGCGCATTACCGTTAGCGGCCTTAGCGAAAATCTTGAAGCGGCAATAAAACTTTTTGAAGAACTTGTATTAAATGCTCGTGCCGACCAGGAGGCCCTGACCAGGTTTATAGAAAATGCAAAGAAAAGCCGGCACGACAGCAAAGCTACCCAGCAAGCCAACTTTACAGCCCTTGTGAGCTATGCACAGTTCGGGCCTGAAAACCCCACTACTTTTGTGCTGTCTGATACTGAACTCGATGCATTATCAGCCGAACAGCTCATCAGAACCATTCAAAACTTGTGGTCGATGAAGCACCGGTTGGTATTTTTCGGGCCTCAGCCAGTTAGAGAAGTAACTCAACTTGTGCATCGGCACCATAATACGCCGAGGCGTTTAAAAGCCATACCGGCCGGAAAAAGGTTTGTGCCAGGGGAAACCCTTGAAAACAAAGTTTATTTTGCGCATTATGATGCAAACCAAAGTTTCTTGCAAACTGTTTCAAAAGGTATTGCCTTTAACCCGATCATGATTCCCCAAATTACCATGTACAACGGATACTTTGGCGGCGGCATGAATGCCATTGTTTTTCAGGAAATGCGCGAAAAACGCGGCCTGGCATATACAGCCCGGTCTAACTATACCGCTCCTGCCTGGCCCGATCAACACTACATTAACAATAGTTTTATTGCCACACAAAACGATAAGGTGGTAGATGCCTTCAGTGCTTTCAATGAACTTTTTAATGAAATGCCTCTTTCTGAAAACTCGTTCAGACTGGCTCAGGAACAGCTAATTTCAAACATTCGCACCCAGCGCATACGCGATGCAGAAATTATATGGAACTACCTGAATGCCAAACGCATGGGACATAAAGATGACATCCGCAGACAACTTTTCATTGAACTTCCAAAATTAAATCTCCAGGATGTTAGGGCATTTAACCAAAAATACATAAAAGACAAGCCCAAAACATACGTGATCCTTGGCAATGAAAATACTGTTGACTTTGAGGAAGTTACACGTTTGTTTGGACCCGTAAACAAACTATCGAGAAACGAGCTGTTTGTTTTCTAAAAACATGAAACGCTTCCTTAATCAGAAGAGGCCAACTCAAAAGTCAAAAAAATTCAATTTGCCCCTGAATCACCAAAGCTCTAAAAAAACCCAAACATTGATTGTCGGCTTTTTAATTTAATAAAATTTTGTGATTTCGTGTCCCTGCATGCGGCAGGCAGGTTTGTGGCTAAAAAATAATCTTTCGAGACGGCTTTTTCTGATTTTAAAACTTTAATTATCCGGCAAAATCTAATAACAGAAGAATTGCGTGTTCGAGATTCCTCACGGCGTTCGGAATAACAGATAGTAGGATTTTTGATAGGTGGTGGGTGGCGGCAAAACCGCCGCCCACCACCTATCTTCTGCTAAACCCCCGAAAGCCTTGTCATTTCGAGCGAAGCGAGAAATCTCGTCATTTTCACCCGTGAGTAATTTTTAAATTAAGGTCTGATAGCCTGACTCGTCCCGCATTAAGCGTGACGAGTGAACTCCATGTTTGCTATTTTTATAGGTGTTTGTGTTTATTTCGCAAACATGTTCGTTTCATCGAATAATAGTGCTTTAATCTCAAACCATAATAATTTTGTTATTACATTCACCGAAAATGCAAATTCTCAGTTGTTTTCAAAGACCAAGTCATGAGTTACTTTTTCAGTACAAAAATAAAGGACACTACTTACGAAAGAGCCATTGAGCATGTTACCGAAGAGCTTAAAAAAGAAGGCTTTGGGGTTTTAACTCAAATAGATGTGAAAGAAACCCTTAAAAATAAAATTAATGTTGATTTTCGCAAGTACATAATACTTGGAGCATGCAATCCGCATTTTGCCTATAAGGCATTAATGTCGGAGCCAAAACTTGGGGCCTTTTTACCCTGCAACGTGGTGGTTGAAGAGCTTGAGGATGGCACCGTAGAGGTCTCGGTAGTTGACCCTGTTGCCATGATTGCATCTGTGCAAAACCATGAACTTACTGCCCTTGCCGGCCAGATAAGGGAAATGGTAAAAAGGGTAATTGATGGCACAGCACGTCGGGCAGGGTAAGCGTTGGTTTATCAGGCCGGAAGCACGTAAAAAAATATGGAAAAGAAATGGCTGATTGCACCAGCCAATACAAACAAGTGCCAAACTACATGGTTATATTGGTTCTTTTTTGTGCGCAGGTAAAAAATGATGCCAACACTGTAAAACAGACCGCCGGCCAGCAGCCACAACAACCCGCCAGTCGGAACACTTTGAAGCAGCGGTTTTATGGCAATAAGAATAATCCAGCCCATTGCAAGGTATATCATGCTTCCAACAAAACGCATACGGTGGGTGTAAAAAAAGACCTTGAAAACCACTCCTGCAATGGCCAACCCCCAAATAACCCCAAAAATGGACCAACCCCATGGGCCGCGCATCGACACCAGGGTAAAAGGAGTATAAGTTCCTGCAATCAGAATAAAAATTGAAGCATGGTCAAAAATATTCAGGTATTCCTTGATGCGTTTGTTCTGGAAGCTATGATAAAGGGTTGAGGCAGTAAATAAAAGAATAAGGCTGAAGCCGTACACCGAAAAACTTACAATTTTCCAGGCATCGGGCTGGCGGATGCTTGCAAATACAACAAGCAAAACCAGCCCGGCAATACTCAGCAACACCCCAATGCCGTGCGTTATGCTGTTTAGAATTTCATGAAGATTAAGCATCCAACGCTTTCGTTCCATACATTCCCTTTTTTTAATTGCAAAAATAACCAAATGGATTAAAAAATTATGCTTATTTGAATGCAAACCATTATACTTATTAAAATTAGCACTACTTTTACGGCGCATTTAATTTTTAATCAAACCATTTACAATGAACATTTTCGTAGGAAGCCTTCCTTTCCGTTTTGGAGAAACAGAATTGAGGGATTTATTTGAGGAGTATGGTGAAGTTAGCTCCGCAAAAATTATCACCGATAAGCTTACCGGTCGCAGCAAAGGATTCGGTTTTGTTGAAATGCCCGACGATGAGGAAGCCCAGCAGGCCATAGATGGCCTAAACGGCACTGAAGTGTTGGGCCGCAGCATTGTGGTCAACAAATCGGAAGAGCGCAAGGACCGTGGCGAACGCAAAGGTGGTTTTGGCGGTGGCCGGAGCCGTGGCGGTTACCAGGGCGGTGGAAACCGCAGATCGTATTAAGCGTTTACCTTTTGCTGCTTTTGGATTTTGTAAGAAATGACTTGTTTTTATTGATAACGACCCTTCTTTAATTTCCAGGCGCGCAACACCAGACCTAAACCCGGGCATCCCCGGGTTTTTTTTATAGACTATTGCCACCAAAATAAGTGGCATTAACAAACAAAATCCCGGGCCACCCCCGGGTATTTTATTTGTGGCACAACCAATCCCAAAAACAAATAAAACCCTTTTAAAATAATAATTAACGTGTTGTGCGATTAAAAAAAACTGAAAAAAATCGTAAAAAACCAACAAAAACAGTTATGCATGTCACTGATATTCAGTATATCAGAGCATATTTTCTACCACAAAAATGCGCTCCGACATGCACAACCTGAAGACGAATTTCGACA
>CAYGDW010000097.1:0-5805 GCA_964348755.1 uncultured Bacteroidales bacterium | reverse complement strand
ACTAAAAACGAAATAAGATATTTTTACAAAAAAGCGAAACAAACAACTGCAAAATCAATAAATAAACCTTATTGCACATTTAAATATGCATTACCATAATATGCATTTCATAAATTTTACTTCGAAAATCGTAGCGCAAAAAAAATCAATTTTCGAAAAAACGGCAAAATTTAAGCGCAAAAATATTGAATATTGCTCCATAAGTCCCCCACCCAAATAGCTATCGGTACAAGCAGGGGGTTGAAGAGCTGCGCTGCACTTGTTCATATCATCGACAAATGCAACATTCGTTATTATTAAACAATACAAAGGTAGTGACGGAGCAGATACGAACATTTTAAATTTTAGATATTATTCTTTCAATTTGGGACACGTATTAGTCATCGGCCTGCTACCATATCAATGAAATGAGAAATGAGAATGCCTTGTCGTTAAGCTCATTGCACTATATTGAAATGAATTTAAGGACAAGACACACTCAAAGAAACTAACCAAAGGCTTATTCTTTCACAATTCTCTTGATAACCGTTTGATCTTGGTCAGCAATTTTTACGAAATAGATTCCATTTCTGAAGCCCGACATATCAATCGTTTTATTTACTGAATTGATAACTCGATCATAAAGCAAATGTCCTATCGCGTCGTAAACACTTACGGCTGCTGTCGAACCTTCAATTTCAATGGTGAGCAAGTCGGTAACTGGGTTGGGATAAACATTTAAGTGTTTCGATGTTACCGTACGCGTTGAAGTTACTGCACAATTGTTCGCATCAGGACCTACGCCAGTTGGGACATCGTTGCTGTTGGTGAGCCAAATTTTATCAAGTTTTGCACCATCCTCGCGATATCCAATGGTTAATGTATGCGTACCCACACTTAGGTTGTAGGCATTGGGATAAGCAAACCACTCCCACGAGCTCGAAGGCCCAATTCCATTCCATGAAGCAAACGATCCATTATTCATTTTGAGCCAGAATGAGTCATCATTTGCATTCGGACAAATTACCATAGCAAATAGTTTGTATGACCCCGCTTCAGTTATATCAAAAGTATAAGTAATTAAACCTGCTGCGTTTGTAGGTGCAATGTCGTTACTATTATTGCCTGGTTTTATGGTAACAAATTTGCCATTGGCTGCATTAATATCGTCCTCGATGTTCCAAAGTGCACCTACTGTGCCGCATTCGGCTTCGAGCCATACACCAGTAACTTTTCTCACTGTTATTACAAGATCATCAGTCGCCGTGTTTCCATTACTATCGCTCAAACTCAATGTAACGACATGAGTTCCAACGGGAAGCTTCACAGTAGGTGTTACACCTGTTGCAATCTCAACACCGTTTACCGACCACACATAATTGAGCGTTGTATTAAATGGATTTTGGCTGAGAGAGCCATCTATAGTAAGTTCGGCCTCACCCGATTTGTTACTTTCCCACACTGTGCGATCTACACCTGCAAAAGCTTTTAATTTTGGCATTTTGTTTATTCGCAAAACATGTAGATTGCGAGCGCCAGCATTGGCATTGCTAACATTTTCGAGGCGAAAAGCTGCTAGTTCATCATAATCGGAATCTCCATTTATCGAAATAGTAATTGTTTTACTCGTTTCGCCAGGCAAAAATACAACCGAGGTGCTCGACAATGAAAAATCTTGCCCACTCACGGCATCGCCAGCTACAGGAACAATATTAGCACTAATTGTTTGCGAAGATGCTTTGCTTAATTTAACGATAAGTTGTACTTGTCCTCCTCTGTTTGCTGCTGCAATTACATTGTTGAAATAAACCTGCACACCAGCAGTAGGCCGGCTTTCGTCCCAACCAAAGCTCAACTGCGGATACACAGCAAATGCACCCATATCCAATCCATTATCGGCAGCACCTTTGGCTGGACTGTTGGCCTGCAATCTAAAATCTTCGGCACCAGCAACAACACTTACAAACATCGGATTCACCGAAAGTCCGCCAGTTTCGCGCACGCTCGCCTGAAACTCAGGTACCGAAACAGCTTTGCCCATAAACTCAATTGAATTGGCTTTGTTGGCTGTAAACCAAAGGTTGTTGCTAAAAACATGCGGCGCATTTTTCATCGCTTCTGAAGTAAATTTCAGATTGAAGGCCGTGTTATTGAAAACAATATTGTTACGAAACTCGTCGCGCCATGACTTATGAACAGAAAAGCCAGTTTCGTTTTTATATGCTACATTATTTACCCAGCGAGGATCGAATGTCCAACCTGTATTATCGTAATAAGCTGTCATGTAACCCACACTCATTTCGACACTCATATTCTCCTGAACCACATTTTTCGCACATCTCGACTCATTAAAAACAAGACCACTACCTTTGCGCCCAAAATTTCGGAGTATGACATTATTACTGCCATCTCTATCGAGCCAAATATGATGCACAACATTATGAGCACTATTGAAAGCTACCACATTGTTACCGTCGGACATATCTTGCACATCGATGGCACGAGAAAACAAATATTGGCCGCCCCAACTGCGATATTTACCTTTAAAATCGATAAATGTATTGTTACAAACCAAATTATTGGTGGAACGCTGTGAGTTGACATTAATACCATCGCCAATAATATTTTTAAAATAATTATTACTTACCACATTATTCGATGAGTTGAACATGGCCACTATCGAGTTACCGTCCCAAGTGCCTATCTCACTATTTCCAAGGTTTTCGAAACGATTGTTTATCACCACATTTCCATTGCCCGAACTGATATAGATACATGCTCTACCGTATTTAAAATCCTTGAAATGAAAGCCTTCAATCCAAATAAAATTTCTGTTTGACAATTGAAATACTGGGGTATTATCACTGATAGTTGTACCTGGATGTGTAATAATAACATTGCCTGTAGCTGGATTGGGCTTGAAAACAATCATCGCACTCTCAGTACCCGAAGATTTTGGAGTGATATTATGTTCGATATACGTACCCCCATTTACAAAGACAGTATCGCCAGGGTTTACTACATTTGCAGCTTTGGCAATGGTTTTAAAGGGGTTTGCCTGTGTGCCATTTGATGTATCGGAACCTGTAGGCGAAACATAAATTGAAGCTGCAAAACTAAAATTCGCAAATAGCAAAAATAGGATTGCTACAGCAAAATCACGGAAAAAGACCTTAATTAATTTCATTATAGAAGATTTTATTTATTAACATCAAACAAAACACGCAATTACTTATGACTCATCTCATTGCATTACAAGCAACATAAATCATTAGCAATTTCGAACAACGCAAAGGTAGCATCAGAACAATTATTTGTATTTTAAATCCTGAACATTAATTTTTAAATTTGGGACATGTAACATACAGCCACACACACTCAAACCGCTAATTATAAGAACAATGAAATAATTAGGTGATATTTTGTTGATTGATTTCGAAAAAAGGCTTATGACATTGATCTATGTATAATAATAAGAATATTTGATAGTTTCAAACTTCAATGAATGCAGTAAATAGAAATACCTTCGCTGGCGCGGCGTTTGTCATTCCGAATGAGAAAATAAGCGTAGCTAAGTTTTCGATATGAAGAATCTCAATTGCTGATGCATTTTAAATTACGATAGTCATAGTAGGCTGAAATTATAAAACACAACAATGGCCGGCATTCGTGCAAAACAGCGAATGACCGACCATTGAAAATTTCAGAGCAATACCCTGCTAAACTAATTATTCAAAAACAACTCTATAGTTTTTCACTATGCCATTGTAATTGCATTTTACATGTGCTGTTCCTTTCGTTGTGTTGGCTTGTGTGACATCAATTTTCACCGCTTTATTGTTGGCAGTGGCACGCACCACAGGATTTTTTGCCTGATTGGCTGGCAATTTCACAACAACTTCGTACAAATTGTAATCCACAATGCCGTTTTTGTTGGTCGAGCGCACAGGCACTTGAGGCAATTCAACTGCTTTGCCATCGACACTAATGCTCACTGTTGGTGGCACATGACGATGAATAGGTTTGCGCGTAGCACTAAAGCCCATACCCATAAAATCGCACAAAACATCATTATTATCGCCTTCGGCCACCAAATATATAGCATGTTTTTGTGTCAATCCTTCAACAAAACTCGCCACATCGAGACTGTACTGCGTTACTTGTTGCTTAGCATTGGCCGGCACCACAAGTTCGGCTATTTTGCGTCCCTTCCACACATCATTGCTCCAAGGCGCATCAATCCAAACATTTACTTTAAAGCTTTTGCTTGTTTTGGGTGCGATAAATAAATTGAGCTTCGTTTTATTGCCTTTTTTAGCTGCTTCGAAAGCTTTTAAGCCCAAAGTATCTTTTGCTAAACCGCCAAACCCAAAGTATTTATAACCAATAATATTACCGTTCTTCAAATTGGTAATAGGCATATGATTATCCCAAATATCCCACGAATCTTGCAACACACTTATGTCGGAAAGATAACATGCATAGCCTGCCGAATAATATTGATATGGGTCGAGGCCAAATACACTGAATCCTTCGGAAGTTACTACAGCACCTTTATATTCGAGCCCTTGTTTGTCTTTAATTGTCGATGTTTTGTCGGCAGCATATGGATCGTAGGCCGTAATAACCACTTTTCCGCCATGGCGAACCGGTTTTTCGTCCCATTTTATAGTTACAGCCTCAACAACAGCCTGGCGTGCGAAACCAAAATTGCGCGGTGGACGGTGATAAAACACATACCACTGACCATTAATCAGTTCAATACTTCCGTGCGTATTGTGTCCGCCATTCGACGAAATAATTCGCGTCCCATCATGGTTCAATACTGGGCCACGCGAATCAATCAACACGCCGCCGCTAAGCCATGGACCAAGTGGTGAGTCGGCAAATGCATAACGCAATGTTGAATTTGAGCTTCCCATGCCATACTCAGGGCCCGAATAACCACTGAACACAGTAACATATTTATTGCCAATTTTACGAATCGACGAAGCTTCGAAGAAATTGAATGTTCCCAAATCTTGCCCAGCATAAATATTCGGATACAAAGTACCTTTGGGATCGCGCAACTCACCATAGCGCGAACTTGCTGGAATAAAATAATTGATAATTTCGGTACCCGGGCGCAAAGTGTACATGGTTTTTTGGTCGAGCTGTGCAGCCAGCGAACGTTGGAAACCCCAATATCCATAAGCTCTAAAGCCAATTTCATAATCGGGATCTTTAGGGTCGGTTACATACTCGATATACACCGCTGGGTCGAAACCTAAAATACTACCAGGCACAGTGCGTGTTCCATCGGCAGTGAGGTTTATTGGCGTAAATGGGCCATTGGGGCGACTACCTTTGCACACCATAGCCTCACGACCAGGACCGCGGCTATGCGGAAAAAGATAATATTCTTTAGTGCCATCGCGGCGTTTCACCTCAACCAAATCGGGTGCATACATCACATCCCATTGGTCTTGAATATTGTAGGTAAATATTGCACCTTCGTCGCGCCACTCGGTTAAATTTTCGACAGGCGCCGACCACATTCGAATGTCGGGGCCACAATAACTTGTGAAACGTAAGTCGTGCGATCCAATGATATAAGCACGATATTTTCCTGGATTATCAGGATCTTCGAACACACGGGGCTCACCATCAGGCAAGTGTTCCCACAAAGGCAAATACGGATTTCCGGCAGCACGATGCACATATCTTCCAGCAGCATCGACACCCGATTTCATTCCCTTAACATTGGCCATAGCCTGAAAGCTGAGACCAGAATACAAAAACACGAAAAGCGCTAAAACAGCTCTCGCAAAAACATTTTTTTGTTTC
>CAYGDW010000096.1:0-5812 GCA_964348755.1 uncultured Bacteroidales bacterium | reverse complement strand
TACCTGAGTAGCCCAAAAGAATCTTGCGACGAAACCAGGACTCATTCAAACCGGGCGTTTTAAAATGACCTGGTTTCTGAGGAAGATTTGAATCAGTTGATTAAATGAACAACCCATATTTATAAAAAAATTGCTGCATTTATGTCATACTTTAGAAAACCCCAATAAAAAGGAACTAAATTCAAATAACAAAACACATCCACCTGAAACCTGAACCCTGAAAACATTTTCAATATGAAAAAACTCCTGTCAGTTGTTGGGGCCCGTCCCAATTTTATTAAGATAGCGCCGCTCGACAAGGCTTTTCGGAAGTACCGCAAGGAGGTAAAACACCTGATATGCCATACAGGCCAACATTTCGACGACCGTATGTCGAAGATATTTTTCGAGGAACTCGGGCTTCCTCGTCCCGATTTTTATTTGGGAGTGGGCGGTGGCAGCCATGCCGAGCAAACGGCCCGCATTATGCTTGAGTTGGAGAAGGTGCTCGTTTCCGAGAAGCCCGACCTGGTTATTGTTCCCGGCGATGTGAACTCAACGCTTGCGGCGGCCCTGGTCGCCTCTAAAATGGGGATTCCTGTAGCACACGTTGAAGCGGGTCTTCGGAGCTTCGACAGCACCATGCCCGAAGAAATAAACCGGATTGTTACCGACGTGGTGTCGCAATACCTCTTTGTAAGTGAGCACAGCGGCATACGCAACCTGCGCGACGAGGGCGTGGAAGAACACAAGATACACTTCGTTGGCAACATAATGATAGACAGCCTCGAGGAGCACTATGAGATGCTCGAAGACCACCCCATCGTAGAGCAAATGGGACTTGAGAAGGAAAATTTTATCCTGGCTACCTTTCATCGACCCAGCAATGTTGATGAAGAAGAAAACCTGAAAGCGCTCATTGACACCCTAAAGCGCCTCTCAAAGGAGCGCCCGATGGTGTTTCCTGTGCATCCACGCACGCGCAAGAACCTGGCAGCCTTCGGCCTCGACAAGCACCTGCCCAAAGAACTTATCCTTACCGAGCCATTAGGTTACATTGAGTTTTTGGCCCTGATGCGCTATGCCGAGCTGGTAATAACCGACAGCGGCGGCATACAGGAAGAAACCACCTATATGGGCGTGCAATGCATTACCGTGCGCAAAAATACCGAACGGCCGGTTACCATCGATGTGGGCACCAACCACCTGGTAGGAACCGACCTCGAAAAAGTGGAGAAAACAGCCCTCGACATTCTCTCGGGTATAATTAAACCCGGACGTATCCCCGAGCTCTGGGACGGGAAAACCGGGAAGAGGATAGCGGAGATTATCGTGGAAAAAATGGTTGATAAAAGTGATTGATTATAGTAATTGATTACACGGATTATTAAAGATTACACCGATAGAGATTATGTTGTTGATGGAAAAGGAAACATACAAGATTATTGGAGCTTGTATGAATATTCACAAGGCCTTAGGCAATGGTTTTCTTGAATCTGTTTCCCAGGAAGCACTGGAATAAGCTTTCGCAAGTAATGAAATTCCTTTTGAGCAAAAGAAAAAGTTGAAAATAAAAATGGGAGAAATTGATTTCGAAAAATATTTTGTCGCAGATTTTGTTTGTTATGATTATATCATACTAGAAATCAAAGCATCAAAATTCATTCAAAAGGACAATGAATCCCAACGATAAATTATCTTAAGGCCTCGGGCTTACCAATTGGATTGCTCATTAATTTCGGACAAACCAGCCTTCAATGGAAACGATTTATTAACACACCCAACCCGCGTAAATCCGTGTAATCCGTCCAAATCCGTGTAATCTGTGCAAGTCCGCGTAATCATTATACATCAAAATTGCTAACACTTATGACCCCGATTAAAACAATTTGCTGCATTGGCGCCGGCTATGTTGGCGGGCCCACCATGGCAGTGTTTGCCCTAAAGTGCCCGCATATAAAAGTTACGGTTGTCGATAGCAACCCTGACAAGATTGCGGCCTGGAACACCGACAACCTTCCGGTGTACGAGCCGGGTCTGCTGGAGATTGTAAACCAGGTGCGGGGCAAAAACCTGTTCTTTTCCACAGAGGTGGACAAAGCCATTGAGGAAGCCGAAATGATTTTTATCTCGGTAAACACGCCTACCAAGACCTACGGTGCGGGCAAAGGCATGGCCGCCGACCTGAAGTATGTGGAGCTGTGCACCCGCCAGATTGCCAGGGTGGCCAAAAGCAACAAAATAATTGTTGAAAAGAGCACCCTGCCGGTGCGCACGGCCGAAAGCATCAAAACCATCATTGGCGGCACCACCTCCGGCTTCAAATTTCAGGTGCTGTCGAACCCTGAGTTTCTGGCCGAAGGCACCGCCATAAACGACCTGCTCTATGCCGACCGCGTGCTTATTGGCGGCGACCAGACCCCCGAAGGCCTGGCTGCTATTGAAGCCCTTGCGCAGATATACCTGAACTGGATGCCTGCCGAAAGAATCATTAAAACCCGGCTTTGGTCGTCAGAGCTTAGCAAACTCACCGCCAACGCTTTTCTGGCACAACGGGTATCGAGCATCAACGCCATATCGGCACTGTGCGAGCAAACCGGAGCCGACGTTGATGAGGTGGCCGCTGCCATTGGAATGGACTCGCGCATTGGCCCAAAGTTCCTCAAAGCATCGGTGGGATTTGGCGGAAGCTGCTTCCAAAAAGACATTCTGAACCTGGTGTATTTGTGCCGGCACTTCAACCTGCCCGAAGTGGCCGATTACTGGGAGCAGGTAATTATAATGAACGACTACCAAAAACACCGCTTCGCCCAAAAAGTCATTACCACACTTTTTAATACCGTAAGCGGCAAAAAGATTGCATTGCTGGGATGGGCTTTCAAGAAAGACACCAACGACTCGCGCGAGTCGGCCGCCATATACGTGGCCGACGAGCTGCTGCAAGACCAGGCCGAGATACACATATTCGACCCCAAGGTGAGCGCGCAACGCATTACCAACGACCTTGAGTACCTGCAAACCCTCAAGGAAGGCAACGGTAACGGATGCCTCAAGCCCGATGAGATATGCCGGCGGGTAATCATTCACAACGACCCATACAGCGCAACAGCCGGCGCTCACGCAGCGCTAATCATTACCGAATGGGAGGAGTTTAAAACTTATGACTGGAAACGCATTTACACCGATATGCTTAAACCGGCATTCCTGTTCGACGGAAGAAACTTGCTGGATGGGAAAACCATGGCGGAGATCGGGTTTAGGGTGTATCAGATAGGGAAATAAAAAATTGCAAAATTGCCAGCATGTTTGGTGTGGAAAATAGAAATTGCCCGCTTAGTTTTGGGTTTTAAGGTTTTAGGTTTTAGGTGTTGGGTTTTGGTTTTGGTTTTCATTATGCCAATACCCCCATACCTAAAACCTGATACCCCAAAACCAATGGCCAATGACCAATTAAAACCCATCACGCATTTCACAAAAAACTTTCTTTTTTAAAAAACCTTTCTATATTTGTACCATGGACGTTTTTGCCTTGGTGCATTTTTTAGTTTTTAAGAAAAACCGCCCACCGGCAAAAGCCCTATTATAGTTATAATCAAATACAGCAAACAAGTCCTTTTAAAATACGGATAAACAGTTAAACGATTAAGAAACACTAACTTAGAGAACCTTTCACAAACCTAATACAAAAAACACTTATGAGATGAGCAACTCGCCTCAGGCGAGACAACCGAGCTTGAGAACCCACCGGATATAAACACCGATAAACCGAAGTTCAGCGAAGCTGAAATTCATAATGCGAGTTCACTAGGCCCGTCTAAAGCGAGACAAGCTATCCATCCTTAATTTAAAAATTTAGCAACGTATGAAAAAAACTACTCTCTTAAAAACACTAACCATCGCCCTGGCAATGCTGGCCCTCGCTACAAGCGGGAGGGGGCAGATTGCAGCCTGGAACTTTTTTGGTCATGGGGGCGGCACCTCGTTGCCTTATTTTGCTGCTACAACGTTTAACTCAAATTTGGTTTCAACTTCAGGAGCAAACAACATTACTCGCGGATCAGAGGCTTCTTGGAGTACCGCAGATAATTCATTCAGAACAACAGGTTTTAAGAATGACGGAATAAACACGACTAATCCTGATTATTTTCAAATTACCCTAACTGCACAAGCTGGTTTTAGCCTGTCTCTTTCTACTATTGATGCAAGATTTGCAGGAACGGGAACTTTTGCCGATTCAATGGGGGTTTCGAATCAGTTTGCTTATAGTTTAGACGGAACAACCTTTACCCTAATTGGTTCTCCTTGGCTAACGACTAACTCTACGGGAACCACAGCAATTCTCCCTCAGATTGATTAAACTACTATTTCTGCATTGCAAAATGTACCAGCCGGTACTACGATAACAATTCGTTATTATGCAAGTGGTCAAACAACAACAGGAGGCTGGGGTTTTAATTCACCCAGTTCGGCTACAAATGGCCTTGCTATTGGTGGAACAGTTACATCAGTTCTACCAACTCTTTACGTCAACCCCACCTTGCTCCCGGGCTTCAGTTACGTTGAGGGTAGCGGGCCATCGGCCTCGCAGTCGTTTTCGGTTTCGGGCACACACCTTGACGGCACCAACGCAACCATAACTGCCCCGGCAAACTTCGAGGTTTCAGCATCACAGGGTGGAACTTACGGGCCAGCAATAACTCTGGCTGCCTATGATGGCACTACAACCGATATTTGGGTAAGGCTTGCAGCAGGTTTGAGCGTCAACACCTATTCGGGCAACCTGGCGGTGGCTGGCGGAGGTGCAACAGCCATAAACCTGGCGGTTAGTGGTATTGTTATCGCTGCCTATAATTGGATTGGCAACGAGGGTGCATCGTGGCAAGTAGCTTCCAACTGGAACCCGGGAAGAACAACACCCGCTAATACTGATATTATAAGGTTTCAGGGCGGCGTGGCCAGAACAGTAACGGCCGTGCCTGCCGAAACTATAGGGCAGCTTCTGGTAAGCAACAACACCGCCATAACCTTGCAAGCCTCGGTAGTGGCAAATGCACTTACAATTGCCGGCGGAACCGGTACCGGCCTCGTGGTTGATGCTGGCTCGCAGTTAAATGTTTCAGGAGCAAACCAGTTGCAATTATCGCTCTCTACGGGAGCTTCAGGGTCAATAAGCGGTTCAATGACTTTTGCCGGAGCAGCCCACAAACTTTTATCGGCAGTTGCAGGCGGTATTACCTTTAATTCTGGCTCGCAGTTTACCGCCGGGACTGGTTTTTCAGAAAACCCCTTTGGCACGGCTTCCTTAAACTCAATTGTCTTTTCAAATGGATCCACCTACATTTATCTTTCAGGGGCTAACCCGTTTGGCCCAACCCAGCCAAGCAGCGTGGTGGTATTTCAGGCAGGCAGCCGCTACATCCACAGGGGTTCAGGTTCACCGTCATTCTCCGGTAGGACTTACGCAAATTTTGAATACGACTTTAGCGGAGCTCTCTCTATCTCTGGAACATCTGCAGTGTCAATAGATAATTTATTGGTCAGGAAAGGCGCCCTTAACTTTAATATGACCGGAACTCCCGGCCACTCAATTAAAGGTAATATTGAGGTTTTGCCCGGGGCTACCCTTAATTTTGCCCCGACTTCGGCTGGTACCGTTAATCTCAACGGTACTGTACTGCAAACTATATCTGGTGGGGGAACAATAACTGCAGGAGCCAACTCAACGATAGTAATCAATAATAATGTGGGAGTAAGGTTAGATAATGCTTTGACCGTAAACGGCACCCTCACCAACAATGCCGGCAATAGCGGCTTAGTGCTGCGCAGCGGGGCT
>CAYGDW010000095.1:0-5864 GCA_964348755.1 uncultured Bacteroidales bacterium | reverse complement strand
TTTTCGTTAACAAGCACAATGTTGAAAGTGCGTTTCGTAAGTTTGTCGCTCCAATTGCCTTTGGGTTTGTTGATAGTGAGTGTTTTGTTTTTATCATTCCACCCAAAAGCAATAAGGTTGTAAGCGCCTTGCTCGTAATCGTAATTGTCGCCTGCATCTTCATACAGTTCGAATGTGGCATTTTTGCCTTCGTAAATTCGTATTTCGAGTGTGTCGTTATTGCTTTCGCCGCTGTGTTGCACCGCTTTTCCCATGGGTAAAATGCTACCTGCTTTCACAAACAAAGCTATTTTGTCGATGGCTGCATCGGCCATAACTGTTTGTCCTCCATCGTATTTTTTGCCTGTCCAGAAGTCGTACCATGTGTCGGTATTGGGCAAATATACTTTTTGTTTTCGCACACCGGCTTCGATGGTTGGTGTAACCAAAATCGATTGGCCAAACATGTACTGATAGGCTTGCGCCACAGCATTTTTATCGTTGGTAAAGTCCATTACCATAGGGCGCATAAGGGTGGAGCCATTGCTGGTTATTTGCCATGCTTCGCTGTAAATATAAGGCAATAAACGATAGCGCAAATTCAGCATTTGGCGCATGTTGTTTTCCATTTCGGCGCCATATTTCCAGGGTTCGGTTTCGCTCATGTAACCGTGCATACGAAACACTGGGTTGAAAGTGCCCCACTGAAACCAACGCAAAAGCAATTCGTGAAAATTTTTGTCGGTATATTGTGCATTTCCTGGGCGGAAAAACCCACCTATATCCGTTGTCCAATAGGGTAAACCTGTGATGGAGAAGTTGAGTCCGGCCACAATTTGTCGTTTGTAGGCATCCCAATCGCCGCCGATATCGCCCGACCAATTGATAACACCATAGCGCTGTTGCCCCGAGAATGCCGAGCGTGTGAGTATGCATACCCTTTTGTCGTCGGTTACATTGCGCTGCCCTTCGTACACGGCCTTGCTAACCAAAAGCGGGTAGGTGAGTCGGTAAAAATCGCCCAGTCCGATATGCGTTTTTGTGCCTCTCAGCGCATCGTTTTCGGGCTCCACGGCATCCATCCACCACGAGTCAACGCCATGGTCGAACATATTGGTTTTTAATGTTCCCCAATATTCGTTTCGAGTGGCTGGATTGTAATAATCCAACCATTTAGTACCAGGCACAAATCGGTTGTTGGCTACATATTGTTTGCCAATTTCGGAGTTTTTGTCGGGGTTGGACCAAATGGATATGCAGAAATGCGCATTCAAATCGTGAATTTCTTTTATAAATGCTGTGGGATTGGGATAATGCCTTTCGTCGAATTGTGGCACGCCCCAGCCTTTGTTGCCCCAATATTGCCAATCCTGCACAATTACATCCATGGGCAATTGGCGTTTGCGAAATTCCTTTACTGTTTCAATCAAATGATTGGCCGAAGTGTAGCGCTCGCGGCATTGCCAAAAGCCATAAGCCCATTTGGGGAAGAGGGGCGCATTGCCGCTCAGGTTGCGGTAGGAGGCAATTACATCGTCGGCGCTGCCTGCAAAAACTACATAATCGAGCGCCTTTGCGTGTGGCGACCGAAAAACGGTGCTGTTTTCTTTCAGTTTCCACGACAGTTGCGGTTTATTGTCCGATTTGCATATCAATTGCACATCGTGTTCGCCAGCTTTTAAATGCACGAGCGTGCCTGCTGTGGGTGGCAACCACATATTGCTTTGGTCGATAACTGCCTTGCCGTTGATGGACACAAAATGCCTATTGCCCATGTCGCCCAAATCGAGAAAAATGGAATATTCGCCATCCTGCGGAACAATGAGCTTGCCTTGGTACAGCGATTGATTTTGTGCTACTTTTTGCGTGCCCGCTGTTGTGGTTGTTTCCACTAGTTTTTCGGCTTCGTCTTGCTTGGCTTGTTTTATGAGTGTCACAAAGTTATCGGCAGGGTTAAAGTCGGTCAACCCATACTGATGCCACAACAAACCATAGCCTTTGTTTGAATAAATAAAAGGTATGGCAATTTGGCTGTTCACTTGTGTGAGTCGGCGAGCAATGCCTTTTAGGTCGTAGTTGCCGTCCTGAAATTGTCCTAAGCCAAAAATAGATTCATCACTGGGCGAATGGAAGTTTTGCTCAACAAAATAGCATTTCTCGCCCATAATTTCGGCTTGTTTGAATACGCGTGCGTTGGCATTTTCGCGCAGAATTAGTTGCCCATTGCCATTGTAAAAGCTAAGTTCGTTGTTGGTTTTGTCAACATCAATGCGCATTTGACTGAGTGCGATGCTTATTTTTTCGTCCGTATTGCTCACCTTAAATTTGGGTGAACCATTTGTTTGTGTAAATACAAATTCTTCCAAGTCGGATTTTTCGGTTTCGAAAAATGTCACCCGCACGGCATTGTCGGCCATGGGCAAAAGCACAAGGGTTCCTTGGTCGGTTTTTATTTCCACTTGGGTTTTACTTATGTTGATATTGCTATTAGCTGTTGCAAAGCAAGCGAGAAGTATTAGAATATTGATTCCAAATAATCGTTTTAAATGCATTTTGTTATCGATTTTGTATTTTTGAAAAATGAGTGATTAGTATATTGTTATTAGCCCCCCCCGAAAATATATTCGAGGGGGCTTATGACTATAAATACTGCATGATACTTTTGCTGTCAATTTCTTTTGTCGAAGCAAAGGGCACCAAGGTGAACGAGTAGCTAAAACCCTGTTGGCGTGGTTTAAGCAAATAGGGTTCGTGCGGCATTGCGCCCCAACTGTCGTCGCCTCCTACGCCTATCATTTTGTAGTCGATGTGCAATTCCACCATGTTGCGGGCTTTTATGTCGTTGCTGTGTTTCAGGTTTTTGTCCTTGTTTTCGCCAGCATCAAAGTCGCTCACAGTGTTGTTTAAAGCATTAAATTCAATCAGCTTATCGGCAACAACGAGCAGTCCGCTGCCTTTTTTGTTGCTCAATGCCAACCAGCGCACATCGGTGCGGTGCCCATTTTCTTGTGGGCGAATGTAGGGTTCGTAAAGTTTCGCAACAGTGGTTTTGTAGCGCCCCACAAAGCTCGCGGCTTTTCGGTCGGCATAGTTTTCCCATGGTCCTCGCCCAAAATATTCCACTTCTGTCAATTCGCCAGTCAAATGCATTTTCATTCCTATACGCGGAATGATAGGCATTTTTTCGTTTTTTGTAATTAATTCGTTGTTTACTTTTATCATTCCATTGCCCAAAATATCGTAGCTTGTTTTCCAAGTAGCATCAAGCGAATCGAGCTGGTAAGTCACCTCTATATTTACGATATTGCCATCTTGCGATGTTTTTATTTCGTTGGCAACTAATGCTTGTTCGCTTGCTTTTTTCCACAGCCTGCTCACTCTTGTCATGCGCCAGCCATAATCGTTGTCGGTAGGCGCACGCCAAAAGGCTGGGCGAGGGCCATTGCCATCGAGTATATGTTCGGTGCCATTGAATTTGTATGAGTTAATAATGCCACTTTTTTTATCGATGGCAATGCTAAAACCACGTCCGCTAACTTCGATATTCTCGCCATCCGAAAGCTGAATTTTGGGTAGATTGCCTGTTGCGAATTTTGGTTTGGGTGCTTCAATAGGCAATTGCAATTGTTCGGCAGCAATTTCCCAATTGGCGGGCAGCAGGTGCTCGGCCTGCTTTGTTTTGGCCGATATTCTTACAAAATACTCCACGCCTGGCATTGCTTTGATGCCTTTTAGGTCGATGTTAATGCTTCCTGTTTGCTCAGGCTCAATATTTAAGGTGGGTAATTTTACTGTTCTAATTACTTTTCCATTGGCGCTTATCTCGTAGCTAAATGCGTATTTCGATAAGTTGGTAAAACGGAATTTATTTAAAATGCTAATTTTTCCCGATGACAAATCCTTGGCACTAAACCCAATGTTCTGATACACTTGTTTAAGTTCGTAGCTGTGGGGTTTCAAACTACGGTCGGGATATACAACGCCATTGATAAGGAAATTGCCATCCGAGGGTGTGCCAGCAGGGCCATAGTCGCCACCGTAAGCCCAAAATTTACCCTTTTCGTTTTCGTTCAACAATCCTTGGTCTGCCCAATCCCAAATAAAACCGCCTTGTAGTTGCGGATATTTTTCGATAATTTCCCAATAATCTTTTATGTTGCCCAAACTATTGCCCATGGCATGTTCGTATTCGCACAAAATAAGTGGGCGGTCGGTGTGCGTTTTGGCATAATGCTCAATGTGTTGCGGTTTGGCATACATGGGGCAAACTATGTCGGTATTCCACTCGTGCCCTGCCTGCTCGTACTGTATGGGGCGCATTTTGTCGCGACTGCGAATGTACAAATAGGTTTTGTAAAAGTTATAACCATTGCCTGCCTCGTTGCCCAGCGACCAAATTACCACCGATGCGTGATTTTTGTCGCGCTCAAACATATTGCGTGTTCTGAAAAGGTGTGCCTCGGTCCATTCCAAATTGTTGGCCAAGCTTTTGCCCTTAGCGCGGTCGTAACCTATGCCATGCGATTCGATATTGGCTTCGTCGACCACATAAAAGCCATATTTGTCGGCCAATTCGTAAAACAATGCTGGCTGTGGATAATGACTTAACCGGATAGCATTTACATTGAGCTGTTTCATGCGTTCCATGTCGAGAATTATATCGGCTTCGTTCACTACTTGTCCCGTAGTTTGATTAAACTCGTGTAAGTTTACACCTTTCAAATAAACGGCTTTCCCATTTACAAGGAATTGTCCGTTTTTCACTTCGCTGGTTCTGAAACCAATTTTTATGCTTGTAGCTTCTGTTGTTTTCTGGTTTTTATCTTTATTCTCTATGAGCAAAGTGTACAAATTGGGTGTTTCGGCTGTCCATGCATTTATTGCTGGTATTGTTTCGGCAAAATGCAATTTCCCTACACTGTCGGTCAATGTCAGTGTTTTATTGCCCGAAGCTATTTTCTTGCCTGTTTCGTCGATAATTTCGTAAGTAATTGTTTGTTGTGCTGTTTTTTTGCTGTGGTTTTTGAGTTCAATTTCTAAATCGAAAATACCATTTTTGTATTGCTCGTCGAGTGTAGCTTGGGCATAGAAATCGCGCATGCGCACTTTGGGTTGTGCATACACATACACATCGCGTGGTATGCCGCTCAAACGCCAAAAGTCCTGACATTCGAGGTAGGCGGCTTCGCTCCAACGAAAAACTTCCACAGCAATGCTGTTTTTGCCAGTTTTAACGTAGGGCGTAATGTCAAATTCTTGCGGCGTTTTACTGTCTTTGCTCATACCCACTTTTTGGCCGTTTATCCACACATATCCCACCGATTTTATCGATTCAAAATGTATGAAAACTTGTTGGTTTTCCCATTCGCTGGGCATGTCGAACTCACGGCGGTAATAGCCAATATTGTTTTTTTCGAGGTCGTTGATATAGGGTGGCTTAAAATTCCATGCCGGATAAAATTCATAGCTTACATTGGTGTAAATAGGTATGCCGTATCCTTCAATTTCCATATTGGATGGCACTTTAATGTTATTCCAGTTCAATGTGTTGAGTTGTGGATTTGCGAAATTGTCGATGCGGTTCGAAAGTCCGGTTACAAATTTGAATTTCCAAATACCATTCAGCATAAGAAAATTTTTATTCATCGACCTGTTATTTTTCAATGCCAATTCACGGTTTTCGTAGCTCACAAACGATGCCCGCGCTGGCTCTTTGTTGATGCCTTGTATTGCTGGGTTTTCCAACTCGGGATGTCGTGGCCTGTCTTGCGCCATTGCTGAAATTAGTGGCAAAATGCCAATCAGAAAAAGGATGATTCGTTTCATGAAAAAAAGAAGTTATTAAGTATTTATCATTTATATATTTACCATTTACAATTCAATGT
>CAYGDW010000094.1:0-6119 GCA_964348755.1 uncultured Bacteroidales bacterium | reverse complement strand
ATCTCATGCATAAAATTCTACCCTTTTTTACTTTATCGGACAATAGTGATTTTCATTGCTAATTACTGCAAAATATTTATTGCAAGCGATGAGGTTTTACATTGCCTCAAAACTCAAATAAATAATTTGGGTACCATGATTTTGGGAAGTTTGCACATGGCGCCATTTTATTGAAAACGGCCACTGAAGGTCCTTGTGTTAATTTATACGCAGGTCTATTGCCATGCGGTTCAGGTGGTCAGAAATTGTTTTATTAATTCTTTTTAGCATTATGGCATCCATTTCCGAAATCATTTGGGGCATTATCCAATTACCCGGTGCTTCGGCCAAATCTATTTGCCTTAGTTGGTTTTTAAGACGCAACAGGGTCAGATAACGAAAAGCCTGTTCAAACTCTTCGCGCATTGCCGGTGTAATGACTTCTGCCGATTCAAGGGCAAAATAACGCTCGGCCGTATTTCGCAGGCTTATTCCGTTTTTCAGGGCCCAAAAACGACCTATGGCTGTAATCATAAGCACAGGTATCTTTATGTCGAATCCTTCATACTTCAGGCTTTGGCTATCCATTGCAGGTAATCTCAGGCCTATTATACTTTTGGCCAGGTTGAAAAAATAAATATCCTGTCCTTTGAGTTCTTTCAGGGTCAAATGTTGTAATTTCTCAGCCAGTTCGGCATTTCCATAAACGGGCCTGAAATCAAAAAAGATTGAAGTTTTAAGCAATTCCTGCGGATTTGGAGTTTTAATCCATGTGGCAATGGCATTGTTCCAGCTATTTATATCCATGCACCATTGCGGGTTCATGGCCATAACTCCACCTTTGCAAAGCGGATAGCCTGCTTTGTGAAGGCTGTTGCAAACAAACTGCCCCAATTCAATAAAATACTTGCTGCATATTTCCAGGTCTATTGAATTTGCTGGAGCGTAAACAATGGCATTGTCCTGATCAGTGGCAAGGGTTTGTTCGCGACGCCCATCGCTGCCCAGCACCAGAAAAACAAAAGGTGCAGGTGCGGGGCCTAGCTTGCCAATGGCATCGTCAATTATTTTATTGGTCACTGCATCAGAAACCCTGCTTATGAGTTTTCCGGCCGTAGCTGCACCTGTACCAGTTTCCACCAACCTGCCTATGAGGCGCGGTAGCCTTTTTAGGGTGTCCGAAATTTCAAAAATCGTTTCGGTTTTCCGTACATCGTTTATAATGAATTCGGGTGTGTCGCGTCGCAGCTCAGAAAGGCTGAGCAGGCTGATATAAGAAGGTGGATGGGCGGCATCGGCCGGCCTAATAACGATATACGACACCTGGTGTTGGAGCATAAGTGCAAAGGCGTCCATAACCATCTCTTCCTCAGAAATTGAGATTACCGGCGAGCTCATTATTTCAGATACGGGAGTTGCCTGATCGCAGCCCGTAGCCACAACCCGCCGGCTTATATCGCTGTGGGTTAGCAACCCAATTGCCCGGCCTGCCCCATCTACCACCAAAATCAGGTCGGCTTTTGACCTGGCCATAAGCCTGGCAGCCAAATTCACTGGGGTATGGGGCTCGCAGCGGGGAGCATTGAGCTGGTGGTCTGATAAAGGCTGCAACAAAAGGTTGGCCGAAAGCTGCAGGTTGTCTATGCTGCGAAATTTTTCAATCTTTACCTCCAGTTCCTTTACCACATTTTTCTGGCGCGAAACATCCTTAACGGCAAAAATGATTCCTGGCTTGCCTTCCAATTCAAATTCAGATGTGTTTACTACAACCAATGCAGTAGCTCCATCTTTTTTCAGTATTTCAAACTCAGTAGTAAACTGTCCGGAAGCTTTTGGCTCTTCGCTTTCGCGAAAGCGGGCAAAAGCCGTAATGAAATTTTCAATAGTTTTGAAAAATTCATTTTTCCGCTGCTCAGAATCCTGCTGTGAATAACCGAATATTCCAATAAGACATGGGTTTACATATACAATCTCCTTGTCGAGCATCATAAATACACCTTCGGTTGACGATTCCACAAGTTTTTTATAGCGTTCGGCAGTGTCGCGTTGTTTTTCCTGTGCTCTTTGCCTTTCCTGATCAGCAAGATAGTTGCGGCGGGTCAAATATCCTATAAGCGTGGCAAGCAGCAAGCTAACCAGTATAGATGTCCATACTACTTTGCGCGTAAGGCTAGCAATTTGCCGGTTTACATCGTCTATGTAAATGCCGGTTCCAACAATCCACCCCCAGGGTTGGTATGCTTTTACATACGATAGCTTTGGAACCACCGTAAGGCTGTCGTCTTTCCATTGCCATTTGTAATCAATAAAGCCATCACCGTTTTCTTTAACAATTTCAACAATTTCAACAAAAAAATTCTTGCCCTGGTTGTCGCGGTAGTCTGTCAGGTTGGCGCCTACCAAAGATGGGCGATAAGGGTGAACGACCATAACCGGTACCGTGTCGGTAATCCAGAAATAATCTTTTTGTTGGGGGCCGTATCGCATATCGCCAATAATCAATGCAGCTTCGGCCTTTGCCATTTCTTCGGTAAAATACTCGCTCTCAATCTGATCGAGTTTTTGCAATACGCTCCAGGCTGCATTGGTCAGTTCCCGAATGGTCTCGCGCTTGCCTTCCATTAGGTTCTGTCGGTAGTTTGGTACTACCATAAGGAAAATTGCAGCCAGAAAAAGCCCTGCAGCAACCAATACCGGCAACAAAATTTTAAGAAAAAAACGCGAGTTCGTTTCCATGGGTAACGATCTAAGTAAACATTTGGGGGGAAATCTGGCCTGTAACTGCATCAAAAATAATAAAGCCTGGTACACATTTGCCGTTGTTTACCAGTGCAGGGATTAGCGCAATTTTTGGACTGTTATTTAAGGTTGTCTTTTCGAAGCTTGGTTTTGACCACAGGTGACGGCTTACCAGGCTAAGCCCCTCGGGGTGGCAGTGGCCTGTAAATGCAAGGCGGCAGTCTAGTTCTTCCATGAATTTGAAATGTTGCCGCATTTGGCCTGCCTGCCACGGAAACCATCGGCTCACCCCGGCCATATCGGGTTTTACAAAATGCGAGAACAGAATTTTTTTGGTTCCTGTATCAAGCACCTCCCATTCGTGCAGGCTCTGGAGGTATTGGAGGTTGTCAGGAGTCAAAATTGGCAGCACTTCATCTTCGTAAAGCCATAATTTATTCCCTGTAAGCAATTGCTGCTGGCTTATGCTCAATTCAAACCAATTTTCAGGGATGGCTTTTTCTGCATAATATGATGGTAGCCTGCGGCTTGTGAAAAGGTCGTGGTTGCCTGCCAATGCAATTTGTGCATTTTGTTTAATTAAATCAAGACAGGCATTTGCATTGGACTTATGGCTGTAGAACTCACTTGCAAATCCGGTAATATCGCCAAGGCAAACAAGCAAATCATAGCCAACGCGGCGCATTCTCTCAAAGGCCTTTTCGAGGCTTTCAAAATCTTCGTGAATATCTGAAATTATAGCTATTCTCATGACATGTGCGCCTGAGAACCAAATATACGCATTAATCGGGCATTAAGTCTGGCGCAATTGCCCTTTTTTCTGCGTAAGCAACGAAACCAATATTAAAGCGGCAAAAGCAAGTGGCATTGAAACAATGCCCGGATTATCGAATGGGATCAGTGCGTTTTCTTTTGGCAGTCCGTAGCGTTCGAACATACTTGGCGATAGCAGGATAAGAGTTACTGACGAAACAATTCCAACCACAATTGAACTGACAATGCCTCTTGAGGTGGTTTTTTTCCAGAATATTACTGCAACAATAGATGGAAGGTTTGCCGAGGCGGCAATAGAAAATGCCAACCCGACCAAAAATGCCACGTTCATGCCTTTAAACAGTATGCCCAGAACAATTGCCAGCATTCCTATGCCAAATGCGGCTAGTCGGCCGGCCTTCACCTTTTGGGCGTCGGTCATTTTTACGCGCAGGTATTTATCTACAAAGTCGTGTGCAATGGCTCCCGAGGAGGCAACAATAAGCCCGCTTACTGTACCCAGCACGGTGGCAAAGGCTATTGCCGATATAATTGAAAAAATGCCAATTCCAAAATATTTTGCCAGCAAAGGCCCCGACATATTGCTGCTCTCGGGGTCAATTACTCCGTTAATCATAGCGCCAAGTCCCATATACATTGTAAGTATGTAGAAAAACCCAATGGCTGCAATGGCCACTACAGTCGATTTTCGGGCGGCACGCTGGCTGGGCACTGTATAATACCTTATGAGGATATGTGGCAGGGCAGCGGTTCCGAAAAACAATGCCAGCATTAACGAAAGAAAGTTAATCTTATCCCAGAATCCTGCCGTTTTGCCCACTTTAAGCATTATGCCAGGCTTAAGTATCTCAGAACCAGGTGTGGGTTTTTGGTAAAATAAGGTTACCTTGTCGCTGCCATCGTTGAAACTAGTGCGAATAAACAGAACCACTTCGCTGGTTTCGATGGTGCTTAGCAGGCTGATTGGGCCAAGGGGCCCGGTACTATCAACTTCCTGCCCTTTGTAAACAATTCGGCTCAGATGACCAACCTGATAAAACCTGTTTTCTGCGCGTGGAGAGCCGTTGTAAAGTTTTTCGCCGGTGGCGGTTATGGTAATGCTTGGTGCTTCGGCAAGAAAAAAAGTGGAATCGGGCCGCTGCCCGAGCTTAAACCAGTTTATCCGTCCCTCTTTTTCCAGTTTCACAAAAGTATATTCGCCCACCATTTGTTGCCCTGCAAGTTTGTACTGGTCATGGTTTATGCTGGTAACTTCATTGCCCTCAGTGGAAGCTTCGATACTTACAAACTCGTGGTAGCCTTCGTATGGGGGTTTGTTAATCCCGTTTTTAAGTATAAAAGCTGTGATAATCACAGAAAAAAAGATGAGCAATCCTCCTTTAATAAACTGCACATAGGTAGTTGAAGTCATGCCGGCAGTAGCCACAATATAGGTAACAATTGCCCCAACCAATACCACTCCTGCCCAGTGGGGCAAGCCAAGCAACGGAACCACCAGGTCGCCGGCACCCACCATTTGAGGTATGAGGTAAAATATTGATACTATAAGTGTGCTGATTGAAGCTGCCAGCTTTATTCCCCTCGAGTTGAACTTCGAGTCGAGTGCATCGGTAAAAGTGTATTTTCCCAGTCGTTTTAGCGGCTCAGCTACCACAAAAAGGGCAACTACCCACCCTGCCAAATAGCCTATCGAATAAATAAAACCATCGTAACCGGCATAGGCAATCATGCCGCAGATACCTAGAAATGAAGCAGCCGAAAGGTAATCGCCGGCAAAGGCTATCCCATTTACACCCCAATGAATATTGCCTCCGGCAGCATAATAGCTGGTTGCCGATTTGGTGCGCGATCCAAAATAAAAGGAAAGGCCCACAACAAGCGCAACGAATACCAAAAAGATCAGAATTGCCCAAATCGAAACATCATAAATCATACTTCACGCCTCCCATTCATTTGTTCCTCCATGTGGGTGCATACAAGGCTGTAAACAAATCCCATTACAATGGCCAGCAAAATAAGGCCAAAGCCATAAACCACAGCAAGGTTAAGACCCGAAAAAACAATCAGGCCGAGCGAGTCAGTGAAAAAAAGACCCAAAATAACAAATCCGGCATAAATAATTCCATATACCAGAAACAAGATAAGCCCCAGCCTGGATTTTCGTTTGGATGCATAGTCAATGCCTAGCTCAACGGCAGGTTCATGTAACATATTAAAGCGTTTTGGTGTTTATAGAGTATTGGTTCAAGGAGCGCTCAGGGTGTAGGATTATTTGCCTGTAACCAAAATTTTGGGCTAAAGTAATCTATTTTGTAACTTAATGCAACATACTGAATAAAACTTTCAACTTCATTGATTAATTAGCAAAGCAACATTCTTTTCTATGGGAAAATAAAGCGTAATAATTAAAGATATTGTCTCATTTTGCCTGATTACTCAATTCGCATTTCATTCAAAATTTTACCCAAATAAGGTAATAAGGTTCAGAGTTTATTCAGTTTTGTGTGGTTACTAAGGTAATAAGGTTTTAAATTTTCAACAAAATGAACCTGCGCAAATGAATTAGGGTTTTCAAGTCACTACTGGCCGACAAAAATTACCTGATTTCTCGCTCCGCTCGAAATGAC
>CAYGDW010000093.1:0-6216 GCA_964348755.1 uncultured Bacteroidales bacterium | reverse complement strand
AAAGGCTTGCAAGGCCCCGAAACGGAAAAATACCGCAAACTATTGGCCTGTGCCAAACATTATGCTGTGCACTCGGGGCCCGAATGGAGCCGTCACGAATTGAATTTGAACAATGTAAATCCGCGATTGCTTTACGAAACATATTTGCCTGCCTTTAAAACCCTTGTGCAGGACGGTAATGTGCGACAAGTGATGTGCGCCTATCAACGATTGGACGATGAGCCCTGCTGTGGCAGCACACGACTGTTGCAACGCATTTTGCGCGAAGAGTGGGGCTACAAACACCTTGTAGTAGCCGACTGTGGCGCTATCACCGATTTTTTCACCACGCACAATGTTTCGTCGACACGCCACCATGCATCGGCAAAAGCCGTTTTGGCAGGCACCGACCTCGAATGTATTTGGGACAATTATCATTACAAAACATTGAACAAAGCAGTTGAACAAGATTTGATAAAAGAAACAGAAATTGATAAAAGTTTGATGCGTGTGCTATTAGGACGATTTGAATTGGGCGACTTTGATGACGATGCCAATGTAAAATGGGCACAAATGCCCGAAACGATACTAAACAGCAAAAAACATCAACAATTGGCCTACGAAATGGCACAACAAAGCATGGTGCTGCTCACCAACAAGCGCAACATTTTGCCATTATCAAAATCGATAAAAAAAATTGCTGTTATTGGACCCAATGCCGACGACGAAGTGATGCTTTGGGGCAATTACAACGGCACACCTGTGCAAACTACAACAATTTTAGAAGGCATAAAACAAAAAGTTGGCGCACGAAATGTGGTTTACTACAAAGCTTGCGATTTGGTTGAAGATAAAGTTACTACAAGTTTTATCGACCAAGTAAGTTTCGAAGGCAAAAAAGGCATTAAGGCAAGCTATTGGAACACGCCCGACCGCACAGGACCAGTGATTGCAACACAACAAATAACAAGCGCATTCAAAAAAACAGCAGCTGGGCAACACGAGTTTGCATCGGGTGTAAAACTCGAAGGCTTTTCGGCGCTTTTCGAAACCGAATTTAAACCAACAACTACCGAAGAATTGGTATTTAAAGGGGGTGCCACAGGCTATTATCAACTAAAAGTGAACGATAGCATTTTGCTCGAATATCACAATTGGCGCACATTGCCATCGCGCATTCCTTATAAATTTGAAGCCGGAAAAAGCTACAAAATCGAAATAAGATATGCACAATCCAACGACTGGCAAGCCAATATCGAATTCGACTTTGGAAAAGAAAAAGACATTGATTTTAGTGCATTGATACAGAAGCTTAAAGGCATTGATGTGGTGGTATTTGCAGGTGGCTTGTCGGGAAAACTCGAAGGCGAAGAGATGCCTGTATTGTACCCTGGCTTTAAAGGTGGCGACCGCACCGACATTGAATTACCCAATGTGCAACGCATGTGCATACAAGCACTGAAAGCAGCCAACAAAAAAGTAATTTTCGTAAATTGCTCGGGCTCGGCCATAGCTTTGATGCCCGAAATTGAAAATACCGAAGCCATTTTGCAAGCTTGGTATGCAGGACAAGCAGGTGGACAAGCCATTGCCGACGTGCTTTTTGGCGATTATAATCCATCAGGGAAATTACCTGTTAGTTTTTATAAAACATCCGAAGAATTAGGAGATATCGAAGACTATTCGTTTGAAGGAAAAACATACAGATACGGAGCCGATTTCCTTTTTCCATTCGGTTTTGGACTCAACTATTCGGATTTTGAAATTGAGAAAGCGAGCATCAATAAAACAAACATTACTGCCAATGATGCTATTGAACTATCAATTCCCATTACCAACAAAAGCAAAAGAGATGGCACCGAAATAATACAAGTTTATATCCGAAAAGTGGGCGATATCGATGGGCCAAGCAAAACACTCAGACAATACCAACGCGTAGAAGTGAAAGGCGGAAAACGAAACATTGCGAAAGTGGTGCTCAACTACAATTCGTTTGAATTTTTCGATTGGAGTCAACGCAAAATGACTGTAACAGCGGGCGACTACGAACTGCTTTATGGCAATAGCTCGGACGATAAAGATTTGCAAAAAATAAAAATCACTGTCCAATAAAATGCATTTATCAATTTAGAAATAAATATCTATACAAAATAAAAAATTTCATTATCATGAAAAAAATCACCAACTTTGCTTTCATCCGAAGCATGATAGTTTTCATTCTTTTTGTTGGTTTTGCTGCAAATACATTTGCAAGCGCACCATTAAACACGCCTTTGCGCCGTCCATTGTCGCCCGAGAGCCCTATGTGGGTGATACATATCGACACTTGGATTTGGCCCGACCCGCAAAAGGCCATCGACCTCATTCCCGAGGACATAAAGCCATATGTGGTTTTCAATATTTCGCTTTCGGTATCGAGCTTTGTGCGCGATAAATATCCATTTACAATAGCCGAATCGTGGCTCAGAACATGTGCCGAAAACCGTGTGTGGGCTACTATACAACCAGCAAGTGGTTTTTATTGCAACTTTTCGTACACCGAACTCGACGATTACGAATATTTTTATAAATACCCTAACTTCCTGGGTTGGAACTTTGCCGAACAAAACTGGGGCTTCGAAACCATGCAAGACTTTTACAAACGTCTCGATTTATTTATTGGCTTACTAAAATTGGCCGACAAATATGGTGGTTTTTTGATGGTAAGTAATTTTATGCCTGTAGGCAATCAGACCAATGCATTGGGCAAATTAAAACTACACCCCGAATATGCAGCGGCTTGCAAAAAATACAAAAACAACCATATCGTTTTCGATAAATACACTTTTACAAATGGTTTTTACGACAACGAAAGCTCGAATTTAGGTACTTTCCTTGCTGGCTATGCTGGGCATTATGGCGTGCGTTTCGATGAGTGCGGTTGGGAGTCGCGCACGTCGAACTTTCCTGAGTCGACAGGTGCAGTAAGTGTTATCGAACATTTTATGATGACAGGCGCCACCGTAACCGATGGACCTGAGCTTACGTGGCTACAAACTTTGCGCTCGAACGGAACAGTGGCTACCACCAATGGCTATACCATGAAAAGATTTGGTACTTTTCCGCAGTTTAATAATATTAGTGTCGATAATTTTAGGAAAGTACTCGATGGATCGGTGCCGATTTTGACTAAAGAAGAAGTAATACAACGCACTAAATACATTTTTGTGAACGATGTAAATAGCTCGAACAACAAAGAAACATACAATAGCGAGCCTTCGCTCTACACTGGCCTTTATGCCATGGATGGCGAATTGGAAAACAACAAAACATGGTATAAAAAAACAGGCAGATACCCCGCCATACCAATGACATATCGTGAGGCCGAGGATGAAACTGGCGCTTTCGAAACCGTCATTCTTAAATCGAAATATGCGCAGCGTTGGCCAACTATTCAGCAAAAGCAAAACGAACTCAATCAGCTTTTCCCCGAAGAGTACACAGGTGATGTTTATGCTGGCAGAGTGGACAATAATTGGCTCATTTACAACCCGTACATGGACGAAGACAAAACGAGCACAGGCTCAATTCCATTTCAATACAACAGCAGCGACCGCATGGAAATATCGCTGTCGCGCTTTGCCATGGCAGTGGTGAACGAGCACAGCAATAATTTGCAAATATACTTAACCAATTACGATACGCAGGACAGTCATCAGCGCGCTCCACTTACTTATGGCATACGTCGTAATACCATTGCTATACATGGCTGCACAACGCAACCTACATTTACATTTAGCAATCGGTCGACACACAATTCGGGAACAGTGAGCAGCAAATGGGAGAACAATGTTTTCACCCTCACCATCGACCATAATGGACCCATGGATATTAGCATAAATTGTGCAGGCAATGCAAGCAACCGAAAAGTAGTACCAGTGCGAAAAGCAAAAATCGCCCCCACTCCTGCCCCTATTTACACTGGCCCTCGCCAATACGAAGCCGAGAATTTCGATTACAAATCGATAAGAAGCGTGAGCGAAATGGCTATACCCAACTATACAGCCATGGGCTATCTTTCGTTAGGAACAAACTCGGCAGCAGCAATGCGCGATACCATTAGCGTAGAACGCACAGGCAGGTACAAAATTATCACTAAATATGCTGTTTTTACCAATAACATGCAGTTGGATATGTTTATTAATGCGGAAAAAGTTGCAACACCACTTTTCACAACAACAAGCACCACGCAACATTGGGGATACAATACGCAAATTGTTCAATTGCAAAAAGGCAAAAACATTTTCGAATTACGTGCAAGAGCTGCCACACAAAACAATATGTTTTTCGACAATATCGTAGTTGAGGAGGCTGAAACAAGAGACATTTACCATTTCGAATACGACAATGCAAGCACAACAGCCGCAACACCTGCTGCCGAGCTCATCACAGTGCTAAGCGGTAGTGCTGGCGTGGTTGAGAAAAACATCGACAACAAAAAGAACAAAGTTTTCAAAACTTACAGCGCAGGCAACAAAAACAAAACAGGCATTGCTGCGCTCGACATGTTCAACCAGCAGGCACAAAATTATGCTGTGGTTTGGAAACAATACTTCGACAATGCAGCATCGAAAAATGGCATTATGCTGCGCACAAATGGCGACAGAACAAATACAGGCTATGCCGAGGGAATGCGCAAAGGCTATGTATTTGTAGTAAATGCCAATAACAATATCGAACTCGAAAGCTATGTAGCCAATGGCGGTGAAAATTTGGATAAAAAAGCGGCATTTGCAAGCGGCATTCAAATAGTGCCCAACAAAGCCTATTGGTTCAGAGCAAGTGCTATCAACAATGTGCTAAGTTTCGAATGCTCAAGCGACAGCATCAATTGGGTGGGCGCAACCGAAACAACATTCACCGACAATACATTTGTTACTGGCGGCACCGACCTTGTGTGGGGCATGGGCGTCGACAATAGCAACTGGACCATCGATAATATCAGTTATATTATTAAAAAGATTGATGTATCGAAATTCGATATCAAAGGCTTAAATTATGCAGTAAACAATGGCCCTTCGGCAGTCGACTCGTTTAATATAAGCGGCTATTCGCCCATGAGTGAAATAAAAGTGAATGTAAGCGGCGACTTCGAAATAGCTACTGCAAGCAACGGCACATTTGGCTCAACACTCAACATTGTGAGTACACAAGGCACTGTGGCCAAACAAACCATATATGTACGTTTAAAAGCCGGTTTGGAAATTAACAACTACAGTGGTAGTGTAAATGTAACATCGAACAATGTGCAGTTGCACACCCTTGCACTTGCGGGTACGGTAACACCCGAGCCATTGCAAACAGTGTACAATTTCGAAACCGATATTGCTCGTCCGCGCGCAACCAATCCGCCCGCGCTCAATATAACAGTTGGCAAAGACAACACAGCAACTGCAGGCGTTGTGGCATACACCGACATTACGAACAACACAAGCAATATGTTGCGCCTTTACAGCGGCGGACAACGCAATGGCACAGGCGTATTGGACTTGAATTTATTCCCTACCGACGCAACAGACTATACAGTGACTTGGAAACAATGCATCGAAACAGCAGGACCAAAAGTAGGTGTACTTTTACGTGGCGATAAATCGAAAGTAGGCAGTTCGAGCACAGGTTATGTACAAGGATTAATGCATGGATATTTATTTATTGTATTCAATACCAGCAACAATACCGAATTCCGTATTTATCGTTCGGACCAAACATTCAATGCTTTGACCATGCTCACCATTTCGACAGCTGGCGGACTTAAACCCGATGCTAAAAAACCAATGTGGTACAGGGCTTCGGTATCGGGCGACAACAATGTGACGCTACGTTTGGAGTACTCAACCGACAATATTAATTGGACATTGGGCACCGCAACAAGCGACAATGGCGTAAATGTATTTAGCAAAGGAGCAACACAATTTGTATGGGGATTGGCTGCATCGAACAACGATTTTTATGTTGACGATATTTCTTTCTTTGGGCTCACAACAAAGGTTGAAAATATATCTATTGATAGTAAAAACTTCTTATCAAAAGAATATTTCACAATTACGGGACAAAAGATTGATAATATTGAAAACCAATTTGGTGTATTCATCGAAAGAAAATATTATTCAGATGGTTCGTTTGTGAATCGAAAGGTATTAATTCGAAAAAGAAGATAGTTTAGTCAGTCATTTAAATAAATCAAAAATCATTTTCAAA
>CAYGDW010000092.1:0-6322 GCA_964348755.1 uncultured Bacteroidales bacterium | reverse complement strand
CAAAAAAATAATTTAACAAATCGTCTGCTCAGACTTTTCGGAGTGGACTCAATATATATGTTTTCTAACAAAATACTTTTCAAAATCCAAAAACATCGAATTATTCTCATCAATCTTTAAATGATAATCCGCATGATGACCTATCGTAAAAATACAGTAAATCAAGCGAATTTTGTTAGTAAAAAGTTCAATAATAATTTGTATAATCCATTGATATTCATTATATTTACATCGTTAAACCAATACAAATCATCTTATGAATATCATTAAATTCAGCTCACTATTCCCTGATGAAGAATCCTGTATTGCGCATTTTAAGGCTCAACGGGACGCTCACGGGGTAGTTTGCCCCAAATGTGGCTGCATACATCATTACTGGCTACAGAATGTGCTTCGTTACGAATGCAAGCATTGCCATTATCGCCAGTCCTTACGTGCAGGAACGGTGATGGAATACAGTAAACTGCCCTTTATGTACTGGTATATAGCCATGCATCTGCTCACCAGCACTAAAAAGTCGTTTTCAGCAGCTGAACTGCAACGACAATTGCGACATAAACGATATCAGCCCATATGGGAGATGGTTTGCAAATTGCGCGATGTGATGGGGAAACGCGACAATCTGTACCAATTAACCGGTGAGGTAGAACTCGATAATGCTTTTATCACCACTTTAATCCCCGAAGACCAAAAGGATAAACCTCTTAAGCGGGGTATTGGAAGCCAGAAGCAGTCCAAGGTAGTGGTTATGACTGAAAGCACTTTTGTTGAGAATCCTAAGCCCGGTAAGAAGCCCAAACGTGTCAATCACCTGAAAATGGTGGTTATCGACGATTTAAAGGCTGATACCATTTCAAATACTGTCAAAGAACATGTAGATCCATCGGCTGCACTGACAACTGATGATGCTACCCCTTATACCAAATTGGCTGAGCATGTTAAATCACACCTGGCACAGGTTATAAAACCTGAAGACCTGCCTAAGATACTACCCTGGGTGCATATTGCCATTGGTAATGTCAAACGGTTGTTGCTCGATATGCATCATCAGCTTACTAAAGAATATTTACAATACTATCTGAATGAGTTCTGTTATAAATTCAACAGGCGATATTTCGGTGAAGCAATCTTCGATAGGCTTACTATTGCTGCCGTAAGTTACAACACCGACTTTAAGTCCAGAATTTATAACAGGTCATCATGCGGATAATCATAATCTTAAATTTATACTTTAAAACGTGCTTCTATTTATCCAAATACTAATGAGAAGCTTTGCGTACGATAAGTAGTTCCAAAAAACAATGATCGCATGAAGTCAGTTAAGACATTATTCGTTTTTTTTCTTTCGATGCTTATTTTCGAAGGCTATAGCAATGATAGGAAATTTTATAACCTCAATTCAATTTCAGGCATGTCGTTGCGCGAGGCACGTGGCATATGCGAAGACGAGGACGGGTTTATATGGGCTTCTACTAAGTCGGGGATTGTGCGAATAATGTCCAACGATTTTAGAATTTATACATTAAATTTCAGTAAAACGGATGTGTTATATACCGATATAAGCTACAACAAAGGAGTGTTGATAGCTTATACCTCCAATGGTTTGGTTTTCCGATACTCAAAATTGACCGATACTTTTGAGCAAATTCTCGATATGCGCGAAAAATTAAATCATACTTATCTTGCAATTGGTTTGGTGCAAATATTCGATAAAGATGAATACTGGTTAGCAACTTCAAGTGGATTGTATGTGTTAAAAGGCGACGACTTTCGTTTAGTTAATCCCGATGAAGAGCGTGTTCGCCGTTTAGTGTTTATTGGAAACTCGGTGTATTATGTTAAAAATAGTGTTTTGGTGCATTATGATAGGGCCAAACAAAAAACGATAGCCGAATGGGATTTTGCTAATTACTCGTATTCAGTGATTTCGAAAATGTATTATGATAAATCGGGCGCGCGCATATTTCTTGGCACATTGTCGGATGGGTTGTTTGCTTTCGATTTAAAAACCCGCAAAATCATTCCAATTAAGTCTCCTTATATTCCTTTGCAACCAATATTGGCTATCGAGCAAAATACCGATTCGACCATTATTGTTGGTGTCGATGGGCAGGGTTTGCTCGAATTCGACAACAATTTCACTAGGCTTTTGGGGAAATACAAAGAAGATCACGACGATCCTTATTCGCTCAATGGCGATGGGGTTTATGATGTTTTTCGCGACAGATACAATAGGGTCTGGGTGTCGACCTATGGTGGTGGCTTGTCGATTTTTGATCAAAAACCAACCATTATTAATCATGTAACTAATATTGTAAACAATAAAAATTCGCTGGGTAACAAAACCGTAAATAGGATTATCCAATCGCGCAATGGCGATTTTTGGTTTGCCACCAACAATGGCATAAGTCGTTGGAATATGCGCACCAACAAATGGGAGCGATATTTAGAAAATACCGACCTACAAGCCAAAGTTTTTTTAACGATTGCCGAAGATGGCAAAGGCAATATTTGGGGCGGCACCTACTCGTCGGGCATTTATATTTTGGATGGCAATAGTGGAAAGTTAATTAAACATTATGATAAAATTGTCAACGAATCGGGTTTTTCGAGTCGTTTTGTGTTCGATATATTTTTGGATAGTGAAAAGAATGTTTGGTTAGGAGGAAATCATGGAGGTTTGTTCTGTTATTCGCCTTCCGACGATAAATTTCGTCTTTACGATGCCACCTTTGATGTGAATAAGATTGTCGAAGTTTCTAAAAACGAGCTGCTTATTGTGTCTTCCTATGGGTTGGTTTTACTCAATAAAATTACTGGCGTTTTCGATGTACTTATTACACAATATATTTTTAATGATATTATTGTGCACGATGGTTATTATTGGTTGGCTACGCGAGGTGCAGGTATGATGTGCTACAATCCACGCGATAAAGCAATGGTGACTTATACCCTCGAAAATGGCTTGAAGTCGAATTTTGTGAATTCGATAATTGAGAGTAATGGCGATTTGTGGTTGGGCACCGAGATGGGTATGACAAAGTTCGACCCTGTAAATCGTATTGTAAAGAATTATAATTCGGAGTTTGCGCTCTCGAAATTTGCTTTTAATACTCGTGCGGTCATAAATACAGATAAAAATTTGTTGATGTGGGGTACAAATAATGGCATCGTTTTTTTCGATCCCAAACGTACCATCGAACACGATGTAAATGCCCGTATCTTCACTCAGGATATTTATGTTTCGGGGCAATCGATACGTAATGTAAATAATATACGTTATGATGGTCGTATTGATGACATTGAAAAATTGAAATTTAGATATTATCAAAATACTTTCTCGCTCGATTTGATTGCGATAGCCGAAAGTGGCGAAGAGTTACGCTTTTCGTGGAAATTGGCAGGCTTCGATGCCGGTTGGTCCACACCAACGGCTTCGGGAAAAATTAATTATTCGAATCTTATGCACGGAAGGTATGAATTACTTGTGCGTTTGTACGACAGTTCGCTCACTAATATTATCGACGAAAAGAAAATTGTTTTCCGCATTATTCCTGCATTTTGGGAAACGTGGTGGTTTCGCATTTTTGTTCTCGTGCTTATTGGTTTTGCTATTTATTATTATATACGCGTTTATACAAATAAAATTCGCCAAAAGCATACCGAGGAAAAAATACAATTTTTCACCAATATGGCGCATGATATTCGCACCTCGCTAACATTGATAAAAGCGCCAGTCGAGAATATCAGCAATGAGTCGAAGCTGTCCGAAAAAGGGAAGTATTTTATCAATGTGGCAGCCGAACAAATTAATCGTATGTCGTTTGTAGTTACGCAGTTGCTCGATTTGCAAAAAGTTGATATTGGCAAAGGACAGGTGTTTTTGGTGAATGTCGATTTGGTAAGTCTGCTTAAAAAACGCATTGCTATGTTCGAGCTTTTGGCTAAAAATAAGAATATTAGTGTAAATATTTATGCAAGTTGCGAGACTTATAAAACAGCTGTTGATGAGCTGAAAATTGAGAAGGTAATTGATAATTTATTGTCGAATGCAATAAAATTTTCGTTACAAAATGCCGCCATCGATATATCGTTGGTGTGTAGCAACGAAAAGTGGGTGCTCACAGTTTGCGATTATGGCATTGGTATTTCGCACGACGACCAAAAGAAACTATTTCGCGAATTTTATCGTGGCGAAAACAGTGTTAATTCGCGCGTTGTGGGTTCGGGCATTGGTTTGTTGTTGGTTAAAAACTATGTGAGTATGCACAATGGCGATATAAAACTTAATAGCGAAGAGGGTAGTGGGTCGACATTTGTGATTAGCATACCGCATGTTTTGGTGGAAGATACATTGGCAAAATCGGACAGCATTGAGAAGGATGAACTATTTTATATTGACAATGCTACTTTGCCCGAATTGCCCGAGGAGTCTGGCATCGAGACAGTTGGTCGGAAGGCTTCGTTGTTAGTTGTTGAAGATAATGTTGAACTGCAAAACTTTTTGAAAGTGTCGCTCGAAGATGATTTTAATATTAGTATTGCCAACAATGGTTTGGAGGCATGGTTGAAAATTCAGAAAAATGCTCCTGATATTATTATTTCGGATGTAATGATGCCGCAAATGGATGGCTTTGAGTTATGCAGGCATATAAAATCGACATTCGAGACTTCACACATCCCTATTATTTTACTCACTGCCTTGTCGGAAAAAGCCCAAGAACTTGAGGGGCTAGGTTTGGGTGCCGACGATTATGTGACGAAGCCTTTTGATATGACCTTATTGAAAAAACGCCTACAAACTTTGGTGCGCAATAGAGAAGTGGTGCGCAATAGAGTATTGCGAATGTTTAATGAACCCGAAACAGAAAAGCCTTTGTTGATGAACGAGCAAAACGATCAGTTTCTCAAGAAAGCAATCGAAGTTGTTCGCAAAAATATCGATAATTCTGAGTTTGGTAAGGAGGACTTTGCTAATGCAATGTGTGCAAGCTCATCGTTGTTGTACAAGAAAGTTAAAAGTCTCACAGGGCAGTCGCCCAACGAGTTCATTAAAGTGATACGCCTCAATAAGTCGATGGAGCTGCTGCAAAGTAGGCAATATTCGGTAACCGAAGTAAGCGAGATGTGCGGTTTCTCGAGCGTAGGTTATTTTAGCACAGTTTTCAAAAAATACTTTCAAAAAATACCCACCGATGTATAGCGCTTGTTTTTAAACATTGTTTTTGTGATTTTGTGGTTTGAAAAAGGAGAAAATGTCTGTTTTTACAAACTGAATATCTGAAAACAAATATGGATGATGTCCGATTCGTATAAATTTGCAAACATAAATTTATTACAAATCGGATATTATGTTTAAAACAAAATTTTTTTCATTTGCTATTTTATTTTCTTTATGTGCCTCAGGCCTAGTTGGGCAGTCAAAGCTATACAACAATGCTTTTCCTTTGCAGGATGTAAAAATTAATGCGGCACCCTTCAAACATGCTTGCGATTTAAATATCGAAGTGCTTCTGCAATACGATGTTGATAAGCTTTTAGCGCCCTTTTTGCGCGAAGCGGGTCTTACACCCAAAAAGCCGCCCTATGGCAATTGGGAAAGCGATGGATTGGATGGACACATTGGTGGGCATTATTTAACTGCAATGGCATTGCACTATGCCGCCACTGGCAATCAAACATGCAAGCAACGCATGGAGTATATGATTGCCGAACTCAAAAGATGTCAGGATGCCAGCATAAATGGCAAAGGTTATATTGGTGGTGTACCTGTTAATGGCACACTCGATGGACGCAATATTAATTTATGGACAGAATTGCGTAAGGGCAATGTGGCTGCCATTTGGCGTTTTTGGGTGCCTTGGTACAATTTGCACAAAACATATGCAGGCCTACGCGATGCTTGGTTGTATGCCAACAACGAGCAAGCGAGAAAAATGTTTCTCGAACTTTGCGATTGGGGTGTTGAGTTGATAAGTCATCTCGACGACCGCCAAATGGAAAGCATGTTGGGCAATGAGTTTGGTGGCATGAATGAGGTGTATGCCGACGCTTATCAAATTGAACCTAAACCCGAATATTTAGTAGCTGCAAAACGCTTTTCGCACAAACATTTGTTTGATAGCATGGCCAAGCGCGTGGATAATTTAGACAATATGCACGCCAATACGCAAGTGCCAAAAGCTGTTGGTTATCAGCGTGTAGCCGAGCTTACCAACGATAAGTCTTTTGTCGATGCTTCGCAGTTTTTTTGGGAAACAGTGGTAAACAACCGCACTTTGGCTTTTGGTGGCAATAGTCGCTCCGAATATTTTCCCGAACT
>CAYGDW010000091.1:0-6653 GCA_964348755.1 uncultured Bacteroidales bacterium | reverse complement strand
GGCCTCTTTTGCTGCAGCGTCGGCTTCCTTTTTATAAACTTCCTTTTTATAAACAAATATTTGCAGAAAAAAACCTTAGATTCAGGGCGCTTTTTATTTATGAATGCCAAAAATTTGAAGTTGCACCTGGTACATCTTTGCATATAATCCTGCTTTGGCTAGCAATTGATGGTGGGTGCCCTTTTCTACAATCATTCCCCGGTTCATTACTATAATCTGGTCCATGTATTCCATATCTATAAGCCGGTGGGTAATTAATATAAGGGTTTTGCCCGGGCAATTCTTCCACATTGTGTTTAAAATAAGGCGTTCGGTGTTCACATCGAGGTTCGCAGTGGGTTCGTCCATAATCCATATCGGTGCATTTTTCAAGAGGGCCCGTGCCATGGCAAGCAGTTGACGTTCCCCGCCCGATAATTTCATTCCAAGACTGCCAGGAGCCATATCGAGGTTGTTGGTAAATGCGCTTAATGCCACGGCATGCATTACCTCATTCAACTCCTGTAGCGTTGCATCGGGTTTGGCAATAAGCAGGTTTTCGCGCAACGAGCGATTGAAAATGAAAGCATCCTGTTGTACCAGGCAAAAATTTGATCGAAGCGCTTCTTTATTTAATTTGCCTATACTGGTATTGCCAAAACTTATGGTGCCATGGTTGTTTTCCCAAAACCCTAGCAAAAGGTTTACAAGGGTACTTTTTCCACTTCCCGACGGACCTACTATGGCGGTTTTTGATCCGCGTGGAATTTCAAAACTTATGTTGTTCAGGGTTCTGTTCTCAGGGTGGTATGAAAATCTTACTTTATTAAACTTTATGTTGCAATGTCCTGCCGGGATTTTAATGTTTTGCTCATCCACCTGCCATTTCTCGGCCGCTGTAATTTCCGAAACCCGCCTGAATGCCTCTTTCGCGTTTCCGAGGTTCAGAAATGCCTGCCCCAGTGGTATTACGGCTTCAAAGCTGCTAAGCACTCCCAAGGTAACCAGGGCCAGCACAGCCCCATTAACCTGGCCCGTCAATACCATTGGGCTAATAATAACCAATGCCAAAACCATTCCGGTGTTTGAAATCATGCAGTTCAGCCCCTCCAAAATACCCGAACTGCCTGCATTTTTTTTCTGTATTGAGTCAATATTTTGTTGTAGTTGTCCGATTTGCTCCCTGGTATTTTGCTCCCGGGCCATCCAGGCCAGTTCCTGCATTCCCTGAATTTTGTCAATTAACAAAACCTTGAGATTTGTTTTTATAGCATTATCCGAAACGCCCCTCCCTCTGGCCATTTTTATGGCAATTATTGGCATGCCTGCACCACTCACTGCCAATGTTGCAAATGTAGCAAGGGCTGCTCCAGGGCTCAAAATCCATAATGCAGTAACCGTTATGGTCGAAATGATTAAAGCAACCAGAACCGGCAAGGCCAGGCGCAGATATGCATTTTGCAGTGTGTCGGTATCGCTTATTAGCCTGGCCAGCAGGTCGCCGGGCCTTTTGCCCATAAGCCAGACCATTGGCCGCTCATTTAGTTTATCAAACAGCATTCGGCGCAAATTACTCATTATTCTAAAAGTAATGTCGTGCGAAATCACCTTTTCAAAATACCTTACCACCGCCCTCGAAATCCCAAAAAACCTTATTGCAGCAGTTACCATAAAAAGGTCAACTATCATGGGTCGCAGGGCTGCAAGCGAAATAAGGTAGCCCGATGTACTCATAAGCCCTATACCGGCCATTACGGTACCACAGGCCAAAAATAGCGATAATGCAATCCTTTGCCAGTTCTTTTTAACCAAATAAGTAAACCCGTTATGCATACACTAATTACTTACTGAATTATTTTTCAGCAAGGTTTCGAAAAAACCTGCATAAATTCCAGACTGTTTAAAAAGTAACTCATGGCTTCCTGTCTGGGTTATTATTCCTTTGTCAAATACAATTATTTTATTGGCCCGTTTTACTGTATTAAGCCTGTGGGCAATAATAACGGTAGTACGGTTTTTGGCAAGTTGCACTATGGCTCCGGCTATAGCTTGCTCACTTTCGGGGTCAAGACCCGAGGTTGGCTCATCCAGTATAAGCAGGGGTGCATCTTTAAGAAAAGCCCTTGCCAGTGCCAGTCTCTGTTTTTCGCCACTGCTTAGCCTTGAAGCATTGTCAGTAAGCTGGGTGTTAAAACCCAGGGGCATGGTTGAAATCAGTGGCAAAAGCCCCGATTTCGCGACGGCTGCTTCAACATCTTCCTGGGTTGCAGCCGAATTGGCCATTAACAAGTTATCAAGTATGGTTGTATTAAAAAAATGCGGATGCTGGGGCACAAAGGCTATCATTTGCTGCCAATGGCTCTTTTTGTATTCAAAAAGGTTCATCCCATTAATCAGTATTTGTCCGCTGGTTGGCCTCAGAAAGCCCAGTAAGAGGTGGGCAAAAGTGGTTTTGCCCGAACCTGTTGGCCCAACCAGGGCGTTAATGCTACCAGGCTCAAGAGTTACGTTTATATGGTTAATGGCAGATTGCTCAGCCCCCGGGTAAATATAAGCCACATTGCTAAAAACAACCTCAGGTTGTTTAATTCCATGCAAAGGAGCTTCTTCCCCTTCTTTATGAATGCTTTCCGAATGTGTTATGCCAAAAATTTTTTCTGCCGCTGCCGCCCCTTCCATGCCTGCATGGTGGTGCATACCCAACATTCGGAACGGAATATAAAACTCCGGCGCCAGCAAAAGTACAAACAAGCCCAATTTAAACACCATCATGCCTTCTATTAGCCTTATGCCAACCTGCAAGGCCACAAGGGCAATGCTAATGCTCGCGGCCAGTTCAAGCACCAGCCCCGAAAGGAATGCCACTTTGAGTACCTGCATGGTAATAAGCCGAAAATTATTGCTGGTTAGGCTTACAAGCCCGGCTTCCCTGTCCTGGGCCCCAAACACCTTCAGGGTTTTCAATCCCTGCAAAGCATCAAGAAAATGAGCCGACATAGCGCTGATTTCGCCCCACTGCTTTTGAGTTATGCTTTTGGCGTATGTGCCAATAAGCCACATAAAAAAAACTATCAATGGCCCAGTAATCAACATGAGAAGCCCGCTCTGCCAGTCAATAAAAAATGCAAACCCAATAATAGCCGGCGGCAATATAAATAAATGTACTATTGAAGGAATATAACGTGTGTAATAATCATCAAGTTTTTCAATGCCTTCAGTGGCTACAGCAACCAACTCGCCGGTTTTTTCGCTTCGTGCAAATGCAGGCCCTTTCTCCAGCAGCTTTTCAAAAAGTTTCAGGCGCAAAGCCGATTTAATTTTTATGGCGTTAATTTGGGCCACCCGCTCGCGCCACCAAAGCAATAATGCCCGGGCAATTACAATGGCCCCAAGCATAAAAAGTAATTTCGGATTTAGGGGCACTGATCCGATAAAAACCGAATCAATGGCTCTGGCCAGCAAATGCATTTGAAAAATTACAACCGCCGAAAGTAACAGGCTTATAATAGCCAACCGGGGCAAATACAGGCGCTCATTCGCAGCCATGGCAAAAAGCCTGCGGTGAATGCTCATTACGCTTTTTTCGTCATTCACGGTTACCGTATTCTTTACCAGCCAGTATAAGAAAAAGGTCAGGACTGACTGGGTGGTATTGACTCGCGCGAAATACGCTTGCTGAATACATAATAGCTCCAACCCTGGTAAGCCAGTACCACCGGCACAAAAATCAAAGCTACAATGCTCATTATTTTCAGAGTTAAATCGCTGCTCGATGCATTGTAAATGGTGAGATGATAGGCGGCATCGATCGATGAGGGCATAACCTTCGGAAACAAGCCATTAAAGATTACTGCTGTGCCCAGAACAATGGTCAGAGCAATTGAGGCAAAGGCGTATCCCTGCATCTTCAGGCGCATAAATACCATGGCCGCAATAAAACTGATAAAAATCAATGCCGGAAGGGTACCCGGAATCAGGCCCAGACCTTCGAACAACATAGTTTGCCAGTATCCGAGAATGGCAAATACTGCTGTAATAATCCCAACCGGCCACCAAAGGTTCCTGGCAATTTTCATGGCTCTTTCCTTTAGCTGGTCGGTAGTGCGCAAACTCAGGAAGAGAGCCCCGTGCAGCATAAAAAAGAGCACCGCTACCACACCCCCCAGCAATGCATAAGGGTTTAAAATGGAAATGAGGTTTCCGGTAAAATACATATCGGCGCCTATTGGAAGACCCTGAACAATATTTGTAAAAGCCACACCCCATAACAGAGCCGGAACAAGGCTTCCAAAGAAAATAAACTGATCGGCAGTTTTTCTCCACCATTGCTGCGGCATTTTACTCCTGAATTCAAATCCCACCGCCCGTAAAATCAGAGCTATTACCATTAAAAACAATGGAATGTAAAACCCGCTGAAAAGCGTGGCATACCAATGCGGAAATGCAGCAAACATAGCCCCGCCGGCCGTAATAAGCCATACCTCGTTGGCATCCCAAAACGGGCCAATGGTGTTTATAACCACTCTGCGGTCGGTATCATCCTTGCTTATAAAGGGCATTAAAATGCCAACCCCAAAGTCAAACCCTTCCAGAAAAAAATAACCAATAAACAAAATTGCTATTAAAATAAACCATATTACCTGATAATCCATGACTTAACGTGTTAAGGTTGTACAAAATCAGTAAGCATGCACCTTGTCGTCATCGTCCCGAAGGCCCGGCTTTGCATAACGGTGCACCAAAAAAACCGCCACGGCAGCCAGCACCCCGTAAAGTAGGGTAAAAACTACAGTGGTAAACAACATTTGGCTGCTGCTTACATTTGGCGAAACGCCGTCGCGCGTAAGAAGGAGGCCGTAGGCAACCCACGGTTGCCGGCCCATCTCGGCCACTATCCAGCCTAAAGAGTTTGAAACAAGCGGCAAAAACATTACTACCAAAGCAAACTTCAAATACAATTTGCTTTGCTCCAATTTGTTTCTCCACCATTGAATCAGTCCAAAAAACGAAAATAGTATAAACAACATACCCAAACCCACCATAAACCTAAAACTCCAGTAAACAATGGCAACCGGTGGCAGGTAGTCGCCGGGACCGTACTTTTGCTCGAATTCTGCCTGCAGCTCATTTAAGCCTTTTACCTCGCTGGTAATGTTGTTGTGGGCAAGCACAGAAAGCATATAGGGCAACTTTATTTCGCGGCTCGAAGTGCGGTTTTCCTGATCAATTAAAGCAAACATGCTGAAACTTGCCGGCTGCTCCGATTCCCAAAGCCCTTCCATAGCTGCCATTTTCATAGGCTGGTACTTAACGGTATGCTGTGCATGCTTGTGCCCAGTGGTGGCAACCAACAGACTCGACACTGCCGCAAATACCAAAGCAATCCGTGCCGATTTGCCAAAGGCTTCTACCTGGTTGGCACGCAAAATTTGCCAGGCACTTATGCCAAACATAAAAAATCCGGCGGTGGCAAAGGCTGCAATTATGGTATGCTGAGCCATAACCAGCATTTGCTCATTGAGCATCACCGCAACAAAATCGGCAAGCTCTGCCCGCCCCTGATTCAATACATATCCTACTGGAACCTGCATCCAGGCATTGGCAATCAAAATCCAAAGCGCCGACATTACCGACCCGAAGGCAACCAGCCAAATACTAAGCAAATGAACCCCGCGGGGCAGGCGGCCCCAACCAAACAACCAAACAGCAATAAAAGTCGATTCCAGGAAAAAGGCAAGCATAGCCTCTATGGCAAGCGGTATGCCAAAAATATCGCCCACAAAGCGCGAATACTGCGACCAAGCCATACCAAACTGAAACTCAAGCACAATGCCGGTTACAACCCCAAGAGCAAAAATTATTATGAAAAGTTTCCCAAAATATTTGGTTAAACGCTTGTAATCAGAATTATTGGTACGATAATAAAATGTATGCAAAATGGCCGTCAGTACTGATAAACCCATTGTTAGCGGGCTGAAAAAAAAGTGATATACTGTAGTAATGCCAAATTGCCACCTCGCAATCTCTAAAACTTCCATAGGCTTTTGGGTTTTTGGTGATGAATATGGTGAGTTAAGGTTAAAATTATGATTCGAAATCAGGCTTCCAGAAATAAATGACCAACCCCAAACAAATAATACTGTTATGCCCGCCGAATGGCCTTAAATTACAGCGACTGCTCAAAATTATTATAAAAATCAAATTAAGCAACCAATTACCTGAATTTTCTTTGACCTTTTAAATGCCTGACAAAAACAGTTTTATGCCTTTTTGGTAAACTGGGATGAACTTCATGGAAGTTTTAAAATGAAATAATATTTTTGCCCTTTACATAAATCTTACCTTTTGTACTTCAACCACTTGAAGCCAAGTATTACATTGGGTTATGGCCATTTCCAATTCAAATCAAAAATTTACTTGCAAAAGGAATCGGGTTTCTGAAAAAAGTTCGTATCTTTGCTTCCCCATTTGGTGGAAGCGGGTCAAAACCCGAAGCGATCTGAAGAATTTTGAATGCACGGTTTTATTAACTTGCTTAAAATCAGCCGCAAAATATTTTTTGCATTTTTTTTAAAAAATATTTGGTTGAGTAATAAAAAAGTTTTCTACCTTTGCACTCCCCAAATGCGGGAAAATGATCTTTGAAAGAATTGGGAAAGCCAAAAAGTAGCGCA
>CAYGDW010000090.1:0-6778 GCA_964348755.1 uncultured Bacteroidales bacterium | reverse complement strand
CTGACTGTCATTCCGAACGTAGTGAGGAATCTCATGCATAAAATTCTACCCTTTTACTTTATCGGACAATAATTGGTATTAAAATGTAAATCTAAGAATTTTTATCTTTTTCTTTTAACTGAAAAACGTCAAGTGAGCCAAATTACTGCCACCTACCCCCCTTAATAAAAAGCTAACTGACTGTCATTCCTAACATAGTGAGGAATCTCATGCATAAAATTCTACTCTTGTTTTAATGTTTCGGATAATAGTGTTTCCTAATGAATATTTCAAATTCATATAAAAATTTTTTATTTATATGACCCTGATTTATAAAATCCAGAAGATTTTTTCAAAAATAACGACTGTTTTCTTTTCCAAGCCCAAAAAATATAAAAAGAATGCTTAAATTTATGTAAAGGTTTTGCTTTAATTGATTCTCTCGATTAGTAATTTAAATCATGCGTTATCCTGCTGTGATTTAAGCCTAAAACATAAATTTAACATGTTATTCAAGATTATATTTACCAGACTCGATAAAACCAGCTTTCCCCCTGATAAAAAACCGCTTATTGCCTGGGATGGAAACTGCGGCTTTTGCCATTACTGGGTATTGCGCTGGAAAATGTTTACCTGCAATAATGTAGAATACCGGCCTTATCAGGAGGTTGCAAAAAAGTTTCCCGACATAGAGTATAAATATTTTAAACAGGCAATTCACCTCATTGATGTCGATGGCAAGATTTATACAGGACCGGGAGCAGTTTTCAGGGCCTTTGAATATGGCAACAGGTATCGATGGGTTATGCCATTATACAGGCAAATAGGCCTATTCATGTTTTTATCCGACCATATTTATAGCATTATATCGCGAAACAGAACTTTTATGTACAAAGTTACTGTGCGGCTATTTGGCCGAAACCCTGTGCGTCAGAAAAATTACTGGATGTATTACCTCGGGGGCTTAGCAGTTTTGCTGTTCATTATTTTTTACCTGATGTAGAAACTGTTTTCTCAAAACACCCTTATCACATTCCTCAGTCTTATGTCCATTGCTGATGCCCCGATCATTACCCTGAATTCGCCGGGTTCAATTACCCAATCCAGCTCATGATTGAGCATTTTCAGCATTTCAGGGGTGATGGAAAAACTGATTTCCTTTTCCTGACCAGCCTTAAGGAAAACCCTCTGAAACCCTTTTAGCTCCTTTACAGGCCGGGCCAGGCTTGCCAAAGGGTCATGAAGGTAAAGCTGAACCACTTCTTCGCCATCATATTTCCCGGTATTTTTTATTTTGAAATTTATTTCACAATTTGCGCCAATTGGAAATTCCGGGGTATTTATAGTCAGGTTACTGTATTGAAAAGTAGTATAGCTCAATCCAAATCCGAACGGGAACAAAGGTTTCCCGGTAAGGTTGCCGTAATCGTCATTGCGACCGGTTGGTTTGTGGTTATACACCAGTGGTAACTGACCTTCGGAAACGGGAAATGTGATGGGCAGCCTCCCTGATGGGCTGTGATCGCCAAACAGCAGGGCAGCAACTGCATGGCCGCCTTCCTCGCCGGGGTACCACACATGAAGGATGCCATCGACTTGGTCAATCCACCCCGACATGGTTATGGCGCTGCCACCAACCAAAAGCACTACCACCGGCGTTTTGGTGGCCGCAATCTGTCTGATCATTGCTTCCTGGTGGCCGGGCAAACGCAGGCTGGCCCGGTCAAGCCCTTCGCCCTCCTCAAGGCCTGCAACAACAATGGCTAAATCAGCCTGTTTGGCCAAACCCACAGCCTCGCTGATTTTCTCCGTCCAGTTTTTGTCTACGCCAACATCCCAAACCATTTTTAACCAAACGCTACCCGACGATTCAAAAAACTCAACCATCAGGTCATATTCGCGCCCAGCTTCAAAATAAAAACCGGCAAGGGTGCTTCTGTAAGTTTGTTTTTTCCAGTTATCAATAATCAGTTTTCCGTCAAGGTATAAACGGTAACCATCGTTACCCTCCAAACCAATTTTATAACTGCCGGTTTTGGGAGCTTTAAGCTTGCCTGTCCACCTTACTGAGAAAAAGTCGAAATTCACCTCGGGGTGGGGAGGGAGCAGGGTCCAGCGGAAATCCAATGCAGGATCAATACGGGTTACAACCGGATCGCCACTTAAATCAATATTATTAAAGTACTCTGCCAAAAGTCCGTTTACCATTCTTCCCTCCACCTCAGTTGAAAAGAATTTACCTGGAATAGCAACCCACTCATGAGCATCCCTGCCGCAACCCTCTGCAAAAATGATTTTACTTCCATGGGGCGCTCTCTTTTGAATTCCTTCGAGAATCCCTACTACGCCATTTCCCGGTCCGCTGTAGCCTCCCAACCTGCCTTCAATGGCATCGGGGCCTATTACGGCTATGGTTTTTACCTCATTTGAAATGGGCAGGATTTGTTTTTCATTTTTGAGCAGAACTGCTGATTTTATGGCTGCTTCTCTTGCAAGGTCTTTATTGCTTTGAATGTTGTTCCAGCTATAAACATTCTTTTCATCTACATAAGGATTTTCAAAAAGGCCAAGTTCGAATTTAATGCGCAAAACCCTGGCAACAGCCTCATCAATGGTTTTTTGGTCAATGCGGCCATCGAGAAATGGCGGGATAAAAAGTTGGTAATGATCAAAGTCGGTCTGAAAGATCACATCCAACCCGTTATTCATGGCTTTGGCCGATGCATCGGGATAATCGGCCGCGGTAAAATGCAGCACGTTGGCGCCTCCCACGGCATTGGCATCAGAAATCACAAATCCCTGAAAGTGGTTTTTTTCTTTCAGCCATTGGTTCAGCAACCAGTAGCTTGCAGTGGCCGGGCTGCCATCGAGCGAATTGTATGCAGTCATAATGCTGCGCGAGCCTCCTCTTTCTAAACATGCCACAAAAGGCGGGAAATGGATTTCTTCCAGAAACCTTTCATTAAAATGAATGGGGTAGCTGTCGCGCCCGCCATCGCCCACGTTGGCCACAAAATGCTTGGGGGTTGTAATCACACCCATATTTTCAAATGCCGAAACAAATGCAACGCCCATCTCGGATGCCAGAAAAGGGTCTTCTCCATAAGTTTCTTCTACGCGGCCCCAGCGCACATCGTTGGCAATGTTTACCACGGGCGAAAGCACTTGCCTTATGCCACGGCTGCGGGTTTCGTGAGCAATGGCGGTGGCCACGCGGCTCATCAGGTCAAGGTCGAAAGTAGCCGCCAACGCAATGGCCTGCGGAAAAGCCGTGGCCTCTGCACCGACCAGGCCATGCAATGCCTCTTCAAATGGAATTATGGGGATGCCCAGCCGGGTTTCTTCAACAAAGTGCCTTTGAATGGCATTAATGGTACGGGCCATGCCCAGGGCATCCATGTCAGTGCGGTAATCAAGAATCTGATGGGCTGCATTGGTGCTGCCCGTGGCGCTTACCTGCAAGCCGAAAATTCCGTTGTGAAACTTCTCCTTGTCATGATCAAGGTTTCCGGGGATCATGAAAAGCTGCCAGAACTTTTCTTCGGGCGTCATGCGCAAAAGCAAATCCTTAACTCTTTCTTCAACAGCTTTTTCAGGGTTTTTATAAGCAGGCAATTGAGCGCTGGTTTTGCACCCGAAGGCCGATATCACAATAAAAATACAGAGAAATATAAGTATGTTTTTCATGCCCGGCAAGTTACAAATTTTTTGGTTGATCCAAATGCAAATTATATGTTCCAAAAGCCTTTACGATTGCCCAATTTGTGGGTTTTGGCACGGTTTATGTTTTTATCTGTTGCGAAGAAACTTTTCTTCACTAATACCTTCAGTCATGAAAAAGCTCATAACCAATTCAATAGTTGCGCTACTGCTCGCTGGTAGCAGCTTGTTAAATGCCCAGGCCAGGCAAGACAATTACCTGGGGTTGCCAGGCGACAACCTGAACCTATTTGCCGTTTTGAACCTCTTTCAGGAGTCTGAAACCCTCGAAGGTTTCGAGAGAAGCTTAAACCATCCGGAAGCAATGATAAATAACCTCGACCTGAATGGCGACGGCTATGTTGACTATATTTTGGTAATGGACTATTTTACCGACAATGTTCACCATATTGTACTCAGGGTTGCCCTCAATCAGGATGAAACGCAAGACGTGGCAGTATTTGTTGTTGAGCGCCTGCGAAGCGGTGCAGTGTCTGTTCAGCTCATTGGCGACCAGGCTTTATATGGCCCTAACTACATTATTGAACCCAACTATGCCGAAACGCCTAATCCTGCATATCGAGGCAGGTCGGCAAGGTCGCGCAACAACACGGTGGTTCAAGCAGTTACTTATTACGATGTAGCTACCTGGCCGGTTATCGTGTACATTTCGCGTCCGGTTTACAGGCCATGGCGCTCAGTTTGGTACTGGGGTTACTGGCCCGCATACTGGAGCCCCTGGAGAGCTCACTATTGGCACTTTTACTACGGGTACCACTATCAATGGAACGACCATTACCACACCCATTTCCGCCCATGGAGACATTTTCGCTGCGGTTTTTACCAAAACTACTATATTACCCAGGTACGCAATTACTCGCCTACGGTAGTTGTAAATATAAACAGTGGGGTTTACCAACCCACTTACAGCAGACCCGAAACCCGCCGCGAAGGGGAGGCTTTTTATGGACAGAGGGGCTCAGGCTCAGGCAGGGTACCTTCCGGAACCCAAAGAGGGGAGGCCAACGGGCGCATCAGCACCGACTCTGAAAACCGCGATGCCGGCAACCGCTCCGTTAATGCCCCCCGAAACAGCAATGCCGGAGCCTCATCAAGGGGCGAAGGTTCGGGCCGTGGCGAAGGAGAAAACATTCGCAGGGGTGAAAACCCTATAAATGAAACCCGCCCGGGCAAAACCACAACAGCTCCGGTACGAGGCGACGAGCGTCGCGAAGGCAACTCGCCCAATGTTGAACGCGAAGCACCGCGGCAATCAAGAACTGCTCCGGCTCCTGCAAACAATAGTACTCGCCGCGAAGGCAACACGCCCAATGTTGAACGCGAAGCACCGCGGCAATCAAGAACTGCTCCGGCTCCTGCAAACAATAGTACTCGCCGCGAAGGCAACACGCCCAATGTTGAACGCGAAGCACCGCGGCAATCAAGACCTGCTCCGGCTCCTGCCAACAATGATAACCGCCGCGAAGGCAACACGCCCAATGTTGAACGCGAAGCACCGCGGCAATCAAGTCCTGCCGAGGCTCCTGCACGAACAGCTCCTGCCGAAAATAACAGGACCTATCAATCTCCTGCTCCGGCTCGTAACACCGAGCCAAGGGGCAATAGGAGAGAAGAGGCTCCGCAGGTTAGCGAACCTGCCCAAAGCAGACCTGCCAACAACACCACTACCCCTAACAACCGTAATCAGGAATCGAGAAGTGAAAGCGGCAGAGAGAATAATTCAGGCAGAGAAAACCAATAACTACAATTTAAGAAAAGAGTTATGAAGAAATTATTTTAAAGCAACAGAAAAATTAACTTCTCGAAAACCAGCTGTTTCCTCAAGCAACCTGGCAACCTTAACTTCCCATTCGACTTGCATTTCACGGTTTTTTGAATGATCGGTCTCCCGGTCGTAGCGACCCTGAAAAGCACTGTGTTGGCGGTTTACATCGCGGTAAACCTGCTGCACACGGCTTTCAAAATTGAGGTGATTTAGGTTTTTGAGCTGTTGTAAGCGCTGGCGCAATTTTCGTGTAAAAACTTCGGCAATGTTGAAATGCAGTTGCTCATGAGCAAGCAAATAATCGCTTTCGCGATTTATTGTCCATGACCTTGCTTTTTCAAAATAACAACTCACAGCAAAATGTGCTTGGTTACTCTCAGTGCGGGTGTTGAGCACAATCGAAACCTGTGTGGCCGCTTGCACCCCGGCCCGCCTTTGTTTGTCGGCTGTGCCCTGAAAGTCATCCCAGGTAAGGCGGAACTGATCGCTCCACAAAATTTGATGGTTGCCCGCATACAAACTTTCGTTGGCAATAACAAACGTGAGCAGAATCAGACTAAAGTATTTCATGGTATTGATAACGGAAATTCAACCAGGATTCTTTTAATCAGAGCTTACTTAATTAGAAAATTCCTGACCACATCCAATTCGGCATTGGTAATCTGATTGTCGGCAAGCGAACCCTTTACGGTGCTAACAAAGCTTTGAAAATCCTGAAAACCTATTACAGGGTTGGTTCTAACCTGCTCGAAATACTGAGTTACCAGGTTTTTAAACTCTGCTACATTGGCATTCTGAGCCATTGCAGGCAACAACGCATTTATGTCATTTAGCATAAAAGAGGCAGCAAATTCTCGGGCGTTATTAAAAACAAATTCAAAGGCGGCAGGCGCATGCGTGTAAACAAACCCTATAATTGCCGAAGAAAAAATAATGATTCCGGCTATTGCCAGCACTACAATTAGCAATAAGCCTATCGCAGCAATAATTACAATTTTTTTTATGCGTTTTTTTAAATGCTGATCGGTGCGAATCCGGTGTTGTAAGTCATCCAGGTTAAGGTTCATGGGTTTAAGTTTTTTTGTTTTTGAAATTGATTTATAAATCAGATTGAACTCGGGGTATATAATTACCAATAATCGCTATTTTTTATAAAGATAGGTGTTTTTTTTTGATTACGCTTTTTACAAACAGATGGCGGGTAGATAGCCTCCTAAAACCCTGCCTGCCCACCGCCGTCGGGCAAACCGGCAGGCAGACTTCTGATCCGTAGTCAGATGCTCTGGTTTTCCAGGTATTTTTTCAGGAATTCTC
>CAYGDW010000089.1:0-7296 GCA_964348755.1 uncultured Bacteroidales bacterium | reverse complement strand
CACCTACCCCCCAAATTGCCAAAATCATTGAAAACCCTGTCATTTCGGGCGGAGCAAGAAATCACGTAATTTTCATCGGACAATGGTGATAATTAATAATACGAAATTGGTGGTAGTTGGGGGGGGTGGTCTAAATGGCCTTGCCGCCCCTAAACTACAGACCAGCGGTACCGCAAAGTGTAACACTTTTGCTGTAATGAGTAACCAAATTTTTGCACTTATTCATAAAACGGGAATGATTCGCTAAAACCCAACCTGCTGAATCAATTTGAAAATTCGGCCAGGCTACCCATTAGCAAGCGAGTGTTTTCGCCAAATGCGAGAAATGTTAATTGATTATAAATTTAAAATTTTTTCGGATGAACCCTTCATTTATAAAAATTGCCCTTAGCCTGGTATTATTTGCTTCCCTGGCAAGGCTAAACGCGCAAATTGCCATTGCCCCAGCCTTTGTATTTGTTGACGAAAGGTCGGGAGTAGGCAATTTATTTGTGAGCAACAACGGCCAGCATCCCCACGAGGTTGCTATATCGTTTGCCTTTGGTTATCCCGGAAGCGATGCAGATGGCAATCTGGTAATGATTTACTCCGATTCGGCAGCCTATGCCCAATTTGCGCTTGACCCCATGATAAGGGCCTTCCCACGCAATTTTGTATTGCAACCTGGTGAGCAGCGTACTGTGCGCATTCAGGTAATTCCCGGCCAACAGCGCAAAGAAGGCTTTTTTTATACCAGGATCAAGCTGCTGGCCAAGCAACAAATGCCCGAAATTACTCAACCCGTGGAAGAAGGCATTACCACCCGCATTGCTTTTAATTTCGAACAAATAACCGCTGTTTTCTACCGCCGTGGAAAGGTAAGCACCGGGCTCGAGGTGAAACGGCTGGATGTGAACCAGGCCGACCAAACTCTTGAGCTGCGCGCTCATCTGCAACCTTTGGGAAATGCACCTTATTTGGGAAGTATGTTTGCCAGACTTATTGATGGCAACGGAAAGGTGGTAGCCGAAAATCAAAGCACAACCACTGCCTATTTCGATGTAGTTCGTCGGATTGACCTGAGTTTAGCCGGTGTGGCTCCAGGCAAATACACCATCGAACTTAGCTTTGAAACCCGGCGAAATGATATGATTGCCGATGAACTGGTGCAGGCAGAAAAAACAACCCATAATACCAGTTTCGAAGTCAGGTAAAATCAAATTGTTTTAAATCATATTAATCGCGCAGTTTTGACATGATCAACAGGTCGGTCGAAATCTGGCAAAAACCTTCCACAGGGTTATTGTAGAAAAAATATCATGAACCTACCTTTTTTAACACACCTGAATAAGAAATTGAGTTCAGTGTTTTTCGCAATTGCAGTGTGGTTATTAATGACATCCAATAGCCAGGGACAGGGAGGCGAAGAGGTTTTGCTTACAATGACCTATCCGGGCCTTGGCACGGTATATGTTAACAGCCTTTACGATGAACAGAGCGGAGAGTTTTTTTTGCCTGTCATGGAGTTTTTTGGCCTACTGGAGATTCATCATGAGCCCCCAACAGGCGGCTTCGTGTTGAAAGGAAACTTCCTTTCTCCAACCAACCTATATACCATTAACTTTCAAACTAATACGATCAGTCTTGGCGACAAAACCTTTGCACTTACGCCCGATGATTTCAGAATAGGGGCAACAGACTTTTTCCTGTCGCCAAGGATTTTAGAAAAAGTATTCGAAATCAGCTTTTCTGTAAATATTTCTCATTTGGTGCTTAGAATTCAAGCAAAGCATCGGCTACCAATCGATGAAAGACTTACCAGAGAAAGGGCTCGAAGCCGCCAGGCAGGTCATCAATTCTTACGCGAGCAATTCCCCTTAGGTTCTGACCGCGACCGCTCGCTATTGAGTGGCGCCTTGGTTGATTATTCCATCGCGAGCGGGGTTATGGGTCATGAACAATCCTATGGTTACATGTTTACAGGGGGTATGGAGGTTTTAGGGGGTGATCTTCAGGGTACTATTTCCGGTCATGCTTCGAACATTGGACCCAGCTCATTTATCGCAAATAATTTGCGATGGCGTTATGCTATTCGTGATAACAACCTAATTTCAGGTATTATGGCAGGCCAAATGGCCACCACCGGGCTGCTGCCTGTTACAATGCGCGGGCTTGCAATCACCAACGATCCAGTTGAACCGCGTCGCATGTACGAAACCTTTGCAATTGATGGCCACACCGAGCCCGAATCGGAGGTGGAACTCTATATCAACGAACAACTTATTGATTTCAAACGGGCAAATGAGTTGGGCTATTATCGCTTTGATGTGCCTGTAACTTATGGCTCCACCCGCATTAGCCTCCGTATTTTTACGCCCTCTGGCCAGGTAATAGTTTCCGACAGGCAAATGAAAGTTCCATTTACATTTCTTCCACCCGGGGTTTTTTCTTACAATGTTCAGGCTGGGCAGACCGAAGGCTTTAACCCCGACGTTTTACCCGGTCAGTGGGTTGCCCATGGCAACATGGCTGCTGGAATTAACCGTTGGTTAACCGTTTCGGCCGGGGCCCAGCACTTAAGTAATACCTTTGATATTGACGATTTGTTTTATTACGGTAGTGTGTCGGCACGGCTGGCAAAGCAATACCTTCTAAGTTTCGATGCAGCTCCAGGCAACTTTTATCGTGTAACAGGGAGTGTAATGTATGCAAACAACATTAGCTTTTTTTCGAGTTACACCGCTTTTGAAGGCATGGGCATCTTCAATGCAAGGGGGGCAAATCAGGAATTTTCGGCCAACCTGTTCATACCCTTTCAAATCTTTGGAACCCACGCCGGCTTTCGCCTGGGCGGAGAGCATTCAGTACTGCCAAACAGGAGTTTTACCAGTATCGATACCGACTTCAGCATTCGCCTCAAAGCGGCAAACCTACGACTGAACTACCATGAAAATATTTTAGGGACACAGGGCGTGAATACATACAGTGGCGGATTAGCCAGCGCAGCCATCACTTACTCCATTTCCCGGTTGCCTTTTATGTCACAATTATTGCGAGGGACACATATTCGTGCGGTGGCTTCGTATGGGGTTCGCAACCATCAGATGCAAACTGCCGAATTGCAATTATCAAAAAATGTGATTCGTAACGGGAGACTTCAATTAGGCGGTGTTTATCATTTTTTCGACCGCACGTTTAATGGGCAACTGAGTTTTATTCTCGATTTGCGAAGGGTGCGAAGCACTACAAATGTGAATACGCAAGGGGCCAATGTTATAGCACGTCAGAACTTTACCGGAAGTATCGGGTGGGATATGGACAACAGAAACATCATGCTCAGCAACCGTCATCAGGCTGGGCGGGCGGCCGCCTCAGTGGTAATGTTTGTAGATAACAACAATTCAGGCCAATACGACCATGGCGACCAGTTGCTTCCATACCGTGCTGTGAGGCTCGATCAGCCTGCACAGATGGAGGTTGGCCGCGACAGCATTTTACGTATTACCCAACTGCAAAGCTATTTCCGGTACAACCTGAGTGTAAACCGCAACGAAATCAGTGATCCTACATTGGTGCCCCTGAAGGATCGATTTTCTTTCATTACCGATCCAAACCAGTTCAAACGCATCGAAATTCCATTTTACCGGGGCGGGATCATTGAAGGCACAGCGCTAATCGACCGAAACGGGGAGTTGTTCGGTCAAGGCGGATTACGCCTCAATATCAAAGGAATTGGAAATGATTTTCAACAAAGCATCAGAAATTTTACCCATGGAGGGTTTTACCTTATGGATCTTCCTCCCGGAAGGTACTCCATTGAGGTGGATTCAATACAACTCGGCTTTTTGAATGCAAAGCAAAAAAATCCGGTCGAATTTGAAATAAAGGCCCTGGCCGTGGGCGATTATCTTGACGGAGTCGAAATTGTGCTGGTTTCTGAACCGATCGCCATTCCTCCACCAACAGTTGAACCTATTGCCGCAAAAGAAGAGTTGATTCCGTCCAAAAAAATCTCTCTTATTGAATATCGCGTTCAGATAGCAAGACTTACATTTAACCAGGCTAATCGGGCAAACCTGGCAAGGTTGTTTAACCTGGATATTAACGAAATTTTTGAGGACCCGCACCGCGCAAATTATATTTACACTATTGGAAGTTTTGATAATATTGATGATGCCGCCATACATAGCAACTACCTGAAGACTGCTAAATGCATTGCCGATGCATTTATCGTTGCATTTCGTGATGGGGTTCGCCTCGACAGCCTGCCAACACCGCCAGCATCTATCCAAAAAGTGAGGGTTTTGCCCAGGGACATCATCCAAATTGAATACCGCGTGCAGATCGCAAGACTCAGATCTAACCCGGCTAATAGGTCAAACCTGGCCAGAATCTATAAACTTTCAGTTGACAAAATTATTGAAGATCCGCACCAGGGCCAGTTAATATATACAATAGGACGTTTTAATAATCTTTCTGATGCGGCCAGGTTCCGCACCCAACTAAGGACAAAGCACGGAATTACTGATGCGTTTATTGTAGCATTTGCCAATGGCATACGCATTGAGTGCCTACCCCGCTAATGACTTCGTTTTAAAAGTTTGATGTTCCTAAATAAATAGAATTCGACAAGGAATATTATCGGGCATATCCCCCACCTTCATTTTTCACTGAGGGTTATAAACAAGTTGTATTTAAAGCATATATAGACGTTGAATATAAAGCGTTAAAAACAAAAGCGAGGAACGTCTTTGGGGTTCATTCCTCGCCTTTTTTAATGCCAGGGGTCAATTTATAATACCATTCCTTCCATCGATTTTTTTAGCTCGCGGGCATGGCCCAGGAACTCGTCAACGCTCATTTCGCGCAGGTAAAGCAGGCCATGGGTTGCCCTGATTTTGGGGTGAGAATTCAGGTAAAAATAATTTTTGCCAAGCAACAACTGAATGTCCTTGAGTTGCTCTACCCAGATTTTCTGAGCAAGGTCGCTGAACTTGCCATTAAGTTCGTAGCTTGGGAATGAGGCAGCAACCTGACTGACATAACAGTGGGTAAATGCATTGTTCATTGCGGCCATGGCATTGAGCGAAACCGGAAAAATTACATTGGCTTCGGCTGGATGAAAACGATACCAAACGTTTCGGTATCCCCAAACCCTCAAATTGCTCAGGTCGGTTTCATTTTTCCACAAACGCAGAGCATCGGCAGTGGCCTGCAGCACTTTATAATGAGTGTCGGGGCCACTTCCCTCGGGGTCGAAGGTAAGGCTCAAAACCGTAGGCTTAAGCTCACGAAACATTTCAAGAATCGGCAGCACATCGCGCTCTTGTTCAGGCTGTTCGGTAAAAATATCGCCCTGATAAAACCCCAATCTTAAATGACGAACATTTTTTACCTGCGAGCCATAGTGTGCCCATACCAGCTCCTCTTCAAACTCGCGGATCATACCTTTTAATTGCTGAATTTTAGGCGGATTTTTTTCGCCATCATAACTTTTTCGGAGAATAGTAAGTACTTCGTTGATTACGTCTCTGAGTTGTTCAACATTTTTTATGTTGTAAATTTGAACCAAGGCACGCACTACCCTGTGGCAAACTCCCCTGCGGCGCTCATGAGGCTCGCCGGCTGCCACCTTGTTCAAATAATGATATACATCCTTATCGCTCTTGAGCTTATACCCGATAGAAAAAAAATCAGGATAATTGACCATTTGGACCAGGCCATCGTCAAGAAATTTCTTGGACTCGGCCAGCAGGTCTGCAACAAAGCGATTGGTTACAGCCGTAAACCCCGATGTGAGCACAGCAAAATGAAACTCGTTGGATGCCACCCTGATATGGTTTGCAATAAACGGAAGTATGCCAAGCATAATGTCATCGTGGTGGGGGCCGGTATGCAAAAACACCTGATTTTCTTCACGCCGCATACCTTTGTTCATTTTTTCAATTATGCTTTCGGTAACCGAATTTACCACCTCTTCGCTATTTCGCGCTCCGGGAATCAGTTTGGCATACCGATCGTTTTTCAGGTCGTCGGGCAACAGGTGATGGCCATACTTATCAAGACTCCTGCAAAGCTCAATTATTGACCGTTCGGTTTTTTCATGCGTCCATTCGCCCGCCTTAAAAATGCGGTCCATGCTGTCGGTAAGCCGCATTGCCGCACCGGCCGTAATGTAAAACCGGCCATTTTTCAATTTTTGCAAAACTGTGGCCGGATATAGATTAACCATGTCGCTTTCGAGCGATTGCTTAACCTTTTGCGCCTTGGCCTCGCCGGCTGCAATAATAATTGCTGTTGCCTCCGGGTTATAGGTTATGGTTTGCAAGCCAATGGTAATTACCAAACGGTTTGCCGATATCTCAATACCTCCTAGGTCGCTGGCTGCAACGGCCTGGGTTTCAAAGTTTGTTTCGGTTAGGCGGGTAGTGCTGAATGGGTCTGAGCCACGGGTATTAAAGGCAATGTGCCCATCGGGCCCAATTCCCCCAAGGAAAAAACCAATGCCTCCCTTGTCGCGAATGGCTGCCTCATAACGACTGCACCAATCATCTATCAAAAAAATGGACCTCTGCTGAAGTTGGTCAACCGAGGACCGGCATTCGCGATAACGCAGCGAAAGGTCAATCTTGTATTCAGGAAAAACTTCCAGAAAATGCTTGCCCCCGAATAATGGAATCTCATCGCAATTAATCAGCAAAGCCTTCTCCTTATCAAGGCCAAACCCATTTATGTAGTAATTCATTACATAATGGTAAAAACTGTTGTGCTGTTTAGACGAAATAGGGAAAAACTCATCAATTTGTACAAACTGAAGGCCCCTCAGATCGGGCCGCTTCGAAACTTTTAATCCAAATTCATCGCGAAGCTTTAGTCCCTCTGGCTTTTCCCAGTTATTTAGCAAGTATTCAGTCCACTTTATAAAAAACTCAGGGGTTTTTCCTGTCGGAAGGCTTATAACGCCATCGGGATTTTCGCTGGTCCACTCAAGAAATCGCATGGCCGTAAGCAATCCAAGTTTCGGAAAATTATCAACCACAACGTATGGTATGCGGGTGGTGTTTTCCTCAATTCCTGATTTGGCAATAAAAGCGTGTTCAACATGCGAAAAAATTTTGTCTTTTTCGCCTGCTCCAAAAAAAAGTTTCTTTAACATAAATTTGGGCTTAAAATATTTGAATATTTGGCATTTCTAATTCACTTGAAACACAGGCCGTATGCTGAAAAGACACATGCTGTTTCTGTCTAATATGATTTACTAACACTACTGGCCGACAAAAATTACGTGATTTCTCGCTCCGCTCTAAATGACAGGGT
>CAYGDW010000088.1:0-7433 GCA_964348755.1 uncultured Bacteroidales bacterium | reverse complement strand
GCATTGGAGTCCTTTTCTCGGGCCATTGCCCTGAATCCAGAACAGGATGAAGCCTGGTTCAGGCGTGGATTGGCTTTGCTTGAAACAGGAAATCATGACGGGGCAATATCAGATTTTTCGAGGGTCATTTTGTTGCAGCCCAAGCACAGCCAAGCCTATTACTACAGGGCATTGGCTGCCAATAAGAGCGGGAACCATGCAGGGGCTTTGAACGACCTAAACCAGGCACTCGAACTGGATACTACCCTGATAATGGCCTACCTGCTGAGGGCCGAAATTTCGATACGAACAGGCAGAAATGGCCAAGGAGTTAACGACCTTAACAAAGCTATTGGAATGGCGCCTTCCAACTCAAATGCATATTTTATGAGGGCAAGGTTTTTTTCGCAAACCGGACATCGCGTGAAAGCCCTTGAGGATTATGGCCAGGCCATACAGTTCGACCCCTTTAACCCTGAAATTCGGCACCAACGAGGTCTGTTACTTATAAAGGAACGAAGGTTTGCCGAAGCCGCTGAAGACTTCACCATTGCGATAGAAAATGGGTTGGATTATGCCGAAATGTTTCAAATCAGGGCCAATGCCTGGTTTGAGGCCGAAAGGTATTCGCGCGCAATCAGCGACTTTACAATGTTAATCAATAAATTCAGGCAAAGAACAGGTCATAATTACTTTTACCGGGGTTTGGCCCGCTTCAGTGCCAACGACATTTCGGGTGCATGCGAGGATCTGAAAATTGCCGCAAGCCTTGGGCATTCACAAGCTGAAATAAGAGTTGCAGAAATTTGCAGATAGCAGAATAAAACTCCAGGGAGTTTAAAAACTTTAAACCGTGAGAAATTGGTGGCAATTAGGAATCTTGAAGCCAGATTTACCTTTTGCATGTTACCTGAATGTTATTTAAAAGCCGCTCCGGGATTTACCAGAGCGGCTTTTAAATAAGTATCTGCAGGTTAATTATTCAGCAGCAGGGGCTTCAGCATCAGTAGATTCTTCCTTCTTTTTTTTGGCTGGTTTAGCCCTGGATTTTTCGTCCTTCACTTCAGTTTTGGCTTTTTCTTCTTTAACTTTTTCTTTTTCATCCATTGCAGCCAACTTTTCCTTGAGTGCCGTTTTCTCGGTCAATTCAATTTCGGTTTTCAGGTTTGCAAGCACGCTAAGGTCGCCAAGGGTAGTTTTCTCCAGGTTATCCTTAATTTTAACAACGTCATTCCGGGCAGTTTTTTCTTTGGCTTTACGGTCTGCAGCTTCAGAGGCTTTTTCAGCAGATTTTGCATCCTGGTGAATTTTTGCGTGCGAAACCACAATTTTCTTGGTTTCCTTGTTAAACTCATACACCTTGAAGTCGAGTGTTTCTTCTATCCTTGCAGGGCTGCCATCTTCCTTTACAATATGGCGGGTTGGGGCAAAGCCTTCAACGCCATAAGGCAACGAAACAATAACACCCTTGTCGGAAGTACCAACTATTGTACCCTGATGCACTGAATCGATGGTAAATACGCTTTCGAACACATCCCATGGATTTTCTTCAAGTTGCTTGTGGCCAAGGCTCAGGCGACGGTTTTCCTTGTCAACATCAAGAACCACCACCTCAATGATTTCGCCAATTTTGGTAAATTCGGCCGGGTGTTTAATCTTTTTGCTCCACGAAAGATCGCTGATATGAATCAGGCCATCAACCCCCTCTTCGAGTTCAACAAAAATACCAAAGTTGGTGAAGTTGCGAACCGTTGCTTTGTGTTTGGAGTTTACGGGGTATTTTTCTACAATATTTTCCCATGGATCAGGAATCAGTTGTTTGATACCCAGTGACATTTTCCGGTCATCGCGGTCAAGTGTAAGGATAACACCTTCAACCTCATCGCCCACTTTAAGGAAATCCTGTGCGGTGCGCAGGTGCTGCGACCACGACATTTCCGAAACGTGAATCAGGCCTTCAACTCCTGGAGCTATTTCAATAAAAGCACCGTAGTCGGCAATAACCACTACCTTGCCTTTTACCTTGTCGCCTATCCTCATGCCTGCATTGAGCGATTCCCATGGGTGTGAGTTTAGCTGCTTAAGGCCTAAGGCAATGCGTTTTTTGTTTTCGTCGAAATCAAGAATTACCACATTGATCTTCTCATCGAGTTTCACTATTTCTTCGGGGTGGTTTATACGGCCCCACGAAAGGTCGGTAATATGTATCAAGCCATCAACGCCACCCAAATCGACAAATACACCGTATGAGGTAATATTCTTAACAGTACCTTCTAGAATCTGTCCTTTTTCGAGTTTGGCAATAATTTCGGCTTTCTGAACTTCAAGCTCGGCTTCGATAAGGGCTTTGTGCGAAACCACCACGTTTTTGTATTCGTGGTTAATCTTCACAACTTTAAATTCCATGGTCTTGCCAACATAAATATCATAATCGCGAATGGGTTTTACGTCGATTTGCGAACCAGGCAAAAATGCCTCAATGCCAAACACATCGACAATCAGACCACCTTTAGTGCGGCACTTCACAAAGCCATTAATGATTTCGTCATTATCCATGGCTGCATTTATGCGCTCCCACGAGCGAAGTGTGCGGGCTTTTTTGTGCGAAAGCACCAGCTGACCGCTAATGTCTTCCTGGCTCTCAACATATACCTCTATGGGGTCGCCACTTTTTAAATTAGGGTTGTAACGCACCTCGGAGGCCGGTATAACCCCGTCGGACTTGAAGCCAATATTGACTACAACTTCGCGGTTGCTCATTGAAACCACGGTGCCGTCAATCACTTCGCCTTCGCCTATCGACTTTAGCGTTTCATCATAAAGGCTTTCCATGCGCTGGCGCTCTGATGCAGAATAGGCTTCCTGCTTCTTCCCAATAGAATCCCAGTCAAATTCGCCAGGAACCTGGCTTGCAACTACATGGGTTTTCTTTTTGGATGTTTGTAGCTGCATGTTAGCTACAGGTGTTTCAACAACTGCGACAACCGGTTCTTCAAAAAGGTTTTCTGCAACATTTTCAACATCGGTTTGGTTTGCTTCGGGTTGCTCAACAGGCAGTTCTGCCGGTTGCTCGTCCGAAGGGTTCAGATTTTTATTTTCTTCTGACATTTAAAAGGGTGATTAAATAATGTGGTTTTCCTAAGCTTTGTAATTGGGCTCAGGACAAACCGGGTTAAACAATAATTGAATTACAGGCCCTGAAAAGGGACTGCAAAGGTAGGTTTTTTTAATTAAACAACAAACTAAAAATCAGAATTTAAGGTGTGTTTACACCTCAAAAACTAAAGGTTTGCTAACTTTTTCGGGGAGCATTGCCAGGTCAACGGTATCAATCATTTCTTTGATGTAGGCAAACTCCAGGCCCTTAAGGTAAATCTGATTGATTTCGGCCAGGTCCTTGCGATTTTCTTCCGAGATGATAATTGTGTGAATTCCGGCCCGTTTGGCGGCCAAAATCTTTTCTTTGATCCCCCCTACAGGCAACACTTTTCCCCTAAGAGTTATTTCGCCGGTCATTGCTACACCGGGTCTTACTTTGCGCTGAGTGAAAGCCGAAGTAAGGGCTGCAAACATGGTTATTCCTGCCGATGGGCCATCCTTTGGGGTTGCCCCTTCGGGCACATGCATGTGTACATTGTATTTTTCGAAAACATGAGGATTGATGCCAAGTACCGGGGCCTTTGCTTTCAGGTATTCGAAAGCAAGGGTGGCCGATTCTTTCATTATTTCACCCAGGTTTCCGGTAAGTGTAAGCTGCCCTTTGCCTTTGCTAATACTCACCTCGACAAAAAGCACCTCGCCACCTGCCCAGGTCCAGGCCAGTCCGGTCATCATACCAGCCAGGTCTTTGAGTTGCGACTGGTCGCGGGAAAAGTTTGGAGCACCAAGAATCTTTTCAATTACATCGGGCCTTAGGTTTGGCTCAAAATTTTCGCCCATTACAATTTCGCGCGCTTTGTAACGTATAACCTTTGCAATGCGTTTTTCCAAAGCCCTTACGCCCGATTCGCGCGTATAATCCTGAATAATTTTCTCGAGTACCTTTTTGCCAAACTTTAATTGTTCTAGCTTAAGCCCGTGTTCGGCAAGTTGCTTGGGTACCAGGTGGCGGTGAGCAATTTCAATTTTTTCTTCAACAATATATCCGCTAAGGTTTATTATTTCCATGCGGTCGAGCAGGGCAGGCTGAATGCCGGATAGGTTGTTTGCGGTAGCAATAAACATGATGTTTGAAAGGTCGAAGTCAACCTCGAGGTAATTATCGTAAAACGCCACATTTTGCTCAGGGTCAAGCACTTCGAGCATAGCCGATGAGGGGTCGCCCGAAAAGGTTTGGTACCCAACTTTGTCAATCTCGTCTAAAACAAATACCGGATTGCTGGTTTTGGCCTTTTTAAGATTTTGTATAATGCGCCCGGGCATTGCGCCTACATAAGTTTTGCGATGGCCACGTATTTCGGCCTCATCGCGCAGGCCTCCAAGCGACATGCGGATGTATTGCCGCCCTATTGCCTCGGCAATAGATTTGCCCAATGAGGTTTTGCCGACCCCGGGAGGGCCAACAAAGCATAGTATAGGCGACTTCATATTGCCTTTGAGTTTCAATACGGCAAGGTATTCAATTATGCGTTCTTTGATTTTCTCCAAACCATAATGGTCGCGGTCCAGTACCTTTTGGGCTTTCTTAAGGTCGAACTTATCTTTCGAAAACTCGTTCCAGGGCAGCTCCACAAGAGTTTCCAAATAATTCATTTGAATAGAAAACTCCATTGCAGCCGGGTTTATGCGCTGAAGCTTCATGATTTCCTTTTCGAAAACTTCCTGCACCTGTTTGCTCCACTTTTTGATACGGGCACGCTCCTTCAGATCTATTATTTGCTGGTCGTAAGGGTTGCCGCCCAATTCTTCCTGAATGGTTTTTAGCTGTTGATTCAGGATATAGTCGCGTTGTTGCTTGTCAATATCAACCTTTACTTTTGATTGTATCTGGTTTTTGAGCTCAACCACCTGCAATTCGCGGGTAAGATGCTCAAGCACAATATTGGCGCGTTGGTTCAGGTCGGGGGTTTCGAGCAGCAACTGTTTTTGGTCGTTGTCAATATTAAGGTTTGAAGAAATAAAATTTACAAGAAAGGCAGGGCTTTCAATATTTTTAATGGCAAATGCTGCTTCGCTAGGTAAATTGGGCGAAAGCCTGACAATTTGAATGGCCAGGTCTTTTATTGTCGAGATCAGGGCCTTGAACCGCTGATCGTTTTTAATTTTTAATTTACTGTCGAAAGCCTCAACCCTTGCTTTTAAATAGGGTTCATTTGTTACCAGCTCCTTAATTTCAAGCCTGCGTTTGCCCTGAATTATAACGGTGGTATTGCCATCGGGCATTTGCAGGGTTTTTAAAATATGGGCAAAGGTGCCAATGCGGTTTAGGTCTTCAAAATCGGGGTCTTCAATTTCGGCATTTTTTTGCGTAACTACCCCTATCAAACGGTTTTTCTTATAAACCTCACGAACCAGTTTTATTGATTTGTCGCGGCTTACCGTAATAGGTATTACTACACCCGGAAACAACACCGTGTTTTTTAAAGGAAGTATGGGCAGAATATCGGGAATGTCTTCGGCGGCCATTTGCTCTTCTTCTTCGGTGCTGAGCAATGGAATAAACTCGCTTTCGGCATCAATCATGTCTGAAAAGTACATACTATCTCTTTCGAAAATATTTTCCATCATAAAAATTTAAACGACAAAATGTCATAAACATGAAAAAAGGTCAGCCCCGGTTCAAACCCGGGGTATCCAAAAATATCAGTTTTAGATGTAAACCACCAAAGAATCAAATGGTTGCAAAAAATGTCAAAAAACAGGAATTTACATCAAATTTGGGCGCTTTCAAAGTGCAAGACCCGTGCCAGTTTCGAAAGTTGGCATAACCCAACCGATAGTGACAACCTGGGTAGAGCTGGGTTCAAATGGCAAAGCCTGTATGGTTTTAGTTTTTGCACCATACTTGCTGTTTACAAGGGCAGGAAACAAAAAACAAACACAATCGTCAATATTTTTTAAGCCTTGGGGCATTTATCGGCCAGAATTGGTCGGTTTTGCCTAATATTTTTGTTAATCTATTGACTAAAGTATTTTTATAGCCGATTTACATTAGGGGGTGTGTAAACGATTGTTTATAAACGGTTCGCAGAATCTCCTCGTCAGTTTTGCTAAACACGAGGCCACGCCTGGCATAAACCCTTTGGGCCAGTTGAACAGCCTTGTCAATGTCCACGTTTGTGAATCCGGCAACACTTCCCCATGAAAACGAGGGGATGAAGTTTCTCATAAACCCGGTCCCAAAAATCAGGGCATTTACCCCCACAACGGTTCCGGTATTAAACATTGTATTGATTCCACACTTTGAGTAGTCGCCCATGAACAATCCGCAGAATTGCAACCCGGTATTTACAAAACTATTTTCGGCATAGTCCCAAAGGCGCACATGGTCATAATTATTTTTAAGGTTCGATGCATTAGAATCGGCACCCAGGTTGCACCACTCACCAATTACGCTATGGCCCAGGAAGCCATCGTGGGCTTTATTGCTGTAGCCAAAAATGACCGTTTCTACAATTTCGCCTCCCACTTTTGAATGTGGACCGATGGTTGATCCGGGGTATATTTTGGCGCCCATTTTCACTACAGAACCTTCGCCCACCGATAATGGCCCCCTTAGCATGGCCCCATCCATAATCAACGCATTTTTCCCGATATATACAGGCCCTTCTGAGGCATTAATAAATGCCATTTCAATTATTGCGCCTTCTTCCACAAACACATTTTCGATCCCGCTTACCCTAACATGTCCGGGCATTGGCTGGCTAAGGCGACCACGGGTAATCAACTCAAAATCATCTGCAATTGCCTGTTGGTTGAGCGATACAATGTCCCACAGATTCGATAGTTTTATAACAGTGGCCTTGGTTTGTAAAGGTTCAACACCATCCTGAAGATTCTCATCAAGGTTTTCAATATCCTTTTCGCTGAGACGGTGGGCAATTAGCACATCGCCACTTACAAGGGTCTGGTTGTTTGTTAGCTTGTAAATTTCCTCGACCAGCTGCATGTTGGGAAAAACGCTGGCATTAATAAGCACATTGTCGGCTTCCTTAATTAGCGGATACCTGGCACTCAGGTATTCCTCCGTTAAAGTAGAGGTTTTTTTGCCCAGAAAATGCTCCCATTTTTCGCGGATTGTTAGTATGCCAACCCTGATATCGGCTATTGGCCTGATGAAGGTAAATGGGAGGAGGTGGCTGCGGGTTTGATCGCCAAATAAAATGTAATTCATAATGTTAGCTTTTTATCAACATAAAGAATCGTTAAGGCAAATAAAGTTATATATTTTATCACTACTGGCCGACAAAAATTACGTGATTTTCCGCTCCGCCCGAAATGACAGGGTTTTCAAT
>CAYGDW010000087.1:0-7526 GCA_964348755.1 uncultured Bacteroidales bacterium | reverse complement strand
TTATGAATTGACAACCTATGGTTTTGTGACTCCGTCAGGATTCAAACCTGAAACCTTCTGATCCGTAGTCAGATGCTCTATTCAATTGAGCTACGGAGCCATTTGAGGTTGCAAATATAATACAATTAGGCTAACGCGAATACTTGAAATTATTTTTTCTGACATTATTCTTTATCTTGTTGTTTGTCAGTGTGTTTAACAATAACTTTTGTGCGCCATTTGCCCGATTTGTAGTAAAGGAAGGACAATAACCAGCCAAGAAACCAAGCAATTGGAATGCCCCACCAAATGCCGATAGTACCAAATTTGAGTGAAAGCAGGTATGATGAAGGTATTCGGAAAACCCAAAGGGCAAATAAGGTAATAAACATTGGAATAAGCGTGTCGCCTGCGCCACGCAGCACACCGTTGGTTACAAACATTGCCGAGAAAAATATATAAAACGTGCTGACGATTATTAGGTATTCATAGCCAATTTCAATTACATTGGGGTCGGTGGTAAATACACGCATTAGGTCGCGGCCAAATACCCAAACAATCAGGGTTACCAGCAGCGATAAAGCCGATGTCCATTGCATGGTACTTTTCAAACCTGCCCTGACTCTTTCAGGCTTGTTGGCTCCCAGGTTCTGACCGGTAAATGTAGATAAGGCCATGCTAATGTTCATTGCAGGCAGTGCAGCAAATGAGTCAATGCGTCCTGCAATGGTGTAGGCTGCTATGGTGTTAGTGCCAAAACTGTTGACTATCCTGAGCAGGGCCATCATTCCGAGCGACACAAAAGTGTGCTGCAAACCGGTGGGTATGCCAATTCGCAAGCTTTTCCGAAAAATGTCGCGGTCAAAAACAATTCCGGAATAGCTTACCCTGATAAGCTGATGGTAGCGGTTAAGGTATAAAATACTCAGCCCGAATGAAACTCCTTGAGCCACCACTGTTGCAATGGCCACACCTGCAATACCCCATTTAAAAACCAATACAAAGAGCAGGTCTAAAATAATATTCAGAATGGTGGCAATGATCAGAAAGTAAAGGGGCGTTTTTGAGTCGCCCAAACCCCTCAATACCGCACTTACCCCATTGTATCCAAACATTAATACCAGCCCGATAGCAAAAATGTTGAAATAAAGTGTAGCGTCGGCTACCAAATGTTGTGGCAGGGCCAACAACCGCCAAACAGGCCCTATAAGCAATAAACCTAAGACTGTAAGGGCAATAGAAGCAAAAAAAAGGAAAATAAATGTGGTGTCTATAGCTCTTTTTACTCTGGTATAATCTTTTGCTCCAAAATACTGCGATATAATGATAGAAGTGCCAGTGGTAATGCCAATGACCAAACTTATGAGCACGAAAATTACCGGAAATGTAGCCCCTGTCGCAGCGAGTGCATCAGTGCCTATATAGCGCCCAATAATAATTGTATCTACAATGTTGTAAAACTGCTGAAACACATTACCCAGCAGCATGGGCACAGCAAAAGCAAAAATTTGTTTTCCGGGATTCCCTTTTGTGAGGTCTTGCATTTGAAAATAGAATCAAAATTGAGGCAAACTAATAAACTCTAACAACCGCAATGGGAAAAAGATTCTACACTTCCTCAAATATCGGGCAAAGGTACCTTATATATTATATTTTAGGTTGCAATGCCGGCATTTTTATTCAAAAGAACTGGTTTTTACATAATTTTGAAAACCTGTATTTAATTATTGCCCAATATGGACCGTAGAAAGTTTTTGTTAAACACGTCTTTGTTTGGAAGCGCGGTATTTTTAGGACCTATGTTAAGTTGCCATCGTGCCGAAACCCCTCAGGGATACGAACCAGCTACCGTTATTAATAAAGTAAAAATGGCTATGTTAAGTATGCAGCGCGCATCGTGGGAGCAGGGCGTTGCGGCCCAGGCATTTTTAGAGCAAGGCGATGAGCACATGACTTACCTCATGGCCATGGAAGCCCAACTGCGGCAAACACCCGAAGGCCGTTTATCGGTTTTATACACCGACAATGGAGTAACTGACCCGGCAGCCTCGGGCGAAGCGGTGCTTAATGCATTCAAATTTTCAGGAGATCCAAGCCTTAAAGAAGCAGCCGACAGAATGCTCGATTACCTGTTGGCGAAAGCACCCAAATGCGCCAATGGCACTTTGCACCATACGCTTAATGCACCAGAAATTTGGGCCGATTCTTTTTATATGGCACCTCCATTTCTTGCCGCGGCTGGCCAGTATCAGGAAGCTGTGAACCAAATTAATGGCCTTCGCAATGTTTTGTGGAATGCAGAAAACAAGCTTTTTTCGCATAGATGGGATGCAAGCCGAAATGTGTTTGTTGATAAGAGGTTTTGGGGAGGCGGAAACGGTTGGGCTGCTGCAGGAATGGCCAGGGTTATAAACGCCCTTCCGCCTATTTACAAAGAACCAAAAAAACAATTGGTGCTTTATGTAAAACAATTGCTCGAAGGCTGCCTGGACAATATGCGCCCCGACGGTTTGTTTCATAACTTTATAAATGAACCCGATTCATTTGTAGAAACCAACCTTTCGCAAATGCTGGCTTACACCATTTTTTCAGGTATAAAACAATCGTGGTTGAAAACAGATTTCTACGAATCCGCATTGAAAATGCGCGAAGCCGCCTGGAAAAAAGTAGATGAAAACGGATACTTGCAAGATGCCTGCGGAGCGCCCTTTTTCGATAAGCCAGGACGCTCTACCGAAGCCCAGGCTTTCTTTATACTAATGGAAACGGCCTTTGCAAAGTTGAGTATTTAAAATAATCTTACTTTTGTTTAGCAGCCCCAGAAATTTTTGTAAAACAACAATGCAAAATGGATATATCGGTAGTAGTGCCTTTGTTTAACGAAAAAGAATCACTTCCTGAGTTAACAGCCTGGATTGACCGGATAATGAAAACCGCCGGTTACAGCTATGAAGTTCTGCTGATTGACGATGGCAGCCGCGATGGCTCCTGGGCCGTTATTGAGGCCCTTGCTGCTGGCAACCATGCCGTTAAGGGCATTAGGTTCAGGCGCAATTACGGCAAGTCTGCAGCCCTCAACGTGGGCTTTCAGCATGCATCGGGCCAGGTTGTTATTACTATGGATGCCGACTTGCAGGACAGCCCCGATGAGATCCCTGGCCTTTACAAAATGATAAAAAAGGAAGGATTTGACTTGGTGAGCGGATGGAAGAAGAAACGCTTCGACCCGATTTCAAAAACCATTCCTACCAAACTTTTTAATTGGGCCACCCGGTGTATTACCGGCATTAAGTTACACGACTTTAACTGCGGGCTTAAAGCCTACAAGCTTGAAGTGGTGAAAAGCATTGAAGTATATGGTGAAATGCACAGGTACATTCCTGTCATAGCAAAATGGGCTGGCTTTACAAAAATAGGAGAAAAAGTAGTGCTGCATCAAAAACGCAAATTCGGAAAGACCAAGTTTGGCTTAGAACGATTCATTAATGGCTTTTTAGATTTGATGTCAATAATGTTCGTTACCCGCTTTGGTCGCAAACCCATGCACCTTTTCGGAATGTTGGGCACCCTGCTGTTTTTGGCTGGTTTTGTCATTGCCATTTACCTTGCATGCGCAAAAATTTTTATGGAAGCATATCGCATGACCGAACGACCTTTGTTTTACTTTGGATTGCTGGCTATGGTAATGGGCACACAACTTTTTCTTGCCGGATTTTTGGGCGAATTAATTTCGCGCAGCGCTGGTGACCGAAACCACTATCACATTGAAAAAACCACCATATCTCAGTGGCAAAAGTCATAATACTCGGATCGGCATACCCCCTCAGGGCCGGAGGACTGGCTACCTTCAACGAGCGCCTTGCAAAAGAGTTCGCCATACAAGGGCACGAAGCATTGATTTATACTTTTTCGCTCCAGTACCCTGCATTTTTGTTTCCGGGCAAAACTCAATATTCGGATGAAAACCCACCAAAAGACCTGAAAATTGCAGCGAAAGTAAACAGTATCAACCCCCTGAACTGGCTGAAAGTAGGGCAAGAACTCCGCAAAATGAAACCCGATGTGCTGGTAATACGCTATTGGATACCATTTATGGCGCCATGCCTGGGAACCATTGCACATATTGTTAAAAAAAATATGCACACCCGGATAGTGGCCATAGCCGACAATATTATTCCGCACGAAAAAAGGCCCGGCGACCGCCTCCTTACAAAATACTTTGTAGGTAAACCACATGCATTTATAACCATGTCGGAAACCGTGCGCAACGATTTGCTGCAATTTGGCATACACCCGCAAAAAAGTTTATATTGCCCACACCCTTTATACGATAATTTTGGTGAATCGCTTTCAAGGGAAAAAGCTCGCCAACAGCTAAACCTGAGCCTAAATGACAAAATTGTACTGTTCTTTGGCTTTATAAGAGACTACAAAGGCCTCGACCTGCTAATCAGGGCATTTTCACAACCAGAACTCCAACACCTTAACCTAAAGCTTCTTGTAGCCGGCGAATTTTATTCGAAACCCGAACCTTACCTTAAACTGGTTAAAGAACTTGGCATTGAAACCAATATGCTCTGGCATACCTCCTTTATACCAAACGAAAAAGTAAGGCAGTATTTTTGCGCGGCCGATTTGGTAGCACAACCTTACAAAAGCGCTACCCAAAGCGGGGTTACACAGGTGGCATATCATTTTGAGGTGCCAATGCTGGTAACCAACGTGGGCGGATTGCCAGAAATGGTGCCACACCTCAGGGCCGGCTACGTAACAAACCCCAACCCAATAGAAATTGCCTGGGCGCTGGCCGATTATTTCGAATCAAATAAACAACAAGCTTTTAAGGATTTTATAAAGGAAGAAAAAAAGCGATTTTCATGGAAAATCCTAACTGATGCAATTTTTAAGCAGGCAGGACAAGTTTGATGTTACCAGCTATCAATTTTTAAAAGCCTTCTGCGTTTATTTTTCAATAAAGGCAGTGAATAATACCGGAGCCTTATTCTGATTTTTAAGAGATTCTAAGCCTTGCAAACCAGATAAACACTTAAGGAGCATTTTATGAATGTCGAAAATTTGTAAATTCGCAATATGTTTAAATTGAGAATAATACTCAGATATTTTGTGGCATTGTTTCTTTGTGGCCAGGTTGTTCTGGCGCAAGTGCAAAGCAATGAACTAAATATACGCGATGAACTGGGGCGGCGACAAGGCCCATGGCAGGGCCATTTCCCTAACGGAAAAATTCGATACCAGGGCCAGTTTCAAAATGATAAACCTTTAGGTACATTCAGGTATTTTCATTCGGACGGCTGGCAAAGGGCAGAATTGAAGCATGTACCTGAAAATGACACAGTTGCAGCAATATACTTTCTTCCAAACAAACAAATAATGGCACAGGGGCGGTTTCTAAACAATCAAAGGACAGGTCTCTGGAGTTTTTTTTCTGACAAGGGAGCTAAGTTGGTCGAAAGCCATTTTCAGAATGGTGTTATGCACGGTAGCTCAGTAACTTATTTTCCAGGCGGAACAATTGCCGAAACCGTTGATTACTCAAATGGGGCCAAACATGGCGCCTGGATACAGTATTTCGAGAACGGAAGCATAAGACTTCAGGCAAACTACATTTACGATAAGTTAAATGGTGGTTTCAGACTAAATTATCAAAACGGAAATACGCAACTCGAAGCCACCTACAAACAGAGCCTTCCGGATGGAACCTGGAAATTCTTTACCCTCCAGGGCGAATTACAAAAAGAGATGTTTTACAAAACCGGTATTTTGGAGAACGAAACCATTTACATTGAACTCGAAAGCGAAATTACCATTCCGCTGCAACCCACCGGGGTGCCGGTTGAAGATGTTTTCAGATCTCCGTTCTGATTAAACATTTAATTATGTAAATATTTATATTTATTATGATGAATTCGTTAACGATTTTAACGCTTAAGAGGGCAGGTCTCATTATAATGCTCATTCATTATTTATTTTGGGGTTGTAGCAAAGATTCTTTGCACCAGGCCGAAATGTTTTACGGCTATTTTCCAACCACACCCGGGCATTTTGTTATTTATGAAGTCGATTCGGTGGTTTATGATGATTTTACGGGTCAAATCCTCACCTACAAATACCAGGTTAAGGAGCATATTGAGAGTAGCTTCATTGATGGCGAAGGCACCCAAAGCCTCCGTCTTGAACGGTTTATAAGGTTAACGCCTGCTGCACCCTGGGAAATCAAGGATATTTGGCAGGCACGGCGGCTACCAATGCGGGCCGAAAAAACAGAAGAAAACATCACATTTATTAAACTGGTTTTTCCGCCCCATCAGGGTCGTGGTTGGAACGGCAATGCTTACAATACCCTTGCTGCACAAAATTACAGGATTACCGAAGCCCATAAGCCCTTTCAAATTGCCCCGTCATTGTCGTTCGATTCAACCCTTACTGTGCTCCAACGCGAGTTTATTACGCTCATAAGCGAAGATTACCAACTTGAGCGCTACGCAAAAAACATTGGGATGATATTCAGGAGGTACAGGTCTGTTAGCAAACGACTTAATGGAACGATTACCGGCGGGGTAGATTATACATACCGAATTATCTCACACGGAAAAAAATAGTTGCTGGAAACCTTTATCACAATACTCATCAAATAGCATAAGGCAGACATTCTTCATAAAATATTCCATGCGGTTAAATAGTTGTTGTAGAACTAAAATGGATTAGACAATAAACTGATTGAATTTACAAATTTGGAAAGTGCTGAAAACTTGCTTTTCAATGATAGTAAACCACAACAATATCAGGTCTTTAGTTAATAAAATACAGCGAAAATATAGCCATATTCCGCGCTCAGGACACTAAATTCCTGAACATTGTAAAACTTGATTACCTATATTTCGTTCTGGGCGCGATATCAATATTTCTGTATAAAACAAAATGGAGCAGGAGTTCCCTTAGCTCTGTGAAGAAAAACAAAACTGGACATTTAATACAAAGAATTTTTGCCAGTTTGGCAATGCTTTTATTTTAAGCGGTAAATATCAAAATAGCAACCGCCTTCAAAAAGTTTACATAAGAAAACAATCCAGGTCAAGAAAAAAGCAAAACCAACCGATTCACAAAACTAAACTACAACAAAATTTACAACCATAAATAAATTTGGTTTACATAGATAAACACCTGACTGTTTACAATTGGCAATTATATTTTTTAGTGTGCGCACTTATAATGAAATACACAATTATAAATCAATTGTGATTAAGTGAAGTAATAATTTATTTTTGTAAAATATTGAATATTTTCAGTGTTTTCAATACTTTGTATCCGCAATTCTGGACAAGCAGGGGACTGGAAGCTCACGTTTACTTTGAAGCCGCAGCGGTTATTATTTCATTTATTTTATTGGGAAAGATGATGGAAGAAAGAGCAAAATCAAATACTTCTTTTGCAATAAAAAAATTGATTGGGTTACAACCAAAAACGGTTTTAAAAATTAATAATGACGGGACTGAAGAAGTTATAAAAATATCTGAAGTAAATATAGG
>CAYGDW010000086.1:0-7577 GCA_964348755.1 uncultured Bacteroidales bacterium | reverse complement strand
TATGTCGTCGCCAATCTTTACAAAGCCCCTTCCGATTGGTTGGGGCTTTTTTAATTCTAAATTTATTGGCAACCTGCTTATTGATTCGCCGTTTACCCATCCCTTTTTTTTGCCCCACACATTTAATATCTCCGTGTTTCTTGGTAAAATTTGGTTTTTATGTTTGTATATTTGTAATTGAATTTAAAGCGATTTTCAAGATACAAACCATGCGTTTTAAGCTTCATTTGCTGCTTGGCGGCGATGGCCTCCACAGTTTACCCTCCAACTATCAGTACGAACTTTCGACATGGATTAGCAAAACTCTTCATTTTGGGAGCCAACCCCTATTGAAACTACTTAAAGAAAAATTCTACCTCGACCCGTACCAGCAGTTTTGTCATTATACTTTTTCGCCCCTTCAGGCCAGCGAGGTTACCCAGCATGATGACCGCATGCTCATTGGCGATAGCCGGATCTGCCTGACCCTGTCAACCATCTCAGATGCAGACATCAGGTCGCATTTAATGGAGGTTTTCACAAAAATAGTGGGCAGGGTTGGCGACAAAAAAAGCAAGCTCGAGTTTGTAGTAGATGGGGTTGAATTGCTTCCTGAGCCTGTATTTTCTGATGTGGTTACTTTTAGTTGTTTATGGCCCTTAGTGATATCTGATACCTCAAATCCTAAAAAGGCCCTTTATCTTTCGCCCGAGGACAAAGGTTTTGAAAAGCTCTTCATAAAAAACCTGCTTGCCAAATATGCCTGGATGATGCGTAATTTTCCTGGAAAGGTAAATTTGGTTTTGCCCGATTTACCTGCCCTTAAGTTTAGCATTGTTAGCCAGCCCAAAGGGCGGGTAGTAAAAGTACGTACCGATACCCCCAATCCGGTTTCTGTCAAGGGTTATTTGTTCGACTTTACCTTAAAAGCGCCTGCGGCATTGGTAAGGGCGGGGTATGATTTGGGTTTTGGCGAAAGCTGCAACATGGGCTTCGGTTTTTGTGTGCCTAAGCAGGACTAATCAAAAGCCTGCTGCTTGTCCGTCTTTCCTGGATTCTGATGCTCCGTAATAAACCTTGTTTACTGCATCCCACATAATGGCCTGATAACCCCCGTAAGGCCCGTTTGCCCATTGTATTGTATGGCCTTTTTCCATTAAAGCGCGAATAGTTTCAAAGGGAAACCCTGACTCAAGGTTCACAATACCTCCATCGGTCATGGTATGGCTACCTGTTGGGTCGGTTGAACCCACGTGCTGAATGCGTGGTGCATCGCCAGCTTCCTGCAGGTTCATCCCAAAGTCAATTATATTTATCACAATTTGGGCATGCCCCTGGGGTTGCATATCGCCTCCCATCACCCCAAAACTCAAAAAGGGTTGTCCGTCTTTGGTAATAAAGCCTGGGATTATGGTGTGGAATGGTCTTTTGCCTGGTTCATAAGTATTAAAATGTCCGGGTTTCAAGTTAAAGCTTTCGCCCCGGTTTTGAAGCACAAATCCCAGGCCGGTGGGAGTCATTCCGCTGCCCATGCCTCTGTAATTGCTTTGAATGAGCGAAACCATGTTGCCCTCTTTGTCGGCAACTGTAAGGTAAATAGTGTTTGGGGCCAATGGTATGCCAGGATCGTATCGCCTGGCGGCACGGTTTCGATTTATGAGTTTGCGGCGCTCTGCGGCATACTCCTTCGACAAAAGCCCTGCCACTGGCACCGGGCTGAAATCCATATCAGCATAGTATTTTGCCCTGTCTTCAAATGCCAGTTTCTTGGCCTCCACAAATAAATGTAAATATTCGGGGCTGAAAAGCCCCATGGAGGCAAGGTCGTAACCTTCTAAAATATTGAGCATTTGAAGCCCGGCAATGCCCTGGCCATTGGGAGGCAGCTGCCACACATCATAGCCACGGTAATTGACCGAAACCGGCTCAACCCAGGTACTTGTGTGGGTTGCAAGATCATTATAACTTAAAAATCCGCCGTTTTCGCTCATGTATCTTGCAATGGTGCGGGCAATTTCTCCTTTATAAAACGCATCGCGTCCTTGGCGGACAATTGTTTGATAAGTAGATGCCAAAAACGGGTTGCGGAATATTTCGCCTTTTTTTGGCATGGTCCCATTTGGCATAAATGTTTCGCTGAAATTGGGATATTGGCTCAGCGCCTGTGCCGAGCGTTGCATATAGTAAGCAATGAGCTCGGTAACAGGAAACCCATTGCGGGCATAATCAATAGCCGGTTGCAGAATTGCATCCATACTAATTTTTCCAAATTTCCCATGCATCTCGAACCAGCCGTCAACAGCACCAGGTACACTTACCGAAAGCGGGCCTCTTTGCGGAATAAGGTCGTAACCCTTTTCGGTAAAATATTCGCGGGTAAGGCTGCTGGGCGACCGCCCACTGGCATTTAGGCCATGCAGTTTCCGGGTTTTCGAGTCCCAGATAATTGCAAACAAGTCGCCTCCAATGCCGCAACCGGTGGGCTCCATAAGACCGAGCACCGCATTGGCAGCAATGGCGGCATCTACGGCACTGCCTCCCATTTTTAGAATATCGAGGGCAACCTGAGTAGCCAGTGGATGGCTGGTGGCTGCCATGCCATTTTGGGCAATTACTTCTGAACGGGTTGCAAAATTATGTCCGGTAATGCGGTCTTGCGAAAGCAAAGACTGAGTTACAAAAAGCAAAAAAACAACTGGAACGATTTTTTTCATCGGTAAATAATTTTTAAATTAAGGTCGGATTGCCTGACTCGCCTAAGGCGGGACGAGTGAACTCGCATGATGAGTTTTAGCTTCGCTGAACTTCGGTTCATCCTTGTTTGTTTTTTACGAATCATGCTCGTTTCATAAGTGCAAATTTTTTAATCGGGCCGGTTTAAAACGTACTGAAGAATATTTACCCCCATTTGAAGGGCTTTAATTCTAACTACTTCGGGATTTCCGTGCACCATCTGGTCTTCACAACCATTTCCCAGGTCGGTTTCAAAAGTATAAAACAATAGGAGCCGCCCCTGGTGCACAATACCAAAACCCAGCGGGGGCTTACCATCATGCTCATGAATTTTTGGCAGCCCGTTCGCAAACTTGAATTTTTGGTGGTAAACAGGGTGCGAAAAGGGTATTTCAATGAGTTCGTATTCAGGAAAGACTTTGCGTAATTTGCGCCTGATGAATGGGTCGAGGCCATAGTTATCGTCGATATGCAAAAATCCTCCTGCAAGCAGGTAATTTCTGAGGTTTTCGGCTTCCTGGTCGGAAAATACCACGTTGCCATGCCCGGTCATATATACAAACGGGAAATTGAATATTTGCTCACTGCCAACCTCGACATGGGCAATTTGACGGCTTAAAGTTGTGCCTGCATTTTGGTTGACAAAAACTGAAAGGTTTGCAAGGGCGGTGGGGTTGGCATACCAGTCGCCGCCACCGAGGTATTTCAGTTTGGCTATTTGTATGTGCTGGGCCTGTATGGTTTGTGCAAGCAGCGCAATGACCAGAAGAAGCAACCTTTTCATGTTGCTAGATTTAAAATTCGGAATTTATAACATTGAATTCGATACATGCAACCAGGGCGGCAGTTTCGGTTCGCAGCCGATATTTGCCCAGGCTAATGGGCTGGTAGCCTGCTTCAAGTGCAAGTAATATTTCCGATTGGCTGAAATCGCCCTCCGGCCCAATAAGAATAACTGCACCATGACCGGCAGAAGAGGCCCTGCGCATTTTCATTTTCTCTCCAAGGCCACAATGGGCAATCATTTTTAAACCCTGAGCTTTCTTTTTCAGGAATTCTTTAAGTTTTACCGTGGGATTTAAAACCGGCAGCCAGGCCCTAAGCGATTGTTTCATGGCTGCTGCTATTACTTTTTCGAGTCGCTCCGGCTTAATGGTGTTCCTTTCGCTATTTTCGCAAAAAATGGGTGTAATTTCTTCAATTCCGCATTCGGTGGCTTTTTCAAGAAACCACTCAAAACGGTCAATGTTTTTGGTTGGCGCTATTGCAATGTGAAGCCTTTGTTGGCGCGGAGCAACAAATATAAGTTTTTCGGGGCTTATCAGGCTTGCCTTTGGGTTGGCTTCGACAAGGTGGCCCCTGATCCATTTCCCCTTGCCGTCAGTAACTATCACCTCTTCACCCTGCCTTAGTCTGAGCACTTTTGTGCAATGGTGCGACTCCTCATGGTTTAGTATTACCAAACCTGCCTCAGAGATTTCAGAATAGAAAACATGCATATTCACAATTTTTTCGCGCAAGCGTAAAAACAAATTTAGTAAAAAGCCTGTTTGGCTTATACCTAATTTTGCAGTATGCAAAAACTGTTGAAAACGATAAACCACCGCGATTTTGTTTTAATTCTTGCGTTGGTTGTGGGGTTGGCTTTGGGCGACAAATCGCGGTTTCTTGCCGGAATATCGGTTTACACGCTGGCGTTTGTAATGGTGTTTGCCACCACGGGTTTTTCGTTTGCCAACTGGTTGCCGGCAAAAAATGCCCTGCGGCCAATTGGGTGGTCGATTTTGATGAACTATCTGGTGTTTAGCCTGGCCATTATCGGTTTAGGTTGGGTCTTTTTCAGAAATGAAACATTTTTCAATTATTATGTTGGTATTGTTTTGCTGGCAGCCGCTCCGCCTGGCCCATCGGTAATACCATTTGCCGCAATGCTCAAGGGCGATGATAATTTTTCGGTTACTGGAGTGTTTGGTTTGCACCTGGCGGCTATGGTCATAGCCCCGCTAATGTTGTTAATTTTTTTGGGCAATTTACTAATCAGCCCGACTGCCATACTTAAAATTATGTTGCAGCTTATTGTAATTCCGCTGATTATCAGTAGGTTTATGCGGCATCGCAGGGTGCTGAAAAGGGTTGAGTATGTGCGTGAAACGGTTATTAAATGGGGTTTTTTTCTGGTTATTGTGCCCATTATGGGTATGGGTGCAAACATTATTTTTTCCGAACCAGGCCCTGTTATGATAATTTCGGCCATTTTCATCTTTTCAATGTATGTTTTGGGTTTTGGATATCATGTGTTAATGGATAAGCTGGGCTATACTAGGCCATTTCTGATTAGCAGCACCCTAATGATGGTAACCAAAAGCAGCGCTTTTTCGGCCGTGGCCGCATTCACATTTTTTCAAAATGAGCCTATGGTGGCTTTACCTTCGGCAGTAGTCAGCGTGTTTGTTACCTTGTTTATTATTTTCTATTCGCTGTTTTTAAAATGGTACGAAAAGAAATAGTGCTGACTTTTATATATTACAACTTTGGATTCAGGATCCTCCAGTTATATTTTGTGGCTCAGCAATAAAGTTGTTTGAAGAAGCCTTTGCTTTTCCTTTCTTAATTAAAGGGTAGTTTTTTTCGGACCAAAGCATAATTATACTGCCGGTTAGCAGCAAAGCAAGGGCAATAGACAATGCCACGGTAAATCCCCATAATTCGTAGAATAGCACTCCCAGCAAAGGAGCAAAAAGCGAGCGAAGGGCCGTAAGACCTAAATGAATGGATTGGTATGTGCCAGCCTCGTGGGGCAAGCAAAAATAGGCCGAACCAATGCTCCATATCAGCGACATGGTGGCTGCAAAAATGCCATGAAAGAATATATAGGCCAGCATGGTATAGTAAATCTTTATGCCAAAAACTTCGGTATGGCCATCAACGTAAATGGTTATGATAAGCGCAAGGATAAAAACCGCCATTGACAAAAAAGAAATAGATGCAAAGCTTCTGGGGTCGATGCGCCCAATAAGTTTTCCGAAAAACGGCAGCATTGCAATAGCCAACAGGTTGTATGCATTGCGATAAAATGCCACGCTCGAATAATTCAGCTCAAGGCCATATTCAAAAAACAGGATAATAACCGTGTATGAACCCATAAACCCGAAGCCGTAAAACATAAACCCGGTTTGAAAATGGCGGTAGGCTGTGTTATTATTAAGCACTTCCGACATTTGTCTTACCGAATGTTTAATGCCTTGCCAAATGGTTTGAGCTGGTTCGGGCCGCTTGCACTCGCGATAAGGTATCAATGACAGCAGGAAAATGGATCCGATACCAAGTATGGCCGCCACCGGAAACACATAAACAAAAATGTAGTTGTCTGCATCGAGCATTAACCCATACGCAAAGGTGGTAACCATCATCACAATTTTGTTTACCGTTGTGGCATAGCCGAAAAGTCTGCCAAAATTTTCGTGAGTGTAGGCATTTTTCAAAAAAAGGTTTATGCTGGGAAACACTACCGGGTTAGCCAGAAAATACACCAGAAAAATGGCCAGGAAGATAAAATGATAAACCGAAGTGCCGCTAAGCTGCTCGGGGCTTCGCGGAAAAAAGAAAAGCAGCATTAACGGAAGCCTAGTAATTATGGCCGTACGGCGCAGCAGGTTTTTTTTATCTTTTATCCTACGCAGAAATTCGTTAAAAAAAATGAGCAAAATAAACACAAGTGTGGCAAACTGAAACAATAATCCAATCTGGTAGCCCGAGCCCATGAGGCTTTTGGCAAAAACAAATTCGTTGAGTGCAATGATACCCGCCAGTATGCCTTCAATAACCGAGTACGACAAATGCAGCCCGAAAGCGCGTTTTTCTCTTGGAAGTAAAGTTGAAAATATTGAGTAAAACATTCGCTGCATGCAGGCTTGGTTATCTCTGGGTTGTAAAAGCAGGCAGGGGAAAGATTTCTGATTTCAGGAAATAAGTGCAACTTTCAAGATGTTTGATATAGGTTTCTTTCAGAAAAAGCAGCCCCCAACCTTTTTCGCTGAATTGATTTAAGCTATCTATGAGTTCTCCATTCAAAAAGTGGCAAAATAAAACCTTAAAACCCGGGAGCAAAGATACACCATTGAGGCCTTACTGTCAAAAAGTAATACGAAAGAGAAAAAGGCCGAGCCCATTGGCCAGGACAATTCTGTAGCATAAAGGTAAATTGCATGCAGTGGTTATTGGTGAAACGGGCAGCACCTGGCTTGCTAATCTGTGCGAAGGTCTTATCTATGCGCTATAAATTTTGCATCGGCGCACAAAGTGCTAATGCCCACCATTTCTGGCGATAAGGAAAAGAGTTTGCCGTCCCTTCATTTTTAACCATTAGCTACAAGAAAGTTTCTGTTTTGCCAAACCTTGCCATTGCTGAAATTTGGGGGGTGGGTAAATGAACCTTTTTACAGCCCAAATTGGTAAAATATTCCTCAAAAAAACGACTTTAAAAGCATTGCCAAAAAAGTTATTGGTTGATAAAATAAGCATGAACTCCAGGCCGGGAAAGCGGTTTTACTTTAAAAAATTATCCTTGCAAAAATCAAATTATTTACAAAAAAGTATGAGCATTAGTGGCCTGAATATAGCTATTGAAGCAATGGTTAATGGGTAAGGAATTACACAAATTAAAATTTGCTTTTATGGTATTCCTTTATTAGCCAATGGAATATTTCCTTTACAGAATAGATTTTTGTTGCCCTGGAGGCGTTCGAACCTTTAAACGCAAAACCATGTTCGAAATTCCCTTTGAATGCATTAATCTGAGCAATTATTATGCAATCACTATTGTCCGATAAAGTAAAAAAGGGTAGAATTTTATGCATGAGATTCCT
>CAYGDW010000085.1:0-7911 GCA_964348755.1 uncultured Bacteroidales bacterium | reverse complement strand
ATTTTAAGGAAATTACTGATCTTTTTTGAAAACAAAACAATATCTTCGACATATAAGTAACCATAAAAAGATTAAAAAGGTTTAGTTTTTGAAAAATAAACAGGGCTGCAATGGCCACACCTGGCTTATGATTGCAGCAAAACATCAAAAACCGCAGAAAAAATCTGATTTGCCAGCTATATTATGTTGCGGCCATATTTTTAAAGTGTTTTTTGCTTTTAATTACTTCCTGAAGAACCTTTGACAAAAAACTTTAGCACTATTTAGGCCAAATCAAAGCAATAAATATTCTTCAATTTTCAGATAGCTGTATCATGCTGATAACCTGATACATAAAACAATTGAATCAAACATTTGTTTTAATTAGTAGATTAATATTCAAATTTGTTTTAATTTTGCTGGCGTTTAAAACGCCAGATTAGTTTTGAACGAAATTGAACCTTTGCTAAAACAAAAAACAGAAACCAAATGAATCATCGGATTTTTACCGAAAATGTGGCATTGCTTTACAGGGAGGCAGCCCTTGCTTATGGGCAGTTGCCAGCCTTTGCAACCCGAATAACCGCTCAGGAGTGGAAGCCGGTTTCGTATAGTGAACTATATGAACAGGGCCTCAACCTTGCAACCGGATTGATAACACTGGGAATTGGTTCCAGAGACCACGTTGGTTTGTTTGGCGACAACCGTTTTGAATGGATCCTGGCCGACTGCGCTGTTCAGATTTGCGGTGCGGCAAATGTTCCACGCGGAAGAGATGTTACCGACCAGGAACTCATATACATTATAAACCATGCAGGCATAAGAGTAACCTTTGCCGAAACCCAGGAATTGCACAACAGAATTTTAAAAATCAAGGAAAAGCTACCTTTACTGGAAGAAATAATTCTTCTCGACCCTAATGCTATTTCGTCGGGCGGATCGAGACATTTGAGCGAGGTAATTGACCTGGGAGCTAAACTGAGAATTCGTGGCGACAGGCGCGCCGAAGAAAGGATTGCAGCTATTAGTCCCAATGACTTGTTTACACTAATTTACACCTCCGGAACCACCGGAAACCCAAAGGGTGTTATGCTTACCCATGCCAATATTATGTCGCAGGTAAAAAACCTCCCTGGCAAATACGATTTGTCTGACCGGGTACTTTCTGTGCTTCCGATTTGGCATATTTTCGAAAGGGTGGTCGAAATGTTTACAATAAGTTTTGGCGGGTGTACTTACTACACAAGCATTCTGACAATGGGCGAAGATATGCGCAATGTTGAGCCCACATTTATGGCATCGGCACCCCGCTTGTGGGAAAAACTTCACGAACGGATCTTGAAAAACATTAAATCATCGCACCCTGTCAGGCAGGTTTTATTTCATATAGCATACTTTTTGGCAAAGCATTATTTTGAGTCGAAGCAATTTATTTTAAATAAGAACTTAAAGTTAAATAAACAATCCTTTGCAAAATGGCTTGTATTGACCCCATTTCAGGCCATTCGATGGGTTTTGGTAATGCCCTGGTACGGGTTTTTCAATGCGGCTGTATTGGAGCGTATAAGGCTTGGGGCAGGCGGTTCGCTCAAAGAAACCATATCAGGCGGCGGTGCATTGCCCCTTCATATTGATAAATTTTTCAATTATGTGGGAATACCTGTACTTGAAGGCTACGGAATGACCGAAACTTCGCCTGTAATTTCTTTTCGCACGGCCAACAATCTGGTATTGGGAACGGTTGGCCCGCCTATACCCGAAACCTACATCCGTATTGTAGATTTCGAAACCAACAAAGTATTGTACCAAAGCGACTCCCCGACAAAATCGGGTGTTGGACTCAGGGGCGAAATATGCGTGAAAGGGCCCCAGGTTATGAAAGGTTATTACAAAGACCCCGAACTTACAAGGCAAACTATAAATGACGGGTGGCTGCGCACGGGCGATGTTGGCATAGTAACCCATAATAATTGCCTGAAAATTTTGGGCCGGTCAAAATCGACAATTGTACTGTCGAGTGGTGAAAACGTAGAGCCTGAGCCACTCGAGATGAGCCTGGTTCAGAGCAGCTTCATTGAGCAGGCAATGGTGGTAGGCCAGGATAAAAAGTTTCTTGGCGCCCTGATTGTTCCATCGCTCAACGAATTTAAGCAGGCCGGGTTTAAATTTCAAACCATGGAAGATATTGCCCGAAACCCCGAGGCGTTGAAAATTATTAAAGACGAAATTCGCCGCATGATTTCCTCAAGCAACGGTTTTAAAAGTTTCGAAAAAATCAGGGAATTCAGGCTTCTGCCCGATTCATTTCAGGTAGGGGTTGAACTCACCAACCTGTTTAAAGTGAAAAGATATGTGGTTGAAAAGAAATTTAATCACGTAATTAACGAAATTTATTCAAAAGCTTAACAACCAACACTAATATGGAATTTACAACCCAACTCTTATATGGCCACGACCAGGCTTTGCTGGCGCTGATGATTTTTGTAATTATGCTTGGAATGGGTGCCAGCCTTACAATTGCAGACTTTAAGGCGGTAGGCCGCAACCCAAGAGGAATATTTCTGGGTTTTCTATCGCAGTTTGGCCTTATGCCACTAATTGCACTTGCATTGGCTACCATACTGAAACTACCCCCTTACTTTGCCATATCACTTATTCTGATTGGTTGCCTTCCGGGAGGCACTACTTCCAATATGTTTACCTATTTTTCGCGCGGAAATGTGGCCCTTAGCATTTCTATGACCACGGCCAGCACAGTAATGGCACTGATTATGATGCCAATACTTTTAAGCCTTTATACAAGCGGCATAGTTGAACAGATTTCGGCCCAGCTCAGCGCCAGCGGGGCCGAAGGCGAGTTTGTGATTCCAACCGGGAACATCATTTCGTCGCTCATTATGGTTTTGGTGCCGGTTGCCTTGGGTATGCTTTTAAAAAGAAAATCGCCGGGCTGGGCAAAAACTGCCGAGGATACTGCTGGTTTTGTTGGCCTATTGGTAATACTTTACCTGCTGGCCACCGCCTTTATAAGACATGGCCACCTGTTTGCCCAAACACCCTGGCAGGCTTATGCTGCCGCCATCGGATTGGGCCTGGTAGGTTTTCAGTTTGGATATTGGGTATCGAGGGCTGCGGGTTTGCCTCCTATAAGCCAAAGAGCGATCTCGCTCGAAACCGGAATTCAAAACGGGCCGCTATCTTTTGCAATAATCCTCCTTAGCTTTCAGGAGCCTATGCAAAGCCCAATGGTTTGGCTGGCCATTTTGTACTCTACCTTTATTGTAATATCTTCATCAATTATAACCCTTTACTATCGCAGAATTGGGCAATTCGACTGGGATGTATATAAAAACACCCAGGTGCACAACCGCTTGTTCGGTGAGAATTACAAAACCCATTATCCAACAGACTTTTTGCCTGCCCGTATTGCCAACGACCCAAGCCAAGGCGCATCAAATAGTCAGAAAAGATAACACAAAGGTTTGGTAATAAGTAAAAAGGATAAATTGAAAACTATTGTTTATCTTTCACAATTATCCGACAAAGTAAAAAAAAGGTAGAATTTCTTGTCCGAGATTCATTACTACATTCTGAATAACAGGTTAGCTGGTTATTAAGTGGGGTAGGTTGCGGCTTTGCCGCAACCTACCCCACTTATTGACAAAACCATTCAAATCCCTGTCATTTCGGGCGGATTAAGAAATCTCGTAATTTTTGTCGGCCAGTGGCGTTTATCTTTTACAATTGCATTGCAACCCAACAAAAAATTAGTATTAATCTTTACATTTACTAACAAAAAACCCCTTTTTTAACAAGGGGTTTAACTAAGGTTGAGGTCTCGAGCGGATTCGAACCGCTGTACGAGGTTTTGCAGACCTCTGCCTAGCCACTCGGCCACGAGACCCTATTTGGATTTACGCCGCAAAAGTAATGGAAATTATGCTTTAAGCAAAATTATTTTTTTGACGATAATACCAAGTTTAACGCGAAAGTTCAACACTTACTGCATGCAATTTACCGCCAAGGGGTGGGTTCATTTTTGAAATGCGAAGCTTCAGACCCGAAACTGCCGGAAAACTGCCCATCACCTTTTCCATTATCCTTCGGGCAATATGTTCCAGCAAATGACTTTTGGTGTCCATTTCCAACTTTATTAAGTAGTAAACTTCCTGGTAGTTTACCGTATCGTGCAATTTGTCTGATATTTCGGCGGCAGCGGTATTGGTTTCGAGTTCAAGGTTCACTATAAAACGGTTGCCAATAATCTGTTCTTCCTTGAAACAGCCGTGGTAGGCATAAAATTCCATTTGCTCCAGAATGATTTTTCCCATAAGATATTAATTTCATTTCATACAAAAGTAAAAAAACCTGCCTAATAGTTTTGGCTTATTTATAATTTTGCACTTTTGTGATAAACCATTCTAATTCATTTCGAATGAAGGAAAATTCAACCCCCGAGCCAAAAGCACCCCTTAACTTCATAGAGCAGATTATTACCAACGACCTGGAAAATAACACCACCAGCGGAAAGTTGCACACCCGTTTTCCGCCGGAACCAAATGGGTACTTGCACATTGGTCATGCCAAAAGCATTTGCCTCAACTTTGGGCTGGCACAAAAGTTTAACGGCCTTTGCAACCTGCGCTTCGACGACACCAACCCTACCAAGGAAGAGCAGGAATATGTTGACAGTATAAAACAGGATGTAAGCTGGCTTGGCTTCAACTGGGATGACCGTGAATTTTATGCTTCCGACTATTTTGAGCAACTTTATGAGTATGCAATTTATCTTATAAATAAGGGCAAAGCTTATGTTTGCGAAATGACGGCCGAAGATATCAGCGCCCATCGGGGCACACCAGCCAGTGCCGGCAAAGAAAGCCCCTGGCGCAACCGCAACGTGGAAGACAACCTCGCCCTTTTTGAACGCATGCGAAAGGGCGAATTTAAGGAAGGGAAGCTTGTGCTAAGGGCTAAAATAGACATGGCTTCGCCTAATATGCACATGCGCGACCCGGTAATGTACCGAATTATGCATGCTCACCACCATCGCACGGGCAACGATTGGTGCATTTACCCCATGTACGATTGGGCTCACGGCCAGAGCGACTACCTAGAAGGCATAACCCACAGCATTTGCACCCTCGAGTTTGAGGTGCACAGGCCGCTTTACGAATGGTTTTTAAACGAGCTGGACTTACTTAACCTGAAACCCCGACAAATTGAATTTGCCCGCCTTAACCTGAGTTTTACGGTAATGAGCAAGCGTAAACTGCTCACTCTTGTGCAGGAAGGCCTGGTAAATGGCTGGGACGACCCCCGCATGCCCACCATTAGCGGATTGCGTCGTCGCGGATATACACCAGCCAGCCTCCGCACGTTTGCCGAACGCGTGGGCGTTGCAAAACGCGAAAACGTGATTGAAGTGGAGCTGCTTGAGCACTGCATACGCGAAGACCTGAATAAGATTGCCCAAAGGGCAATGGCCGTTTTCAACCCGGTAAAACTCATTATCGACAACTACCCCGAGGGTCAGTTTGAGGAGTTGCCATCGCCCGTAAACCCCGAAGACCCTGAAAGCGGAAACCGTATGTTGCCTTTTGGCAAAAACCTGATGATTGAACGGGAGGATTTTATGGAAGACCCGCCCAAAAAGTTTTTCAGGCTGGCGCCCGGGGCTGAGGTTCGGCTTAAGTCGGCATACATTATCCGTTGCGATTATGTAGTAAAAGATGAAAACGGCGAAATTAGCCAGATTCACTGCACCTACTTCCCCGAAACAAAGAGCGGCCTGCCCAGCGATAAAAAAGTTAAAGGCACCCTGCACTGGGTTTGCCCCGAACATGCCATTGAAGCCGAAGTAAGGCTTTACGACCGCCTGTTTAATGTGCCCGACCCCGAAGAAGTGAACGAAGGCGAAGATTTTCGCGTGCATCTGAATCCCGACTCACTGAAGGTGGTAAAAGCACTTGTTGAGCCTTCGGTAATGGAAGCCAAAGCTGGCAAACACTACCAGTTTGAGCGAAACGGGTATTATGTAGCCGATAGAGACAACAAACCTGGCAGCCTGGTCTTCAACCGCACCTTGCCGCTAAAAGATTCGTGGGCAAAAAGCCAGTAAATACTATGATGCAAATTGGGTAATACAGTCCCATTATGGCATCCCGGCATTTATTTCTATTTCAATTATTTTTAATTTTGCAAGGCTATTGTCCTGTGGTGTAATTGGCAACACGTCTGACTCTGGATCAGAAGAGTCCAGGTTCGACCCCTGGCAGGACAACCACTAAAAGGGAAGCAACCGCAGCTAAACATCTGGTTTACCTGCGGTTGTTTACTTGATGGGGGTGCTGGACACCATATGGATAGTGGGTTTAGGCTTACAGTAACCAAATTTCCACAATCCAAAGCTCCCACTCCCAACCGGCTCCCCAAAATCCCCAAGTGCAAAACCCCCGGCGGATGGCCAGGGGGGGCGGCAGTCAAAGCACGTGGGGGCGAAGGGGCGATGGCCCCCCCAGTGCATGGCCTATCAGCGGGAAAGGGCAACGAGCAGCCTCTTGGCCAGTTGTCTGGTGGGCTGGGGAGTACTCGGCTACACCCTCTCGCTGAGCTTCAACCGGCTGGGTATTGGATTAAAATATCCAAGTATTGGTAGTTAAATCCGTGGCCCAGTCAGGCTATTGGCTCAATAATTGCCAGCCAAAAGCCCTGCCGTACAGCCCAAACGTAGCCCCCCTTCGCACGGGCCGCTATGCATTAAATTGCCAAGCTGGCTCTAAACCACGCGCTGAATGGCTGAAGGCATGGCATCCCAGGGGATTACACTAATATCGCCCGTTTCAATTGACTGGTTCCCAGCATAAACAACCATTTTGTTGCTGCAACCACCGGGGTATCGCTTCAGGTTCTTGAGATAATCGCTGTGAATAGTTTGCCCACCCTTTACCTCAATCGCTATGGGGTTGCCGCTTTTGAGCTCAACGATGCAGTCGATTTCGGTTCCGTTGCTCTCGCGCCAGTAGTAAACCGAAGGCCTCATCCCCTGGTGGTAATGCTGCTTTACAATCTCCCCTATCACTAAATTCTCGAGGAGCGCCCCGAATAGGTAATGCGTTTTTAGGTGTTCGGGCGATTCGATCCGAAGCAACGAGCAAACCACCCCGGTATCGTAAAAGTATAGCTTGGGCGACTTGATAATCCTCTTGCTAAAGTTCTGGTGGTAGGGCTGAAGTAGGAAGATGACTAAGCTGGACTCGAGGAGCGAGAGCCACGACTTAACAGTGTTTACGGCTACCCCCACATCGTTTGCCAGCGAGGTGAGGTTAAGTATTTGGCCCACCCTGCCGGCGCAGAGGGAGAGGAATCGGGTGAATGTGTTGAGGTCGCCCACGGCGCTCAACGATCGGATATCGCGCTCGATGTAGGACTGTAGGTAGGACGGGTAAAAATCGGATGGCTCGATTCCCATCGCATGGAGCCGGGGGTAGAAGCCCCTATGAATTGCGCTGTATATGCAGGACGTGGTGGCCAGCTCGGTGAGGCTGAAGGGCAGCAGCTGGCCAATATATACCCGGCCTGCCAGCGACTGGGAGATATGCTGGTTCATCAGGAAGCTCTGGGAGCCCGATAGCACGTACTGCCCTGGCGTGCCCAGCTCATCGGACGCTACCTGTATATAGCCGAAGAGATCCGGTAGGTTCTGCACCTCATCAAAAATAACCCTAGGGCCCTGGCCCCTTAGGAAACCCATGGGGTCCTGCATAACCAGCTGACGGTAGTCCAACCGCTCCAGGTTGAAGTACTTGTAGCCTGGCAGCGCATTTGCCAGAAGGGTGGTTTTACCCGATTGCCTTGGCCCAGTGATTGAAACCACAGGGAACTGCAAAAGCATTCGCAACAGGTGGGGTTGAAGGGCACGAGGGATATACA
>CAYGDW010000084.1:0-8304 GCA_964348755.1 uncultured Bacteroidales bacterium | reverse complement strand
GCGAAAACTGCCATCGATGGCTTTACGGAAATAATCGAGATTGTTATTTGTAAAATTAGGGAATTGTTTGAAGCGTTTACTGCGATAACCATCGGCCGACTGCTGCGTACCATCGGCGCCAATAGCAATTGTCCACGTAAGTTCGGGGCCATCCACTACTGTTTGCCCTGTAAAAAGTGCATGTTCGATGGTAGGAATAATGCCCAATACATCGGGAAAATGCTTTTTTGAACGAGCGCCCCACATGGTCCAGCCACAATCGTCGAAACGAATGCCATAATTACCAGCATAACCAGTGAGATAAGCACCAAGACAAGTACTTTCGACATCGTAAAAGCCGCGCGAAGTAGTATATTTTTCGAGTGTTATATAATTTTCGGGATACAATTTGCAAGCACCACGAAACGAGCGACTGCGTTTGAGCATGGCCACGGCATTGTTTTGCGGCGCATTCATGGTTTGCGCATTGCTTTGCACCACATAACCGCCATACTTATTACCAAGTTTTATGAGGTCGGCAAGTAGTCGTAAACGTTCGTCGAAATGTGCTTCGCTCGGGAAACCCCAACATTGCTCAGCATAATTGTAGCCAATAAAATTGGGATAGGTTTTGTAAAAATATTCGTAAATATCGCCAGGCGTATGCGAGTCGGGCAAAGCTTGTTTGTAACCACTGGCAGTTTGTATGGTTGCCCACACGCCATATTCGGCACAAGTGCGTATCCACGATTCGAGTATTGATATGCGATCGACATTAGGACCATAAGGACCAGTATTCGGCTCGGACACTGAAAGTGAAATATTAAAAATAACAAAAGGACGAATGTCGGCTGGTACAATTTCGATAATCTTTTTGGGGTCGGCATTCACCCACACATCGATATGTATGAGCCATGCAGGACTAACAACACTAATGGGGCGACGCATGGGCTGATTTTCTTGCGCTTGCAATGCAGTGCCATAGCCTGCGAAAAACAATAAAAAGAAAAGTAAAATTGATTTGCAATTGTAATTGCAAAACCTTGAAGTAATAATTCGCATAATGTAAATAATTAATTAGATTTTTGGAACAATACAAAGGTAGGCAGTAACATATTGTTGCATATACAAAAACAGATATATAATTTATAAAATTGAGTAAAAGCAAAAGCAACAAAAAACATAAGGATATTAAAGCACAAAGAGCGAAACACAAAAGCACAAAAAGACACTTCATCCTGTGAACAAGCAGATTACAGGACGCGTTTGTAAGTTTATTTTACACCTTATATAATTCACACAAAGCAAAAAAGCAACAAAAAACTGCCTTATAATTCGGTAGGCGATTTTGAAAAATGTTTTTTAAACACAGTACTAAAATAGCTTACACTCGAAAAGCCACACATCTCGCTCACTTCGGTTACTGTATATTTATGTGCCAACAGCATTTCGTAAGCACAATTGAGCCGAATAAGTTTGATAAAATCAACTGGCGACTGACCTGTAAGTGTTTTGATTTTTTTGTATAAAAGCGATTTGCTCACATGCATATTCTCGGCAAAATCATCTTTTCCAAACTTGGCATTGTCTAAGTTTTGTCGTACAACTTCGATAGCACGTTTCAAAAACACATCATTTTGTTCGTTACGCAGCAGCTGTACTTCTTCATCGGGCTTATTAAACATGCGCAAAACTCTATCGCGAATAACAGCACGATTTTTTACTAACATTTGAATTTTCTGAGTTAGCAAACTTATATCAAAAGGCTTTGTTACATAGTCGTCGGCACCCAATCCAAGCGCCTCCATTTGCTGTGCATTATCGTCGATAGCTGTGAGCATAATAATTGGGATGTGCGAAGTTTCGAAAGTCGACTTTAAATGTCGACACAACTCGAAACCATCCATTTGAGGCATCATTACATCCGAAATTATAACATCAGGCGTTTGCTTTTGAATAGAGAGCCAAGCCTCCATACCATTATTCGACAAAAGAACCGTAAAATCATCTTCAAACGAATATTTTAAAAATTTCTGTAAATCGACATTATCTTCAACAATTAACAATAATGGTTTTTTTGCTTTAACCAGTTCCGACTTCTCCTCATACATTTCATTATCAGCCGCATCCAGCCACGAAACATCTTCCACCGGAGCGCTAATACTTTCTTCAACTTCAACTTCAACACTGTTGAATGGAATTGTAACAGTGAAAACGGAACCAACACCCTCTTCGCTTTCCAAAACCACAGTACCGCCATGCATATCGACATAACTTTTTACCAACAACAAGCCAATACCCGAACCCACAATACGTGAATTTACGGGATTTTCGCCTCGATAAAATTCTTTAAATAGCTTTTTCTGGTCGCGTTTCGAAATGCCAATGCCATGATCGCGTACCGACAGCATCCACTTGTCGTTATTACACACAAGAAAAACCTCAATTTGGTCGTTTTGTTCTGAAAACTTAATTGCATTTGAAAGCAAATTGTCAATTACTTTTTCAATTTTCAACTCGTCGACAGCAGTATGATAAGTCTCACAATTTATTTGGTGACGAATAATGATATTTTTATTTTTTGCCAAAAGCTCAAACATAGCTATGCGGCGGCGTAGCAAATCGACAATATCAACATTAATTAAAAAAACTTGCCCTTTGCCAATATCCACCTTTTGCAAGTCGAGCAATTGCGTCACCACAAATGCCATGCGATTAATTTGTTCGGTTGCAACATTAAGATAGTATTTCGATTTGTTCGACAGTTTAGCATCAGAACTCACATTGTCGATAGGGGCTTTAATTAGTGTGAGCGAAGTACGAATATCGTGCGCCATATTACTAAAAAAACGAATTTTCTCCTCGGTGTGTTTTTGGCGTAATTTGTTGCTATAATTTCTAAAATAATAATACGACACTGCCAACACAAATACAATAAAGAGCAAGCGAAACCACGTAGCCCTCCAAAATGGCGGTGCAACATCGAGTTCGATAAATCTTTGATCTACAATCTGTGTCAACGAATTATCAAACAATCTAATTTCGAGTTTGTATCGACCAGGTGCTAAATTGGCATAATTTATAAAAAATCTATTTGTAGGATTGGTCCACTGATTATCAATGCCTACAAGCCGCCACGAGAGTCGTAAGCCATCAATTTTTTCGGCAATTGGCAACAGTTCGAGCGAAAGTGTATTTTGATAATACTTTAAATTTAAACTAGTTATGTGGTCGACAGGCGATTGTAAATGCGTACTTTTAATATCGCGTATAGATTGGCCTGCAATGAGAATATCCTGAAAAAATAGTTTGGCATGAACTATTGGCTCAGTCATGCTTTGAGGGTCGAACAACACAACACCATCGTTTGTGCCCCAAGCCAATTTGCCACCACGAAGCATTTGCACAGCATTTGCACTAAATGATAGTCGCGAAAGCCAAAAATCTTCGTTGTAAGGAATTACATTTTTACTGATAGGGTCGAATTTTCCAATACCATTTTCGGTACCAAACCAAATCAAACCATCGACAGACACCAAGCTATTTACAAAATCGGATGGAAAGCCAAGTTCGACATTGAAAGCCTCGATACTTTTATCGGTTGGGTGATAACACAGCAAACCGCCGCCACGTGTACCAAGCCAATATTTATTGTCGTGTACCAACACATCGTTAACAATATTTTTATCAATAATTATCTCATAATCACCGCTATCAACATCAAACTTTATCAACCCTACAGTCGATGCAATTAGTAATATATTGGGCGTTAGTTCAACAATCTTTTGAGTATCGAAAGTTGTTTTAAACAATTTAAAAGTTTTTTGATGGCGCAAAAAGCAATACAAATCGCCCTGATTACCACCTATCCATAAATTATCTTTACTATCGCGAAAAATAGAAAAAACATTTTTACTTGCAAATCCTCCAGTTTCGTTATTACTCACAAAATGCTTTAACACCCTACCCGATGCGCCATCAATTAAATACACGCCCGATGAGTAAGTACCAGCCCAAATATTGCCGTCGGCATCTTCCTCGACAGCCAAAAAAGCTTTTGCCCCCAATATATTGTCCTGAAAATAGCGATTCCAAGTATTAGCGCTTCGTTTCCAGCGGCTCATACCATTGTTTGTAGCAAACCAAATATCGCCATTGCGTGCTTCGAGTATATGATTGATATTATTGTTGCCAATGGAATTCTTATTATTTACATTGTAAACAATATGCTGTATGTTCGATTTTTTTTGCTCGAAATAAGACAATCCACCACTAAAGGTCGACACCCAAACACGGTTTTTCGAATCGACAAAAATATCGTAAACACCATCGCCATTGATAGCATAAGGGTTGTCGAGGTTTTCTTTGTACACGGTGATTAAGCGCTCCACAGCATTATTAAATTTCCAAACCCCCTGCCCATCGATACCAAGCAAAAAGCTGCCATCGAAATTGCGTGAAATTGCAAGTATTGGCAACTGAGGGATGTTGGGATTTATGAGTTTATGAAACGAATTATCATTAAGCTTAACATAAAACAAACCCGAGGCAAAAGTGCCCACCCATAATCTATCATTTTCGGAATAAAATTTCGACACCTTCAAGCTTTGTTTTGCACTATTCTCGTAAATTATTGTAGTCCGTCGATTTTGAATATTTACATAGGCAATTTTTTCGGCAGTGGCAAAATACACTTTATCGCCCACCAAAGCAAGCCTTAAAACGCGCACATCTTCTTCGGCTACTAAGGTCAGTTTATTGTCTTTGTACAAATACAAGCCCGACGAGCTCGCTATCCAAATTTCATTCTCGCTTTTTACCGCAATTTGCGAAATCATATAAAAATCGCGATTAAGCATTTTGCGTATATTAAGCAACATCTCAAACCTGTCGAGAATTGGGTTATACTTAAACAACTGCGAATTAGCAGTATATGCAAACAATGCGTTTTTTGCACTGGCAATATCAATATAAAGAATGTTTTTTTCTTCGGCAGGTAATTTATAAAAGCGATAATCGCCATTTGTAATGCGCAACACACCAGTTTTCGAGGCAGCCCAAATAAAGCCATTCTCATCCTCGGTAACAGTACGAGTTTCGTTATTCGACATCCCCGAAAGCGTATTTACACTATAAAACTTCGTATCGATGCCATAAGCAAACTGAATAGAAAATATTATTGCAATTACGAGCTGTTGTATCGATGATTTCATATTAATAAATATAAGTGCGTTTTGTCGATCAAAGTTAATAAATAATTACAAACTTACGTACAAAACGCATCTCTTTAAATACTTTGCATTTTATATAAACACAGAATATTAAAGAGATGCGTAAAATGGAAAATTTAAATTGAAAACTCAAATCATGAGAAAACTAAGAAACACATTATCGCAAATTATAATTTCACACTTTCGGGAGCACCTAAATAAGTACTACGCTTGCCACCTGCATCAATTACAAATTTCTGAAAAACAATGCCAGTATCTATCATCCAAATTTTTAGTGTATGCACGCCAGGCTTGTCGACAGTATGATTCGACGTTTTAATTTTTATCCTATCGCCAACCGATTTTTGCCACCATTCGGCATATTTGTAATCGGGCACTATTTCGCCTTCGTTAATATTAATTATTTGAGGCGTTTCATTATTAATCGACACCGCAAACTTTAACCCTCCTTGCTTTTTGAAATCTTGTGTTGGCGATACAAAAACATCAACTTTGAGGCGTGTAGCATCAAAAACTGTAAAATCATACTCAACACAAGGGCTTTTGGTATCGAGTAGTTGCGTAGGGGCGGTAAATGGCTCCAACACCAAGGCCGAACCTGTGCGGCCCAAGTTAGGCACTGTTACCCAACGTATATTTTTCGCATCGGTTTTGCGCGAAAAGTTTGAAGCCTCCATCGACACAACACCATTGTTTTCGACAAAACCCTTTGCATTTTCAATATCGTTACGTATTGGCACTTTTACAGTATATTCCTTGCCAGCACCTTTAATTATAATTTCGCCAGCAGTACGCGCTTTTGGCGCTTTTGCCCAGTCAATACTTACATATACTTTTTCGTCGTAACGTATGCTTCCTTCTGCTTTCGACAATTTTATCCAATCATTTTGGGCTTCAATGCTGTAATCCAAAGTTTTATCGCCCATATTAAACACATCGATATAGTAATATTGATTATTAAAGGGGTCGAATGACTTAAATGTAGAGCTAAAAATTGGGTAACCTTCCACGCTAAAACCACCCCACGAAGGTGTATTGCCATGTTCAATCATAAAGCCCAATTTAGGTTCGGGATGTGACTGTACATATGAAACGCCTGGCATCATATCCACGCGAGGGTGATTCCAACTGGTGTAGCCAATTTTTGTTTGCGACATCATATGTTTCCATTTTCCACCTTCCAAATCTTCGTGAAACTCACGCGCCAACTCGGCATCTTTGTAAAAAAGTTCCTTCGCTTTTTCGGCATACATATTTGCAGAGGCACGCCCTTGTTGACCAAAGAGTTGATTTTTGGCAACCGCAACATACATTTCGTACAAATTGCAACTTTTTATTATTGGCGAATGCAACAACTGATAATAGGCCGATTTGTAACGCGGGTCGATTTTTTCATATACGCTTTCGCTTCGTTTGCGAAGACTTACATATTCATCAATTACGCGATCGGCTTCACGGTAATTTTCTACGCTATAAATATCGGGAGTGAGCATTTCGTGTGTGCGGCGCGCATTATATTTTGTGTACAAAGCCAACATTTCGCCAATTTCTTGCGCATACAACTCACCAAATTGACTTTTTGCCCATTTTGTATAATAATTTGGCAAATCCGAAGCTTGAATAGCATCAGGATTCCACGCATAATCCATAAAAAAGCTAATTGGAAATTCCATTGGCTTTATGTCGCCCACGTTCACCAACCAAAGGTCTTTAACACCAAACTCGTATGTTAATTTCATTTGCTCCCATACACGTTCAATTTGTGTTACATTTTGCCAACGGTACGAAACAGGCGCCCCAACATAGTCGAAATGATAATACATACCATATCCACCTTTGTGTAACTCAGCATTTTTCCTTGGCAAATACCTTACATTACCCCAATTATCGTCGCAAAGCAAAATCAGAATATCGTCATCAACCTTCATGCCTTTATCATAATAATCCTGCACCTCTTTGTAAATAGCCCAAACTTGAGGCGTTTCTTTGGCTGGTTTTTTAGTTACATCTTCAATAATTTTGCGCTGATCGGCAATAATTCGTTGCAACAAATCAACCGCAGTATGTTCGGTCATAGCTTCGTCGCCATCGCCACGCATACCAACGGTTACAACACTCTCATAATTGCCCATGCGCTCGATACCACCGCGCCAAAAGGCTTGCAATTGCTCTTTATTTTTCTCGTAATCCCAAGGTCCACGACCAAACTTATACCACTCGTTGTGGGCGCGCATCATGGGTTCGTGATGACTGGTTGATACAACAATTCCATATTCGTCGGCCACTTTAGGGTTTAACGGATCGTCGACATTAAACATTGTTGGTATCCACATGGCTGGCCACAAATAGTTGGCTTTGTTTCGCAACAACAATTCGAAAATTGTTTCGTAACATTTATGATTTATGCCACCAAATGTTTCGGTAGCCCAATATCGGAAAGCAGGCGATTCGTCGTTAATAAAAATACCTCTATACTTCACGGCAGGCTCGCCATCGCTATATTTGCCGGGCTTAAAAAACAACATATTGGCTTTTTTCACAGGCACATCGGCCCAATAATGCCAAGGCGACACACCAATTTGTTGCGACACATCGTAAATGCCATATATGGTGCCACGCTTATCGCTCCCCACAATTACAAGCGCACTCTCCACACTAGGAAAAGGCTTGGCGATTGTTTGAATAATATACTTCTCCCATTTATTTTTCAGTTCGCTTGCATTGATGAGTTTGCGTTGCACTAGCGCATCAATAAGTTCGCTATTACCCAAAGTTCCTGCGATAATTACATGTTTACTATTCGAGGGTCTGCCCGTGCTTAATGTAGGTTTTTTGCCCGTAACCTTAAAAATATCATCTTGCAAATTATTAAAAGCTTTATGCACACCAACAAAATCGGCCTCACTTATAAACATTTGTGTTGCACTACTTGCTGTTACAATTGGGAAATACCCACGCTGTTGTTGCGTAGAAATATAATTTGCTTTATTGTTTGCCGCTAAATCAAACACGAAAGAAAAAACAAAAAATATCAACAAAAAATTTGCTAAATGATTCTTTTTTAAATTATTAAAAAAAGCAAGCATTTTTTGAG
>CAYGDW010000083.1:0-8391 GCA_964348755.1 uncultured Bacteroidales bacterium | reverse complement strand
TTTTGGTTAAAAAAGCAAACAAATGTAAAATAAATTGAGAAAAAACGGTTAGGATTTTTTTCGAAATTTATTATTGCAAATTACAGGCATTTTTTTCACCTTAAAAACATAAAAAATCCTAAAAATGCTTTAAGTCAGTTATTTGCAAAAATAGGTTTTCTTCAAAAAGGAATCTTTTAACCAAAAATAGTTAGAATAATAAACAAATTACAACATAGTAATTTGGCTTTAGGGTTACTGACAGTCCGGTTTTTGTAATTGACTCAAAAGTAAGTGCCTCCGGTAATGGCGAATTGCCAGCCACCGTTTTCAGAAAAAACCTTTGGTCTGATTTAATATTTGCCATAAGGCCAAAGTGTTCAGGTATTTTAATGTTAATCTCATCGATTTGTTTTGTGCTGAAATTAACCGCAATGACATAGATTCCAAGCGGGCTCCAGCGCAAATATGCATAAACATGGTTTTGGCCGGTGGTTTTCAAATGGTGGTTGTACCACATTAAGTCGTAAAATTGGCCTGAGTTAATTACCTGATCTGAGCAAAGCTTTAATATGTTTGCATATTCGTTTTTTAAAACATTTTGTTCTTCTGAAAGTAATTGAGTGTTGCATTTGCCCTTGTTGAACCATTTGCTAAAGGTGGGGACATGATAATAATCGAAGATCGTGGTTCGGCCTTGGTTGCCACTGAACCCGGCAGTGCCCAGGGCGGCTTCTCCAAGTTCCTGGCCAAAATAAATCAATAGTGGCCCCTGGTGCATGGTGGCTGCCACGGCCATTGCCGGAATGCCCGACCAGGGGTTTCCGGCAAAATGCCTGGAAGCTATTCGCTGCTCATCGTGGTTTTCCATAAACCTGAGCATGTATCCATCCAGGCCTTCAAGCTTTTGCCAAACACTGGTCAGCCCGTCTGCCGGCAGACCACCACATAAAATTTCGCGCATTGTGTCATAAAACCCTACCTTGTCATACAAATAATCAAACCCGCCCTTTTCGATATAAGGGCGGTAAGCGTGCGGGTTATAAATTTCGGCAATGAAAATAATTTCGGGGTATTTTTCTTTTAAACTGCTTATGGCATACTCCCAAAATTCTACCGGCACCATTTCGGCCATATCGCACCTGAAGCCACATACCCCTTTCGATGCCCAAAAGTGCAAAATGTCTGTCATTTTAATCCATGTGTCAGGTATCGGGTCGAAATGTGTGGCATTACCGCCAAGGTAATCAACCCCGTAATTCAATTTTACGGTATCGTACCAATCGGTAAATGCAGGAGAAGGGCCGAATTGGTCATTGCCAGTTACCTTGGCAGGGTTTTCTTCAAATGCGGCATGGTTAATTTGCTTGACATATTTAAGCTTAAATACTTCGGGGGGCAAACACAAAGCCTGTTTGGGTATGTAATAAAAGTTGTTGTTTGGGCAAAAGCCCAGGTCTTTTTGGTCGTTCTGCCCAAGAGTTTCAATTCCGGCGGGAATTTGGTCAGAGTAATATTGCCTGGCTACGTGGTTTGGTACAAAGTCAATTACTGGTTTCAACCCGGCCTTGCCACAGCGTTCAATTAGTGCTTCAAACTCCTGCATACGGTTTCCGACCGAACAGGCCAGGTCGGGGCAAACATCGTAATAATCTTTTATGGCATAGGGCGAGCCTGCAATGCCTTTTACCACAAGCGGATTGTCGGCCATTATACCAAACCTGGTATAGTCGGTGCAGGTTGAATGCTCAATAATGCCTGTAAGCCAAATGTGTGTAATACCAAAACTGCTTAGGGTTCTCAAAAAGTGAAGACTTAAGTCGTTAAATTTTCCGCAACCATTTTCAATCATTGTTCCGAAAGGCATTGTTTTGGTATTGCTGTTACCGGCAAGCCTCACAATAAGCTGATAAATTACTGGTTTCATGAAGTCAGCGTTATGGTTTGGTCAATTGTTGGCTTGTTGTCAATTAAAAAACGGATCGCTGAAATTGAGCAGGAAAACCTTGTCGGTGGCCCTTGTAATGGCCGTGTAAAGCCACCTTAGGTATTCGATGTCGGGTTCTTGCTGAGGCAAATATCCCATTTCGACAAATACATTGGCCCATTGCCCTCCCTGAGCTTTATGGCAGGTAAGGGCGTATGCAAACTTTATCTGTAGGGCGTTGTAGTGGGGGTTGGTTTTTATCATGGCCAGTCTTTGGGCCTTATTGGCAACTGCGGCATAATCGGCTGCCACTTCTTCATAAAGTTTCCTGCTTTCGGCATTCGAAAGCGATGGGCCTTCGCTATTAAGTGTGTTTAGCAGAATCTTTACTTCAATGTCGGGTTCATCCGGATAATCGAGCATTCGGGCAGAAACCTCAGCAAATCTGAAGCCGTAAATCTCTTCAGTTTTTCTGATACGCTTCAGTTCTATAATGTCGCCATTGGCAATAAAGCCTGCATTGCTGTTTTCGGGGAGCCAGAAGTAGTTGTTTTTTACCACCATTAAAAGGTCTCCTGCCGCTATTTCGCTTTCGCGGAAAAGCACATTGTTTCGTATGTGTTGGTTAAAGAGGTTTGCCCTTTTGTTTGAGCGGCAAACCACCAGCGAATGTTCAATTTGGTTTCCCATAAAAGCCGTGTTGATCTGGTCGGCGGCATCTGATCCGGCCAGCCTTACAAAATCGCCGAGGCCATTTGTTTGGAGCCGGGGGAAGCCAGCGGTTTTTTCGCTAAGCATTTGCCTTATAAGGGTTGCATTTTGCAATATTCCGCTGTTGCTGGCCTGCCTGACAACATCGCGCAATTCAAGGCTCCATATATTTAAATGAAATCTATTTTTTAGAAAAACTTCGCTCAATGCTGGGCTTTCAAGGCTATGCACCGGGGGTAGTTGTGCGGTATCGCCAATAAGAATCAACCTGCAATTATCGCCATTTTGCACAAATCGCAAAAGGTCATCGAGTAGGTTGGTGGCCCCAAAAAGCTCGGTTTGGTCACTGCGTGTGCCGCCAATCATTGATGCTTCATCAACAATAAAAAAAGCGTTAAAATGCTTGTTTTGTTGAAGTGTAATATTGATTGAGCCATCGGCCGAGGGCAAAATACGGTATATTTTTTTGTGAATAGTATAGGCCTGTCTGCCCGAGTATCCTGCCAAAACTTTTGCTGCCCTGCCGGTAGGAGCCAGCAATACCGGGCTTGCTTTTAGCTGGGGGAGCACCCTAACAAGGCTACTTACAATGGTGGTTTTTCCGGTCCCGGCATAACCCTTCAGTACAAAAACCGAAGCAGGGTTTGGGTCCACAATGAAATCAGCTAATTTTTCAATAAGCAGATGCTGGCTTTGAGTGGGCTGGTAAGGAAATTCTTTCAGGATTAATTGCCTGATAAATTCGGATTTCATATAAAAATAGATCAGAATGGATATCCAATACCCAGGTTAAAGTTCCATTTTTTAAACCCTGGCCACTGAGAAATCCATCGGCTCCCCTGAGGCAATGCCGGGTTGTGAACAGGAAATGCTGCATCGACCCTTATCACAAAAAAATCAAAGTCAAGCCGTAAGCCCAACCCGGCTCCTATGGCAATTTCGCGATAAAAACTGTTCAGAGAAAATTCACCTCCCGGGAATTGCGGGTTTTTGTTTAGAAACCAAACATTGCCGGCATCGGCAAAGACTGCTGCATGCCAAAAGCGGAATATGGCAAAACGGTGTTCAATGTTGGCTTCGAGTTTAATATCGCCATAACGGTCGAACCTAATGCCCAGGGTGTCGCTATATGCACCGGGCCCCAGGGAGTAAATTCGCCAGGCTCTTACGCTGTTGGCCCCGCCCGCAAAATAACTTTTTACAAAAGGCATTACTCTCGAATTACCAAAGGGCAACCCAGTGCCTGCCATTATTCTGAACACCAGCGAATTGTTGCGCTCAAATACTTTATAATACCTGAAGTCGAGGTCTGCTTTTATGTATTGCGCAAAAGGAATATTGAAAATGGTAAAATTGCCATCCTCATTTATTTCTCCATTAAAAACATTGGCAGCAAGCAGAAGCAGGTTCCCGGCCGATTCAAAGTTTGCACGGAAATACATAAAATCTACATCCCTGGCAAGTTGTTGTGTGTTTAACACATACGAATATTTTAGGCCTGCAGTGAGGTGGTCGCGATATCGGCTTAGTATTAGGGGGTTGCCTTCAGGTATTCTTGAGCGAAGTATGGAGTCATTGAAAACCTTTATACTGCTGATTTCGAGCGGGTAAATAAAATGCCGTTTCTGGGGGTTTTCACTCCATTCGAGGCCATAGTTAATGTTAAGTATGTAGCGGGTGTAGTCAGGGCGTTGCCTGTAATTAATACCTGTGAGCAGTGTACTTTTGGGTCTGGCATTTTTCGATAAGCGCTCCAAAGGAATTGGTATCAGGAGTTTGGGCAAGTCGAGGCTGGCTTCTGCGCCCAATTCAAGTGTGTTGAAAGGCAGCCGCCTTATAACCTCATTGCGAAGGGCCTCGCTTGTAACCTCCAGAGCGCCTTTGAGCCTGATGTTGAGCCGTTCGGCGCCTCCCAAAAAGTTCCGGTTGGAAAAAACAACATTGCCAGCCACCCCTAAGTTTCCGGAAGAGTTCAGCCCCTCGGCTTCAATGGTAAAAGCATTGGCTGGTGAGCGGGCAAGCTGAATGCGGGCATCGAGAAAACCCAGGGTGTCAGAAACTGTGCCCAATACAGGGTTTTGATTTTCTGAGAATTGAATGTTTATAAATCTGAAATTGCGCAGGTTGCTGAGGTAATTGTATGTAAGCTCTACATTTCGGCTTTGGAAGTATTGGCCAGGTTCAATAAGCATATTATGAACCATTGCCCGGGGCCTGATTGAAAGAGGCTCATTGTGAAGAAACAGATATTCATGACCACCTTCTCTCCTTGCCGGTGAAAACCTGGTGGTATCGTAAGGAGTAACAACAGTGCGAAATGGAGTAAAGTCAGGATACAAATATACCTGATCTATGATAAAGCGCCTGTGGCGCAATGGCTCGCCCTGGCCAGCCCTCGGAGGGCTTATTGCCTGCAGGTTATTTATGAGCACTTCAATATCAACCTGGTGGTTTCCGAGAGCACTATCAATCTGAAAAAAAATAAAATCTCTTGAAAAAGCAAAAAAGCCCTGATTGCGCAAATTGCTGCTTATGCGTTCCCTTTCTCGCTGTAACAGGTCGGCATCATAGCGTTGCCCGCTTTTTATAATGGACTGGGAGGTGTCGGCAAATATAAAGCCGGCCAGGTGCGGGTCAGCAATATTGTAATTTATATTGCGAACAATATATACCGTATTGCCTTGCAAATGAAAGGTTACCCTCGCCTGGCGACCTTTAAACTCAACATTGCTGCTTACCTTGGCGTTGAAATAACCTTTGCCTTGCATAAAAAGCTCAAATTGCCTGTGGCTGCTTTGCATCAGCACAGGATCAAAAATTACCGGAGCTTCTCCTATGGTGTTCTTCATCCAACGGTTTAGGCCGGTTTCACGGCCTCTGTCAGCCAAATTAAAAACATGAAGATGAAAGCGATAAAAACCTAAAATACGGCGATTGGGCCTTTGCCGTAAATATTGCCCAAGCTCCACACGTTTTATTTCAGCACCTTCAACAGTAATACGGTTGCGGGTTAATAAATGCTGATCCTGTGGAACTCTACGGGCTGCATTGCACCCCGATAATAGTAAGACAATACCAAAAACAAAAAAAAATAATTGCAAAATGCTTTTTATCATGCTGATAAATATTTCCCGAAAACAAATTTAGCCATTATAAAACACTATTGTCCGATAAATATGGCCATCAAAACAAAATGTTCTATTCTCTAATTTCAAAAAAGCTGGGAAATGCCTCTATTGATAAGGCTTACAGAGTGATTACAATAAAGCCGGAATTTATTTCAAAATGTTCAAAATGTGCATTTATGACAGTTTAATGTCTGTTTTTAACGGCTTTGAGGCCGATTTGCGGCACACAATGACTAAAGGTAAATAAAAAAGGCCTGAAAACTGCATTTACGGGGCGTTTTGGGGCGAAAAAAAGCTACTGCGGGGGCAATGCCTGGCGGTAGCTTTTTTTGCAGGCATGAGGGGCTTGTATGGCCTTATTTTGCTGGGCATTGCGGGGTGATGAGAAGGCAGCGGCGAGGCAGGCGGCCAAAGGGCAAAAAACAGGGTGCGCGTGAGGCAAAAAAAACACTTGGGCACTCACTTGGGCACTCACTTGGGCACTCAAAAACGCCATTTTACCCCCCCCCCAGAAAATATGCTTATTACAGATACAAGGAGCAAAAACCCGTAAAACATGGGTAATGGTACCCCCTTATTGCAGGGTAAAAACAGAAGCAAAACGCCACAAAATATAATATAAAACATTGAAATATAGAATGATAGCCAAATAAAAGCCAAAAAGCAGCACCGGGGGTGTGTGCGCGGCAAATAATAAGACAACAAAGTGGAGCAACAAAAAAAACCGGCACTAAGTGGGTGCCGGGTGGGTGATCTATGTGATATAGCGTATTATCCAGCCTTTCTTTTTTGGCCATCGTGTGGGGTGTCGTGGCCTTTTTCTCTCTCTTCGTCGTATAGCACTTTGCAGTGGTGCAGCTCGCGATCGAGTATGTCTATGGTGCGCTGCTGGGCATGTATTACCTTTTCTTTTTCCTGGCACAGGGGACAGTTTGCCGCAGGGGTAGCGGGCGGCTGTGGCAATTGGGTGGGGGTGGCATGCGATAACTCCGGGTTCGGCGAATTTTTAAGCATTGGCCCTTCACCCTTAAGCAACCAATCGGTATTAATATTACCAAATGTTTGCAAAATATTAAGCAGCACCTCAAAGCTTGGTTCTCTGTCCCCATTAACAATCCGCCCAATGGTAACATTATTGGTAATGCCCACAGCACTACTAAAGGAACTCTTATTATATCCCAGTGCGTCAATCAATTGGCCTATCCTGCTACCAATAGGTGATTTTTTTTTCATAAAAACTACCAAATGTTTGTTTGTTTACCAAATGGTTGTATATTTGTACCCATACACAAACCCAAAAGTAAAAATAAAATATGGAAACCAGCGCAATAAAGCAAAAAATAGTGAGGGGTGATTTGGTAATAGTGGGCAAAATGCTCGGCATTACAAGGCAAAATGCCAAGGTAGCCCTAAAGCGTGTTGGGAGCAAACGCCACGAGGCGGTGAAGCAAGCCCTGGCAAAGGTAGTCGCCAGCCGCGAGGCGCTAATAAATGAGAGCAAAGTTTCAGGATAAATTTTTAAGCGATTACCATGAGACTATTCAGAAATTACAGAGCCCGGAAAGAAGAATGGATAAGGCATAAAGAAGCATGGTTGACCTTAAAACAGGATATAGAGCAAGCCCTTAATCAGGAATGCGCCCAGAGAAACAACAAGAGTGATGATGAGTGTAAATTTCTTCAATCTCAACCAAAGGGCATCTCTCAAATATCCACCCACTGCAGACCTCCTTTTGCCTGCCAGCGTAATTCTATAGCCACTGCCGGAATACTCAAGCATTCCATCTTTTGTAAGTTGGTCGATCGTGTTGTTGAAGTCGGGCGGAAAATTGCCTTTAAACAGAGCAGAATGAGGCAGAAAGTCAGAATTTTCAAAGAATGATAATGCACAATCCAAGCCATATAAATAGCGAAAATCATTACCGTACAGAAGTCTTTTAAATAACATAAGCTACACATTTAAAGGTTTGACACACTGTAAAAGTAGCTTATTTCCCGGCAGGCAGGCACACGGGGTTCGAGCCCCCGGCGGGAGCCAGTAAACAACCAACAGTAAAAACAAATATTAACCCATGGCCCACCCATTGCGCACCATTACTCTGGATGAGTGGATAGACGCCGGACTATCGTACAAAATGTATGAAAACGACAAACAACGCGGCAAGCTGAAAACCCTTGGGCGTGCGGCGTATGGAAAGCCGGTGCTGATAATATGGGACAGCCTGACGCCCGACCGCAAGGCTATGCTGCAGCACTTGGATAGCGGCGCCACTGTGCGCCACAATGAGGTGGAGCAGGCCATGGAGCACGACACGGAGGCCTACCACTACTATACCGGATACCGCAGGGCCGACGGCACCCCGCTCGACCCCGACAAGATAAAAACCTACTATGCCACAGCCTGTGTGTTGAATGCCATGATAAAGATATACAACGATCGCACCGCCATTCACCGGCGGCAGGGCAAGCGGCACAGGTGGGTGCTCGACGATATCGTTGGCGCAGCCATGCAGATAGACCGCGAGAAGTGGCCTTTTGACCTGCCTGCCAGCAAGCGGGTAAAGGATAAGATAAAGGAGTATCTGGAGCAGGGCTACGAGTGCCTGATTAAGAAATACGACGGCAACCAGAACCGCCGCAAGGTGC
>CAYGDW010000082.1:0-8628 GCA_964348755.1 uncultured Bacteroidales bacterium | reverse complement strand
ATCTCATGCATAAAATTCTACCCTTTTTTACTTTATCGGACAATAGTGATATAATTATTACAGAATGCCTTCATACCTGCAAGAGACTCAGTCAGTTTTTTCCAGTTTAATAAAGTCTTCTTTATGTACAAAAGCAAGATGGTGATTTTTTTTGGTGGTAGCAAGATCATTTGCAAATATAAGAAGCCAACTTAAACCAGCCTCTATTACCACTAAAAATGAAGCCAGCTTTTTATAAAGAAGCAGGGTTGTCAGGCCATTTTTCTTGGCTGATTCCGTTCAATTATGCTTAAATTCGCAGAAAATTAGCCCCAATGATTACCCCCGAAACCATTGACAGGATTATGGACGCTGCTCGCGTAGCGGAGGTCGTGGGCGAATTTGTAAACCTGAAAAAGCGCGGTGTAAACCTTATAGGCCTTTGTCCTTTTCATAATGAGAAGTCTCCATCGTTTAATGTAAACCCTGTGCGGGGTATTTATAAGTGCTTTGGCTGCGGAAAGGGGGGCAATGCGGTAAACTTTCTGATGGAGCACGAGCATTACACATACCCTGAGGCTCTAAAATTCCTTGCCCGAAAATACAATATAGAAATAGAGGAAGAGAGGCCTTCGGCCGAGCAGCAGCTTGTAATTGATGAGAAGGAAAGTCTTTTTAACCTGTCGGCTTTTGCCCAAAAATATTTCGAAGATACCCTTCACAACACCGAAGAGGGTAGGGCTATAGGTATGACGTACCTAAAAGAAAGGGGCTTTTCGCTCGAGACAATTAGAAAATTTGGTTTGGGCTATTCGCTCAATGAGTGGGATTCCTTTACGCTTCATGCCAAAAAGAACGGTTACAAAAAGGAATTTCTGCTCAAAACCAGCCTTTCTAAAGAGAAGGACCATCAGCTTTTCGATACCTTTCGCGGGCGGGTTTTATTTCCGATTCACAACCTGTCGGGTAGGGTGCTGGGTTTTGGAGCTCGCATACTTACCAGCGAAAAGAACAAGCCCAAATACATAAACACGGCCGAGAGCGACATTTACCATAAGAGCAAGGTGCTTTACGGCCTGAATTTTGCCAAAAGTACTGTTTCGCGTCACGACAACTGCTACCTTGTTGAGGGCTACACTGATGTGATTTCGATGCACCAGGCAGGCATTGAAAACGTAGTTGCATCCTCGGGCACATCGCTTACCGCCGAACAAATAAAGCTGATAAAGCGATACACCAGCAATATTACCTTGCTATTCGATGGCGACCCAGCAGGCATCAAAGCCGCTTTCAGAGGCATAGACCTGATTCTCGAGGAAGGCCTGAACGTGCGTTTGGTGCTGTTTCCCAATGGCGAAGACCCCGACACGTATGCCCGTAAATACCGCCCGGTAGAGGTAAAAGAGTTTATCGAAAAAAATGCTTCCGACTTTATTTCGTTCAAAACCAACCTCCTGCTGGGCGAAACAAAAAACGACCCCATCCGGAAGGCAGGCCTCATAAAAGAGATTGCCCAAACCATTTCGTTAATACCGGAGCCTATTGCTCGAACGCTTTACATACAGCAGTGCAGCCAGCTCATGGATATTGATGAGCACCTGCTGGTGGCAGAAGTTAACAAGCTCAGGAGGCAAAAGATTAGCCGCGAACAAAAAACAGAATCCGGACATCAAGCTCCCGAACCAACTTCTGAGTACGTTGAAAAACAACAACCCCTGCCGGTTACCAATGGCCACAACGAAAAAGAAGTAATTAGAATGATGCTGCTTCATGGCGATAAAGTTATTGAGGTTGATGCGCCTGATGAATTTGGGAAAATTGTTGAAATTTCAATCAGACTGGCCGATTTTGTTGTCGATGACTTTACCGATGAAGGGTTTAGATTTGACAATACTGCCTGCCAGGGTATTTTCGAAATTTTTATCAGGGAGCGTTTTTCTGAAAACTTTCCTCCCGGGCAGGATTTTGTAAATCATGCAGACCCACAAGTGAGGGCCCTGGTCGTAGATTTGCTCTCCTCGCCATATACTCTTAGCGAAAACTGGGCTAAAAGGCACAATATAAAGGTAAAAGCAGAAGAAGAAAACCTTAAGCAAAGCATTTTTGAAGCTGTTTATTCTTTAAAACTAAAGAGGATCGAAAAGATGATGGAAGAAAATCAGGCCCTCCTTAAAGTTGCATTAGACGAAGAAACGCAAAACCGCCTTCTGGAAAAAGGCCAGAAACTGAAAAATAAACAAATTAAGTTTGCCATGGTATTAAGCCGCGTGATAACCAGGTAACCAATCGCCGTATTTTTATTTTAGCATAGCCACTATTCACCCATTTTCTGGTTGTTTGTACAAAACCCTTGTGTCAAACCAGCCTGTCAAAAAAAAGCAAAAGGGGATGCCTTGCTTGATACGTTTGCTTAAAAAAACACTACTGTCCGACAAAAATTACGTGATTTCTCGCTCCGCTCGAAATGAGAGGGTTTTCAATGATTTTGGCAATTAGGGGGGTAGGTGGCTGCGAAGCCGCCACCTACCCCCCTAATAAAAAGCTAACTTACTGTCATTCCGAACGTAGTGAGGAATCTCATGCATAAAAATCTACCCTTTTTTACTTTATTGGGCAATAGTGTTAAAAAAAGTTAAATACCGGGGCATATCTGCACTAAATTTATAATAATAGCGAAACAGCATAAAACTGGCACAAAATGTGTTAGGTTTAAACGCGTAAAAAACCATTTATGCCTGTATTTCCATGAAACCAGTTGTTTTTAATCTTAAACTCATACCGGCCACCGAAAGGGAGCTTCCTTTGCCAAAGGAAGAATCGGAAATATGCTCTAAAAAGCAACGTATTCAGGCTTTTTCAATGCAAATACTAAGGCTTGTTGTCATTGCCATTTTGTTATATTCAGTGGTTAGTTTCTGAAAACTTCGGGATTTTGCCGGTTTTTTAAATTTCTAAACAAATACAAGTACTCAGTTTTTATCTCAATATAGAAACCGCTCCCTCCGGGCTGTTTTTGTTATGCAGGTATTTTTGATTTGCAGTATGCGTCATTCTTTTTACCTTTGATGCTTGCAAAACACCAAACCATATTGAATATGCACCGAATTTCGTTCCTCACAGGGGGTCTTTTTGTTTTTATAATGACATTATCATCGTGCGGCAATGCCCGTACTAGCGATACACAAAAGCACAATGGCAATGAACAAACCGGTGCCAATGTGCCTGAGCTGGTTCAAAAGGTAAAATTTATAACCAGCTTCGGCGAAATAATTATTGAACTTTTTAATCAAACTCCTGTCCATCGAGACAACTTTCTGAAACTTGCCAGCGAGGGTTACTACGATGGGGTGTTGTTTCACAGGGTTATCAATTCATTTATGATACAGGCTGGCGATCCCAGCTCAAAAGCTGCGCAGCCTGGAGAGCCATTGGGCACCGGAGGCCCGGATTATACCCTTCCGGCCGAGATTGTTCCTGCCCTGTATCATAAAAAAGGGGCACTGGCGGCTGCTCGTCAGGGCGATAATATAAACCCCCAACGCCGCTCTTCGGGCTCACAGTTTTATATTGTGCAAGGAAGGGTGTGGACCCCCGAGGAATTAGACCGCATGGAACAACAGCGCGGAGTTACCTTCAGCCCTGATCAGCGCCAGGCTTATACTTCAATTGGCGGCACCCCCCACCTCGATGGAGGCTATACGGTGTTTGGCCAGGTTGTTCAAGGCCTTGATGTGGTTGAACGCATTGCCGCGGTGCAAACCGGGCCCGGCGACAGGCCTCTGCAGGATGTATCATTGAAAATTGTTGTCCTGAAATAAATTTCAGAAATATCATGATCGAAAAAATCAAAGACCTGCTGCTGGAAGTTGAGGCATTTCAGGCCGACACGCTGGAGCAAGCAGAAGCTTTCCGGCTAAAAATGCTTTCGAAAAAAGGGCTTATTCCAGCCCTTTTTAACGACTTTAAAAACGTTGACGCAGCCCTGCGCAAGGAAGTGGGGCAACAGCTCAATGAGCTGAAGAACCTGGCTGCCGATAAATTAAACCAGATTAAAGAGCATCTTGAGCAGGAATCGGCCACCAAAAATGCCCAGGGCGATATTCCCGACCTGAGTATGCCAGCCGATTTTGCCCCACTTGGCACCCGCCACCCTCTTTCGCTGGTGCGAAACCGAATTAACGGCATCTTCGAAAAAATTGGATTCGTAGTTTCTGAAGGACCCGAAATGGAAGACGACTGGCACAACTTCAGCGCACTGAACTTCCCTAAGGAGCACCCCGCCCGCGATATGCAGGATACCTTCTTTATCGGCCGGGACCCCGACCTGGCTTTGCGCACACACACCAGCTCGGTGCAGGTGAGGGTTATGGAAAGCCAAAAACCTCCAATCAGAACAATATCGCCAGGGAGGGTCTTTCGAAATGAAGCCATATCGGCCCGCGCACATTGCATATTCCACCAGGTAGAAGGGCTATATATCGACAAGGGCGTTTCGTTTGCCGATATGCGCCAAACCCTCCTGTATTTCGCCCGCGAAATGTTTGGCGAAAATTCGCAAATCCGCCTCAGACCTTCGTTTTTCCCTTTTACAGAACCCTCGGCCGAAATGGACGTTTCGTGCAGTATTTGCGGAGGGCCTGGATGCTCAGTTTGCAAATACAGCGGCTGGATTGAAATTATGGGCTGCGGAATGGTTGACCCAAGTGTATTGGAAAATTGCGCAATAGATTCAAAGGTCTATTCAGGATTCGCATTCGGTATGGGCATTGAAAGAATTGCCATGATAACATACCAGATAAAAGACCTCCGCCTGTTTTTCGAAAACGACATCCGGTTCCTCAAACAATTTACCTCAGACATTTAATTAAAATTTGCCCGGGCAAAAATCAAAAGAAGATTTATGTAGGAAAGCCCAGGAGTGTAAATCTTTATTGGTAATTTGACAAATTAGCGGCTGTGGCATAAATCTGGAACAGCTGCTTTTTGTACTTTTGTGTGGAAACCCCGGTTATTAACCACAGCTTTTTAGCCCTAGCAACCTGTGCTAATTTAATTCATGCTGATTTGCCCTGAGGTAAATTGTGGCGCATACAAGGCCATTTTGCATTGATGCTTTATGACTCCTTCCTTTTGTGTAAAATTAAAAACCTGGAGCTTTTTATAAAGGCAAAATCTAATAACGAAAAAAATACGTGTTCGAGATTCCTCAATACGTCCGGAATGACAGATTGTAAGTTTTTTGATAGGGGGTGGCCGCTGGGAAGCCGTCGCCAATTATATTCCCCAAAAACTACTGAAAGCCTTGTTATTAAGAGCGGAGCGACAAACCCCGTCGTTTTTATCGGACAATAGTGTAGAAAAAACAGTAAAATGTATTTTTTGCTGTAACATTTTCTTTGGCAGTTCGTCATACCACCAAAACAAATACCCCAACAATGACAACAAAAAACAAAATCAGACTTTTATTATTCCTTGTGGCAATGCTGCCTATAGCATTCGGCTCGTGCAGCCAAACAAGCAGCAAGGTTAAGTATGGCGATGGCAATGTAGTAAAACACACCATGGCCATAAACTATTTTGATGAAATTGACCTTTCGGGCTCTTTTAATGTACGGCTTACTCAAGGTACTGATCTACAGGCGGTAATAGAAACCGACAAAAATTTGCAGGAACTTGTCGAGTTAGAAGTAAAAGGCAACACCCTGTATGTGAGCACCGTCGGCGACGCTATTTTGCGGCCTACCCGCATGGATCTTTTTATTACATACCCCCAGTTGAGGCGGTTTAGCATTGGCGGGGCCTGCAAAATAGGCTCCGACCAGGTGATTGTGAGCGATGCCCTGACTTTTGACATTAGCGGGGCAGCCGAAATTGATCTTGGAATAGAAACTCAGGTGCTAAATACAAGGCTTTCGGGTGCCGGAAATATAACCTTGGAAGGATCAGCCCGCGAGCATTTCATATCGCTTTCAGGGGCAAGCAATCTGCAGGCCGAAAAACTGATAACCGAAACAACCCATATTGAACTCTCAGGCGCCGGCTCGGCACAAGTGTTTGCATCAGAGTTTCTAAAGGCCCACCTGAGTGGGGTAGGCTCAATCAGGTACCACGGAAACCCGTCCAGCACACAGATAAATAAATCGGGCCTGGGCATCATAAAAAAGGCCAACTAAATTATATATCACCCTTTGCAACCTAAACAAGTAAACTAATCTTCTTTTAAAAGCTTTTATCATGAAAAAAACAAAAACATTCATATCCCTTGCAGCCGTTGTTTTGTTTTTGCTCCCAGCCGGGTTGCCTGCTCAAACCACTCAAACCGAACCATTTACCGGGGTTGAGGCAGGTGGAGTTTTTACAGTAAAGCTCATTCAGGGCACTGGCTTTGAGGTGGCAATACAAAACGATGACGCCATTAAGTCAGACGTATCGGCCAGGGTAAAAAACAATATCTTGTTGCTCGAATATAAGGGCACAACCCGTAATATTCCGCGAATTGTTGTCAATGTAACGGCCCCTCAGTTTTTGTCGGTAAAGGGCAGCGGGGCTAGCACCTTCGGAGCCGAAGGGCCTCTGCAATCGCCAACCTTTTTCCTTGAAGGCAGCGGAGCTTCCAATTTTGCCCTCAATATCGAAACCGACTATTTGGTTACCGACCTCAGTGGTGCAAGCAATGCTACCCTTTCGGGGAAGGCTACCGTGCACGAGGCCAAAATTTCTGGTGCATCGCATGCCCGGGCATTTAATCTTGAAACCGAAACCAGCAGGCTTGAAATATCAGGAGCATCAAACGGCCAGATTTATGCTACCAGCCTGGTGAGTGGCAGCGTGGGCGGAACATCAACCTTGTCACTAAAAGGCAACCCTCTTTCGCAGGAAATTAACCTTACTGGGCTTGCAACCATTGTCGATGCTCAAAACCAGGTGGTGTCAGAGTCGCGAAGCATTGCCGACACAGTGCGCGTTCGGATTGGCTCGCGTGAGGTTATTGTTGCCGATGGTAATAGAATTACAACTAAAAATGACACCAAGCGACGTTCGTTCCGCAAAAATTGGACAGGCCTGGAACTGGGTATCAATGGATTTATGACGCCTGATTACAAGATAGATCTTCCTGCTGATCAGAGTTTTCTTGATCTGCGCTACGAAAAGTCGTTGGCCGTAAACCTGAACCTGTATCAGCAAAACCTGAGCCTGCTGGGCGACCAGGTGGCCCTTTATACTGGAATTGGAATTGGATGGAACAACTACCGCCTCGGCAACGATATATTGCTGGTAAAAGGCCCCCAGGAGCTCGACTATGTGTTGGTTGAGGCCGACAACCTTCGGAAAAACAAACTCACCCTCACCTATATAAATATACCGCTAATGCTCGAAATGCAAAACCGTGCCAGATCTGATTACCGCAGGTTTCACATGTCGGCCGGCTTAAACCTTGGCGTCAGAATTGGATCTTACACCAAACAGGAGTATTTGGTTAACAACAAAAAACAAAAATCGAGAAGCCACGAGGATTTTTACATTAACCCTTTTCGCTACGATCTCCAGGCACGCATTGGGTGGGGCAAGCTCAATTTTTTTGCTACCTACTCGCTCAACAGCCTTTTGCGCCAGACCCGAGGGCCTGAAATACACCCGTTTTCAATTGGATTGCAACTGGTCAACTTCAACTAAACCCTTCTGCACCCATATATTTATCCTTTGCCGGCTCCTTAGCGAGCCGGTTTTTTTTTCGGTTTGGGTACTTTTTTTTAATTTTACACCCCTAAATTTTAAAAAAGCAAAATATGTCAGGTCATAGCAAATGGTCAACCATAAAGCGCAAGAAAGGAGCATTGGACGCAAAGAGGTCCAAGATTTTCTCGAAAATTATTAAGGAGATCACCGTTTCGGTAAAAGAAGGTGGTTCTGACCCTGAAGGAAACCCCCGCCTGCGCCTGGCCATTGCTAATGCCAAAGGTGTCAACATGCCCAAAGACAATATTGTAAGGGCCATTTCTAAAGCAGGCGACAAAAGCGAAGGGAGCTTCAGCCATGTAACCTACGAAGGGTATGCCAATTTTGGAGTGGCGGTGTATGTTGAGTGCCTAACCGACAACCTTCAGCGCACAGTGGCCAATGTGCGCTCTTATTTCAACAAGCACAGCGGAAAACTAGAAACCAACGGAGCCCTGAGTTTTATTTTCGATCGCAAAGGGGTGTTTACAGTGCCTGTAAAAGAGCTTGACCAGGATGAGTTTATGATGGAGCTAATAGAAGCCGGAGCCGAAGAAGTTGAAGCCGAAGACAACTTTTTTACCATTTATACCGCCATGGAAGATTTTGGCAGCATGATGAAAAAGCTTGAGGAAATGAAAATTGAGCCAGAGAATGCCGAACTGCAGCGCATACCAAAAACGAACGTGAAGCTTGAAAAAGAACAGGCGCAGAAAGTTCTGAAACTCATCGAAATGTTTGAAGATGACGACGATGTGCAGAGTGTCTTTCACAATTTAGAGATAACCGACGAAATGATGGAGGAAATGTAGCATTTGGGTTTGTAGTCTTTTTGTTGCAAGGCCAAAAAGAAAGTTAAAAAACCACTACTGGCCTACAAAAATTACGTGATTTCTCGCTCCGCCCGAAATGACAGGGTTTTCAATGGTTTTG
>CAYGDW010000081.1:0-8795 GCA_964348755.1 uncultured Bacteroidales bacterium | reverse complement strand
ACCACACATAGCTAATAATCATTAAATAAAGTGGTGGAATTTTTTATTTTTGTATGAAACTATAACCCCAGAAGGGTTTTACCATGAAAAAAACAGCCCTGTTTTTCGTCGTATTATTTCTCTACTTGGTCGGAACATCATTTCAAACTGGTTCGGATCCTTTTGCCAGGAACCGCCAGGCAATGGTTCGCGATCAGATTGAGGCGCGAGGCATAACTCATGGCCCAACCCTTGCAGCCATGCAAACAGTACCCCGACACTTATTTGTGCCAATGGCCCAGAGGCGGTTTGCCTATACCGACAGGCCTCTTCCCATCGGGTTTGGCCAAACCATTTCGCAGCCTTTTATTGTGGCATATATGACTCAAATTATCGACCCCAAGCCTGGGCAACGGGTTCTGGAAATTGGCACCGGGTCGGGATACCAGGCCGCCATCCTGGCCGAAATTGTAGGGCAAGTTTACACAATAGAAATTGTACCGGAATTAGGTAGCTCTGCCCAGCGGTTGCTAAATGAACTTTACGACAATGTGCATGTTAAAATTGGCGACGGTTATTATGGCTGGGAAGAAGCCGCACCTTTCGATGCCATTGTGGTAACAGCTGCAGCCGGAACCATACCCCCTCCACTAATCGAACAGCTAAAGCCAGGGGGCAAAATGATAATACCCGTTGGCTCGCCCTATATGACCCAACAACTTATGCTGGTTGAAAAAAGGGCAAACCGATTTACCACCCGAAGCCTTATGCCCGTGCGATTTGTACCTTTTACACGGGGCAACTAAAATGCTCGCAGTAAACCCTGAACCAAAACCCAGAAACAGGCTCTTGCTTAGCTTGGGATTACACTCTGCAGCCATAATTGCATTTCAGCTTTCGCTAATGCAGTTGATTTCAATTGTTCAGTGGCACCACTTTGCATTTATGGTAATTTCTATTGCCATGCTGGGTTTTGGTGCCAGCGGAACCCTTTTGGCATTGGCCCGCACAAAACTGCTTGAAGCTTCAACCTGGCTGGTTCCATTGCTGATGATAGGCAGCGGAATGCTTATGGCAGTGGTTTTTCCCATAAGCAGGTCGGGATTTATGCGCTTCGATGTTTTCTTGCTTTTCTCGCAAGGTGGCGGTGTATTTTCCCTTTTATTAAGTTACCTGTTATTTTTTATGCCATTTTTTTTGGGTGCACTCGCAATTGGCATTTTATTTATTAAACACAGCAGGCAAATTGGTTCGTTTTATTTCTCAAACCTGCTTGGTTCGGGAGCAGGTGGAATATTTGCTGTGAGCCTAATGGCCATCCTTTTTCCTGTCAAAATTACCCCGATTATTGGCCTTTTGTCGGTTATTTCAGGGCTTATGCTCATTAATCCCAACAACAAATTCCAAATTCTCGCCACAGGAATCCCTGCCGCTTTTGTGGGTTTGCTCATGCTTGTTTTCCCTGGCAAGCTGCATTTGTCCGAATATAAAGATATTGAAAAAGCCATGAACCTGCCCCAGGCCGTAAAGACCCATCGTCTTCCATCGGTTTTTGGGCTTACCGAAGTGGTTTATTCGCCAGCGCAGCGATTTGCTCCGGCCGTAAGTTTTTCATACACAAATGAAATACCAGGAGGCAGCGCTATTTTTGTAAATGGCGACTATTATGGCGCCATTCTTCCCCTAACCGAAAAGCCAGAGTACCATATTTTGAATTTCACCACCCAGCATTTGCCTTTTGTTATTTCTAACCCCCAAAAAGTACTTTGCATCAATGCAGGCAGCGGTAAAGCCGTGTCGCATGCATTGGCCAACAATGCTGCAGAAATAGATGCGATTATTGAAAACCGGGCTATTACCCGATTGATGAAAGGCGAGCTGGCCGAAATTTCTGGAAACATTTTTCTAAAACCTGAAGTAAGAATACAAAATACCCAGGCCAGAACCTTCCTGGCTGCATCAAGTTGCGAAAAGTACGATCTGATAGTATTGCCACTTCTAAACGAATTTGGAGGCATGGCCGGAATTAATGCCTTGCGCGAAGAATACAGCTATACGCTCGAAGCCTTTGTGTTAATGCTCAATCGCCTCAACCCCAATGGAATGATTGCCGTTTCGGCCTGGCTGGATTATCCGCCGCGTGCCAGCCTTAAAATACCGGCAACACTTGTAAAAGCAGCCATTGAAAGCGGCATTGAAAACCCCAAAAAGCATATAGCCGCCATAAGGTCATGGGCTACTGTAACATTTGTTTTGAAAAACTCCCCCATAACTGATTATGATGCAATGCAAATCAGACAGTATTGCAAAAAAATGTTTTTTGACCCACTTTTGTTGCCAGGCATTGACCTATCTGAGCGCCAGCAATTTAATATGACTGATGACCAGCAATTTTTCAGCCGCCTGGACATGATTATGGAAAATAACCCAGAAGCTTTCGGCGATTACAGTTTTGTTATAGCCCCCTCGACTGATGACCGGCCATATTTCTCACAGTTTTTAAGACTGCGCAAAATTCCGGCCATTGACAGAGTTTTGGGCCGCGACCAGTTGCCATTTATCGAACTGGGCTACCTTACCCTGCTCCTCACCCTGGTTCAGAGCACACTTCTGGCGGTAATCCTTATTATGCTGCCATTGTTTGGCCTGCGCCACACTCATCAGGGAAAAACCTTTACAATGATTTATTTTGGGGCTTTAGGACTTGGGTATATGTTTGCCGAAATTATACTTATACAAAGATTTGTGCTTTATTTTGGCCAGCCGGTTTTTGCGGTTACAGCGGTTATCAGCACAATGATGCTCTTTAGTGGCATTGGCAGCAGCTTGTCGCAAAAACTTGAACCAAAACCTCAAACCATACAAACTATAGCAGCAATTGTATCGGCTTTGTTACTGGTATTTGTTTTTGTGCTTACCCCACTGCTTCAATCGACCATTGCCTTGGGCATATCGCTAAAAATTCTAATAAGCTTAGTTGCCATAGGCATTCCAGCATTTGTTATGGGTATGCTTTTCCCATTGGGCATAAGGCTGCTCGACCAGCATGACACAAGTCAAATTCCCTGGGCCTGGGGCATCAATGGTTGCCTTTCGGTAATAAGCACTGCCCTGGCAACACTTATAGCCATTGAGGAAGGTTTTCGTACGGTGTTGCTCATAGCCTCATTTACTTATTTAATTGCAGCCCTTGTCATTTCGTTGGGTTTAAAAATGTTTGCAAAAAAAAGCAATACCTAATCCGCAATTTTATAATAATGAATACACCAATAACCAGCTTTAAGAATCCACTGGTAAAAAACATTGTGCGCTTGCAGCAAAATTCATCTGAGCGGAAGGCCACCGGCACATTTGTTGTTGAAGGGCGGCGCGAGGTATCTCAGGCCATTAAGCATGGAATAGTTTCAGAAATGCTGATTGTTTGCCCCGAAATTTTTAGTCAGAACACCGAATACCCCATACCTTACGAAAGCCATGATGCAACAAAAACCATTTTGGTTTCGCTGGCTGTTTACAACAAAATAGCCTACCGCAAGGGTGTTGAAGGGGTAATGCTTTTAGGGAAGAATCCCCGGGAGAGCCTTGAGGATTACCACCCCGGCCAAAACCCACTTATTGTTGTGCTCGAAGATGTAGAAAAGCCTGGCAATTTGGGGGCAATATTAAGAACTACCGACGCGGCAGGCATTGACGCTGTTTTGCTATGCAATATGCGCACCGATTTGTATAATCCCAACGCCATAAGGGCAAGCCTGGGTTGTGTTTTTAGCCAGAAAGTAATAGAATGCCAAAGCCACCATGCTTTTCAATGGTTAAAGGACAAAGGAATAAACATTTTGGCTGCCGCTCCCCTCGCGTCGGACCTTTACTTTGACACAGACTTTAGAAAACCCTCGGCAATTGCTTTTGGGGCCGAAGATCGGGGCCTGAGCCCTATTTGGCTCGAAGAGCCTGCCAGATCTATAAAAATTCCAATGAATGGCTCTATAGATTCACTAAATGTAGCGGCCTCTGTGGCTATAGTTGCTTTTGAAGCTGTCAGGCAAAGAAACACTAAAAGGTAAGCCATGCAAACTGCCCATTTTTTTGGGTTACGAATGGCAGTAATCCAGATTTTTTTATGAAACCTGCTGCTTTCGTCTTTGAAGTTCGGTGCGAAGCAAAAACAGCTCGCGCGAGGTTTGGCCAGCAACCGAAGTATTTTCCTGTGCCCGCCTGATCAGGTAAGGGACAACGGTTTTTACCGGCCCGTAAGGCACATACTTTGTAACATTAAAACCCTCGGCAGCCATATTATAACTGATGTGGTCGCCCATGCCCAGTAATTGCGAAAACCAAATATGGCCATGGTTGCGTGAAATGCCAAGCCTGGTCATTTTTTCGGCACCCATCAAACAACTCAGTTCATTGTGGGTGCCAATACATACAGCCACATCGTTTATGTTTTCAAGGCAAAATTCAACCCCTTTGTCAAACCCCTGGTCGGTAGAAGGCTTATCATGATAAATGGGCGAAGGATAAGCTTTTTGGGCTGCCCGCTCCCTTTCTTTTTCCATGTAGGCGCCCCTAACCAGTTTAACAGCCGTAAAAATACCTTTCTGGCGGGCGCGACGCACCAAATCGAGCAGATATTTGAGCCGGTCGTGCCGGTACATTTGAAGAGTGGTAAATACCATTGGTTTTTCCTGGTTAAACCTGAACATCATTTCTTCGGCCAATTCATCAACAATTTGTTGTATCCAGGATTCTTCGGCATCGATCATTACCGGAATGCCAAGCTCATACGATCGTTGACAAATTGACAAAAACCTCCCTTTTACCCTTTCAAACTCATGCAGCTCACTATTAGTAAGGACAAGGCCTGCCTGCACCTTTTCGAGCAATGCAAAACGGGCAATGCCAGTGGGTTTAAATACCGCAAACGGAATGGCCGTGTTGCCACGTGCCTTTTCTAAAGTGGCAAGTATCTGATCGCGTGTATTGTCCAGGTCAGTATCATTTTCTTTGCCTTCGGCCGAATAATCGAGAATGGTTTTGATGTTTGAGCGGGCAAGGCGGGAAATGGTGTCATTGCAAGCATCGATGGTCTCGCCACCGCAAAAATGGCTGAACACCGTTGGCTTCAAAGCCCAGTCTAAAGGCAAGCCCAGAGCAATGCCAAATCGGGTTAGGCTTGCACCTGCCCTAACCAAAAACGGATTTGCAATAATACGAAAAAGCATCAAGGCTTTCCTAAGTTCGCTGTTGCTGCGGTCGTTAAAGGCTACCAAGGTATTGTCGAAAGATTTCATAACCAAATTGTTTTAATGCAAAATTAACAAATCAACCCGTGTTGGCTATAAAGAAGACTGCAGTTTGAAAAGAAATGCTTAAATTGTAAAACTTTTTGGCAGTTTCATTAAATTTACTGATAAAACTGGCAGCTATGAGCCCTGATGACCGTCTTTTGAATCACCCTGTTTTTTATGAAGACCAGGAGAACGAGCATTTAATGCGCTTTTTAGATTTTCATGTAAAACCAGGCATGGAAGTTTTTGTATTGACCGACCATAATACAAAGCAGCATTGTTTGCCGGTATTCATACAAAAACTGCCAGCTGACTATCCTTTCAAGATTATTGAGATACCTCCGGGCGAAAGTTACAAAACCATTGAAACATGCAGGGTAGTATGGGAAACCCTTACCGATATGCTGGCAGACCGCCATTCAGTGCTAATAAACCTGGGCGGCGGCGTGGTTTGCGACCTGGGTGGTTTTGCCGCCTCGGTTTTCAAAAGAGGTATCCGGTTCATGCATATTCCAACCAGCCTTATGGCCATGGCCGATGCAAGCATTGGTGGTAAAACCGGCGTTGACTTCAAAGGACTAAAAAATATTATTGGCGCCTTTGTGCAGCCAATGGCTGTTTTTATCGACACCCGCTACCTGGAAACCCTGCCCGACAGGGAACTGAACAATGGCTTTGCCGAAATGCTGAAGCATGGCCTGATTGCTGAATACTCCTATTTTGAAGAACTGGCCGGCGGAGGCCCCGAAACAGTTACAGCCGAACAAATCAGAATATCGGTTGAAATAAAATCGGACATTGTGCAACGCGACCCCCTTGAAAAAGGCTTGCGCAAAGCCCTGAACTTTGGCCATACCATCGGCCACGCCCTCGAGAGTTATTCTCTTCAAAACGACAACAATCCCTTGCTTCACGGAGAAACTGTTATACTTGGCATGATGGCCGAAACACTACTTTCGGAGCGTTTAGGGCTTGTTGAAGAACACCTAACAGAAAAAATTCTTTCAGGCTTGATTGATTTTGCAGTTTTTTATCAATTCGACCAACCCTGCATTGATGGCGTAATTAACCTTTTGCAGCACGACAAAAAAAGTTATGGCGGGCTTGCAGGGTTCAGCCTGCTAAAGGGGCCAGGACAGGTTGCAACTGGCATAGTATGCAACCCTGAAGATATTATAGATGTGTTGCAGGAAATGAATGAAATCTTGAAAGATAATTAGGACAATGAAGAACCAAATGATTGTTGAGGGCCCGCCCCAAGGCCTGGTTCATGGCACGGTAATGCTGCCGGCTTCGAAAAGTCTTTCGAACCGGGCGTTAATCATAAAAGCACTTTGCGAGGGAGATGTTGGCATTCAAAACCTTTCGGAATCCGACGACACCCTAACACTTGTCAGGGCGCTTGAGTCGGTAGGTAATGCGACAGAAATTAATGCCGGGCATACAGGCACAGCCATGCGGTTTATGGCATCGTACCTGGCTACACGCCCTGGCACCTGGTATCTAACCGGTTCGGAGCGCATGAAGCAAAGGCCAATAGCCCCGCTTGTAAGCGCCCTTGAGCAACTCGGTGCTGAAATTTCATATTTAGAAACCATGGGGTTTCCTCCTTTTCAAATAAAGGGGAAAAAGCTAAAAGGTGGAAAAATAAAGGTGCAGGCCGGCATAAGCAGTCAGTTTATCAGCAGTTTGTTGCTTATAGCCCCTATACTTGACCATGGGCTTGAAATAACCCTCGAAGGCAAAGCCGTTTCTACATCATACATAAAAATGACCCTGGGTCTCATGGAGAAATTTGGCATTGAGGCTCGCTGGGAAAGAAACGTTATAAGCATTCCGCCCGAAAAATACCAGTCGGCCAATATTGCCATTGAGCCCGACTGGTCGGGGGCATCCTATTTCTATGAAATGCTTTTGCTTTGCCAGGAGGGCGAATTGTTTTTTCCGGGCCTTCGAAAGAATAGCCTTCAGGGCGATGAGATTGTTTGGCAATGGTTTGAGCACCTGGGAATAAAGACCCAGTTTACCGAAACAGGCGCATTGGTAAAAAAAACCGGAATTTCTCCTGAGTTTGTGTCCCTTGATTTTTCGGAGAACCCTGATTTGGCTCAAACCATGGCCCTGGCTCTTGCCGGCTCCGGCATTCAGGGAGTTTTCAGGGGCCTTGAAACCCTTCCGTATAAAGAAACCGACCGCGTAATAGCACTTCAAAACGAACTCGACAAAATTGGATTTTCGCTTGCTCCAGGCCAGGACGAAGTTTGGAACCTACGCAAGACAGGTTGGCCACATTTTCCAGGGCGCATTACATTCAATTCATACAACGATCACCGGATGGCTTTAGCATGCGCACCGTTGGCCCTCAAACTCGGGCAAATCGCCATAAGCGACCCAGAAGTAGTTACAAAATCATTTCCGGGTTATTGGAATAACCTTTTGGAATTGGGATTTGAACTGGCTTAAGAGGCCAAACTTACTTTGGTTGTTTTGATTCAGTTAGCCCAAGGGGGTCAATAAACGAGCGAACTACCAGGCTATTGCCCAGGCCGCCATCATCATCCTCGGCAGTGGGAAGTACTGTTAGCAACGGCACATCGGCTTTATCGATTATCTGCTCGGTAGTGTTCTGCGTAAAAATATCCGCAATACTGTCACCCTTTTCTGCAACAATCATAATCAGATCGGCATCAATCCTTTGAGAGAATTTCATAAGGGCTTCGGGCCAATCAATAGCCGGGTCAACACAAAGATCAGTTGTAACATTCAACCCCAGTTCGGCAAAGGTGTTTTTCACTTTTTTAAGCAGGGCTTCCTTTTCGAAAATGGTCGCCTTGTTGCGGGTTCCCAAAAAACCAAATACCCTGATTCTTCCGCCAAAATATTTTGAAAACCTAATTGCCTTCAAAAATTTCTGAGTGGTTTCCTGCGAAAAATCTATTGGCAAAACAATTTCCTTATAACCTTTGTGGTGATGCTTGCTCTTAACCACCATAACCGGTACTTCTGAACTGCAAACAACCTTATAGGCATAGCTGCCCATAATATGCTGCACGCCCTTTTTGCCGTGAATACCCATTACAATAAACTCTGCCCTGATACGGTTGGCAACCTCGGCAATAGTAGTAAATATGCTGCCCTCTTCAATCAGATAGCTAACCTTTAACCCTGCCCGGTTTTTAATTTGGGCAACTGCTTGCTTTAATTTGTTTTCAATTTCTTTTTGGCGGGGGGTACCAAGCACTTTTTTGCCAACCACATGTAATAATACTATGGTATGGTTGAAAATTTTGGCAATTTCGGTGGCATGATCCACCGAATAGTTTACAACGTCGGTAAAGTCGGTGGGAACCAGTATCTTATCACGCAATTGTTTAACCATATCGAGAATTACAGGTAACAGAAACTGTAAAAATAGCAAAAAAGTGTTAAAAAAATTTTGATGTTATAAAAAACTTCCGCAACTATATTTTCAGGGGTCAATCCATATTTGATGTGCTGAAACAAAAATAATAGTTTTGCTGGCATGAA
>CAYGDW010000080.1:0-8820 GCA_964348755.1 uncultured Bacteroidales bacterium | reverse complement strand
GCAAGGAATCTCATGCATAAAATTCTACCCTTTTTTACTTTATCGGACAATAGTGTTCAAAAATAAGAGTATTTGCCTGATTAAAAAAATAAATACCTAAAACCACTAAGGGCTTGATTTTTAATTTTTAACTTGCCAGGCGTTTGCTATTTCACCAATGTAAAACCGGTGATAATCTTTGCCGGGATAAATTTTTTCGATATCGAACGAAAGAAAAAGTTCGGGTTTAATGTCGTCGTAATAAATTTTGCGGCATTCGAGAACAAGTCTCGCCTCATTAAAGCTAACATTTCCGGCCGGAGTAAGCATTGGGGTAAGGCCATCGATGTTCATTTTGTTCATATCGCGGCCCGAAACGGTGCCGCAGAGATTTAGCAACTCGCGGTGCTCCTGGCCAAAAAAACTTATGGTGTACCAGGGATGTTTTTCCATAAAACCAAACGTATGACGTTGTGGCCTTATAAAGGTTACTGCAATTGGTTTGCGCCACAACACACCGGCACATCCCCAACTGGCAGTCATCATGTTGTAATTGTCGGCCTTACCTGCAGTAATCAGCATCCAATCGGTTCCAATAAGCTTAAACAGGTTATCTTCAATTGTTTCGGGCTTTACCAGCAAAAATTTTTCGTTCATCATACCTTGATTAAATTGGTGCACAATTTACAAAAAATTGAAGCATTACCATGTAGCAAAAAGTAAAAAAGCAAACCATACCCCTATTCAAAAACTATATCTTTGTTTTTGTTTAGACAAAAATTAAATGGAGATTACTGTATTGGGTACAGGCACCTCTCAGGGCGTGCCGGTGGTTGCGTGCAATTGCGAGGTTTGTATGAGCCTTGATATGAAAGATAAGCGGTTACGCACCTCGGTGCTGATTACTCAAGGTCAAACAAGCATTGCCATTGATGCCGGGCCTGATTTCAGGCAGCAAATGCTGCGCGAGCATGTCAGAAGCCTCAATGCAGTGGTTATAACCCACAGCCACAAAGACCATATTGGCGGGCTCGACGATGTAAGGGCATTTAACTGGGTTCAGAAACGGGCCATGGATGTGTTTGCCAGCCGCCAGGTGCTAAGTGTGGTAAAAAAGGAATTTTCATACGCTTTTGATGAGGAAAAATACCCGGGAGTGCCGCAATTAAATCTTCACACCATAAACAGCAGGCCTTTTTTTATCAATGACCTGGAAGTGGTGCCAATAAGGGCATGGCATTACAAAATGCCGGTATTGGGTTTTAGGATTGGGTACTTTTCATACCTTACCGATGCCAATTATATTGAACCCCGCGAATTTGAAAAAATGCGGGGTTCAAAAGTATTAATGATTAATGCACTTAGAAAGGAAAAGCATATTTCGCATTACAGCCTTAACGAAGCCCTGGCTCTGGCAGCAGAGTTAAATCCTCAAAAAACGTACTTCACCCACATTAGTCACCAAATGGGATTGTATGCAAAAGTGCAAAACGAATTGCCCGATGACACATTTTTGGCCTACGATGGGCTGAAAATCAGTATTTAGGCTACCGGATTATTTCTTTGGGCTATCTTCTGCCGCTGAACATTTTCCCTTGCGATTTGCGCCCTGCGCCTTGTGGCTTTTTATCTTCGGCAGCTTGTCCATCTTTCTGGGCCAGGCTCACATCCACGCGGCGATTGCGAAAAGTGGCATTGCTCATTGACTTTATTACGCTTTTTGCCTGTTGGCTTTCCACTTCAAAAAATGAAAACTCGCGCATTAAGTCTATCTTTCCAAGGATTATTCTTTCGCCCCGGGTGCTGTCGTTTACCAACCCAATCAACTCTTTTGGGAAAAGCCCATCAAGTTTACCGAGGTTTATAAACAGGCGGGTATAACCTTCACCATCTTCGGGCAACGCCCGGTTGTTGTACTTTTCGCGGCTTTTTCGTGAAATTTCATCTTGCGGCGAAACCAGGTCGGGAGTATTATGGTATTCTGTAAGCAGTTTTTCGAACTCAAGGCCGGCCATTCGGCGAATCAGCTCGCTTTTGTCGAGCAGATCAAGCGCATCGTAAACACCGGGCACCATTTTTCGAAGCTGTTGGTGCGATACGGTTGTAGATTCCAGTTTTTTTACCCAGTGCATCATTTGGCTGTTGCAAATTTCATTTCCGGAAGGAACGGTGGCGGTTTTAAAACTGGTTTTGAGCTTGCGTTGTATTTGCTGCAGTTGATTTCGTTCGCGGGGCGAAACAAGAGCAATGGAAATGCCTTTCTTGTTGGCCCGGCCAGTACGGCCGCTGCGATGGGTATAAGCTTCAATATCGTCAGGCAGGTCAAAGTTTACCACATGGGTCAGGTCGTCCACATCGAGACCGCGGGCAGCTACGTCAGTAGCAATCAGCAGCTGTATGCTTCGCTGGCGGAATTTGTTCATCACGCTGTCGCGCTGCGCCTGCGACAGGTCGCCATGCAGGGCATCGGCATTGTAGCCGTCGGCAATAAGTTTTGAAGCAATTTCGTGGGTATCGCGGCGAGTGCGGCAAAATATTATGCCATACATTTCGGGCTCAGAATCGGCAATGCGCTTCAGGGCCTGGTATTTATCGCGGCCATTTACCTGATAAAGCACGTGCGATACGTTGCTGGAGCCGGCATTGCGGGTACCAATGGTAACTTCGAGTGCGGTTTTCATGTACTTGCGGGCAATGTTTGCCACTTCCATGGGCATGGTGGCCGAAAAAAGCAGGGTGCGACGCTCGGCTGGCACATACTCCAGAATCTCGGCAATGCTTTCTTCAAAGCCCATATTGAGCATTTCGTCGGCCTCGTCGAGTACTACATTGGCAACGGCATTCATTTTTACGGCTTTGCGGCCCATCAAATCCCATAGCCGGCCAGGGGTGGCCACTAAAATGTGTACACCTTTTTTTAGCTCGCGCAATTGGTTTTCGATGCTGGCACCGCCATAAACAGCCAAAATATTGAGGCCTTTCGTATTTACTGCAAAGCTCTGCAGGTCGGCAGTGATCTGAATGCAGAGTTCGCGGGTGGGGCAAAGCACCAGGGCCTGCGGTTCTTTCAGGGAAATATCGGTCATTTGCACCAGCGGTATGCCAAAGGCAGCCGTTTTTCCGGTTCCGGTTTGGGCAAGTGCAATAATGTCATTGTTCTGCTCTAGCATCAAAGGAATAACTTCCTGTTGTACTGGCATGGGGTTTTCAAACCCAAGATCCTGAATTGCACGCAGGATGCCTGGGCTGAGGTTCAAATTCTCAAATGTATTCACTAATAAATTTTGTTAGGGGTGTTTCCGGGTAAAGCGGATCTGTTTCCCGGCCGGGGACTTCCCGGTGACAGGCCTATGCCTATCTCAAAAACGCTTATCTGAAATCACGGGTTAATAAGGGTGCAAAGGTACACTTTAATTCGGCAGGTTTTACAAAATAATTTCTGCAAAAGCTAAAAAAAATCATTATCATAGTAAACATGCGTGTTAGGAAAGGGATCTGCAATAAAACATTAACTTTGTATCAATAAATTAAAAATGAAAAAATTATGCAACATCAGGTAAAAACCTTATGGAAAGGGAACATACAATTCGACTCAGCAATTGAAGGCCATCATATTATGCTCGATGCATCGCCCGATATCGGTGGTCTGGGTCAGGGTGCCAGGCCAAAGCAGTTGCTGCTTTCCGCACTGGCCGGCTGCACTGGCATTGATGTGATCTCTATTTTGAAAAAAATGCGCCACGAACCAGATTATCTCAATATTATTGTGGATGCCGCGCTCACCGAAGAGCACCCCAAACATTACACAAGCATGCACATTACCTACGAGTTTGGCGGCAAAAACCTCGATATGGAAAAATTGGGAAAAGCCATAGAGCTTTCGCAGGAAAAGTACTGTGGGGTATCGTATATGTTCAGGCAAATATTAAAACTAACCCACGAAATTAAGATAGTTTAAAAGCGCAAATTCTCAATAAAAAAGCTTCCCGAAATGTTTTGGCCTTCTGGGAAGCTTTAATTTTTTGCAAAAAATAAAATTTTTATGCCTGGCTTACTTGCCTTTTTGGTGCCAGGAAGTGGTTATATAGGAGCAGTCCAATAATGGTTGCCACGCCAATCATACTGAAAATTATCCATAGTAAGCTGGGTTGGTTCAATTTATCAACAAAATGCACATAGAGTGTTGCACCCAAAATGCCGCCAATTCCGCTACCAATAACTCCGTACAGGAAGGAGTACCCGAGGTATAGGGCCTTTTTGTCGGGTGGAGCAATTAGGCCTACGTAAGAAATAAATTTGGGATGCGCAGTCATTTCGCCTATTGAGAATATCAGGATACCAATCACAAATACCCAGCTATAGGTAGAAATAGCCAGGATGGCCATACCCAATGTTCCAAGTGTAATACCCACTATCATGGTTGGAAGCGCAGGGGTTTTGCGTACCAGGGTCGATACGAGCAACTGCAGCACAATAATTGCTCCGGCATTTATAACGGTTACATGTTCGGCATCGAACTTCCATTGCGGGTTTTCCACAAAAATTGAAAGAAACCTGTTTACAGCCTTATCAACAGGGGTCATATCCATATACTCCTTAAGATACCAGAGCACTGTATCGAACATTTGGAAATAAAGGATCCAGAATCCGCTGTAAATAACAATCATCAAAACTAAGCGGTAGTCTTTCAGCACCATTACTATTCCTTTGAGTGTGTCAGAAAGCGATCTGGTATTTTCGGGGCGTGGTGGCTCCTTGTACACCAGCAGGTTAAGCAAAAGCATGGCACAGGTTCCGATAGAAGCCATTATGAAAATATAATTCCAGCCGAAACTTTTTACATAAGGTACCAGAAATAGCGGAAAAACAAAGGCCCCCAGGTTTATCGACCAGTAAAAGATGCCGAATCCGAGGCCTGAGTTGTTTTCGTTGGTTACCCTGGCTATGGTACCCGAAATAACTGGCTTAAAGAATCCTGCCCCGATTGCCATTACAATTAAACTCAGAAATACCGGTGTATAAGAAGTAGAGAGGCTGGTAAGGAAATAACCTACGCTGAGCATTGCAAAGGAAAAAAACAGGGTGCGGCGGTAGCCAAAGCGGTCGGCAAGGGCACCGGCCAAAATGGGAAGCAGGTAAAGCAATGGAGTAATGGTGCTTTTTATAACACCAACACCCGATTTGGAAAAACCAAGGCCGCCATCAACCGTAGAGAGTACCAGGTAAACCGATAAAACCGACATAACGCCGTAATACGATCCGCGCTCGAAGAACTCCATGACAATGGCCGTCCAGAAATTGCGCGGAAAGGATTTAAATGTTCCCTTCATTTTTTCTGTATCTTCGCTCATGTTTTGGAAGTATAGGGGTTATGAAAATGTGGTTAAAAATGCGCAAATGTAACCAGTTATTTTGCTAAAAATATTTATTGGCCATATAAATGGTAAATATTTTTAAACCCTGGCAATGAGCTACTTGATTTTTTTCTTGCCCATTTATGGCAAAGGTTTAGCATCAGCGTGCCATCTTCAGTTTTTATGCCTGTTAAATCTTACCCGTCTGAGGTCGAGGTGGTTTAGGGGGTTCACGCTCATACCTTCCATTTCAACAGGCACAAACCTAACACTCTGATCGTAAAAAAGGAATACCACCGGAGCATTTTCAATAACTATCTGGTCTAATTGCCGGTAAATTTCGTGTCTAAGGCTATCTTTTGTTATTGAAAGCGATTTTTGGTAGAGGCGGTCGAAATTGGGGTTGGTAAAGCGGGTGTAGTTTGGCCCGGCTGGCGAATGGTTTTTGCTGTAAAATAGGGCAAGGTAGTTTTCGGCATCGGGGTAATCGGCAATCCACGATGCCCTGAACAACTTTGCTTCGCCTTTAGCGACAGCTTCGCGCAGAGTGGCCGGCGGCATAACGTCAATGGCCAGCCTCACTCCTAACTTCGAAAGCTCATGTTGTATAAACTGGCTAATGTCGGCATAGTTCTGGTTGGTTTGAAGTGTTATAAGGGGTAACCCCTGCCCTGCCGGAAAACCGGCTTCGGCTAGCAGGCGGCGGGCCTTGTCGGGGTTATATAGGTAGCCCCCTTCATTATGATAAAAACCGGGCATGCCAACCGGCACAAAACCAGCATGAGCAGGCGTTCCAATGTTGTTTCGCAAAAACCGAATCATTTTCTGGCGGTCGAAACCATAATTAATTGCCTGCCTTACTTTTACTTCAACCAAGGGCCAATTGGGCGGCACACTGGCCTGGTCAACCATAATACCAAGGTATTCGGTATTGAGAAATGGCTCAGAAATTAATTTGAATCGTTGCTGGTAGCGGGGTTGCAGTGTGCCTTCAGGCGTAAGTATTTCGTCTTTGTAAGAGGCATCAACACTGCTCAAAAAATCAAGATTGCCCTTAATAAATTCAAGGAATGCAGCCTGGCGGTCAATAATAAATGATATTGAAACGGCATCGAGGTATGGTAGGCGCTGCTGGCCATCGAACTCAAAATAGTTTTCATTTTTGCGAAAAACCAGTTTCACCCCTTCTTTCCAGTACTGAAATCGGAATGGCCCTGTACCCACCGGATTGTTTCGAAACCCTGCTCCGTGATAATCAATTGCCTCGTGTGGCACCACTGCACAATATTGCATAGTGAGTAAGCCCGAAAAAGGTGGGAAAGGCTGTTGCAGCCGTATGGTAAGGGTGCTGTCGTTTGGGGCTTCAATGGCAAGGCCTCCATCGGCTTTGCGGGCTACATGATTTACAACCCATGCTCCGGGCGAATTCAGGTTCCGGTCAACCAGTCGCGAAAAACTGAAAACAAAATCGCTTGCAATTACTCTTCGGCCTTTGCCTTGAGGAAAACATTGGTTGTTATGGAAATACACATCCGTGCGAAGGGTAAAAGTATAGAGTTTGCCATGGTCAGAAATGCTGTATTGGCGCGCAATAGCCGGTATAATATTTAGGTTTTCGTCAAGTTGCAACAAGCTGTTAAAAAGCTGGGAGGTAGCCCAAATATTTGCCTGGTTGCGGGCAAAAGCCGGATCGAGCGAAGAAACTCCCCCCGCTTCATTGTAGCGAAACACAGTCAGACCCTCGTTTTGCATTGGCCCGCGCCCGCAAGAAATGAACAGATTGAAGAAAAGGATTGCCAAAAAGCCCATTCGAAATGCTGAAACCATAGCACCACAAAATTTAGATTCAAAGGTAGCAATTCGGCCGCGAAATTTAAACCAAAGGTAAACTGCAGTGATTGCCACGCAGTTTTAAGCCCTGAAAATTAATAAAGGAATACTGCTTTGATTAATAAATTTGCGGGTAATGCCTGGGTCAAAAAGCCTGACAATAATATTTCGTTTGCGGTTGGTAAGTGAAATCAGGTCAATTTTGCCGACTTTGGTAAATTCTTCAATTTCTGCAAAGGTATCTTCGCCTTCGAGTAAAAGGCATTCCAATTCAATGTTGTGGTACACATTTTTGAAATATTCCTTTAGGGCATTCATTCTGGGCATTGAGAAGAATTTTTCACCCTTTTTTGCCACATGCACACAAAATATTTTTACCTGAAAACCAGCCACAATACCCATTAGCCGCCTTATGGCCACAAAATCAGACTCATCAAAGTCGGTAGCATAAACAATGTTTTTGACCTGGGCTGTGGTTTCGAAGACAGAATTTTCGGGAATTGCCAAAACTGGCACACTTGTTTTATCAAAAAGGCGGTACACCACACTGCCAACAATATCGCTGTGCAGTTTTCCTTTTCCTTTGCCCCTGGTTCCGGCAACAATAACACCGGGTTTGTACTCGCGGGCTACCTGGGCAATCTGGTCTTCGGCAATACCTTCGCGTAGAGAATATCCGATTTTAATATTCCCGAAGCCTTTTTCGCGGGCTGCATGGCGTATGCCATCGACAAACCCAAGCAGGTTTTTTCTGGCCACGCTTTCAATCTCGCGCAGGTTGATGTCCATGTCAACCTGGATGCTGTACGCATCCGTAATGGGCAACAAATCAACGATTGGGGCGTAATACACATGGAGTATCTTGATTTCGGCCTTTAATTTGCTGGCCAGGTTTAGTGCATACAAACATGCATTTTTCGAAAACTCTGAAAAATCGACCGGAACCAAGATACGCCTTATGGAGCGTATGTCTTTTTTCTCGGCTTCCTCTTGTTCTGCTTTCCATTGAGCCATAAGCCGCAAGGCATATTCAACATCCGATGTACGAATCTGAATTTGAACCCCCTCGGCTGCTACACCTTGTATAAGATGCAAATGCTTTAAAAAACACTCAATGCCGGCGCTTTCAAATTTTGCCTTAAGCACTTCGGCTGCTGTGTAATGACCGGTTGCTATGGTTACCAGGCTATTTTCCATGGCGTTTGGTTTTTAAAAGAAACTCAATCAAACCAAAGTAATCAGGCTTAAATTTACAAAATTTACTAACCAAAAGCAAAGGAAACGCCTTTTTAGTATATAATCAAAGAACCACAAATTTTCGCCATTGGAGCAAAAAGCGAAATGTGATTCAATATTAGGCAAAAAACATCAGATAGCAAGACACATCAGATTTTTTTTAAACAATTGTTTTGTTTTCAAAACAATACAACTATTTATTCGATTACCGGGCTAATTTAACAGGTGAATTTTTTATCAATATTGTCCGATAAAGTAAAACAGGGTAGAATTTTATGCATGAGATTCCTCGCTACGTTCGGGATGACAGTCAGTTAGCATTTTATTAATGTGGGTAGGTGGCGGCAAAGCCGCCACCTACCCACATTAGTTGCCAAAATCATTAAAACCCTGTCATTTTGAGCGGAGCGAGAAATCACGT
>CAYGDW010000079.1:0-8838 GCA_964348755.1 uncultured Bacteroidales bacterium | reverse complement strand
GCTTTTGCTTTACGAAAAAAGAATTGATGCAGGCCATCTGCTGGTTGAGGGCTGGGTGCCACGGCCAACCTTATTAGCGGCTTTCGATGAGTTTAAAAAAGAAAACTACCAATACATTATTACAAGCGGAAGCCCACTAACAGGCCCGATTTCCTTAAACTCAAATACATTTCTGATTTTTAAGCCTCAGTTTGAGGATACAAACTGCGGTGCTGACAGCATTATTACATTTTCAATAAATGCCGAAAGCTCACTTGGCCCAAAGGATTCTGCTCACTTTGTTTTTTGGGTAAACGACCAACCTTTAAAAGGGTTTTACACCATAGATGCAAATGGAGGGTTTATTGTTGATTGGGAAAAAGGGCCGCAAGACATGGATTCAATAATGATTGAGTTTGATAACCATGCATATATCGCAAGAAAGGAAAGGAATTTAATTATCAACCGGCTTTCAATAAACGGCACATCGCTCAATGCGAAGAACTCTTTAATTTTTAAGGATATTGGAACACCTTTTGGCGAAGACCGTATAAATTTGTCGGCCGGGAATTATGCTGATTTGGCAGGCATTTTTTTTATTGAAGCCGGAATACCAATAAGTAAAGTGATATCTGTAGCCAACCACGATAAAAATCACAGGCGCACCCTGGGCAATGCGTTGGCAGTGAAAGAATGGATTGACAGAGGTGGGAATAGTGGTATAAAAATCAATATAATAACAACCAGGTATCACTCCCGCAGAACCTGGCTTACCTACAAAAAAGTATTAGATGGAGTGGCAGAGGTAGGGGTAATACCTCAGGGCGATTTTGAACAACACCCATTAGGAAGTAAAAATCTCACCAAGTTTAAAGAGTCTTTGGCGCTAATTTACTATGCCGCTTTTATTTTCCCCTTTGTTTAAAACTTCACTACCTGCCAGTAGCAAAGAACATTACAGAAATGGTTTTGAAAACAAGCAGAAAGTCCATTTTTAACGACCAGTTATCAATGTATTTCAGGTCCATTTGCATCCATTCCTCAAAAAGAATGTCGTTGCGGTTGGGGGCAGTTTGCCAAATGCAGGTTATACCCGGCTTAACCGAAAGCCGCCTTAATTGCCAGCGGTGATACTGCTTAACCTCAGACTCAACAGGTGGGCGTGGACCAATTAACGACATATCGCCTTTTATAACATTTATCAGTTGGGGCAACTCGTCAATCCCGGTTCTTCTCAAAAGCTTACCCAAGCGTGTAATCCTTGGGTCGTCTTTAATTTTAAAAACAGGACCATCCGCTTCATTATATGCTTTTAATTTTTCTTGAAGATTTTCGGCATTGGTAATCATTGTGCGAAATTTCCAAAGCATAAACTTTCTTCCACGCAAGCCAATACGCTCCTGCTTGTAAAAAACAGGACCCTGGCTTTCAATCTTTATCAGGGCTGCAATACCAAGCAAAAAAGGTGAAAGGACAAGCAAGCCAAAGAAAGAAAAAATGAAATCGGTCAAAACTTTAATCTCGAGCGAAAGCTTGCGAGATGGGACATCAACCAGGGCCAAGGTGCCATTATGATTAAAGGTTTTTAGCTGCAAATGGTCGGGCTCCAGACAGGAACCAGCACATTGAACCCTGAAAATTACCCCGATCTCATCGCAAACCTTGGCTATAAAATGCATTTCGGCTTCATCTAATTTCCGTTTGCTATAGAAAATCTCGTCAACAACATGGTTTTCAAGTATTCCTGGCAGGTTTTGAACCCCAACCAATACCGGAATTTCACCTGCATACTTCTGTTTAATTTTCCTGGAACCTGAAATGATAGCACGAACCTCAAAGCCCCACTCTTTATGCTTAAGAAAAGTGTCAGCCAGAAACTGCGCAGAATCATCGCCAATTACCAGTACCTTGCGAAGGTTATAGCCCGATTCCCGGTAAATCCTGACAAAATACATGGTAAGAATTCGAAAACCAAGGGTTAGGGAAAAAGCAATCCCAATATTTACAACGATAAATTTAAATGGTAATGCTTCGAAAGAGAAAACAATTTTTGCCAGAAGCAGCAGTAAAAAAATGAAAAAATAACCCTTAACAAATACCAACCCTGCACTATAAAATCTTTGGGCCCTTGGATAGCTCGACATGAATGAAACCCTGGAAACTGCATACCAGAAAACCAAAAGCAACATTGTGTAAATGGTGCATTGCACCATTTCCGCAGAAAATTGCAATTGCAACTTTGGACCCGCATCCCCCAAAAGCAAACATGCCAAAGACACCGATGCAATCACAAGAAAAAATTCAATCGCATCAAGCATCCAACGCAATACAAATCTTTCGCGAAATTGATACTTAGCTAACCGATTGATTATATGCCATCTGTTTTTCATAACTTTTTATCCTTTTAATTTTCTGAGTCAAAAACAAGAACTGAACTTATTCTTCCAGTTTTTACTCAAAACAACCTTTCGGGAAAAACAAAGGGCGCCGTAAATACACATTCATTCAAAGAAAATGCAAACCCTGATGGGGTTAAAAACAATAATTCCCGAACAAAAGGTTTGTGTGTAAAAATTTGCATTTATCGCCCTTTAATCTCCGTTTTCTATAGTTAAAATTAGGTATTTCATAAACAAAATAAAATTGGGATATTCCTTAAAATTAGCTAAGAACAATTACGTATGACATTTGCAAACTCCCTTATGCTTTATGGGGTAGTTTTTGTGCCTCCATAAAAAAAGAAAACACAATTAAAGCTTGTTAGGCGTTGTTAACCATGGGTTTGCAAAAGCTCAACCCAAATGGTTCAGGTATATTTTGTTTTTATAAAGGAGAAAAATGAGGCTAAAAGCCTGCCGTTTTGAATTAATAAAATTTAAGTATAACAATCGATTGGCGCAGCTTTGTGGCGTTTTTCAAAACTTCTAGTCTATTTTATATTACCACTGGCCGACAAAAATTACGTGATTTTTCGCTCCGCCGGAAATGACAGGGTTTTCAATGGTTTTGGCAATTTGGGGGGTAAGTGGCGGCTTCGCCGCCACTTACCCCCCTTAATAAAAAGCTAACTGACAGTCTTTCCAAACGTAGTGAGGAATCTCAAGCACTAAATTCTACCCTTTTTAACTTTATCGGACAAAAGTGCTTTTATATATAGGACAAAACCTTTCCTGAAATCTGCAAAAGGGATACTTCGGCCAGTTTGGTTTGATACTGAATTGAGAGCAGTCGTTCTTCGGCATCGAGAAGGCTTTTTTGCACTTCGCGCAGCTCCAGGCCGGCCAACGCTCCAAGCTTGTATCGTTCAAGGGCAATGCCGAGGTTTTCGCGGGCAATTTCAAGGTTTTTAAGTTCAAGGTTCAGCAACCGCAAGTTGTTGGTGTACGCGTTGAAAATGGTAAAAAGATCGGCCCTGGTTTCCTGTTCAATTTGCTGGTAAAGCAATTGGCGGTTGTTTATTTCAATAGTAGCGTTGCTTAGCGCTCTGCGCTGGTTAAAACCATCGAAAATACTTAATCCAAGGGTTAATCCATAACTGGCACTCATGCTCCTTTGGTTATTGAGCGAACCTCTTTGATAGGTGTTGTAGCTCATACCATAGCCCGACGAAAAGTTAAGGTAAGGATAGGAGCGCGAGGCAATAATTTTGCGGTCGTATTCAGATAAAACCATATTTTTTGAAGCGATAAGCAATGCTGTATTCGAGGCAAGGGTAGCTTGCAGCAAATTATCATAGTCAAGATTTGGATTTACTTCAATTACCGTATCGCTAACGAAAATCAATTCGGTAACATCGGCCGGTGCCAGCAATTCATTGAGCCGTATGCGCGAAGCTCTTACCGTTTCGTGCTGTCGCCCAAACCTTGAGCTGTCGGCATTGAGATAAACCTGCGATTGCAATAGCTGCAATTTTGAACCAGAGCCGAGCAGATAGCGCTCCTCATCTATCCTAACTCTTTCTTTCGAGAGCTCTACAGCATACTGAAGGTTGCTAAGCAGGCGCTCTTGCTGTACCAGGTTGTAATATTCCGAAATAATCAGGCCAATCATGTTTTCGATGATTAACCTTGTTTGCAACTCGCCAATGGTACTTATTTCCTGCAGGCGTTTGTAGGTGGTTTGTACACGGAAGCCATCGAATATTGTTTGATTAATGTTCAGCCCTGCACTGCTGGTGGTATTGTGTATACCTCTGGTTGAGTTGGTGCCTCCGTTTGCCAGTTCCTGATTGGCGCTGCTTATAACACCCGATTGCTGGCTGCTAAGGTTTATGCGCGGCAAAAATCCAGCATTCCCCAAGCTAACATTGTTAGTGGCCTCCTCTTCGTAATTTCGGGCAAGGCGAATAGAAAAATTCTTTTCAAGCCCAAGCGAAATGCATTCGTGCAGGCTCAGGGTACTCTGAGCTGCCAGTGTGCCAGGTAAAAACACAAGCAATACAACACTAATTAACAATTGTTTTACCTTCATTTTCGAAATTAGTTTTATTTTCGGTTGAAATATAATAATAAATAGCGGGTACAACAAAAAGTGTTAGAAAAGTTGAAATAACCAAGCCGCCTACTACTGCCACCCCCATTGCTATGCGGCTTTGGGCGCCATCGCCAAAACCCATGGTGAGAGGGATAACTCCGAGTATTGTAGAAAGGCTGGTCATAAGAATAGGCCTGAAGCGTGCAGCAGCAGCATATTTTATGGCTTCGAGTTTTTTCATGCCAGCCTGCTTGCGCTGATTGGCAAACTCTACCATAAGGATTCCGTTTTTCGAAACCAGGCCGATAAGCATAATAATCCCAATCTGGCTAAAAATATTCATGGTAACATTGAAATACCACATAAACAAAAGGGCGCCGGTAATTGCCAGCGGAACGGTCATCATAACAATAATAGGGTCTTTAAAACTTTCGAACTGTGCAGCCAACACCAGAAATATCAGAAGCAGGGCCAGTGCAAAGGCAAACACAAGGCTCGAAGAGCTTTCCTGAAAGTCTTTTGAGTCGCCGGCAAGGGCGGTTCGGAATGTTTCATCGAGCACTTCATTGGCAATTTGGTCCATTTCGGCCAGGCCTTCGCCAATGGTTTTGCCCGGAGCTAACCCTGCAGAAATAGTGGCGGCCACAAAACGGTTGTAGCGAAATAGCTGTGGGGGTGCGGTTTGCTCGCGCAGAGTAACCAGGTTATCCAACTGCACCATATCGCCAAAGTTATTGCGCACATACAACGACTTCAGGTCGAGGGGTTTGTTTCGGTTTTGGCGCTCCATTTCGCCCAGTATCTGGTATTGCTTCCCATGCATAAAAAAATACCCAAAACGTTGCCCGCTTAGTGCCAGTTGAAGGGTTTGTCCTACATTCTGTGCCGAAACGCCCAGCGAGTTGGCTTTTTCACGATTAATATGAATCTGTATTTCGGGCTTTGTAAACTTCAGGTTTACATCGGCCATTTGAAATACATTGCTGCTGTTTACTTTTTCCATAAACACAGGCAGTACCTCGCGCAGTTTTTCAATGCTTTGAGCTTGCAGCACATACTGCACAGGCATGCCCGAGCGGCGTCCGCCAAATGTTGACTGCTGCTGCACAAATGCCCGGGCCTTTGTCATGGGCTGCAAGGCTGCAGCAAGGCGGTTTGTAATTTCCTGCTGGCTGGCATCCCTTTGGGTGGATGGCAGCAGTGTTACCCGCACGTTGGTCCAACCACCCGTTACCATTGAAACCATATTTTCCCTTTCAGGAACAATGCGCTCAACCAAATCCGAAACCTCATCAATGTATCCGCGCATAAATTCAAATGTGGCACCTTCGGGCCCGGTGGCATTTATGGTAACCTGCGAGCGATCTTCCATGGGCGCCATTTCGGCCGGAATGGCCTTAAACAAAACAAATATCAACCCGGTAGCTACTACCAAAATAACAATGGCCATCCAGCGAACCCTTAAAAATCGCTCAAGGCCGTTTTTATAAGTATTGTTTAATTCATTAAAAAACCCTTCAGTACTGTTGTAAAAGCGGCCACGCGTGGAGCGCTGCTTCAGAATTTTGGTCGAAAGCATGGGGGTAAAAGTTAGCGCCACAAACGACGATATGGCCACGGCACTGGCTATTACTATGCTAAACTCGCGAAAAAGCCGGCCTGTCATCCCTTCCAGAAAAACAATGGGGGAGAACACCGCAATAAGCGCAATGGTGGTAGAAATAATGGCAAAGAATATTTCCTTCGACCCTTCTAATCCGGCCTGCATCGGGGTCATACCCTGCTCAATCTTCACATAAATATTTTCCATCATTACAATGGCATCGTCAACCACTAAACCAATAGCGAGCACTATTGCCAAAAGGGTCAAAACATTTATTGAAAAACCCGCAGCATACATAATAAAAAACGACCCGATAAGCGAAACAGGAATAACCAGAATAGGGATAAGAGTTGTGCGCCAGTCGCGCAAAAAAAGGAAAATAATAACAACCACCAGCACAAAAGCAATAAAAATAGTGTTTTGTACTTCACTGATTGAGGACCTGATAAATTGGGTGTTATCGAAACCTATTCCTATTTCTATATCGTTAGGAAGGTCTCGTTTAATAAATTCGAGCCTTCGGTAAACCTCGTCGGCAATTTCAATGTGGTTTGAACCAGGCTGTGGAACAATGGCGTTTCCGACCATTGGCACACCATTTTGGCGTACTATACTGCGTTCGTTTTCGGGACCAAGTTCGGCCCGGCCTACATCTATAAACCTTACAATTTGCCCATCTTCTTCTTTAATAATCAAATTATTAAACTCAACTGGGGTAGTCATCAGGCCAAGGGTTCTAATGGTAAGTTCGGTGGTTGCACCCTCAATGCGGCCCGATGGAAGCTCAACATTTTCGCGGTTAATGGCATTGCGCACATCGAGAGGGGTAAGTCCATAACCTGCAAGTTTTACCGGGTCTAACCAAAGGCGCATTGAGTAACGCCTTTGCCCCCAGATGTGTATGCCGCTTACGCCCGATATGGTTTGCAACTGCTCTTTAAGGGTAAGCTCGGCAATCTCAGAAAGTTCGAGCAGCGAGCGGCTATTACTGGTAAGGGTTACAAACATTATAGGGCTTGCATCGGCATCGGCCTTGGACACAATGGGCGGATCCACATCGCGCGGAAGTTGCCGCATGGCCTGCGAAACCTTATCGCGCACATCGTTAGCCGCAGTTTCCATATCAACGCTAAGCTCAAACTCCACACTAATGGTTGAACTTCCCTGGCGGCTTACACTGGTTAGGGAACGAATGCCCGGTATGCCGTTAATGCTTTGCTCCAATGGTTCGGTAATCTGGGTTTCAATCACATCGGAATTGGCACCGGGATATGAAACACTAACAGAAATAATGGGTGGGTCAACGCTCGGAAATTCCCTCACGCCAAGGTAAGTCATGCCAATTATACCAAAAAGCACAATCAGAATGGTAAAAACCGTGGCAAGTACAGGACGATTTATGCTAATTGATGAAAGACTCATTTTTTAAAATTTTTCAGTTCCCGATCCAACAATCTGGTCTAAAATCACGGCCATACCCTGCCTAAGTTGCATTACGCCTGTGGTAAGCAAAGTGTCACCAAACGAAAGCCCCTCGCTTATCTGAATATGGGTTGGGGTACGAATGCCGGTTCGAACAGTTAGTTTGTATGCCTGCCCGTTGCGATATACAAAAACTTTGTCGCCATCCATTTCAGGTATTAAAGCTTCAGTTGGTATGGCAATGGCATTATTAATTTCATCAAGCTGAAGGTTAATTGCGGCAAATCGACCGGGCTTCAACTCCTCGTTTCGGTTTGGATACAATGCCCTTACCACTATGGTACGGGTGCGAACATCAACCTTTGGGTCAATGGCATAGACCAATGCCCTGAAAGGTTGGGGTACTCCATCTACCATGAATGTAATCTGAAATCCGGGACTCACACTGCCAGAATACCTTTCAGGTATTGAAAACTCTATTTTGAGCGGGGTAATTTTAATAAGCCTTGCAATCCTTAAACTCGGATTGGCAAAGGCACCTTCGCTAAGATTGCGCAGGCCAATAATTCCGTCGAAAGGAGCTCGAAGCTCGGTTTCGGCTATTCGGGCTTCAACAAGCATGATATCTGCATCGAGCGACTCCAGCTCGGTTAATGCCTGATCGTAACTTTCCTGGCTTATGGCATCGCGCGAAAGCAGATTGCGCTGACGAAACTCCCTTTCATGGGCCAACCGGCGCTGAGCTTTGAGCTTTAGAAGCTGGGCCTGCAAAGGCCGGTCGTTGATCTTGGCCAAAAGGCTTCCTCGTTTTACAACCGACCCCTCGGTAAAGTATATGCCTACAATTTTGCCCGATGTTTCAAATGACAAATCAACCTCCTCGTCGGGCAAAAGGGTTCCGGTGCTGTTTATAACTTCAAAAAGACCTGTTGGCATTATTATTTGGCCATTGGCATTGAGCGACCTGGACTGCATACCTGAACCGCCACCAATTGCCACACCTGTTCCGGATGGCTCGAAAAGCGGTTTAAGCTTTGGGAAAGCAATAAGCCCAATTACAATTAATACGGACAAAACGGTAACGGCCAGACGAATACTTTTTTTCATTTTGAGCAAAAAAACGGTTGTATAATTAGCTTCCTGAATAAAATGTAATTGTATTTGACTCCCTGCAAACCTTAAGGTTTAAGAATTGAAAAAAAATCTGCTCATTTTACTGCTTTTACAAAAAAGTGCTGATTATTAACCAAAATCATGCTGTAATTGTAGGATTTTTGCCAAATTTGTCAGGCAAAGATTTTTTTTTAACACTATTGTCCGATAAAGTAAAAAAGGGTAGAATTTTATGCATAAGATTCCTC
>CAYGDW010000078.1:249-8910 GCA_964348755.1 uncultured Bacteroidales bacterium | reverse complement strand
TTGAAAACCCTGTCATTTCGGGCGGAGCGAGAAATCACGTAATTTTTGTCGGCCAATAGTGAAAAATAAGCAATTGCCCGAATTAATTAAGCCAAAGTATAGAGGGGCATTTTTTTAAGGTTTTTCAATGCTTTATAGCATAATCGGGTTAAAATTCGATTTTCACCAAACAAAAAAAAAAGGACAAGCATGCACTTGTCCCTTATATTAAATTTACTAAGGTTAATCGAGTGCATGCACCACCAGGCCGCTGCGAAGTTTTGGTTCGAACCAGGTTGTTTTTGGAGGCATAATGTTGTTGGTATCGGCGATGTCTAAAAGTTGTTTCATGCTAACAGGAAACAATGCGAATGCTACTGCCATTTCGCCGCTGTCAACGCGGCGTTTCAATTCGCCAAGCCCACGTATGCCACCCACAAAATCTATTCGTTTGTCGGTACGCAGGTTTTTTATTCCCAGTATTTGGTCAAGCACAAGGTTTGAAAGTATTGTAACATCGAGTACTGCAATTGGGTCGTTATCGTTGTATGTACCGGGTTTGGCTTCAAGGGCGTACCAGTTTCCATCGAAATACATACTGAAGGAGTGTAGTTTTTCGGGTTTGTGCTCTATGGCACCCTTTTTGGCAACAACAAAGTTTTTGTCAAGTTTAGCCAAAAACTCCTCATTAGTGAGTCCGTTCAGGTCTTTTACCACGCGGTTGTAGTCGATAATGGTAAGTTGATTGTCAGGAAACAACACGGCCATAAAAAAATTGTATTCTTCTGATCCGGTATGGTTTGGGTTGTTTTTTCTTTTTTCGGTTCCGACCAGTGCGGCTGCAGCGGTCCGGTGATGGCCATCTGCCACGTAAAATGCAGGCACATCGGCAAACAGGCCTTCGAGTGTGTTTATGGTAGCCTGGTCATCAACAACCCAGAATTTGTGTCCGAAGCCGTCGTGGGCAACAAAATCATATTCGGGTGCATTATTTGTAATTCCTGCTACAATGGCATCAATTGTGCCTACTGCCTGATAGGTAAAAAACACCGGTTCGGCATTTGCATTTACATATCGCACGTGCTTCATACGGTCTTCTTCCTTATCGGGTCGGGTAAGTTCGTGTTTCTTAATAACATTGTTCAGGTAATCTTCAACGCCGGCGCAGCCAACAATCCCGTATTGAATTTTTGTTCCCCAAGTTTGGGCATACACATAAAAGTAATGCTCCGGGTCTTGCTTGAGATAACCCAGGTTTTGAAATTTGTGAAAATTCTCTACGGCCTTGTCATACACTGCTTGCGAATAAAGGTCAATATTTTCAGGAAGTTCAATTTCGGGCTTTACCACCCGCAGGAAACTATAAGGGTTGTTTCCGGCCTCAATGCGGGCTTCTTTTGAATCTAAAACGTCATAAGGCCTGGATGCCACGTCCTTAACAAGCTCAATTGGAGGCCGCCAGCCTTTGAATGGTTTTAAAATTGCCATCTTTAATTTTGGGTTTTGGGGTTAGGAAAATCTGAGGATGTCTAAAATGTTAACAGTGGTACTCAGTGAAGGACTCTGCGAAACTATTAGGTTGCTGTTAAACAGAGCACCACAGAGCAAATCAACGCAGCTTAAAGTTCATTTTAGACACCCTCTTATTTATTTTACTTGTTTACTTTAAAAGTAACATCGCCTTTTTCGAAAAATGCCACAATTTGCTTTGCGGCAGCAATACCTGCATTAATATTGGCTTCAGCAGTTTGGGCGCCCATTTTCTTGGCGGTAAAAACAACCCTTCCGGCAAACTTGGTTTCAAATTCGGCAGCGGCATCGGGAGCAATATCCGAAACATAGCGAATGTCTTCACGCTCTTCCATGAGTTTAATAAGGCCAGGCTCATCAATAACCTCTTTGCGGGCTGTGTTTACCAGCATTCCTTTTTTGGGCAAAAGTTTTAGCAAATCGTAATTGACTAATTTTTTGGTTTTTTCATTTGCCGGCATGTGGAGGGAGATATACTGACAGGTTTTGTAAAGCTCTTCAACGCTGCTGAGGGCAGTTACTCCGTCATTTTCAATTTCCTCCTTTTTAACGAATGGGTCGAATGCAAAAATTTTCATTCCGAAACCTTTTGCAATTTCGGCAACGTATTTACCTACATTTCCATAGGCATGAATGCCAATTGCTTTGCCACGCAACTCGGTGCCGGAAGCGCCGCTGAAGGCTCCCCTAATAGAGTAAAGCATCAAGGCAAAGGCCAGTTCGGCCACTGCGTTTGAGTTTTGCCCCGGAGTGTTCATAGCTACTACACCGCGTTCGGTGCATGCTTGCAGGTCTATGTTGTCGTAACCGGCACCCGCCCTAACCACAATTTTTAGGCTTGGTGCGGCCTCAATTACCTCGCGCGAGGCAATATCGCTGCGAATAATCATGGCATCGGCCATGGCGGCAGCTTCCTTCAACTCTTCAAGGGTAGTATATTTCTCGAGCAGTAACAACTCATACCCGGCTTCTTCTACTACCTTGCGTATGCCGTTTACGGCAACAGGGGCAAACGGTTTATCTGTTGCAACCAGTACTTTTTTCATCCGTAAATAATTTTTAAATTAAGGTCGGATGGAACTCGCATGATGAATTTTCATCCTTGTTTGTGTTTTACGAACCATGCTCGTTTCATAATAAAATATTTTAAGTTAAGACTTTTGAATACTATTTTTGGCAGGTAGGAATCTGCTCCTGCTTTGATGTATTGTGAAAAGTTTTTGCGATTTCACTAGCATCATAAGTAAGGTACAAATTGCATAAAAATTCGGCCAATAACCCTCAGGCCCTAATTATTACTTTGCATGTAATTTTTCAAACTCTTGCATAGCTTCAACCATCGCTACAACGCTTTCGCGGGCAAGTGCATTGTAGGTCGAAGCCCTGAATCCACCCACCGAGCGATGGCCTTTTAGCCCGCTCATTCCCATTTTTGATGTAAATGACAGGAAGTCGGCCTCTAAAGCTACGTACTCAGGCTTAAACACAAAGCAAATATTCATGAGCGAGCGGCTGTCTTTTTGGGCGGTGCCAACAAACATTGAGTTGCGGTCAATTTCATCATAAAGCAGCTGGGCTTTTTCCTGGTTCATTTTTTGCATCACTTCCAATCCGCCCAGTTTTTTGATCCACCGCAGGGTTTCTAAACAAGTGTATATTGGCAGGCATGGAGGTGTGTTAAACATAGAACATTCGGCAATGTGAGTGCTATAGTTGAGCATAGTTGGTATTTTGCGGTCAACTTTGCCAAGTACATCTTCGCGAACAACTACAAAAGTTACCCCTGCCGGGCCCAGGTTTTTTTGGGCTCCGCCGTAAAGAAGCGCGTATTTCGAAACATCGAGCGGGCGGCTAAAAATGTCGGACGACATATCGGCAACCAATGGTACGGGGCTGTCGAAATCTTCAAAAATCTCTGTGCCGTAAATGGTGTTGTTAGTGGTAATGTGGAAGTAATCTACATCGGCAGGAATGACCCATCCTTTGGGAATGTAGTTGAAGTTTTTATCGGCTGAGGAGGCTATTACATCAACATCGCCAAAAAATTTAGCCTCTTTAATGGCTTTTTTTGCCCAAACGCCGGTTTCGAGATAGGCCGCCTTTTTGTTAAACAAATTAAAGGGCACCATGCTGAATTGCAGGCTTGCTCCCCCTCCTAAAAATAGTACATGGTAACCTGTGGGAATGTTGAGAATTTCTTTGAAAAGGGCTACGGCTTCGTCCATAACCGCCAGAAAATCTTTACCACGGTGAGAAATCTCCATAATCGACAATCCACTGCCGTTAAAGTCGAGTACCGCTTTTGCGGTGTTTTCAATTACCTCGCGTGCCAACACCGAGGGTCCTGCGCTAAAATTATGCTTTTTCATTACTGATGAGGATTAAAGTGTTTTAGTCAAAGGTGTTATATAAATCTGAATCTAAAATTGCTATGCATCTTTAATATTATTAACTTATACCAGGAAAATATCAGTAAAAAACATACCAGAAACCGCCAATAACATTGCGCCTTGGCCAATAGAGATTCTCCTGCGCAAATTTGGCAAATTAAAACCACACAAACAAAGAAATTGGCTTATTTATTGAATTTTCTCTACCGGGGTAAAACCGGGTTCAGGGGTACTTTTGAGGGGTCAATCACCACTCGTCCATCCACATCATTAACAAAGACCCAACGGCCATTTTCAAATTCGAACCCATCAAACACATTTACTTCTGGCACATAAAATTTGAAATTTCCCATGAGGCTCTCGTGTGTAGGAGTTAGGCGGTCGAATACAATAATTTGTCTGGTTTTGCGCCGGCGGACCGGAAAATCGGGGTGGTATTTGAGGCTCATGCTAACCCGGGCTGAGTATTCAAAAATGATTCGAAAAGGTTTTTGGTCGCCGGCCTCAAAAACCTGGGCTCCAAAAATCGGCCCCTGCTCTGTTATTCTGAATGGCTCAATGACCCTGATCCGCGATTGCGGATTATCGCCTTTCCAGCCCAATAGGGTGTAATAATCCTTTCGGCGGCGCTTTATATGAACCAGTTCGTAATAATAGGCACCATACCACTGGTCTTTGTCGAGTTCCCGCCCGGATATCTGGCTTAGCAATGGAGTCATATCGGTGAGTTTAAAAAGCATGGCAGGATTCAGGGCTGTAGCAGGGGTTTGAACAAATCCGAAATATTTAAACCGGCCATTGATCAATGGCACATACCATGTGGCGATACGAAAACTCCCGTTTGGGCTACGCAAAAACGAAACGGTGCGCACCGAGTCGAAAGATTGCGCCAGGTTGGTGTCGGCCAGCATAGCCTTGCGCAAAGCCTCCATAAAGATTGTATTGTTTTCAAGCCGACCAGCGTCATTGTCGGGCTCAATAATGCGCATTGCCAATTTGTGCAGGGAGTCCTGGGTGGCAACAGGGTTGTTTTCCCCGAAAGGGGATGCAGCCTGAGAGAATACTCCCTGATTAGTAAATATAAACAAAGCCAGGCTGGCAAAAAATGGAAGAAAGGCTGACAATTTGCTCAGAAAAACCTTAGCCGGCATAGATTGGGGTCAATTATTTTTACAGAAACGATTAACTTCGGTAATTGTTGCAAATATAGTAAGCCATTGCAAACTTCTCATTACCACGCCATGCAAATAACCATATCTAACCGGATACAAGCCTTTTCGGCCCTTGGGGTTGCTCTTGAACAGATAGTGGCAGCCCTTGAGTGTGGCCGGGCGGAACGGGTTCACAGCCAGGCCGCCCGCCAACTGTACCACGAGATTGTTGAATCGCCAAACCACAATCCATGGTTTACTACCGCTAGTGTAAAGATGGCGATTGAAGGTTTGGGTGAAATGCTAAAGGGCGATAAGCCCGAAAAATGGATGGGTGGTTATTTAGCCTTGTTGCCCGAAACAATGGCGGTGCAAAAAACGGTGGCTGTAATCATGGCCGGAAATATCCCGCTGGTAGGGTTTCATGATTTTATGTGCGTATTGTTGTCGGGGCATAAATTTCTGGGGAAGCTTTCGTCGGCCGATCGAAAGTTGCCCATACACCTGGCCAACCTGCTTATAGAAATTGAGCCTTGTTTTAAAGAAAGCATTGAATTTTCGGAAGGCCTCCTGGGTAGGTTTGATGCGGTGATAGCCACCGGAAGCAATAACAGCGCCAGGTATTTTGAATATTATTTTGGAAAATACCCTCATATTATACGGAAAAATAGAAATTCGCTGGCTTTGATAAGTGGCAACGAAAGCCCGGAAGTACTTCAGAAGTTGGGCAGTGATGTCTTTTCATATTTTGGGCTGGGTTGCCGCAATGTTTCTAAGCTGCTTATTCCAAAAGATTATGATTTTGCAGCATTAAAAAATGCCTGGCATCCTTTTAAGGTTTTGGCCGACCAGCATAAATTTTATAACAATTACGATTATTTTAAAGCTGTTTATCAAATAAACCGAATCCCTATTCACGATTTTGATTTTTGTCTTCTCAGGGAAGAAAGTGCTAATTCTTCGCCTGTTTCGGTGGTTCATTACCAGGAGTATCCGCATGCAGATTGGGTTGCCGATTACCTTATGCGCGAATCGGAAAAGCTACAATGCGTGGCCTCGGATACACAATGGCCTGGTATTAAAACCATTGCCTTTGGTCAGTGCCAAAAACCTGAATTGTGGGATTATGCCGACCAGGTTGACACTATGCTTTTCCTTGCGGGACTAAGCAGCCAAATTGATTAAAAGTAAACAAAGGTTACCTGTCCGTATGAGTCAACACCCTCGAGCCTGAATTTTAGGCGGTCGGCATTGTCAGGGTACGGAATCCTCACCCTGAGCCTCCCGTTTTGGTCGGGCACAATAAAAGGAGCCCAAAAAATGGTTCGGGGAATTTGATTTTCAATATATTTCTGCACGTTAATTCTTGAAATAAAAAACTCGTCGGGTTGATGATAGCCCCGCAGCTGGTATTCATAGGAATATTGCTGCTGGTGCATGGCACGGCGCGTATAAATAAACATGGCTCCGTTGGCTCCTCTGCTTCCCAAAATTGCCGTATTGGCGCCCCTTAGCACTTCAATTCTTTCAACATCAGAAATTGGCGTATTAAGAAAGTGAAAACGATTAACCATCACTTCATCAATAAAAAACAGGGGTTCGTTGCTCAATCTAAGGCTTGTAGGGCCCCTAAGGGTAATTTCGCCATTTATAATACTTAATCCCACCACTTTGTCTCTGATTAAGTCAAAAACATTTGAGTAATTTACTCTTATGTCTTCCAGGTAAATAGTTTGGTCAGGCATTCCGTACATGCTGGTTGATTTTGTTTCCTGAAGGGCACCTGGTCTGTTAAAGAAGCTTCGTAAAAAGCTGGGCCGTTCTCTGGGTTTCCAATCGGGACTGCGTTGTACCACCCCATGGGGTCTGGTTTTGAAGCCAGGGTTAAAAAGGGCGCTTTCTCTGGTGCGCTCAAACAATTCCACCTGGTAAATCCTCCCCCTTTGGTCGCGTTCAACCATGATCAGGGCCGAAAAGTAGTCATTGTATTTAAGACCGGTAAATGCGAAGTTTCCTTCGCGGTCGGTTTTGGTGCGTAAAATATCGCGTTTTTCGGGGAGACCGACCGACATTTCAATATTCAATTCTCCGGTTTCTCGTGCCGACGATACCGGAGTTACTTTTCCAGAAATAGCAAGCCCCTTGGCCTCCCTAAACCGTATTTCGGGCATGGTTCCGGCAAGCAAATCATCCCAGTTGAAACGCCGCCAACCATGAGTAAGCATAAGCAGATCAAGGGCTTGTAATCTTACGGGGCTGTTATCAATAAAATAAAACAAAGGTTCATATACAGTAGCGCCAAAATCGCTGGTAAGGAGCAGAAAGCTGGCAATATTCAATGGGTCAAACCGGGAATTTTCAAAATTTTCGGTAACCGCCAGCGAAAAACTGCTTCCCTCCGGAGCCAAAGCATTTGGTGGGTTGAACCAAAAGTCAACTTCCACCATTTCATCGAGTTCCCTTTTTTCCCAGGCAACGTAATGGTGTTCTTCGTTCGATGGTAAAAAATTTATAAAGACAAGTCGTTCTGCCAGTGGTTTTTCATCTGGGCCAAAAAGTGTAATATGGGTAACCCCCTCAGGAAATTGCCCGTTGGAAATGTTTGTTTGAAATACGCTTTCGCTAAGTCTGCCTTTTTCAATAAACCCAACCTGGCCACGAGTGTGGGCCATAATAAAAACTTCGGCTGGAATATTGAGTAGTGTCGGATCGAAATTTGCCTCAACCCTGACCCTAATCACCTCAGGGCCAGGATCTACCCTGAGCATATACCCCTGAGACTGCACAGGTGGCAATTGCAGGCTCAGCTGCGTCCCTTCATCAAACACTATTTTGGCAGTGTAGGTCCCTCCCTGATTTGGCTTATAGCTAAACAAGCCCATGCCATCATGTACGGTTTGAAACTCCAGAATTTGGTTACCACCTGCATCGTGCAAAGTCCCCCTGGCTTGCTGACCTTTGCCATGGCCATCGGCTGCTTTAAAGGCAACGCGGTTTTCTAACCCGGCAACAAGATTGCCTCCCTCCGGAAAAAATGCAAACTGCATGGCGGCCTCTTTTTGCTCAAGAAATGAGTTAAAACGAGTATTGTGGCGGATTTCGGCCCTGCTCACGTAATTGGCCTCTGCAGTATTATGAACAAATAAATCCTTTGTGAATATAAAATCCTTCGAAAAATTTTTCATCCAGTTGGTGTAAGCCTTTAACTGGTAATTACCACCGGCCAACGAATCGGGCAATTGAATGCTACCAGCCGAAAACCCGTTATTGAGGTGCATAATTAAAAATTCTACCACCTGATTGCGGGTATTAATAAGCTCAACATAAAGGTTGGTGCTGGTGGTATCGGGCACATGCGAGCGGGCTGAAACAAGGTAGGCTTTAATCCAGATTTTCTCCCCGGCAAGATAATCTGCTTTATCAGTGTGCAAGTATGCTTTTTGCTGTGGAAATTGCCGCGAAAACTCCAGTAATTTTCTGTAAGGTGTAGAAAAATCAGTTGTCGCAGCACAGATTGGCACAAATGCCACTGCAATAAAGAAGGTGGTCAGCCAAAAGAAAAAAAAAGAAAGATTTTTTGCAAAAAATGAGCGCATTGGTGTACCTCCTGT
>CAYGDW010000078.1:0-239 GCA_964348755.1 uncultured Bacteroidales bacterium | reverse complement strand
CAATAACGATAGAATTACATGTTCGAATTTCCGAACTACCTTCGGAATAACAGATAGTAAGTTATTTGATAGGTGTTTGTCGGCGGCAAAGCTGCTGCCCACCCAATCTTTTCCAAAACCCCTGAAAGCCTTGTCATTTCGAGCCAAGCGAGAAATCCCGCAGTTTTAATCGAACAATGACGTTTTTGTTATAAAGATACGGCTAAAATCTATCGCAAAAGGCCTTTAGGGGCTATTAA
>CAYGDW010000077.1:0-8934 GCA_964348755.1 uncultured Bacteroidales bacterium | reverse complement strand
GTGAGGAATCTCATGCATAAAATTCTATCCTTTTTTACTTTATCGGACAATAGTGATTTAAATTTATTTTTTGTAAAAACTACGCGATAAAAGTAAAAGGACGGTAAATAGTTCGAGCCTTCCCAGGAGCATTAAAAAACTCAACACCCATTTGCCAGCCATTGGTATGTGGCCGTAATTATTAACCGGCCCCACGCTTCCAATACCTGGGCCTATGTTGCCCAAAGTGGCGACAGCCGCACCCACAGCCGAAACAAAGTCGAGCCCAATTATGGTCAGTACTGCCGATCCAACGGCAATACAAACCACATAAATCATAAAAAATGCCAGAAAGTTGTTTATAATGGTTGTTGGAATGCCTTTGCCATTTATCCTTACCGGAATAACTGCCATAGGATGAATCAGGCGCTTAAACTCAAGTCTCATATTTTTAAGCAAAACCAGATGCCGTATCATTTTAATGCCTCCACCTGTAGAGCCAATACACCCCCCAGCAAACATGAGCAAAAATATTAAGAACCAAATTGAATCACCCCACTGAAGGTAATCGGCCGACACAAATCCGGTGGTGGTTACAATGGAAACCACCTGAAACATGCTGTCGCGAAAAGCTTTTTCATAACCAATATGGCTGGTAAAAAAAATTACTATTGAAATTATTATTGTAAAAACTCCCATTACACCAATATAAAACCTAAACTCTTCGTTTTTGAAAACCTTGTCCAATTGCCCTTTCAGTGCAAGATAGTGAAGAGAGAAACTGGTACCGGCAAGTATCATAAAAAAGATTATAACATACTGAATGTATGGCGAAAAACTGGCAACGCTGTCGTTTTTTGTAGAAAACCCCCCTGTGGCCATTGTGCTAAAGGCATGGTTAATGGCGTCGAAAAGGTTCATGCCACCAAGCATAAGCAACACGGTTTGCATAAGTGTAAACAACACATAAATGCCCCAGAGGCGTTTTGCCGTTTCGGCAATGCGTGGGTGAAGCCTGCTTGGAGTGGTGCCAGGGGCTTCGGCTACAAATAACTGCATACCCCCCACGCCAAGTATAGGAAGTATTGCCAGGGTAAGTACAATTATGCCCATACCGCCCAGCCAATGAGTCATGCTTCGCCAAAACAGCAAGCCTTTGGGTATGGCTTCAATATCTGTAATTACCGAAGCTCCGGTGGTGGTAAAACCCGATATTGTTTCGAAAAAGGCATCGGTGTAGTTTGGTATGGTGTCGTGAAGGTGAAAGGGCAGGGCACCAAAGGCAGAAATGCTTACCCAGGTAAGGGTTACAATTATATAACCTTCCTTTTTGCCAATGTTTCGGTGGTTGTGCCTCCTTGTGAGCAAAAGCATAATTAAGCCCGCGGCAAAGGTAATAGCCGATCCTTTCAATATAGCCATTAGTGCTGTGGTTTCATTATAATACCACGACCAAAGAGCCGAAGAGGCCATAAAAAAGGTAAGAATAATCAGCAAGATCCCAGTGAACTTGGTGATCATCAGAAGGTTGATTTCAGACCATCTCGACATGTTCTCGCAGTTTAATTTCGGAACATTTTGTCAACTTCATGAAAAGCCTGTGGAAGGGCAAAAACTACTACCCTGTCGCCAGCCCTGATCTGAAAATCGCCCATGGCAATAAAACCATGGCCTTCGCGAATTATCCCTCCAATAATAGCTTTTTCGGGAAATTTGAGTTTTCGAATAGCCTTTTTTGTAACAGGCGATTCGGGCTTGGCTACAAATTCAAAAACTTCGGCCTCGATACCCGTTAGGCACTTGGTTGAAACAACTTCGGCCGACATGGTGAACCTGATAATGTAACTGGCGGTGGCAAGTTTTTTATTGATTATGGTATCAATACCAATGTTTCGGGAAATTTCAATAAAATCAAGATTCTCAACAAGTGCAATGGTCTTTTTAACCCCTAATTTGCGTGCTAACAGGCAGGTAAGTATGTTGGTTTCCGAGTTGTTGGTTACAGCTACAAAGGCATCCATTTTATCGATGTTCTCATCGTGGAGCAATTTTATATCACGGGCGTCGCCATTAACAACCAGGGTGTTCGAAAGTAAATCATTCAATTCCTGACAACGTTCGTAATTCAAATCAAAAAGGGTAATCCTGAAATTTTGCTCAAGGGCTGCAGAAGTCATTGCGCCTACTGTGCCACCACCAACAATCATTACATTGTTTATTGTAAATCGTTTTTTCCCGCCCATTTCGAGCAATTGTTCAATACCATCGGGTTTGGTTATTACATAAGCCATATCGCCCTCCATAAAAACATCATTGCCTTTTGGAATGATAGTTTTAGAAAGCCGGTGTATGGCCACAGCCCTGAAATCGAGGTGCTTATGCAGGTTTGCAATCTCGTTGAGCGATTTTCCTACAACAGGCGCATTGGCCTCAAGTTTAACAAGCATCAGCGAAAGTTGCTTGTCTGTAAAATCAAATATTTCGGTGGCCGCAGTATTATTCAGCAGGTTCACAATTTCCTTCGATGCAATCTTTTCGGGTGAAACCAAAAAGTCAATGCCCAGGCTTTTACAAAGGTCCTTATACTCCGGGCTTAATGCCTCCGCATCATGAAGCTTGGCAATGCACTTTTTTACACCAAGTTTTTTGGCCAGAATGGCCGTTAAAAGGTTTAAACGTCCGTCGCGGTGAACACTTATCAAAAGGTCCTTTTTCTTAGGATTAACTTCCTCCAGTAATCTGATGGAGGTTGAGTCACCATGGTATGTCATTAAATCGGATTGGGTTTCAACAACCTTAAGTAGTTCTTGCCTGGGGCAAATGAAAGAAACATTGTGTTTTTCTACGGAAAGCACTTGTGCCAGGTGTTGCGCCACCTCGCTGTCGCCTGCTATTAGAATATTCATGGTAAGGGAAATGAAAAGATAGTGCAAATATAAGTGGAATTCCTGATTCTGTATAATGCCGTGAAAAATAGGCGTGGTCTTTTAGTGTGTTGATTTACTGGGTCTTAATAAGCTCCAGGAGGGTGTCGGCGGCCTGGCTCTGGTCAATGTTTTTCAAAACCGCTTTGCTGCCCCTATAAATGCTTACTTTGCCCGGCCCTGTCCCAATCAGGCCGAAGTCGGCATCGGCCATTTCGCCGGGGCCATTTACCACACAGCCCATTACCGCAATCTTTATTCCGGGCAGATGTGCGGTCTTTTCTTTTACGTGCTTTAAAACTGCCTGTAGGTCAAAACTGGTGCGGGCGCAAGTGGGGCACGAAATAAATTCGGTTTGGGTTATGCGAAGGCCTGTGGCCTGCAACAATGCAAAACCCAGTTCAACAATAGTTTGTCGCTCTGGCAATTGCGGAGCTTTGGCCCAAATACCATGAAGCTTGCGCTCCAAAAGAAGTTTTCCTAATGAAGTACAAAGGCTAATGGCTACAGAATCCTCGTCAGAACCCATTTGGGGCAACCTGGCAATAATTGCTGCCTTTATTTTACGGGCCGTAAGTTGCTTTTGCAAATGTTTTGTTTTTACATATAATTCATTTTCAGGGCCCTCAATCAAAATTACTGGCTGACGAATTTTATTCAGTGAACCGAAAATTTCTTTTTCATTTTGTTGAGAATGCAATACAAAGCTGAATTCATCCGGCACCTTCAATTGGTTTGTGAATGATTCGTTTTGATTGAAAAGTCTGAACTCTTTTTTTACGTTCAGGTTATTGTCTGCCACCATGGGTTCAAAAACCTCTACTTTATTTTTGGCCTCAACCCCGGTTTGGGCCAAAGCATTTGCAATTACAATTGCTTTGTGCCTGCCAGGCATTGGCGGAGGAGGCTCCTGGCTCCATTCAAAAACAGGTGTCTTATACATTGCTCCTTTTGATGGAATTTTCTGAAATGCTTCCTGAAATGGGGCTGCCATTTTTATCGCTATGGGGATTTCGTCTTCGGGCGGCTCCGAAAGGCTCACCCTTATAGTGTCGCCTATGCCTTCTTTTAGCAAGGTGCATATTCCCAGTGCCGATTTAACGCGCCCGCTCCGGCCTTCGCCCGCCTCGGTTACACCTACATGCAATGGGTAGCACATTCCCTCATTTAACATGCGCCCGGCCATAAGAATGTACGACCTGATCATAATCAAAGGATTGCTGGCCTTGAGCGATACTACTGTTTGATAATATCCAAGGTCTTTAAAAATTCCCAGAAATTCAATGGTTGATTGTACCAGGCCTTCGGGCGTATTGCCATATCGAGAAACAATGCGGGGCGATAACGAACCCGCATTGGTGCCAATGCGTATGGCAGTGCCATATTCGCGACACACCGTAACAAGGGGCTTTAGATTCCTTCTTATTGCTTCAAGATCGGCAGCATATTCACTGTCAGTCCATTCGGTTTGTCCCTTTCGGGGAATGCCGGAGTAATTGCCCGGATTTATGCGTACCTTTTCAACCACCCTTGCGGCCATTAGCGCCAGTTCGGGCCTGAAATGTATATCGGCAACCAGCGGTTGGTCGAACCCCGCTTGTTTGAGCTCAATTCTTATTTTTTCGAGTAATGAAACCGATTCTTTATTAGGAGTGCTGATTCGCACATAATCAGCACCTGCTTCAAAAATGCGAATGGCCTGCCCAAGGGTAGCCTTTAAGTCATTAACAGGAGTGTTGGTCATCGATTGAAGCCTGATTGGATTTTGCCCACCAACTGGCCGGTTGCCAATAAGTACTTCTCGCGCCGGAAATCGAAGCATATATTTTAGCTTTGAAAATTGTCGTTTAGCTTAAGTCTTTATTAACCAAAACCGCTTTAAATCCAATTATGCGGCTCCCCGGCATTATAATCTGAGACCTAACACAGTAATGTCATCAACCTGTTCACCTTCTTCTTTCCAGATTTGCAGCGACTCAATGAGGGTTACTTTCTGAGTGTAAAGCGGCAAATGCTGTATTTCGGCCAAAAGACTTGTCAGCCTCTGGCTCGTAAACCTTTCTCCACTTTTGCAGGAAAACTGATCGGCAAAACCATCTGTCATTAGATACAACACATCGCCTGGGTTTACAATAATAGTTTGATTTGAAAATGGCTTCATTTTTTTATGCAATGCCAAAGGCATGTGATCGGCTTTAATTTTGTGCAATGACGCTCCATGGGCATTTGTGGGTTTGCCATTAATTATTATTGGCCGCTCCGAAGCAATATAAACAGGCATGCGCGCCCCGGCAAATGTAATTGTGTTTGCATTGGGGTCGATGGCAACAAGAGCCATTTCAAAGCCATCCTGATGGCAGAAGTTGTTGTCTTGTTGGTGCAAAGACCCAATAATATATTTTCTCATTTCGTCGAGCAACTGTCCTGGTGAATGGTATTTTTGCCGGGCTATAAACTCATTTAGAAACGAAATTCCAAGCATACTCATGAAAGCACCGGGAACACCATGACCGGTCGAATCGGCCACGGCAAGCAGGGTAACACCATTTTGACGGGATATCCAGAAAAAATCGCCGCTTACAATTTCTTTGGGTTCATAAATGAGGAAGTACTCTGCAAAAGATTCCTCTAAAGATGTAAAATTGGGCAGAAGGGCATTCTGAATGCTTTGCGCATATCGAATGCTTGAAATCAGGGTCGCATTTTTTTCTTCTATAATTCTTTTTTGGTTTATGATCTCATCGCGATGCAGAGCAATCTCACTGTTTTTTATCAGCAAGGTTTCATTAATCCTTTCAATTTCTTCTTTTTGTTGCGTTATTAGTTTGTTTAGCCACTTGCGGCGTTTTAGGCTTATATAAATTGATCCGGCAATAATGGTTAGTAAAACAATCCCTGTTATCAGTACATTCCTGTACATCACCTGCTGTTTGAGGCTTAGCGCCTGCTGGCTCAGTTCAAGTGTTTGCTTTTCAAGCATTGAATTCTTTAGTTCAACTTCCTGCTGCATTTGCTGGTTTTTATACAATGCTTCAAGTTGGCTCACTTCACGGCGTGATTCAATACGGTGCAGCGAATCATTAAAAGTCTTAAATAGCTTGTGGTATTCAAGGGCTTTGTAAAAGTAACCCTGCCCCTCATAAGCCCTGAAAATATTGCGGTACGAATGAAGCTGATCGTCAATTGACTGAATTTCCTGTGAAAGTAAAAGTCCTCTCCTGGCCAAAATAAGTGCCTGCTCAAAGCGCCCCTGATCGTTATTTACACCAGCCATGTTGGTAAGGGTATTGGCCTCAAGATGCCTGAAATTGTTATGCCTTGCTATTTCTAATGCTTCATGGTAGTATCTCATGGCCAATTCGGGGTTTCCAAGTCGCGAATGACCCATTCCCAAATTATGCAAACACCTTACAACACCCTGCAAGTCGTTTATTTTTTGTGCCATATTGCGGGCCTCTGCAAACTTTTCTACCGCCTCCTGGTATTTGCTCTGAGAAAGATAAATGGTCCCTATATTCAAAATTGAATTAAATATACCAACATCGTGGTTTAGTTCCTCAAAAAGTGCTAATGCTTGATTGTAATAAATCATCGCCCTGCTCAAATTTTCCTGATCAGAAACCACGTTTCCGAGTGTAACCATACAACTGGCCTCTCCCAGCCGGTTATTTAATTTTGAATAGATGCTAAGTGCCTCATGCGTATATGTTGCAGCCTGGCTTAAATGGCCCATGTAATAATGAACAATGCCAAGATTTTGCAATACCCTTGCAATTTGCTCACTGTCATTCCAGGCTCTCGAAAGATGGAGCGCCTTTTGATAACTTTCTACAGCATTGGGGTACTGGCCAGTGGTAATATGTGCATTGCCTACCGATAGTTGGGCTATAACCATCGAAAGGGTATCAGAAATTTCAGAACCCAACAAAAAAAGGCTGTTGCCCAGGTCAATAGCTTTTTCGTTAAAACCGTGCTGAAAGTGTGTTAATACCAATCTGCGCAGGGCTGTTGCCCGTAGTAACGCAAATGATTGCTGTTGGGGCTTTCTCTTCGTTTTGTTTTGTTCTTTTAGGGCCAGGTTATATGCCTCTGAAAAAAAATAAACAGCCGAGTCGAAATTAATATCCTCGTAGAAACTACCAAGATCGATACTTATCTTTATCTGTTCCTCGGTGTCGGTTGCATTAGCAAGAAGGCTGCGCAGCTGGTGCGGGTTGGCTTCCGACCCGGCGGTAAAAACCGGCAGGATTAAAAGGAGTATTATAAGGCCGGAAATTCTTTTCATTAAAATTAAAATTGAAGGCGCCGTATTCCTCAAGGTAAATCTGCAATAGCTCAACAAATATAGCATTCTTTAAAATTCCCGAACCCCTGAAACTAAAAAAAAGACCCCGGTGCAATCCCGGGGCCTTGTTAGTTAAACCCGAAGGTTTTTCGGCTTATTTTTACCTCTGGTACATAACCTTGCCGGTGCGCACCTCGCTGCCCATGGTCAGTCTATAAAACAGGAACGTGCTATTATTCAGGCGAGGGGTGTAATGTACTTCTATAAGCTGATCTTTCGAAACAGAACCCTCAAAGAGTACTTCAACCAGTGCACCTGTCAGGTCAAACAATTCTAACCTGACCTGGGTGTCGGTAGTCGGGGCAAAGCTGAAGTTGAGCCTGTCGCGGAATGGATTGGGGAATACGCGAAGTTCGTTTGCAACCTCAACCGGAATGGCAATGGCATTGGCCTGGGAACCTGGCTGTGAAATTGCAAGCGGAATGTCTCCACGGTCTGATCCCGAGTGAACCACCAGATTACCGCCCGAAAGATTAATTCGTTCGGTGCTGTTGCCATCCCAGTGGCTCGAGTAAATCAAAGTGTTACCATCCCAAATGGTAAAGCCAATGTCGTCGCGGGTTCCCGGAGTGCCACGGTCGGTCATGGTTCCAAGAAGGATTACATTCTCCCTTACTATGAGGCCTCCCCTGCGAAGGTTGCCCCTAACGGTAAAGGTGGCAGTCATTGCCGATCTGTTATGGGTGTTTACACCCAGCGACAAGGCCTCGGTTGAATGGAACTGAAACTCTGAATTGTCTTGGCGGTAAACCAGGTTAAGGTTGCCCTGCAACTCAAACCGGTTGCGGTTTTGCTGATACCTGAAGTTAAATCCGAAATTGGCGTGGGTATTGGGTGATGAAGGATGCAATCCGGCCGACTGGGTCGGGACTATGAAGCCACCTCCAGTTACATGATCGCCACTTGGGATATAAACCACTGCCATTACCGTCTCACCTCCTGTATAATACCCATTTACAACAGTTGTAATGGTTAGGTTACGGCTCAGGCTGGTACCCAGGCTGTAATTATAAGTTGTGCTTACAATGGCATTCTGAGCGTCAACCAAATTAGATGTAGAAACTTGAATCGGTCCTACCAAAATATTAGGCTGTCCATCAGCACTAATGATAAATGACACATTGGCATTCAAAATACTACCGCGGAAACTGTCGGCCTTGTCAGTTACCATAGCCCGCAAATCGAGAGGTACTGTGCTGCTGGTAGAAGCTACAAGGCGCGACCCCAGATAACTCACATCTGAATCTTCCCTTGCAAGGGTAAAGGTTGCCTGAGCCGGATTTGGCGAAACCTGGTAATTGGCATTCACATTATTGATTATGGCTGAAACATTCTTCAACCCTGGAGCCATTTGGCTTGCCACGGTTTCAACCAAGGCTGCATTCAGTTCAGCCTTGAGGTTGGCGCCATCAACCAATAGTGGTGCAGTGCCCATTATCTGGCTCCCTAACATAAAGGTAACCGATGCGGCTGCCTGTGGTCCTCCTGCCAACAACGGGGCTCCGCCTGCAACAATCGAAGTAAACCTTACCATGTCGCTGTATTGGAATGGAACAGGTGTTACTGTTGAAGTAATGACTACACTCGATGTGGTTAGAGCCGGACTTATTACAAAATTACCCTGAACAAAGGTAATGGCGTAGTTTGCATTGGCAACACTTCCCTGAAGGATGGCATAGCTTCCCA
>CAYGDW010000076.1:0-9289 GCA_964348755.1 uncultured Bacteroidales bacterium | reverse complement strand
ATAATAAGTTTCGAAAAAATTCCTAACCGTTTTTTCTCAATTTATTTTACATTTGTTTGCTTTTTTAACCAAAACCACTAAACCAATGAACTTCAAACTCTTTTCTGGCAAGTCTTTGCCAGCGACTTTTCCGGCAATTTTTGCCCTTGCCCTGCTTATCGCATCAACCCCTGCAATAATCTATGCTCAGCAACCCGAAGAGCCCCAAAAAGAATTTAAATATTCGAATGAGGATTTACTGAAGTTTTTTGATGCCAACCAGGAATTGAGTGTTCTTCAGCGCCAAACCCAGGAGCGCATCAATGAGGTTGTGGTTGGCAGCGGCCTTACAATGGACCAGTTTAATAAGATTGTAAAGGCTACTCAGGCCGGCCCGCTTCAGGAAGGTCAGTTTCCGGAAAATGAGTTAAATTCCTTTAACACGGCTGCTCCGCAGGTAACTGCGGTTCAGCGCAATATGCAGGCCATGCTTAGTGCTACTTTGGCCGAAGCCGGGCTTAGTTCTGCATTGTATCAGGAAATACTGAAGGAATTTCGTTCGAGCCCTGAGCTTCAGGAACATGTTCGGGAGTTATTGCGCGAGAGGGCCCGCCAGGCAGCCCGCGAAGCCCGTGATCGCGAAAGGCAGCAAAACCCGCAATAATTTTTTTTTTGAACGCCTTGAATACGGTAACCAATCCGGGCTCAAATCACTTCGGCCACTACAAAAGTACTTCCGCCTACAAAGATCAGATCGCGCTGGCCCGAGTCACCTTTTGCGGCCTTTAATGCTTCTTTTACCGAAGAAAAAGCATTTCCATTAATGCCTGATGCCTTGGCAGCATGAATCAGTTTTTCGAGGCTGAGCCCTCTGGGTACATCTGGCTTGCAAAAATAATATGTTGCCCCTGGGGGAAACAATTTCAGGATTGCACCGGCATCCTTGTCATCAACAAATCCCAAAACTATTTTAAGCTGATCATAATCAATACCCGCCAACTGACTCATTACCAGTTTTATGCCATCGGCATTATGGCCGGTATCGCAAATAATCCTGGGCTTTTGCCCAATCTGATACCACCTGCCTTTAAAACCTGTATTAACCATAACGCGGGCAAGGCCAGCTTCTATGGCCTTATCGGTTACTTTTAACAAACCCCGCCTGTTTAGCACTTCGATAGTAGCCAGCGTTGTTGCCACATTCTCCTGCTGATAATTACCGGTTAGGTCGGTATTAACCCTTTTTCTCTGACCCGTTTGGGTATAATAACTAATTTCCTGAAAGAGTTTGCCACCGGCTTCTATTGTTTGAGCGCCTGCCAATGCAAAAAAATCCTGGGCAAGAAACAGGTCTGCACCAAATTGAGCCGATTTTTTGGCAAATACATCGTGTATTTCAGGCTGAAATTTACCAATAACAACCGGCACATTTGGCTTAATGATACCTGCTTTTTCGCCTGCAATTTTCCATAGGGTATCGCCAAGCAAGTTCATGTGGTCCATACCAATATTTGTTATAACCGAAACCAGGGGCGTAATTATATTTGTAGAATCGAGTCTTCCACCCAGGCCTGTTTCAATTACGGCAATATCGAGGTTTTGCTTAGCAAAATAATCAAATGTGAGGGCTATTGAAATCTCGAAAAAAGAAGGGCTCAGTTTTTCAAAAAAGTGTTTGTGATTTTTTACAAAACCGGTAACCTCCCTTTTGGGAATAAAATTACCGTTAACCCTTATTCTTTCACGAAAGTCTTTAAGGTGGGGCGAAGTAGCCAGCCCGGTTTTATAACCCTGCTGTTGCAATATCGAAGCCAGCATATTAGCTACGGAGCCTTTGCCGTTGGTACCGGCAATATGTATGCTTTTAAATTTTGTTTCGGGGTTTCCGAGGTATTGACTAAGCGAAATAGTATTGTTTAGGTTGGCTTTGTAAGCCGCCGCACCAATACGGTGAAACATTGGCAACTGACCCTGCAGGTACCCAATGGTTTCTTTGTAGTTCATTTTTATTAGTTCAGGCGAATAAAGTTGTATGTAATGGTGCCTGTTTGTTCTTCGGGCGCATCGAGTTTTACATCAAACCTTGCTCTTCGTGCCGCATCTTCGGCAAGGCGATAAAGTGTTTTATCGGTAGTTGTTGACCCCCTGGCTCCCGCGGTTGCGCGTATAACCCTCCCCTGCCTGTCAACGGTAATTGAAACCACTACTATTCCTTGGTTCAACGACAAGTATTCGGGCACAGGCAGCAGGTTTGGGCGCCTTCCGGTAAGTTGGTAACTTACCCCACCAGCCCCGACTCCATCACCACTTCCTCCGGGAGCCCCTGTAGGGCTTCCCTGCGAACCGGGCTGGCCGGTGGTGCCTTGCGATTGGCTGGTGGTGGTGCGTTGGTCGGCCCCCGGAAACATTGCCCTGTTATCAACAGTTGGCCGGGGTTCATCGGGGGGTGGTTGTTGGCTCGGAGGTTGCTGTGCGGTAGTTTGCTGCCTTGGCTGTGGCTCTGGTCTGGGTTGTTGTGGTCGCGGACGCGGGCGTGTTTGCGGTATGGCCACCGATTCTTCAGTAGCCTGGGTAACAACCTCCTCCTGGGCTGGCGTAGGTACAACTGGTGCTGAAACAGGTACTGGCGGCGACCCCGATAAGGGAATAAACTGGCCTTCTCCCTGGTCTGTATAGCCTAAAGCAACCAGCACCCCCATCTCTTCAGGAAGAGGCAGCGGTGTGCGTAAACCCAAAAGAAGAAACAAAACCAGCAGCACAGTATGAAATGCTACGGTTCCTATGAGGGCCTTTTGGTTGTCCTTCCTTGAAACTTCGTTCATGTTATCGGGCGGGTTGGGTTGCCAAAATTACCCGATGCCGGGTTTTATTCATATTGTTGATGTTATTTACCACATCAATTACGCTAACAATGTGTTGCACGGGCACACTCTTATCGGCCCTAAGCACCACCGAGCCTTCCTGTTCATTAGCAAGGTGCTGAAGAAGACCGCTATGAAGACCGTGCAAATCAACAGGAGTTTCTTCAATAAAAAGTTGTAGCTCCTCATTCAGGTAAACCGTAATGGTTTGTTTTGCCATGGTACGGCTTTCACTCGACGGCAACAGCAATTTTATGGCATTTGGAGCTATAAGGGTGGAGGTAAGCATGAAAAAAATCAGCAAAAGAAACACCAGGTCCGACATGGAAGCCATGTTGAATTGAATGCTGCGTTTATTTCTGGTTTGAATGGCCATTTTTTAGACAGATTAAGATGCAGGTTCGTGCAAAAGGTCCATAAACTCGGTGGCTCGTGCCTCGAGCATAAAAACCACCTTCTCGATACGGGTCACCAAAATGTTGTAGCATATATAGCCAATAATACCCACTGTAAGACCCGTAACCGTAGTAACCATTGCTTCATAGATGCCGCCAGCTAGCAAGCTGATATCAATATTGTTGCCAGCCATCGACATATTGTAAAATGCCCTGATCATACCTATTACCGTGCCAAGAAAACCCAGCATGGGTGCAGCTCCCGAAACAGTAGCCAATACAGCAATGTTTTTTTCGAGTTTCGAGATTTCGAGTTTGCCAACATTTTCAATGGCAGCATTAATGTCGTTGAGGGGGCGCCCAATGCGCACTATACCCTTGGCAATCATACGGGCAATAGGCGACTGGTTATTTTTGCAAAGCGACTTGGCCGAATCGATGCGGCCATCATGAATAAAATCGCGAATGTTGTTCATAAAGTTGGTTTCTTCTTTCGAAGCCCTGCTTATGGCCAGATAGCGTTCAATGAATATGTAAATTGCCACAACTGAAAGTATGGCAAGTGGTATCATTACTATGCCACCTTTAAGCATTAAACTCCATAAAGTTAAAGTTTCATGGGTAGGCATGGGCACCTGGGCCATGGTGTCAGCAATTTGGGTTGCATTGCCCAATTGAACCTGCGATAATACAAAATTTAACATTTGCTCCTTTTTTTGGTTTAGTTTGATAACTGAAAGCCTGGCTTTTTATTTTTATACGCTGCAAAAATAATAATGTTTTAGTTTTGTAAAAGTTTTCACAACGCACTTATGCCGCAAAATTCAAGCCAAATAATGGAAGCAATTTATTCTACAATTGCATTGAAAAACCTTTATTATTATTAATTTTACAGTCGGAACTTTTCATTAAAAATTACATACCCTATGTCAAAAATTAAAACTGCAATCAACGGCTTTGGTCGCATTGGCCGTTTAACCCTGAAAGCTGCTCTTAAAAATGAAAACATTGAAATAATAGCAGTAAACGACCTTACCGATAGCACCACCCTTGCACATTTATTAAAATACGACTCTGTGCATGGCAAATTTCCGGGCGAGGTAAGCGCAGAAGGTGAATTTCTTGTGGTAAACGGAAAGAAAATCAAAGTTTTCTGTGAAAAAGACCCGGCTAATCTACCCTGGAAAGAGCTTGGCATTGATGTGGTTGTTGAATCGACCGGTGTATTTCGTGATCGCGAAAAAATAAGCAAGCACCTTTATGCCGGTGCGCGCAAGGTTATTATTTGCGTGCCTTCAAAAAGCTCAAGCGATGTGGATGCTACCGTGGTACTTGGTGTAAATGATCACGACATTAAGCCCGAGCACCAGATTTACTCAAACGCTTCGTGCACTACCAACTGTCTGGCGCCTTTTGCAAAGGTTATTCACGATAACTTCGGCATTAAGCGCGGATTAATGAACACTATTCACGCCTATACCAACGACCAGATTATACTTGACTCGCCCCACAAAGACCTGCGCCGTGCCCGTGCCGCAGCCATGTCAATTATACCCACTACTACCGGAGCCGCCAAGGCGGTTGGGCTGGTAATTCCTTCACTGAAAGGAAAACTCGATGGTTTTGCAATGAGGGTTCCAACTCCCGATGGTTCGGCCGTTGACCTTACCGTTGAACTTGAAAAGAATGCTACCAAGGAAGAAATAAACCAGGCCATTAAAGAGGCCGCCGAAGGCCCACTTAAAGGCATTCTGGAGTATTGCACTGACTCGGTGGTTTCGGTTGATATTATTGGAAACACCCACTCATCGGTATTTGATTCGCAATTGACCCTGGTTATCAACGGAAACTTTGTAAAAATGGTTTCGTGGTACGATAACGAATACGGCTATGCTAACCGCGTGGTTGACCTAATTGCCAAAATAGTGTAAATACTAACTAAATTTCATTTTAAAAGGCTGCCGCATAAATGGCAGCTTTTTTTTTGTGCGTATAATGATTGTTTATACATTTGCATGCAAATCATTGATTAGCTATAATGTTCGAACATACGTTCAGATATTCTCCGGATAAAATCAGGCAGCAAGCTGAAGACATTATTAAAAGCAACCATTTTAATATGTTGCTTCATGAGGCACCTTTGGTTTTGCTAATAATTAACGATGCCCGCCAGGTAGTTTATGTCAATCGCGATTTGTTGGCAGCACCCGATGGCAAAATAAATCACGATAAACTTGGAGTCAGACCTGGAGAATGCCTTGATTGTATCCATGCTCTAGAAGGTATTTATGGATGCGGTTCAACTTCGTATTGTACCGTTTGTGGATTAGCAAATACCATAGGTTTGGGAGAAACAGGACTTATTGGCAGGGGCGAATGCACCATTGCCCTAAAAGACGGAGATTCGCTAACCCTGAAAGTGCACACAAAACCCTTTGAATACCTCCAGGAGAGTTTTGTTTTTGTAGCCCTTCAAGACATTAGCGACCTGAAAGCCCGCCTAATGCTCGAAAGTATTTTCCTGCACGATTTAAAAAACACCTCAGCTATCCTTTCAGGCTTGAATGAGTTGATTGAAGATCTTGAGCCCCATGTAACCCGTAAGATTCTTAAAGAAGTTGCTGTAAGAATTGATGAAGAAGTAGAAGCTTACCGGCTGATTACATCGGCCGAAAGCCACCAGATTACTGCCAGAGCAAGTACCTTTAACCTGGCCGGGCTGGTAGGCGAAGTTACAGTTTCGCTCAGGTACAATGAAGCATTCAGACAAAAGGACATAGAATATCAGCCAAATGACCAGTATTTGAAAACCGACAGGACCTTGCTCAGACAAGTAATAATGAATATGTTAAAAAACGCACTTGAGGCCGGACCGGCCGAGGACAAGGTATGGTTGGGGAATTTTAAAAACAATGAAACGGGTAGTATAACAATTTTTGTAAAAAATAGCCAGACAATGCCCGAGATGGTTCAACTACAGGTATTTCAAAAATCATTTTCGACCAAAGGACGAGGCCGTGGCTGGGGTACCTATGGCATTAAACTCCTTACAGAAAAGTTCCTTGGCGGAAAGGCCTCATTCGTATCAGAAAAAGAAACCGGAACCATATTTAAAATAAAAATACCCGAAAATTTGCATTCTGCATAAAAACCGGCCACTAAGAGCTGAAACCTATGTGAATAACTGCACCGTTGGCAGCAAGCATAACGCAAAAACATAGTTAATAACTGATAAAAAAAAATTAATAACTGTAGGCAAACAAACCCGCATTGAACCCGACTTAATAACTGACAAAAGGCATTTGGTACAGAAAGGTGTCATCTTCAATTTGCTTAAAGATAAAATCAGCCAAATCTGCTCTTGCTATTTGTGTACTTGCATTTACGCCAACCCAACCAACACGGTAGCTTCCTGTACCAGCATTATTTGTGAGTCTTGGACCACGTACAATAACCCATTTCAAGCCACTTTCTGCTAAAACCTTGTGATGCTCAATAGCATCGTTCAAAATTTTAGGAACAAAAAAAATCATAATCAATCGTATCAGTTTGTCGGCAAATTTGGGCTTATCTTTTTGTGGAGAAGGAAGACCTCCCCCTGAAAGTGAAATGATTTTTTCTAATCCCAATGCTTTCATTGCCGAGATGATGTTTTTAGTGCCTTGAGTCTGTAACCATTCTGGAGAACCCTTTACATGACCAAATAAGCTAACTACTATATTACAACCCTCAATAGTTTCCAATACATCTTTTGAGTTTAATACATCTCACTTTGCTACACAAATTTTAGGATGCTGAATATCCAATTTTTCAGGATTGCGAGCCAATGCTTTTATTTCACAACCATTTTGAAGTGCAATATTGGCAAATTCCTTTCCAGTTTGACCAGTTACACCGAAAAGTGCGATTTTTTTCATGCTGAGAGCATTTAATTTGATTAACGTTGTAAATTTACATATCCTTGCTGTACAATATTCTATTAACAATACTTACCTTTTTGTGTTTATTCCCAAAGACAAAATTTAGATTAAAGCAGTTTGTCCAATCCGAACGACTTTGGAGTTGTTGGGTAAAACGTGGAGACTGCTAATACTGCTTCAATTTTACAACAAGACATTACGACTTGGTGACAACCTGAAGGCATAAATGCTGATACAATGGCTGCGTTAATCCCAAAACCAATATGCCCGTTCGGCAGCATCACCTGAGTCAAAACTACCGAAACCCTTCAAAAAAAGGCCAAAATTGGCCGAGAAATATTATCCTACCCAATAAAATATTTAGATCAAAAGGAAACATCTCCTTAATACCACATTAAAAAATGCACAAGAGTTGCCTGTTAATAACTTATGCATTAATTAGGTTAAAGATTGTTTTAAAATGCATAAATTGCCACTTAAAATGCATTGATTTCCTATTTTTTCTAAATTTGAAGAAGTGTTTTTCGGCAAGATTTAATACCAAGAACTAATACATCTTTTTCGAAAAACAAGAATCTTTCAGGCTATTTATAATAATAAACCGCTTTGGATTATAAACCAAAATGCCAAATCCATGAAAAACAAACAGAAAACAAAAGAACTCTTGTTAGGCACAGTCCTGATTTTTTTCGTAAGCCTGCTGGCAACTACATTTCTTTTTTCGTGCGGCCCAAGCCCTGAAGAAAAGGCCAAACTTGAGAAACTGAATGAAGTAAAAAAATCGGTAACTGCAGAACTTGAGAAGGTAAACAAAGACCTTACCGAGCGTATTGCCTACCTTGAAAGCGAAATTGCCGAGGCTACAGGCGAACTAAAACAAAATCTTGAACAAGCCAGGATTGTTCTCGTTGAGCAACAAACCCTTATTACCCAGGAAATACAAAAGGTGAAAGAATGTAGCATTGAAGCTTGGGACGAGAATGTAAAAAAGACTTCCGAAAGCCTAAAAAGCATTCGCGCTAAAACCAACGAAACTTCAAAAAAGGTAAGGGAGCTATTGGATAGTTAGCGTTTTCAAAAATAACTCCAATCCCTCTTATCTGAAATATTTCAGAATTAAATCCTCGCCGTTAAATTCGGCAAATGAAAATTGCGACACCCAATCGCCTGTATTTATATACCGCGAATCGGTAGTAAGTTTTATATCGAGTGGCAAGTGCCTGTGCCCGAAAACGAAATAATGGAAATGTGAATCGAGGAGTTTGGTTTTGCAAAAAGTAATCAGCCGCTCCTTCTCTTCACCCCGGAATATTTCGTCAGAAGTTCCTTTGGCAATACGGCTTTTTTTTGAAAAATAAAGGGCTATACACAGACCAAGGCCCGGGTGCAAAAAAGAAAAAAGTTTTTGATTGATTTTGTTTGTAAACACTCTTTTCATGAGTTTGTACCCGGTATCGCCTGGTCCAAGCCCATCCCCATGTCCAATAAAAAACCTTTTGCCGTTGAATACCCTTTCAACCGGAAGGTTATGAACCTTTAAACCCAATTCTTTTTCGAGATAACCAAAGGTCCAAAGGTCGTGATTGCCTTTGAAGAAATGAACGGGGATACCACTGTCGGTAATTTCGGCCAGTTTTCCAGACAGCCTTGCAAAGCCTTTTGGCACAACAGTGCTGTATTCAAACCAAAAATCGAAGATATCGCCAAGAAGAAAAATTTCTTCGGCGTCAGCTTTAACTGTTTCAAGCCATTTTACCAATAGTTTCTCGCGTTCGAGGCTGCGCTCATAGCCAGGAACACCCAAATGGCTGTCAGAAACAAAATATATTTTCTTTCCGGCTCTCAGATCCATTCAATTCATAGTCTTGCTGGTGGCAAAGATATGTATTCAGACAAATTGAAACTGGCCTTTAATGTTTTTTTTTGTACCGAGGCAAAACACTGTCTGGTTTTTAAACTTAATTAGGCCTGTCGCTTCATAAAATGTTTATTTTTAACTGAAAAAATGCTCATATTAATTAAGTAAACACTATTGTCCGATAAAGTAAAAAAGGGTGGAATTCTATGCATGAGATTGCACACTACGTTCGGAATGACAGTCAGTTAGCTTTTTATTAAGGGGGGTAGGTGGCGG
>CAYGDW010000075.1:0-10508 GCA_964348755.1 uncultured Bacteroidales bacterium | reverse complement strand
GGGGGTAGGTGGCGGCTTCGCCGCCACCTACCCCCATTAATAAAAAGCTAACTGACGGTCATTCCGAACGTAGTAAGGAATCTCATGCATAGAATTTTACCCTTTTTTATTTTATCGGACAATAGTGTTTTGGAACTGCAGAGGTTAATATCGAAAAATCTTACTGACTTTAAATTAAAGTACTATGAAATCATTTAGCCGGATTTTTTTAATTGTTTCAGCAATTGTAATGTTTTCGTGCAGTGCACAGCGGCAGTTGGCTTCACGGCTTACCGGAGAGTGGCTTATTGAAGAATACAGGATAATGCTGCCAAACGGCGACGAAACCAGGATTGAAAATGCGGGGAGTATAATTTTTAACCGCAACGGTCGTGGGCAGCAGACTTTTACCAGCGCTGTAACACGCAGTGTAGCTACCACCACAGGCGAAATTCGTTGGGATAATACGCCTATGTAATATTTATTTGGTCGGCTGGTTCGCAATTTCGCAAGGTCTGGATTATTGTAAACTCAAGCCGCAACAGGCAAATGTGGCGCTCTACCGATTCTGAGGGCAATGTTCAGGCCATGAAACTGGTTAGGCGCAAAGAATAATACCTGAAAAATTCTTTTTTTTCGAATACCGTCATGGATTTTTGTGGATGGCGACAGGTTTACATTCGTTCGGGCACATCAATACCAAGCAAAGCCATTGCATTTTTAATGGTTTGAGCGGTAAATTCTGAAAGTTTGATCCGGAAATCGCTCACCAGCTCGTCGGGTTCGTTGAGCACACTGTGCTCGTGATAAAACTGGTTGTACTCCTTGCACAGTTCGTAGGTATAATTTGCGATCAGGGCGGGGCTTAGCTCCTGGGCTGCCTGCAATATAATTTGTGGAAATTCATAAATGCTGCGCAACAGATTTCGTTCGCGGATATTCATGTTTGTTGCTGGCATTCCGAGTTCAATACCGGCCACCTGGTCCAAACCAGCCGAACGCATGATAGAGCGAATGCGGGCGTGGGTGTATTGTATAAACGGCCCGGTATTGCCATTAAAGTCGATAGATTCGGCCGGATTGAACAGCATATTCTTTTTGGGATCGACTTTTAGGATAAAATATTTAAGCGCACCCAGGCCAATGATTTGAAAGAGCCTGATTTTGTCTTGCTCGCTGAAATCGTGGGTTTTTCCAAGTTCCTCGGTTGTAAGGCGGGCAGTTTCGATCATTTCCTGAATCAAATCGTCGGCATCCACCACAGTCCCTTCGCGCGATTTCATTTTGCCTTCGGGCAGCTCAACCATTCCATAGCTCAGGTGAAAAACTGAGTCAGCATAAGGCTTGTCAAGCTTCTTCAACACTTTTTGAAGCACCTCGAAATGGTAGTTTTGCTCATTGCCTACCACGTAAATCATTTTTTCTGCTTTGAAATCATCGAAGCGGAGCTGCGCGGTGCCAAGGTCTTGGGTAATGTAAACAGAAGTGCCATTAGAGCGAAGGAGCAATTTTTCATCAAGCCCATCGGCCGACAGATTAACCCAAACCGAGTCATCAGCCCTTTTCTCGAAAACTCTCTTTTCAAGGCCTTCGCTTACAAGTTCTTTTCCAAGAAGATAGGTGTCAGATTCGTAATAAATTTTGTCGAAGTCAACCCCGAGTCGTTTGTAAGTGGCATCAAATCCTTCATACACCCAGCTGTTCATTTTTTCCCAAACGGAGATGGTTTCTGGATCGCGAAGTTCCCATTTGCGCAAAAGGGACTGAGCTTCGAGCATCAGTGGGGCTGTTTTGCGGGCTTCTTCTTCGCTAATGCCCGTGGCAAGCATCATTGTTTTTACCTGGGAGCGAAGTTCTGTTTCGAACCTTACATAAAAATCGCCCACAAGTTTATCGCCTTTTTTACCTGTGGTTTCAGGGGTATGGCCCCGGCCGTATTTCATCCAGGCCAGCATCGATTTGCAAATATGAATTCCACGATCATTCACAAGGTTTACCTTAGCCACTTTTTGGCCGGCTGCTTCAAGAATACGTGCCACCGAATAGCCCAGCAGGTTGTTGCGAATATGGCCAAGATGAAGCGGTTTGTTGGTGTTGGGCGAAGAATATTCAACCACCACGGGAGCGGCACCAACCCAACTTTTCAGACCATAAGCAGGATTGTTCATCTCATTCCTAAGAAAATCAAGCCAGTATTGCGGACTAAGGCTCAGGTTCAGGTAACCTTTAATTACGTTGAATGATCCTATTTCAGGAACCCGCGCAAGCAGGGCATTGCCAAGTATTTCGGCTGTTTGCTCAGGCGAGCGGCGGGCAATTTTCGCAAATGGGAAAACCACAAATGAAAAATCGCCTTCAAACTCCTTGCGGGTTTTCTGCAATACCAGTGTCGCAGCGGGAGCTTCTGCTCCGAATTTTTCTTTAATTATGTCGGCAATTGCCGAAAGTATCTTTTCTTCTGCCTTCATCAAAAAATCATAATTGTTTCTGGCGCAAAATTAGGCATTTTAAAAAGAACTCCGGCCGCAATATCAAATGATATGGCGGCCGGAACTGCAATCGAAGGGTCAGGATTCTTTCTGAGGAGTTAATTCGAAATGGAAAACCCAGTCTTTAAAACCGACAAATTCTATTAAATAAAAATTTCACCTCACCGGCTCTCCGGGTTTTCGCCAGCGTACATCGTAGTATCCGGGGCGTTCTTCAATGGCCCGCCGGTTAAAATCATCGGGGTAACCAATACCCACAGGCCATTCTTTTACTGACCCGGTGCCTCTAATATATCCATCGTTGTATTTTACAAAAAGTTTTGAGCCGAGTTTGCGCCATCTGTCCACGATGTTTTCGGCCATATTTACACTAAAATCGGTCAGAAATTCGTGCATTAATGCGGGGTTTGCAGCATACAGCGATGTTGCTGCTATCTCGGTTGCCTTGGTCAGGGCATGGGCACGGCCTTCGAGTTCGCGTTGCACTTCTTTTATATCGGGTATCATTAGGCTATAAAGCGGGTATGCATGATTGGCCACTTTGTTAAACACCCAGTAGGCCGAATTCCAGTCGAACTCAATTGAAGAGCCAATAGTAAGCGACACAGGCATACGGTTCATTCCCATATAAAGGGGCATAAAAACGGTTGTATATGTATCATCGACAGAGTACCAGCAAATGCCACCTATGGGGTCGGGTAGCCAATTGCGGGCCTGAGTAACAAAAGAAAAGGCTGTTTGAGGTTGGGAGATGGGTCTTTCCCAGGCATATTGCTCTGATGAACCCTCAAGGCTAAAGACCACGGGACGCCAGCGATATGGGCTTGCGTGAGGGCCGGCTGCAATACCCTGGCGGGTGTAATAGGGTGTGTCATGAAAATGATCGCGTACAAGGGCAATCATATCCTGCACGTGTATTTTTTTGTCGGGTTTGATAAAAAGCGGATAAGGCTCGGTTCCTTCCACACCTCGCCAATAGTGGTCTGAGAAATTTTGTGATGGGGCTGCCCGGCGATAAACACTCCAAACCCTGCTTTCGCATAGCAACAATGAGCGTGGGGTAACCGGGGCATAGGCGTCCTGAAAGCTGAAATCGCTTTTGTTGCCCGAAAACCAGCCCATTTGCCGTGCAAAGTCAACCACATCGGCCGACCACATCCAGTTTTCGGTATCGTTCCAGTTTACCTGCCTTATGCGTGCCTGGTTGGCATGGGCGGCAATGTAACCTTCTGGAATTCGTGCGGCTACCCACACTCCTCCCTTGCCATGCTTACCCTTGCCTATAAAATCCATAATCCACACTTCTTCCTTGTCGGCAAAGAAAAAGGTTTCGCCGGTATCGCGGTAGCCGTATGTACGGGCCAGGTCATCGAGTATCAGAATGGCTTCGCGGGCAGTGCGGGCGCGCTGCAGGGTAATCCATATCAGATTACCATAGTCCATTACTCCTTCGCCCCCATGCAATTCTGATCGTCCTGTAAAGGTTGTTTCACCACCAGCAACCTGAAGCTCATTCATATTACCAATTACCTTGTAGGTTCGCGAAACCTGGGCAATGCGCCCGAGGTATTCCCCATCGCGAAAGCCAAACACATCAAGTGAGTCATTTGGCCCGTAAACGCCACCCGGGTAAAAGTGCAATGGCTGCACAAAACCGGCCACATCGTAAAGGTAGCTTGTCATAACACTGCCATCGGCACTGGCCCCACGCGAAACCAGCACACTGGTGCAACTTTGAGTTTGATTGGCGTTCAAAATCAAACCGATACAGAATGCCAAAGCAAGAAAAACTTTCCTTATCATAATTTTGAAATTGATAGATTTATAGCAACCATTGTTTTCTTGCAAAAATAAATGAATAAAAAATGCTTGCAAATTTTTCAGCAGCATTAGAAGTTTTTTAAGTCAAACTTGCGCTAAATAATTTTGAATATTCGTGCAAAACCAACCACAAAACTTCGAATGTATTAAACGGCGCTCCAAAATTTTTTTTTAAATATTTGGCTGCGCAACTTAAACCTGTAAATTTGTGAAATTTTTGCAACGCATTTATTTTCATATTCCAAACAATAAAAAATTCTATTTATGTCAAAGAACAGGAAAAATGTAATCATAATTGGAGCCGCCGGAAGGGACTTCCATAATTTTAACACTTATTACCGGGGAAACGAAAATTACAACGTTGTGGCCTTTACTGCAGCCCAAATCCCCGACATTGACGGGCGAAAATACCCTGCAGAACTTGCCGGTGCGCTGTATCCCGAAGGGATTCCGATTTATGCCCAGGACGACCTTTCCCGCCTGATCAAAGATTTGGATGTGAATGTTTGTGCATTTTCTTACAGCGATGTTTCGTACCAGGAGGTTATGGCAATTGGAGCCATTGTAAATACCTCTGGAGCCGACTTTTTGCTTATTGGCCCCAAAGAAACCATGCTCAAAAGTACCAAGCCAGTTATTGCGGTTGGAGCTGTGCGCACCGGTTGCGGCAAGAGCCAGACCTCGCGCCGCATTATAGAAGTACTTATGGAGTATGGCATAAAGGTTGTGGCGGTTCGGCACCCTATGCCCTACGGCGACCTTACAGCCCAGAAGGTACAGAGGTTTGCTACTGTTGAAGACCTTGCCAAACACAAATGCACCATTGAAGAAATGGAGGAATACGAGCCGCATGTAACCCGTGGCAATATTATTTATGCCGGTGTTGATTATCAGGCCATACTTCGCGAAGCCGAAAAAGAAGCCGATGTAATACTTTGGGATGGCGGCAACAACGACTTTCCCTTTTTTAAGCCCGACCTTATGGTAACCGTGATTGACCCCCATAGGCCCGGCCACGAACTTACATACTACCCGGGCGAAGTAACCCTGCGCCTGGCCGATATAGTTGTAATAAACAAAATGGACAGTGCCGGGCCCGAAGGCATACAAGTTGTTCGCGAAAACATTGCCAAGGTAAACCCCAATGCCATTGTGATTGATGGCGCTTCGCCGCTTACCGTAAACAAGCCCGAACTGATTAAAGGCAAGCGTGTGTTGGTTGTTGAAGATGGCCCCACCCTCACACACGGACACATGAAGATTGGTGCCGGAACTGTAGCCGCACAAAAGTATGGCGCAGCTGAGCTGGTCGATCCCAGACCGTTTGTTGTGGGGAGATTGGCAGAAACCTTCGAAACTTATCCAAACATCGGAACCTTGCTGCCGGCAATGGGTTACGGCACCCAGCAAATTGCCGACCTGGAGAAAACCATTAACAACACCGATTGCGATACAGTGATAATTGCCACCCCAATTGACCTGAACCGGATTGTAAAAATCAACAAACCCTCGGTTAAAGTTGATTATAACCTGCAAGAAATTGGTGCTCCAACATTCTGCAACATTATTTGCGACTTCTTGAAAGACAAAGAGTTAACAAAAAGAGATTGCAAATGCAAATAATTAGAAAGGGGCGATTGCCCCTTTTTTTTTTGACTATATTTAATTAAATTTCGAGAGTTACGAACATAAACCCAAAAACTATGAAGAACAAAAGTCTGGTTTCTATCAATGATTACACCAAAGAGGAGCAGCTAAGAGTTTTGGAGGTTGCCCGTGAGTTTGAGAAAAATCCGGTGCAAACCATTATGCAGGATTTTGTAGTGGCCTCATTGTTTTTTGAACCATCGACCCGCACGCGCCTGAGTTTCGAAAGTGCAGCCAACCGCCTTGGCGGCAAGGTGATAGGTTTTTCTGAAGCCGGAAGTACTTCTGTTAAAAAAGGTGAATCGCTCCGGGACACCATACTGACCATAGCCAGCTATTCTGACCTTATTGTAATGCGCAACCCGGTTGAAGGCAGCGCCAGATTTGCTTCGGAAATAAGCCCGGTGCCCATAATTAATGCAGGCGATGGAGCCAACCAGCACCCAACGCAGACTCTGCTCGATCTTTATAGCATATTAAAAACGCAGGGTACCCTCGACAACCTCCATGTAGCTTTTGTGGGAGACCTTAAATACGGACGCACCGTTCACTCGCTGGTAATTGCCCTTTGCAACTACAACACCACATTTCATCTCGTTTCGCCAACCGAGTTGAAACTGCCTAGCTCAGTAAAAATGCATATTAAGGAAAAAAACCTCGCATACTATCAATACACAGAAATGGAAGAAGTGATTCCAAATGTGGATATTTTATATATGACCCGAATACAGCGCGAGCGCTTTAGCGATCCGCTCGAATATGAGCGCATAAAAAACTCTTATAACCTGCACCACGACATGATTTTAAACACCAAAGAGAATTTAAGGGTACTTCACCCACTGCCCAGGGTAAACGAAATTGACATAAACGTGGATGCCAGCCCAAAGGCATATTATTTTGAACAGGCGCTTAATGGCGTTTTTGTTCGGCAGGCTCTCATGGCCGTAATTTTGGGTTTACGATAATCAGTGTAGTGTATTCATTTTAAAACAAAAGAAAATGAACGAAAAAATTAAAGAACTTAAGGTTTCGGCCATCGAAAACGGAACCGTAATTGATCATATACCAGCCAATGCAGTATTTCACGTAATCAGAATATTAAAACTCGATGCATTCGACAATATGGTGTTGTTTGCAACCAACCTCGAAAGCAAGAAATACGGAACCAAGGGCATAATAAAAGTAAGTAACAAGTACTTTAAGCCTGAGGAGCTAAACAAAATTGCACTGGTTGCTCCACACGCCTCAATTATTGAAATAAAGGAATTTAGAGTGAGCAGCAAAAAAATTGTGGAGATACCCGAACAGGTTACTGGTATTGTAAAGTGTTTTAACCCCAACTGCGTTACCAATCACGAGCAGGTAGTTACGCGTTTTGCTGTGGTTGACAATGAAGACCTTAAATTGAAGTGCCATTTCTGCGAGAAAATTACACGCCGAAGCACCATGGAGTTTAAATAGAATAATTTACAAAATACGTTACCAATCACAGGCAGAGTAATCAGTCCAGGTTTTTTTACGATAACTTATCGGTAAGGGCTTCCATCTCGACCGATGCACTTTTATTCCTGTATAAAATATTGTAAACCGCTTCGCAAATGGGCATATACACCCCAAGTTTGTCATTGATTTCTTTAATGCAGTTGGCAGCATAATAGCCTTCGGCAATCATTTCCATTTCATACTGGGCAAACTTTACGCTGTAGCCTTTGCCAATCATAGTGCCGAAAGTGCGGTTTCGGCTGAATTTGCTGTAGCATGTTACAAGCAGGTCGCCAAGATAAACCGAATTTTTAATGTCGCGGTCAATCGGGTGAACAGCTTTAATGAATCGCTCCATTTCCTGAATGGCATTACTAATGAGCACAGCCTGAAAATTATCGCCATAACCAAGGCTTGAACAAATGCCGCTTGCAATGGCAATTATGTTTTTCAAAACAGGTCCGTACTCTGTACCATAAATATCGTCGGAGGTGTTGGTATTAATATAGCGGCAAGAAAACAAGGCGGCAATAACAACTGCAAGCCTTGGGCTATGCGATGCAACCGTAAGGTATGTAAGTTTTTCCTGTGCCACTTCTTCGGCATGGCTGGGGCCGCTTACCACCACAAAATCTCTTTCCTTTATCTGAAATTGTATTTTGAAATAATCGAAAATAATGGCATTAAACCCAGGCACAATGCCCTTTATTGCACTTATAACCACCTTGTTTTTAAGCATGGTAGGTTCTATATGACCTATAGTATCGTGGAGAAATGCTGCAGGAATGCAAAACAATACCACATCTGACCGCCTTATTACTTCGCCAAGGTCGTTTGAAATGAAAAGCCTTTCGGTATCGAAAGTAACCGAACTGAGATATCTTGGGTTATGTTGCCAGGTTATGAGGTGATCGGCAATTTCCTGCTCACGCACCCACCAATTAATAGTATCAATGTTATTGAGGAATATCTTTACAATGGCGGTGGCCCAACTTCCTGAGCCTACCACCGCTACCTTTTTTTCAGCCACTTAGATATAATTTTTTGAGTCAACGAAATACAAAAATTAAAAAGCATTGTTGAGTAATCCGGCTGGCCTTTACCTGATTACCAATTGAGCCTTTGGTAATGGGAGCCTCTTTTAAAAATTTTAAGACCAGCTGATCCGGCTTGCAGGAGTACAAACAAACTTTCACCCTATTATTTAAATAAATCCGATTAAAGTTGCACCACAAAAGTAAGTTCCTGCTCACCTCGTTTTACAGTAATTTCTGCTGTTCGGCCGGCTTGCAGGTTACCAAGTGCCCGCATATAGGTTTGAATTTCCCTTATTTCGTCCTGGTCTATTCGAATTATCACATCGCCATTCTGAAGCCCTGCCTTTTGAGCCGGCCGGTCTTCAATCACAGCTTGTACCCTTAGTCCGGGGGCATTATAGGCATGGTCGGGCATAATACCCAGGGTAACCCCACCGGTTCGCCTTTGGCGGCTATCGGCCATTTGTGTGGGCGTAAAAACCAGGCGGTCTTCATTTTCAATCTCGTGCATAAGTTGGTAAGCAAAATTCAGAATTTCCCACGTCCCAATAAAATTGACCTTGTCGGGGGTATCGCCAGGGCGGTGGTAATCGTCGTGTATGCCGGTAAAGAAGAAAAGTACTGGAATATTCTTGAGGTAAAATGCGGTATGGTCAGACCCGCCCAGCCCTCCGGGGCTTTTTCGGATATTGAAATGCTCCGGTGCTGCATTGTCGATGGCAGCATCCCAGGCAGGAGTGGTACCTGTACCTATCAATGCCAGGTTATGGTCAACCAGGCGTCCGAGCATATCAAAATTAAACATATAGTTTATTCTGGTCATATCGTATGCCTGGCTTTCGGTAAAAAAGCGGCTTCCAAGCAGTCCCTTTTCTTCAACCGAGAAAGCAATAAAAATGTAGTTATGATTTTTCAGGTCAGAATTTATTAAAAAGCGGGCGGCTTCCAACATACCAGCTGTTCCGCTGGCATTGTCGTCGGCACCTGGGTGCAGCACCCTCTCGCCAGGGTTGCGCGAGCCGGGCCCACCAAAGCCCAAATGATCGTAATGCCCACCTATGACCACGGTTGATTGAGCCCCATTGTTCCAGTAACCTGCAACATTTATACCTGTGTGAGTTTCGCGCTCAAGTTCTGTAGATAGAAATACCTCAATGCCAGGCTGGCTTTTGAGGGTTTCGAAAATAGCTGAGGTAACAAAAACTACCGGAATTTCTTCGCGCGCCACGTTTAGTCGTAGGCTTATGCGCGGGTCGGTGCGCCACGAAAGGCTGTTGCCCAAAATTATACCCGCTGCCCCCTTTTTTATTGCCAGCTCAATTTTCGAAGCAAGTGCCTGGCGGGAGTTAATACCCAATTTTTCTTCAAGGCCTTCGGGTGAGTAGTATTCGAGCACAACAATTTTTCCGGCAATATCGCCAAGGTTTTCATAATTATTGAAGCCTTCAACCCCCTCAAGGCCAAAGCCAGCAAAAACCGCCGGAGCACTTACCGCTGCATTGCCAGTATAAGGTAGCGCAAAAAAATCTTGTTCAAACTTAAATTGCCTGCCAGCAATTAACAAATTGTTGTTTTCACCAGCAACAAACTCACCCTCAAAGGGCACTTCCTGAAAAAATGAGCCTTTAAACATGGGCTTCAGACCTATTTGCTGCATGCGGGTTTTAATGTAGTCAGCGGCGCGCCGTTCGCCAATGGTTCCGGCTTCGCGGCCCTCCATGCTGTCTGATGCAAGCGTGTAAACGTCTTTACGCAACCGCTGGATAACGGCAGCCTCAGAAAAATTAATGGGTGGCCGGGCCATTAGCACTTGCGCCACCAGTATAAGGGTCAGGAATATTTTAATAGCCTTCATAAATCATTGTTTTTGTTTTGAGTATAACCTGTCGTGAAATAATAGGGGGCTGACCATCGTGTAAAAATAATGCTTTTTGCCCTAAATCGGTGAGTCGTTTTTTCAATATACTGCATGCCATTAATTGGCGTAATAATAAGTTGAAAATGCAGAAAATGCTGATTCCAAAACACTATTGTCCGATAAAGTAAAAAAGGG
>CAYGDW010000074.1:0-11539 GCA_964348755.1 uncultured Bacteroidales bacterium | reverse complement strand
AACCCTGTCATTTTGAGCGGAGCGAGAAATCACGTAATTCTTGTCGGCCAGTAGTGATTTTTTATTAGATGTTGGGTTTTAAAAACGATTTTCGGTAAATATTGTTCAGCCTTGCCTTTTTTGCAAGCGGGCTTTGATTCTGATTTAAACAATACTGTCAAAAGCCATTTTGAATGAGGCAAGGTCTGGAAAATGCAGGTTGCCATTTTGACTTAGCCTTTCGGGGCTTTGGTGGCCCCTGGTTATGAATACGATTTCGACTTCAATTTCATTTGAAACCTCTGCATCGTGCAGGGTATCGCCAACAAATAATGCCTGGGTTGGATCAATTTCAAAATGCGCCATCAATTTTTTTGCCCGATTAATTTTTGAATATGCCAGGTTATTTTCGATACCCCAAATGGCCTCAAAAAACTGATAGATTCCCCTTTCGTTTACCGATTCGGCTAGGGCTTGCTGCTCCATGGCCGAAACAATAAATTGTCTGAAGCCCATTTTTTTAAAATAATCGAGGGTTTCGACAACATCAGAAAAAAGCCCTGCAAGGGGAAGCAAACGTTTGTAGTGTGAAATAAATTCTTCAGCCGGAATTTCAAAGGGTTCATTTTCAAAATTAAAACCTGCAGCCTGGTAATAGTTTTTTACCGGAAATGTGAATATTTGCCTGTAACGCTCCATGCTCAAGGGGGGCAAGTTTCTTTTTTCAATTACCAGGTTTATACCCTGCAGGCAAATCATTGCATCGTTGAGCAGGGTTCCGTTCCAATCCCAGATTAGCACATTCTTTTTACTTGTCATGCAAAATTTTTAATTTTCAAAGTTAGTCTTATGCGACTATCAGGCAAAATAGTTCCGGAAAAAGTATCTTTGCATAAAAAGCGGCTTATGAGCATTACCTTGTTTATTGTCATTCTTACAGTTCTGGTTTCATTTACCACATTCAGAAACCGCATTGCCTTTGAGCGCATGAAGTTCAATGCATACGAAATAAGGCAACATAAAACCTGGCATCGCTTTTTTTCATACGGGCTTTTGCATGCCGACTGGATGCACCTGCTCATAAATATGTTTGTTTTGTATTCGTTCGGGACGCTTACCGAAAATATCCTTCGGGAAGAATTTGGAATGCAGGGGCGTATTTTTTTTGGTATATTATATGTTTCTGGCCTCTTATTCAGCGTTTTGCCCTCGTATTTAAAACATCGCAAAAACTATTATTACAATGCCGTGGGTGCCAGCGGGGCGGTTTCGGCGGTGCTTTTTGCCAGTATAATTTTGCACCCGCAGGGAAGCGTTTATTTTATGTTTATTCCAGTTCCCATTCCTGCTTTTATTTTTGGAATTTTTTACCTTGGCTATTCGGTTTGGATGGCACGCAAGGGCACCGATAATGTGGGGCATGATGTACATTTTTGGGGTGCCATTTTTGGGGTTGTTTTTGTAAGCCTGCTTCATCCGCCTTTTTTAGAAAAATTTATCCTTTATATTTTTTAACTGTCTCTTTTGAGAATGATATTATTGAATGGCAAGCTTTTAAAAGCCGATGAGCCTGTACTTGGGCCTTCGAACCGTTCGTTCAGGTACGGCGACGGAATTTTTGAAACCATAAGGGTTGAAGATGGCAGGGTATTGTGGCCGCACCTTCACCTGGCCAGGCTCATAAAGGGCGCTGAAGTGCTAAAACTGGAGCTTCCAAATCCTTTTACTGTGGTTGAGTTTGAGCAATACATTGGGCAGGTTATTAAAATAAACCACCCTGCAGGTGGACCTGCCAGGGTTAGGTTTGCAGTGTTTAGAAACGATGGTGGCCATTATGTGCCCGAAAGTAATTTGGCTTCATTTCTTATTGAAACCTCAGCAATTGAAACAAGCTTTTACCCATTGAACCAAAAGGGAAAAATGCTTGGCCTTTATCAGGAATATTACAAACCCTGCCATACACTCAGCAACCTGAAGTCTTCAAATGCCTTAATTTACGTTTTGGCAGGCCTTTATCGAAACGAAAACAAATATGATGATTGCCTGCTTATAAACGACGAACGTCTTTTGGCCGAGTGTATCAGTTCGAATGTTTTTATGGTGAAAGGAGAACAGATTATAACGCCTTCGCCCGACCAGGCTTGCGTTGAAGGGGTTATGCGTGCTGTTATTATGGATATTGCCAGCAAGTTGGGCCTGGCTGTTGAAGAAAGGCCTGTTGACCCCGAAGAACTGCTTAATGCCGACGAGGTTTTTATTACTAATGCCATTTTGGGCATTAACTGGGTGCTTGGCTTTCGCCAAAAAAGGTATTTCAATAAGATATCAAATAAACTTGCCGTTGCATTAAACAGCCTGGCTAAAGAAAAATATGGAAGCCAATTATACCAATAATACATACCTTGCAATAAACTTACCTTATGCAATTTTTTACTTTCATTAATTTTGTAAACTTAAATGCTTATTTATAAACGGCTCGCTTAATCTACTATGCGTAAAAATTATTTTCCATATCTGATAATTGTATTCTTCTTTAGCACTTTGCGCATTATCGGGCAACCTGCACCTGGGGCCGTACCCCATGCAGAAACTATTCCGTGGCAAAGCGGCTTCAACACACCCTGGGTCGATTCGGTTTTTGCGAGCCTAAGTCTCGATCAGCGAATTGCTCAACTAATTATGGTAAGTGTTTTTTCTGACCAAAGCCGTGACTACTACAACAGGCTTGAACGACAATTAAGAGAATTTGGCCCCGGCGGCATAATATTTTTCAGAGGAGGCCCGGTGAGGCAGGTAAATATTACCAACCGGCTTCAGGCGGCCTCGCGCACGCCATTGCTGGTTGCCATGGATGCAGAGCATGGCCCCGCAATGCGCCTTGACAGTGTAACGGGATTTCCAAACCACCTAACCCTCGGAGCTATTCCGGGCGAAATCCTGGTTTATCAAATGGCCTTTGAAGCCGGAAAGCAACTACGCCGACTGGGGGTGCACATGAGTTTTGCCCCAGTACTTGATGTAAACAACAACCCGGGCAACCCGGTAATAAATTTCAGATCTTTCGGCGAAAGCCGCCATAATGTTTCCCAAAAAGGAATAGCATATATGAGGGGGCTGCACGATGCAGGAATTATTGCAGTTGCAAAGCATTTTCCCGGGCACGGCGATACCCACCTCGATTCTCACCACGTGCTACCACAACTGGAACAAAGCCGCCAGCAACTGGACAGCATTCATATTTACCCGTATGCACAACTTATAAGCAACGGGCTGCACGCCATTATGACTGCCCACCTTGAAATCCCAGCCATTGAACCAGAAAAAAACCGCGCTGCCTCCCTTTCGAAAAATGTAATTGAAGGGGTTTTGCGCAATGACCTGGGCTTTAAAGGATTGGTGATGACCGATGCCCTAAATATGAAAGGGGTAGCCGACTTTTTTGCCAGGGGCGATAGGGAACTGCAGGCCCTCTTGGCCGGAAACGATATGCTGCTTATGGCCGAAGATATTGGCCTGGCTATACGCACCATAAAAAAAGCCGTTGAAAATGGAACTGTTGATGTTTCGGATTTTAACCTCCGGGTGCGCAAAGTACTGTATTACAAAGAAATGCTTGGCCTGAACAACCTCAGCCAAATTCCAGTTGACAATCTTTTGGCTGATTTGAATACACGCAATGCCGAAGTTCTGAATATAAGGCTTGCCTATGCTGGTGTAACGCTTGTACGCAATGAAAACCAGATTGTGCCACTGCGCGACTTGCCCTCCCGAAAAATAGCAGTTCTTTCCATTGGTGCATTAAAGGGAAATCACTTTCAGACAATGCTCAGCAATTTTTATAATGTTGTTTACTACAGCCTTCCCAAAGGGCACACGCAAACTCAAAGCAAAGAAATGGCAGGATTGCTGGCCAAATACAACCTTGTAATTATTGGAGTGCACCGCAATAATAATAATCCGGCTCGAAACTATGGCATAAGCAGGGCAAATATTGATTTTATAACAAAGCTTGGAAAAAGGCAGGATGTAATTCTTTCCCTTTTTGCCAATCCTTACAGCCTGATTGCGTTTGGACCGGATGCACTGAAATTGAATGGTATTGTTGTTGCTTATCAGGAGGGGCGCAATTTTGAAGAGGCGGCTGCCCAGATCATTTTTGGGGGCATTCCGGCAACCGGCCGATTGCCGGTTTCGGCTCCACCCTGGTTTCCGGCATACAAAGGTTATAACACCCCGCAAAACTTCAGAATACAATTTGCGGTTCCGGAAATGGCAGGCATAAAACCTGAATACCTGCTCGCCATTGATAGCATTGCACAGTTGGGAATTGATAGCATGGCCTATCCTGGATGCCAAATAGCCATCATTAAGGATGGAATGCTTATTTACCATAAAGCGTTTGGCCATCATACCTATGAAAAAACCCAGCCTGTGAGGCTTACTGACTTGTACGATTTGGCATCAATCACAAAAATTGCAGCTACCACAGCCACACTAATGCATTTGGTTGACCAGGGGAAACTCGATTTGCACAAAAACATTGGGCATTATCTGCCCTATCTGGCCAATACTAACAAAGCTCCTTTAGGCCTGCGCGATGTGCTTGCTCATCAGGCCCGGCTCAGAGCATGGATTCCTTTTCAGCAAAATACCATTGAAAACAGAATGATTAAACCTGGCCTTTTTAACAACCATTTTTCAAATGCATTTTCATTAAGAGTGGCCAACGAACTTTACCTTGCAACAAATTATCGCGACAGCATAATAAAGCAAATCTCCGATTCGCCTTTGCTAAACCGGCGAAGGTACCTGTATAGCGACCTGGGGTTTATTTTGCTTACCGATATTGTGAAATTTCAAAGTGGACTGCCCCTCGACCAGTATGCTGCCAAAACATTTTACGAACCCATGGGGCTTGGAAGCATTCGGTTTAATCCACTCGAAAAATTTCTGCCTGAAATGATTGTACCCACTGAAACGGACACAGTTTTTCGCAGGCAAACCATTAGGGGCTTTGTAAACGACCCGGCTGCTGCCTTGCTTGGAGGGGTGGCTGGACACGCCGGATTATTCTCAAACGCATTGGATTTGGCCGTTTTAATGCAAATGTTTTTGCAAAGCGGCGAATATGGCGGAATCCAATATTTGCAACCCGAAACAGTGCGGGAGTTTACTCGGGTGCAGTTTGCAGGCAATCAAAACAGGCGCGGCCTGGGTTTCGACAAACCAACCCTGACCCCCTCGCAGGTAAACCCGGCCAGCAATTCGGCCTCACCTCTTAGTTTTGGTCATAGTGGGTTTACAGGAACCTTTGCCTGGGTTGACCCGACCGAAAACCTGGTATATGTTTTCCTGTCGAACCGGACATTTCCATTTCCATCAAACAGAGCTTTAATGAATTTGGAAATAAGGCAAAGAATTCACCAGGCAATATATGATGCCATTTTTAAATCGGCCGACCAGGCAAATTCCCAAATTCATAACTAAAACTAATACTTGATTATCATGTTTTTAAACATCCCGCTCATAGAATGGATTGGATATGTGGCATCGGTTGTGGTAGCGGTTTCGCTTACAATGAGTTCTATAATTAAACTCAGGTGGCTAAATCTGGCAGGCTCGGCTGTCTTTTCATTTTACGGATTTGCAATAGGGTCGCTGCCCGTGGGCATGCTCAACCTTTTTATTGCCATAGTGAATATTATTTTTCTGCTTAAAATTTATAACCGCACCGAAACTTTTAAAATCATTTTATCAGAAAATGACGACTCTTATATGATGTATTTTCTGGAATACTACCGACAGGATATTGAAAAATTTTTTCCTGGATTTGAGCAGAATAAACCCAACTTGCTTTTACAGGCCAAAAACCGGATATCTTTGCTAATATTGCGAAATGCGGCTGTAGCAGGAATTTTTATTGGCGAGCGGAAAAATGGCGAGCTGCAGGTTTTTCTCGATTTTGTAATACCTGAATTTCGCGACCTGAAGCCTGCTGATTTCTTATTCAGGAAAAATGCAGACCTTTTCAAAAACATGGGGATAACACTGATCAGCGCCCAAGCCAGAAGTCCAAAGCACATAAATTACCTGAAACGTATGGGTTTTGCAGAACAAATAAAAGAAACAGGCGAAAAAACATTAATTAAAACCCTTTAAACCCAAATCAAGCATTATGAAAAGTACCTATCTGTGGATTCTGGCCCTTGTAATAACGCTTGCGGCTGTTTATTACACCCGCACCACTGGGCCTACTAAGCCGGTAAAAGGAAAGGTTGAAATTGCCGGTCAAACCATCGAATACCGGCTTATACGAACTTTTTCAAAGCCCATGAATGCACCCGTGAAAATTACTGTTTCCGACCAGTCAATTGGTGGTTTTTTTCGCTACAAGCGCACTCCCAGCCATGATGAGTGGACAGAAGCCCCCTTAATACGAGAAGGCGACCAACTCATAGCGTACCTGCCTCAACTGCCGGCGGCAGGCAAAACGGCCTATCAAATAACCCTTACCAGCCAAAATGAAAAAGCCACACTCACGGCCGAACCCATTGTACTCAGGTTTAGAAACGATGTGCCTGCCTGGGCTATGATTCCGCATATACTGTTTATGTTTGCTGCCATTTTTCTTAGTGCACGTGCAGGATTGGCAGGCATTTTTTCGCAAAAAACATATGGGCTTACTTTGGCTACATTAATTGTTCTGGTTGCCGGAGGTTTAATTTTTGGACCAATTGTGCAGAAATATGCTTTTGGCGATTTCTGGACCGGATGGCCATTTGGAACCGATCTGACAGATAACAAAACAGCTGTAATGTTTATTTTTTGGCTTATTGCCTATTTCAGGGTAAGAAAAAACCCGAATAACCGGTGGTGGGTACTTGCAGCTACTTTGGTTACCTTTATAGCCTATCTTATACCACACAGTTTAATGGGCTCTGAAATTGATTTTACCCAGGAAATTCCAAAATAATTAAGCAATTTCAAATTTTTATTGCATTCGCCCCTTATAACAGGGGCGTTTTTAATTTAAAGCATGTAAATACCTGAAATTATGCTTGTTAAATAATCTGTTGCCCATTTATGCCCGCCGCCACTGGTCCAAAAAGTGCAACTTTCACAAATTTTTTGTAATTTCACCACCTTTTTAACAAGTAATTTAATAACCCAAAAATAGTATGTCTGAAAATTTAATGACACCTGATTTTCTGTTTGAAGTAAGCTGGGAAGTATGCAATAAAATAGGCGGAATCCATACAGTAATAAGTACAAAAGCACCCTCACTCACGCGTCAGTTTCAGGAGAAATATATAACCATAGGCCCCGATGTATGGATGGAGACCCATGGCAACCCGGAGTTTATCGAAGATAAATACCTTTATAGGGCTTGGCGCAAACAAGCCAATAAAAGCGGACTTCATTTCCGCATTGGGCGATGGAATATCCCAGGCCAACCTGTTGCCGTGCTTGTTGACTTCACCCCGCTTTTCTCTGAAAAAGACAAGATTTTTTCCGACCTGTGGCTTAAATTCGGGCTTAATTCGCTGAGCGGACAATGGGATTACACCGAACCCGCCATGTTTGGATTTGCTGCCGGACAGGTTATTGAAAGTTTTTACAACTACCACCTTTCGGAATACGACCGCATTATTGCCCACTTTCATGAATGGATGACCGGCTCGGGTGTGCTATACCTGCGCGACCGCGTACCCCAGGCTGGCACAATGTTTACTACACATGCCACAACCCTTGCACGGTCGGTGGCGGGTCATGGTTTGCCCCTTTACAGCATGCTGAAAAATATTGTTCCGGAAACCATGGCCAATGAGTTGGGTATTGCATCAAAGCATAGCATGGAAACTATTGTTGCCAATCAGGCCGATTGCTTTACCACGGTAAGCGAACCAACAGCCATAGAATGTGAGGTGCTGCTTGGCAAAAAGCCCGACCAAATCACCCCCAATGGTTTTGACAACTCTTTTGTACCCGATTCTTCTGTATTTGCAAGCAAAAGGGCCGAAGCCCGTATGAGGTTACGTGCAGTAACCCAAGGCCTGCTAAACCAGCAAATAGAAGAAAATGCCTTTTTTGTTGCTACCAGTGGTCGCTATGAGTTTCGAAACAAAGGAATTGACATCTTTATTGATGCTTTGGGCAAGGTAAATCAATCAAATAAATTAGAACAAACCGTGGTGGCATTTATTCTTATCCCGGCCAACCAAACCGGAGTAAGAAATGAGGTGGTTGAAAGGGTGTCCAAGCCCGATTTCGGTAACCCTTTATCGAATGAGTGGATTACACATAAGCTTGTAAATGAATCTAATGACCCCATACTGCATCAACTCAAAAAAGCCAGGCTCCTTAACCAGCCTCACGACATGGTAAAGGTGGTTTTTGTTCCGGCTTATCTCAATGGCACCGATGGGGTGGTAAACCTGTCAAATTACGATGCCCTAATAGGATTTGACCTGACGGCCTTCCCATCTTACTACGAACCATGGGGCTATACACCACTCGAAAGCCTTGCCTTCAGGGTGCCTACCATAACAACATCGGTGGCCGGATTTGGAATGTGGGCAAAGCGCAGGTTTCCGGAATTGGGAAATGCTCTGGCGGTGATTGATCGCACCGATGAAAACCATGAAGAGGTGGTTGAAAAAATGTCCGCCCACATGCTAAATTTCTTTTCCCAGGCAGGCTCTGAAATCCTTACCGGAACAGAAGACCCTTACAACGCTCTTGCCCATTCAAACCTGGTCGAAACCAGAAATTTAGCAGCATTCATTGCCTCAGGAGCACTCTGGGACAAACTGGTTGAAAATTATTACATTGCATTTGATATGGTGCTTTCAAAGGTTCTAAACAGAGCCGATCTGTTTAAGGGAAAAAGACAAACAGTAAAAATTGAAAAAACCGCAGCAACACTTGCCAGGCCAAAATGGCGCAAGGTTTTGATTGAGGTTAGAATACCGGAAGAATTGGCATATCTGCAAAAGATTGCCCGGAACCTTTGGTGGACCTGGAATTACAAGGCAGAGGAAATGTTTGCTTCCATAAATAATGAATTGTGGCAAAAGTGCGAAAAAAATCCCAATGTACTGCTCGATCAGTTGTCGGTTGAGGATTATGAAAGAATGCTTTCTGACAAAACATTTATGAAGCATTACGGCGAAATTGTAGATGCCTTCGAAACCTATATGGCTGCTGCCAAAAACAAAAAATCTCCTCCAATAGCCTATTTCAGTATGGAGTACGGTTTGCACACCACCGTAAAAATTTATTCGGGGGGCTTGGGTATTTTGGCTGGCGACTACCTGAAACAAGCCAGCGACGACAATATTGATATGATAGGTATTGGCCTGCTCTACCGTTATGGCTATTTTTCGCAAAACCTTTCGGTAGCCGGCGAGCAGCTTGCCAACTACTTCGCGCACAACTTTACACACATGTCGGCTGTTCCGGTTCGAAGCGAAAATGGCGACTGGCTTCGTGTTTATATTGCATTTCCGGGTCGTACCCTGCATGCAAAAGTCTGGAAAATTGATGTGGGGCGCATTCCGCTATATTTGCTCGATACCGATGTGCCCGAAAATTCATCGGCCGACCGCTTCATTACACACCAGCTTTATGGAGGCGATTGGGAAAACCGCTTTAAGCAAGAGTTTCTTTTGGGAATTGGCGGCATACGGCTGCTCGACACCTTGGGAATGCGACCTTCAGTTTATCATTTAAATGAAGGCCATGCGGCGTTTGCTGGCCTTGAAAGGCTTAGAAAGCTAGTTCAAAACAATAAACTTTCGTTTTACGAAGCCCTCGAAGTGGTAAGGGCAAGCAGCCTGTTTACCACCCATACCCCAGTGCCAGCCGGCCACGACCACTTTAGCGAAGATATGCTTCGCACCTACATGCCGCATTACCCCGACCGCCTTGGCATTAGCTGGAATACATTTATGAACCTCGGAAAAATTAATGCAGAAAATACTGAAGAACAATACTCAATGAGCGTACTTGCCACCAAGCTTTCGCAGGAAGTAAACGGGGTAAGCCGCTTGCACGGCAAAGTGTCAAGGTCAATGCTAAAAGAACTTTATCCGGGCTATTTTCCGGAAGAATTGCATATAGGCTATGTAACCAACGGGGTACATTACCAAACCTGGACCTCGAAAGAGTGGCAACAGCTTTACGCCGAAACCTTTGGCAAGGATTTTCTGAAAAATGTTTCTGAACCTGTTTCCTGGGAAAAGATTTATGAGGTACCTGACGAAAAAATATGGGATTTGCGCAGCCAGCATCGCAAAATGCTGTTGGAGTACATTCGCCAGCGTATGCTATCAAACCTTTCGGGCCGGCACGAAACCCCCAGAAAAATTTATCAGACCCTCGAAGGCATCGACGACAAAGTGCTAACCATTGGATTTGCCAGGCGCTTTGCCACCTACAAGCGGGCACACCTGCTGTTTAACGACCTTGACAGGCTCTCGAAAATCCTCAATAATCCCGAAATGCCTGTTCAGCTGGTTTATGCCGGAAAGGCACACCCAGCCGACAAAGCTGGCCAGGAGCTGATCAGGCAAATTGTTGAAATTTCGAAAATGCCCAGGTTTCAGGGCAAGGTAATTTTTCTGGAAGATTATGATATGGAGCTTGGTGCCGCCCTTACAAAAGGTGTCGATATTTGGCTCAACACACCCACACGCCCCCTCGAAGCCTCGGGAACCAGCGGAATGAAAGCCGTGCTCAATGGCGTAATGAACTTTAGCGTGCTCGATGGTTGGTGGGTCGAAGGTTATGTGCCCGAAGCCGGCTGGGCTATCAAAGAAGAAAGTACCTACAATAATACCCAATTTCAGGACGAGCTCGATGCCGAAACAATCTACAGCGTGCTCGAAAATGAACTTGTACCCCTGTTTTACAATCGCAACAAAAAAGGGGTACCTGCCGGATGGGTACGTTGGATAAAAAATAATATTGCCCGTATTGCTCCTCATTTTGCCAACAAAAGAATGCTCGACGATTATTTTGATCGTTTTTACAACAAGCTTTTCGAGGGATCTGAAAGGTACCGGAGCGACAATTTTGCTCAGGCACGCGAAAAGTGGCGCTGGAAAAACCACATGACCCGCGGGTGGGAAGCCATTGAAATTGAAAGCATCAATATCTCTGATACTAATGAAAACTCACTCGCCCTGGGCGAAAAGCTTAATGCCGAAATAGTTCTCGACCTTAGTGAATTAAATCATGAAAATGTTGGAGTTGAGGTGGTTTTCATGGACCAATCGGTGGTTGATGGTGCCCAGGGTGTTATATCGGTTTATGAAATGGAAAAGACAAGCATCGACAAAAACGGGATTCTTGTTACCTACAAATGCGATGTACCCAGCAAAAAAGCGGGCATCTACAATTTTGCTTTCAGGGTGTTTCCAAAAGGCGATTTTCTGCCACATAGGCAAGATCTACCCCTGGTAAGGTGGATTTAACAGGGGCCGAAAACACAATTAACACTACTGGCCAACATAATTTACGTGATTTCTCGCTCCGCTCGAAATGACAGTGTTTTCAA
>CAYGDW010000073.1:0-11904 GCA_964348755.1 uncultured Bacteroidales bacterium | reverse complement strand
AATCTCATGCATAAAATTCTACCCTTTTTTACTTTATCGGACAATAGTGATATTTAATTAATTCTGATAATTTTTTTGTAGCATTGTCAGGATAACAGCCCATAACATATTACAACTGGTAAGTGTGTATTTCAGGTTTTGATAAGAGGTAAAAAGGAAGATACTGATTTTGCTGAAGGTCGAATCAAGAATCAAACCTTTTGATTTGCTTTTAAAATCTTCTCCAAGTATGCTCTCAGGCCATTAATGATTTCATCTAGCTCTTCAGAATCAAAAGTTTGGGAGTAGCATCTTTTAAAGGACTCAACCTTAAGTTCAATTTCTGAGATAACGGGATTTCTTTGTTTTATGCTGCTTTCTACCATTAACCGCCCGAAATTAATAGCCTCAATACCGATCTTAAATCGCTCATCCGGACTTTTGGAGTGAATGATCTCCCTTTGTTTTTGAAGGATGTTTTCGGGCGTATCCAGCATTTTATAACAAATCGTATGTGTTTAAATATAGTTTTTTGCACCAATTCTTGATGTAATCCGAATCGATGTCAGGCAATGAAAGCAGGTTTCTGATGTCTGCCATTTGTTTGTCGCTCTGCAAAAGCTGAATCCATTCCAGTTTTGAAATAATCAGGTCTTCGGGGCTTACCATCCAAACTTCAACATCATTTATCTTTTCTTTTTTTCTCCTTTGAAATTCCAATAAGCGGTAGTTTGTGTTTTTTCGAACAATGAAGTCTATTTTTAAGCCACTCTCGTAATCAATTATATTGAACATTCTGGTGCGTTGTACCTCTTGCCGCACTGTATCTGGGTTTAAATAATAACCCTCTCCCCAGAGCTTTAGAAAGCTTTCAAGATTATTAACATTGAGTTCAATTACGATGTCAATGTCAAGGGTCATCCGGGGGATGGTGTATCGGTTGAGTGCAATACTTCCCGAAAGCATATATGGAATGCCTGCTTCATCGAGCAAATGAGTAACCCTCTGTAATAACCGAATAATCATAAGTTTAAATATTATGTAAAGATAATACGTTTGGTGGTTCCTTCAAATCATTTGGGATTCGGGTTTCACTTAAAGGTTTTTTAAGTTTTGTGGCATAATCCGGCACCCCGGCTTTTCCCAAAATTTTCTCAACAACAGGTCAAATCTTTTCCTTTTCTTTGTGTTATTTATCTTTAGCTATGCCTGCAAAGAAATTATCTGCAAACCTATCCAAATCAACCTTTATCCGTGGCTTGCAATGCGAAAAGTCGCTATATCTGCATAAGAAGCGGCCGTTTTTGCGCGACCGTATTTCACCTGAGCAGTTGGCCCGGTTCTCCCGGGGTACTGATGTGGGGGTGTATGCCAGGGAGCTTTTTCCGGGTGGGGTAGATGCTTCGCCTGCCACCCATTTTCAAATGGCTGCTTCGGTGGTGAAAACGCGCGAACTGAAGGAGGCCGGGCAAAAAATCATTTACGAGGCCGCTTTTGAACATGCCGGCGTTATCATTGCCCTTGACATACTGGTGAAAAATGAAATAGGCTGGCATGCCGTTGAGGTAAAAAGCAGCAAGGCCATTTCAGAAACCTACCTTTGGGATGCTTCGCTGCAGTATTTTGTCATGGCCGGTTCGGGCGTTCAGGTTGCTGACTTCTCCATCGCTTATATCAATACTTCCTTTGTAAGGAAAGGCCCGATAAATCCTGCCGAACTCTTCAAAATTGAAAGCGTATTGCCCGTTGTGCTTGAAAGACAGGAGCAGGTGGGCCAGAAAATTGAAAGGCTAAAGGTGGTGATTGAGCTTAAAAATTCACCCCCTGTGCCCATTGGTCAGTATTGCCACAACCCTTATCCCTGCGATTTCATTGGACATTGCTGGAAAAATATTCCCGAAGGTTCGGTGTTCGACATTCAGGACATTGGCGAAGAAAAGCAGTTCAGGCTTTTTGAAAAGGGTATTGTTAAGGCTGCCGACATTCCCGAAGTCGAGCTGAATGCATCCACTGGCGCGCTGCACCGAAAAAGTATTATGCTTGGAAAAACCATTGTGAATTTAAGTTCGCTAAAGGAATTTGCCGGCAAAATCAAGGGCGAAATGGCCATCCTTTCGTGGCTCGACTTTAAGCCGGCAATACCCCTGCTCGATTGTACCAGGCCTTACCAGCCGGTTCTGTTTTCGCTGGCCACCAGGTATTTAAGGCAGGACGGTGCAAAACCACTGGTGTTTACCCAGGCAGGTTTCCCCGAAAGGGCTAGACTTGAAGAACTTACCCAATTTCTTGAAAAAATCGAAACTATTGTGGTTTTTGGGCTTCCACCCAATTTTGACTTCCTGCTTGAACATTGCTTTTTTGGAGGGGAGCAAATCTTTGATAAAATCAAATTGATTTTTAATAAGGCCATTGACATTTCCAGGCCATTTACCGATTTTAGCATAGTTTGGCCTGGGTTGAAGCATGAGCAGACCCCGGTCGAAATTCTTCAAAGCTTTAAACTAAACGCAAGAACTCCTTCCGGTGAAATTAAAAGCCGGCTTGAAGCTTCTCTTGCCATTGAAAAACTGGCTACAGGCAGCAACAAAAATGACCCGGATCTGGTTTTGAAGCACATTGATGAGTTTCAGGTTGCGGCACTCGCCAACGTTGAAAAATTGATTGAATTGATTACTTCCCTGATTTCAGATAATAAAGGCTGACATTATTTAATTTTTTTTCAGATTGTTAATATTTTTTGCTAAAAAAATGAATTGCCCCGCCCTGATTTATTATTTTTGAGGAATGGAAAAGAAGGAACCGCAAACCCGTGAAACCTTTGTAAGGAAAGGAAAACCAACAAACCAGACCAATTACCTTGATCATGGCCGGGTTCCGCCACAGGCGGTTGACCTCGAAGAGGCTGTTTTAGGAGCAATGCTACTTGAGCAGATTGCCCTGAGCAACGTAATTGATATTCTTAAGGAGGATGTGTTTTACAAGGAAGCCCATCAAAAGATTTTTGCGGCCATCCTTTCGCTTTTTGCCAATTCGCAGCCAGTCGATATACTTACGGTTACCCAGGAGCTGAAAAAACAAGGCAACCTAGAGATGGTTGGCGGAGCGTATTATGTATCGCAGCTTACCAATCGTGTGGCATCGGCAGCCAATGTTGAGTTTCATGCCCGCATTGTGCTTCAGAAATATCTTCAGCGCCAACTCATTCGCATTTCGTCAGAAATTATCAGAGATTGTTACGAAGATACTTCTGATGTTTTTGATATACTCGACAGGGCTGAGCGGGAGCTTTTTGCAGTAAGCGAAACCAACCTTCGGCGCAGCTACAACAAGATGATAGATTTGGTTGAAGAAGCCGTAAGTCAGATTGAGAATGCTGCCAGGCAGGAAGGCAATCTGAGTGGTGTTCCTTCAGGCTTTACGGGCATTGACCGAATTACTGCCGGCTGGCAAAAATCTGATCTGATAATTATGGCCGCCAGGCCGGGTATGGGTAAAACGGCGTTTGTGCTTACCATGGCCCGTAATATTGCTGTAAACTATAAAAGGCCAATAGCCGTATTTTCGCTCGAAATGTCGGGGGTACAACTTGTAACCCGTCTTATTGCAAGCGAAACTGAACTTGAGGCAGATAAGCTTAAGCGCGGTAAACTTGAGCAATATGAATGGCAGCAGTTGCATGCCCGAATAGCCAATCTTACAGGCGCTCCGCTTTATATCGACGACACGCCGGCCCTGTCAATTTTTGAGCTTAGGGCAAAATGCCGCCGCCTGAAGGCACAGCATAACATACAAATGGTAATTGTTGATTACTTACAACTTATGACTTCGGGTACCGAAAACCGCGGCAACCGCGAGCAGGAAATCAGCAACATTTCGCGCTCAATGAAAAGCCTTGCCAAAGAACTCGAAATACCTATAATTGCCCTTTCGCAGCTTAGCCGCGCCGTTGAAACCCGCGCCGGATCAAAAAGACCAATTCTTTCTGACTTGCGCGAATCGGGAGCCATTGAACAGGACGCCGATATGGTATTGTTTATTTATCGACCCGAGTATTACCAGTTTCATGAAGATGAGCAGGGCAGAAGCACCGAAGGCCTGGCGCAGATCATAGTAGCAAAGCATCGAAACGGGAGCCTTGGGGAGGTAAACCTTAGATTTATCAGCAAGTTTGCACGGTTTACCGACTACGAAGATACCGGATATGAAGCTTCAGGAGGCCTAAAACCTGCTTCCTCATTCGACGAAAGACCCAAAACCCTTACCCTGCCATCGAAAATGAACCACCCCGACGATGATGACAATGTGCCATTTTAGTTTCATGGCAGAATAAACATTTTTCAAACCCATTCATACTTTTTACAAGAAGCCTTTTCTTTAACCAATCATTATAGAATAAGGCATGGTTTTTTTCATTGCTTATATACCCCGGAAAACCCACAGGCATGAAGAAAATCTCTCTTGTAAGTCTTTTCCTGTTGGCCAACATTGTAAGCCACGCAGCTCATATTTCTTATCCCGATGGACAATACGGCAAGTTTTAATTTGGCTACCAAAATGCACCATGGTAACAGCAAGATGTAATGTTGGCCGAAGCTGCTGCCAAAAAATCGGGTTATAATAAAGTTTCTGAACTTAAATTGGCTGTTTCACTAAAAATTCGCGACTTTGTGGCAGGGGTGGGTATATGTTTGCAATGTGCTCGGCCCCAAAAAGCATTGGTATTGCCCTGGCAGCAAAGGTGGCCGATATTTTGCATGAAGTATTTGATAGCGACCCGATTGACTCGCAGGCTCAGCTAAAACTCAACTTTAGCAGCACTTTTGCATTCCAAAATTTTGCGAATGTGCCAAATCCTGAAATTTATGATAAATCAAATATTGATGTGCCAAAAACTGACCGTGACGAACGTACCGACTTCTTTACCCTATTTGAATTTTTGGCAAAATGGGACCCCGGGCCCACCATGCTTGTGCAAAATAATACCACAATACTAAAAGGATTCATGGGGCAATCAAAAGCATTTCGAAGACAGGTAATAAAACCTTCTGTTACAATTTGGGCGAAACCCGGGCCAAGGAAGAAGCCTGCCATATTAATGAAGCTTTTGGCAAGGGCACATTTACATATTTGGGAGGCCACGACCCCGAAGATTACAGGTATTTTGCTGGCGACAACCCAACCGACCTCAACCTTTTTCTCAATTCGCCCGGATACCGGCTAATTCTCAATAATGTGCTGTTTCCGGCTGCCCGCAAGCAACGGCAAAAAACCTGATGCGGCCAAAAACTTACCTTCGGCTGTAAGTAAGGTAAGTTTGGTTGTAGAGGTTTTTTTCGTCGGCCTTAATGTCGTTGCGTCCCACAAGCTTCCACTGCCCCGGGTCAACATTAGGGAAATAAGCATCGCCATCGAACAAGGCAAAAATACGGGTAAGGTATAATTTCTTGGTTTGAGGCAAGTTAATGGTTTGCTGGTAAATCTCGGCCCCACCCACCACAAATACTTCCTTTTGGTTTTTTGCCAAAAAAAGGGCCTGCTCAACCGAATGGGCCACCTCGCAACCTGGGGCTACATAGTCTTGCCTTCGGCTTACAACAATGGTGCGCCTGCCAGGCAATGGTTTCCCAATCGATTCAAAAGTTTTACGGCCCATGATAATGGTGTGCCCCATGGTCAGGTTTTTGAAATACTTAAGGTCGGCCGGAAGATGCCACAATAGTTTGTTATCGGAACCAATCACGTGATTATTAGCTACCGCAGCCACAATGCTGATTTTCATTTTTTTAATAATTTTATTGTGAAAATCAATATGTTAACACCCGAAAAGGGGGCTGCCAAAGATACCTTTTTTTCACTTACACCCCAATACAAAGAAATTGCTGGAGGAAAATTTGCCGGCATTTTACGATATTTGACCTTTTATTTCCTAAAAATTCATTGCAATGCAACCTCAATATTTTGAAAAAAGCTATTTGGTCCACTACTACGAAACCGCAGTGCATCAAACTTTGCGCATAACCAACCTTATGAATTATTTTGAGGAAGTTGCCCTGCTTCAGAGCCATGATAAACAGGTAGGGCTTGACTATTACCAGAAACACCACGTAATTTGGATGCTACACAAATGGAGTATAAACCTGAACCGAAGCCCGGTTTTTGGGCAGCAAATCCTTATTCGCACACTTCCGGTTTCAGTAGCCGGATTTATGGGTTTCAGAAAGTTTTGGGTTCTTGATGAAAATGGACAAACCCTTGTTGAGGCGGATTCGGCCTGGCTCTTTGTCAATACCAGTACCAAACGCCCGATTAGAATCAGCGACGACATGAAGCACGCTTACGGGCATTACAATCAACCCGAGTCGAAACTTGAAATGCCAGAAGTGCCTGGTTTTGCTCAACCCCATTTCTCTAAGGAATTTAATGTTAGATATGCCGATATTGATATTAACGAACACGTGAATAACGTCCGCTACGTTGACTGGGCGCTTGAAGCCATACCTGTTGAAATATTGCGCAGCCACAGGCTTTCGAACATTAGAATAATTTTTAGAAAAGAAACTGTGTACGGGCAAAAAGTCAACTCTCAGGTACAGGTACTATTTGCAGCTGATTCTGTTAAATGCATTCACCGTATTGTTGATGAACAGGGTCGCGATGTTTGCGGGTTATATACGGCATGGGTACCTATTAGTTAGCTTTCATGTTTTTCAATAACTCTTTTAAAATAACCGAATAAGTTTCAGGCTCGTTTTCAAAAGTTGTTTTTCTTAATTGTTTGTAGCGAAAATGAGCCCGGCTCTTCAATTCGTTGCTGCCAAACAAATGCCTGTGTAAACCGGCAACTCCCAAAAGGTAAACAAGCAAAAGGGTTTGCAAACCTGGCTTTCGGCCATATATCAACACTCTTTCGAGTTGCAGCAGGTCGGGTTTAATCTGGTTGGGCTTACTAATCCTAAAGCTATTACCCAGTTTCATTCCAAGAAATTTTATGTCCTGAACTTGAATAAGTTTCAACGTTTGCATTAAATTTACTTGTTTCCCAAATAACTTGGTAATCCTGTATGGGATGCTTGCCAGAACCCATTGGGTTTTTTGGCCGCTTTTTGGCAAAATGAGCCTCAACACTTCGTTAAGTACCGGGTCGCAGGTGTCCTGCTTCAAAATGTTCCAGCGCCCATCTTCAATCCTGAGCAAACCCATGCTGGCCAGGTCAAAAAGCGAACTGTAAAAAATCAGGGTATTGAAATTATATCTTTGTCTTATGTTTCCACCCTGCTGGTTTATAGATAGAAGAAAAAGCTTGTCTTTTAGCCGTGTTTCCATATTATTGAGTTTTTTCGTCATTGCCAGGCTTAGTCTGGCCTTTGGGCCTTTTGTACCGGCCAGCGTTCTTCAATGCCTGGCTTACAAGCCACTCAATCTGGCCATTGACGCTCCGGAAATCGTCAGCAGCCCATTTTTCGAGCGCCTCCATCAACTCAGGATGAAGGCGCAGGACAAATGGTTTCTTCTTGTTCATGGTTTTACTATTGGTGCAGGGTGCCAGTATTAATAACAGGGCTTGCATCTTTGTCAGAGCAAAGCACTACCATAAGGTTGCTTACCATTGCAGCCTTTTTATCCTCATCAAGCTCAATAATGTTTTTTTTCGAAAGCTGCTCCAATGCCATTTCTACCATGCTAACCGCTCCTTCAACAATCTTTTGACGGGCAGCCACTATGGCAGTGGCCTGCTGGCGCCGAAGCATGGCATTGGCAATTTCTGAAGCATAAGCCAAATAGGCAATGCGAGCTTCAATAACCTGAATACCTGCTATTGCAAGACGCTCAATAAGTTCGTTTTCAAGCTCATGATTAACCTCTTCACCGCCCGAACGCAACGAAATATCAGCCTCCTCATCATCAAAGTTGTCATAAGGATATGCTCCCGCAAGCTTTCTGATAGCAGCCTCACTTTGTACATCTACAAACCGGATGTAGTCGTCAACCTCAAAAGCCGCCTTAAAGGTGTTCTCTACTTTCCAAACCAATACAATTCCTATCATAATTGGGTTGCCCAGTTTGTCGTTCACTTTTATAGGGTCGCTGTTCAGATTCCTTGCCCTGAGAGAGATTTTCTTCCTTGCAAAAAAAGGATTGACCCAGTAAAACCCATTCTGCTTTATCGTGCCCGAGTATTTGCCAAATAAAACCAATACAACCGACTCGTTCGGGTTTACTATAAGCAACCCAATCCAGAAAAATATATCTACCACCAGCAGGGCAAACAACCAATGATAGCCGGTAACGAAAAACAGGGCAATTGGCCCAAAAAGGAACAATAGCGAGCAAAACAAGCCTAAATAACCTAATGAGGACGAAATTCGTGTTTCTTTTTCCATGATTTTTTGATATTAAAATGATATTGCAATGATAAAACAAAATTTTATTTTGTGCAATACTTAATATGATTTTTTTTACTATTGTCCGAAATGATTTTTTCCCCTGAATATATTGGGCCGGCATTACTTTCAGAAGCGCAGGAGATTGTATAAACCGAAAGTTAGTGACCCAGAAGCAGGGGAGGAAGGCTGCTAATCAGCAGCATCTCCTTATTTTCCGAATTACATTTCTCAAAAACAAGCCAATAAGAAAGAAGCAAGAAAAACCTTCTGTTTTTACATAGCTGCCAGGCTTTCCCCATTTTTTTTGAGTTAATGGTTTTAAGTGTATCAAAACCTTATTTTCGCATTTGGATTGCTGATAGAATAGCTCGGGTTAAAATTGGTGTATTTTCGTAAAATTCGCCTAACAAGCTGAATAGTAGCAGTTAAATAAATAAACAGTCAACCCAATTAAATATTCGCATATATGCTTATTTTAGTTTTTTTATGAAAAAAAAGTTGTTACTTTGTTGCCGAAAATTTTTAAAAAAAGCGATAATTTTTTTATGAATAAACTGGTTATTTTGGGAGCCGGCACCGGCGGTACGCTTATAGCGAATAAGCTTAGAAAAAAATTAACATCTGCAGATTGGAAAATTACCATTGTTGACAAAGACCCACAGCATTATTACCAGCCAGGATTTTTGTTTATTCCTTTTGGCATATACAATAGCAGTCAGGTATTTAAGCCCAAAGAAAAATTTCTGCCTTCGGGAGTTGATTATATTATTGGTGATGTTGAAAAAGTTGACCCCTTATCAAGGAAAGTATTTTTGAGTGGCACAAATGAACTCGATTATGATTACTTAATTATTGCCACCGGTACTGATATTGCACCTTATGAAACGCCAGGTCTTACGGGGCCTGAATGGCAAAAGAGCATTTTTGATTTTTACACTTTTCAGGGTGCAACCCTGTTGGGCAAGGCGCTTGAAAATTTTGCGGGAGGAAATTTGGTGGTCAGCATTGCGGAGCTTCCGTTTAAGTGCCCTGTTGCTCCACTTGAATTTGCCTTTTTGGCCGATTCATATTTTAGAAAAAAAGGAATTCGGCATAAGGTCAATATTTTTTATACCACACCGCTGCCAGGAGCATTTACCAAGCCTAAGGCTACCAAAATGCTTGGTGAGTTGCTTAACGAAAAAGGCATTGAAATTTTAGCCGACTTCAACATTGAACAGGTTGACAATGAAGGCAAAAAACTGGTTTCGTACGATGGGCGCGAAGTGCCTTTTGATTTGCTTACCATAGTTCCGGTAAATATGGGGGCTGAATTTATTGGCCTAAGTGGTATGGGCGACGATCTGAACTTTGTTTATACCAACAAACACACCCTGCAATCAGAAAAGTGGGAAAATATATTTGTTTTGGGCGATGCTGGCAATATTCCTACTTCAAAGGCCGGGTCGGTGGTGCATTTTGCTGCTGAAATTCTTTACGAAAACTTTTTATCGGCCATTGCGGGCAAACCGCTCAAAGCCAAATTCGACGGCCATGCCAATTGCTTTATTGTTACCGGAATTGGCGAAGGCACCCTGATAGATTTTAATTACGATGTAGAGCCCCTGCCCGGCACATTTCCGTTTGCATTGATAGGCCCAATGAAACTGCTGAAAGTTAACAAACTCAATTATTGGGGCAAACTGGCTTTCAAGTGGATTTACTGGAATATGCTCATTAAAGGCAGGCACATGCCCATAAGCACCCCAATGTCAATGTCGGGTAAAAAAACAGACTAAACAAAACAGGCATCTTGCCAATAGTTCTTTAAATGCAAGTTAAACCCATTAAAAACCTTTAAAAAAAGTATTATGACACAAAAAATCTATGCAGGAATCAGCGTTGAAGTGAGCGAAGACGGATACTTGCTTGATGCATCGGCCTGGAACAAAGAAATTGCTGTTGCAATTGCCCAGGAGGAAGAGATAACGCTCAGCGGCAAGCATTTTGCCGTAATAGATTTTATCAGAGAAAGGGCCGCCAAAGGAGATGCCCTTTCATTGCGCTCCATAGGCAAGTCGGGCATTGTTGATGCCAAACAATTTTACGAACTGTTTCCTGGTGCGCCTCTGAAAAAGGCAAGCAGAATTGCCGGAATTCCGAAACCAAGCAGCTGTGTATAACATTTTAAACCAAAGTCAACCATGAAAAAAAATCTGGAATACCCGGTAAAGAAAGTAATGATAATTTGCGCCAAGGCAAACCTTGAAGATGTTTACGCGGCGCTGGTTATGGCCAATGGCGCAGTTATGGAAGGTATTGAAGCAAAAGTGTTCTTTACATTTTTTGGGCTTGATGCAATTACCAAAAAGCGCATGAAAAACTTGCATACGGCCACTGTTGGCAATCCTGGAATGCGCATGCCCGGCGGGCTACCATTCCCTACAATAATGGGAATTATTCCCGGGGTTGAAGCAGGCGTTTCGGCCATGATGCGCAGCCAAATGGATCAACTCGATATTCCGCCGGTCGATGAGTTTCTCGATCTGATTATTGCTGGCGGGGGCGAAATATATGCCTGCAAACTGGCCGTGGAAATGTTTAAACTGAAAAAGGAAGACTTTTCTGAGCACGTAAAGGATATTATTACCATTGGACAGTTTTATGAACTTGCCGCTGGCGAAGGAACACAAATAATATTTACCTGATTTTTTTACCCTTTTGTTATAAGCATGGTGTGCATTTTATGCCAATTGGCATGATTGTTTTAAAACTGTGCCAAAAAACAAACCACCGCCATTGAGCTGTGTGCTTCTGCCCGTTTTTTTTTGAGGGCCGGGCGGTTTTGTTTATTCATTTTAAAATAATTCGGGTGGGGTTTTTTTAATTGAAATAAATTCTCTAAATTTGCACTCCTTTTCTGAACACTAAAGAAATTTTTAAATATAGCGTACTGATGAACAAGATGGAGTTGATCAACTTTGTGCAGAACACAATGATCGAGCAGAAGGAATACCCCGCCTTCAAGGCCGGCGACAACATTACCGTACATTACAAGATTAAGGAAGGTAACAAGGAACGCATTCAGCCTTATCAGGGAGTGGTTATACAGCGCAAGGGCACAGGCCCTACCGAAACTTTTACAGTTAGAAAAGTTTCGGGCAATATTGGCGTTGAAAGGATTTTTCCGATCAACTCGCCTTTTATTGACAATATTGAACTCAACCGCCGTGGTGTTGTGCGCAGGGCACGTATCTTTTTTCTTCGTGCACTTCGTGGCAAAAAGGCCCGCATCAAAGAAAGAAGGAAGTAAAGTTTCGGATTTACAGCAAATATTAGGCCCTCGCGAGAGGGCTTTTTTTTTCCAGGCAGTATTGGCTTCCGATAATTTATCACTACTGGCCGACAATAATTACGTGATTTCTCGCTCTGCCCGAAATGACAGGGTCTTCAATGATTTTGGCAATTAGGGGGGTAGGTGGCGGCCAAGCCGCCACCTACCCCCCTAAATAAAAAGCTAACTGACTGTCATTCCGAACGTAGTGAGGAATCTCATGCATAA
>CAYGDW010000072.1:0-12493 GCA_964348755.1 uncultured Bacteroidales bacterium | reverse complement strand
GCATTTGTTAATATCAGGTTGTTACTTCACATTTAAAAAAAATAAATTTGAAACGATGGAACATAAAAGTTTACCTCACCTTTTCGAATCAAGTGTAAAAAAGTTTCCCGAAAATGTGCTATTGTGGGAAAAGAAAACTACCGAATACCGCGGCACTACCTACAAGGAAGCCCACGAAAGGGTAATGCGTCTTGGTGCTGGGTTTCTTAGCCTTGGATTGGAAAAAGGCGACCGGGTGGCGCTTATTTCAGAAGGCCGCAACGATTGGGTAGTTGGGGAACTGGCCTTGCTGTTTTGCAATGCAGTAAGCGTTCCCCTTTCGGTAAAGCTCGAAGAACCAGGCGACCTTATTTTTCGCATTTCTCACTCGGGATGCAAAGGTATAATAGTATCGGGCAACCACAAAGCAAAGGTTTTTAACATTATAGACAAGCTGCCTGCAGTAGAGTTTATTCTGCTGCTCGATGCCCCCGAAAACGGGCTTACACCTGAGTTGATGAGAAAAAAGGTGGTGGTAATTGACGATCTTTTGCTCACAGGCGATGAATACAATAAATTAAACCCCACGCGGCTTGAAGAAATAAAAAACAGCATTCAGCCCAACGATTATGCCAATATTTGCTATACTTCGGGTACAACTGCTGACCCTAAAGGTATAATTCTGACCCACCTCAACTATTTGGCCAATATGGAGCAAGGCACTGCCATGTTTCACATTCCTTCGTATTTTACTTCCCTGCACATACTCCCGTGGGATCATAGCTTTGCCCACACCGTAGGCATTTATACACTGATTCGTAACGGATCCAGTCTGGCTTCGGTAAAAGTGGGAAAAACCCTCAACGAAACCCTTCGCAACATTCCTATCAATATCAAGGAAGTAAAACCATATTTTTTACTAAGTGTACCTGCCCTTGCAAAAAACTTCAGAAAAAACATTGAAAAGGGAGTCAGAGACAAAGGCCCTGTTGCCTGGGCGCTTTTCAATGCTGGGCTTAAGGTGGCTTATGCTTACAACCTCGAAGGCTTTAATAAAGGGAAAGGCCTGCGATTATTTCTAAAGCCGGTTTACAAACTGTTCGAAAACATTTTGTTTAAAAAGATCAGGGCAAATTTCGGTGGGAGGCTTCAGTTTTTTGTGGGCGGAGGCGCCTTGCTCGACATTGACTTGCAGAGGTTCTATTATGCCATTGGCATACCAATGTACCAGGGCTATGGCCTTACCGAAGCCTCGCCGGTTATTTCGTCAAACACCCCTGAGTTTCATAAGCTTGGCTCTTCGGGAAAGGTGGTGCCCTGGCTCGATCTGAAAATTTGCGGCGAAGATGGTCGCGAGTTGCCTTTAGGCCAGCAGGGCGAAATTGTGGTGCGCGGCGACAACGTAATGGCTGGCTATTGGGCTAACGAAAAAGCCACCAGTGAAACCATTCGCGATGGTTGGCTCTATACTGGCGATCTGGGCTACCTCGACAGCGATGGCTTTCTTTATGTGCTGGGACGCAGCAAAAGCCTTCTGATTGGCAGCGACGGCGAAAAATACAGCCCCGAAGGTATTGAAGAAGCAATGGTGGAGCAAGTAACCTTTTTCGATCAGGTTATGCTTTACAACAACCAGAATCCATACACCGTGGGGCTGATTGTGGTCAACAAAGCTAAAATTAAAGACTTTCTCCATAAGAATAAGCTCGACATAAACAGCGAATCGGGCCAAACTGCCGCCCTGATAAAAATGCGCTCAGAAATTGACCGTTTTATGCCAGGCGGCGACCTTGGCGGAATGTTTCCTTCACGCTGGCTGCCATCGGCTGTGGCATTTCTCGACGAACCGTTTACAGAGCAAAACAAACTGATGAATAGCACCATGAAAATTGTAAGGCCTGCAATAGTTAAATACCATCAGCAAAGCATCGATTTTCTGTACTCGCCCGAAGGAAAGGAGTTATTAAACCAAGTCAATAAAGATGTAATTGCGCGTTTGGGGTAATAGCCTTCCCCGGCCTTAATGTGTGTGATTTTTGAAACCAGGGTTGATCCGGTATTGTTGGTAGGCAAGGCGGGCAGTAAATCCTTCAATCAATTTGTATATGCAAAACATTGAACCTAACATTCCTTCATGGATTTCGAAGCTGCAGGTATCAGACTTTTCTTATGAGTTGCCCGATGAGCGTATTGCTGCCTTCCCGCTAGCTCAGCGCGACCTCTCAAAGTTGCTGGTGGCAAAAAATGACAAATTTATCCAGGCACATTTTTGCGATATCCATACATTCCTCGAGCCTCAAAGCATTATTATACTAAACAACACCAGGGTAGTGCAGGCTCGGCTTGAGTTTTTCAAAGAAACAGGAGCCCGCATCGAAATATTTTGCCTTCAATCGCTTGGGCCTGTTACCGATGTTCAGCTGGCGCTTATGCAAGGCAGCCCGGTAAGGTGGCAATGCCTTGTGGGCAATGCCAAAAAATGGAAGTCGGGCCAACTGTTGCTCGAAGACCAGGTATCGGGGCTAAAACTATCGGCCAGCCAACTTGAACGCGATGGCGAAGAGTTTACTGTTGAATTTGCCTGGCAGCCGGCAAAGCTGAGTTTCGGCCAGGTACTTGAACAGGCTGGCAAAACACCCTTGCCTCCATACATTACTCGCAAGGCCGAAGAAGGCGATAAAAAAACCTATCAAACCGTTTATGCCAAGGACAATGGGTCTGTGGCCGCCCCAACCGCCGGACTTCACTTTACACCCGAAGTATTTGAAAATCTTCGTCATAAAGGTATTGAGCAACACTTCGTTACCCTACACGTGGGCGCAGGCACCTTTAAGCCGGTCTCGGCACAAACAATTGGCATGCACCAAATGCACAGCGAGCAAATTATGGTAGATCTGAGCCTTTTAAAGGTACTTGCCCAAAACAAAGGTCAGATTGTAAGTGTGGGAACCACCAGCATGCGAACCCTCGAAAGCCTTTATTGGCTAGGCGTAAAAATGCTCGGCGGCTATAAACCCCAAAATAATTACGCAATTGTTGACCAGTGGGAACCATACACACAAAACAACAATACCCCGCTGGCCGACTCGCTTCAGGCAATAATCGATTATCTCCAAACTAACCAAATGCAATCGCTGCGCGGAGAAACTGCCCTGATAATTGTTCCCGGCTATGAGTTCAGGCTGGTCGATGCCTTAATTACCAATTTTCACCAGCCCCGCAGCACCTTGCTCATGCTCGTGGCTGCTTTTGCCGGGCCTGGCTGGCAAAAGGGATACGAGTATGCTTTAGAGAATGATTTCAGATTTTTGAGCTATGGCGATAGTTGCCTGTTCTTCAGGCACCCAGGAAAATAGGGCTTTGATTCATTAGTTTTTAAAGGGCTTTCAATTGGATATATTCGGAAGGGCTTTCGGGGATTACTTGAATGGCGAAAAAAATGCCGTCATAATGGTACATCTCGATGTTAGCGAGCCTGAAGAGTTGCCCGTATCATACTTTTTCAGAACTTTTGAAAAAATGCCAAAGTGGGAGCAGATTGCCCTCGACAGCTGCTATGGCAGGGTGCTCGATGCCGGTGCAGGTGCCGGCGCTCATGCTTTGGTTTTGCTGCAAAAAGGATTTGAGGTGGCTGCCATTGATCTTTCGGAGGGTGCTGTAGAAATAATGATAGAACGAGGGGTGCCGAATGCTGCATGCAACGACTTTTTTAAATTTAAAGAACCCGGATTTGATACCATTCTGTTTTTGATGAATGGCGCCGGAATGGCCCGAAAACTAACAGGCCTTAAAAAGTTGTTTGCCCATGCAAAAAAACTGCTGAACCCAGGCGGGCAAATTTTGCTCGAATCGACCAACCTTATTTATATGTTTGAAGAGGAGGACGGCTCATACCTGCTGCCAATGAATCATAACTATTATGGTGAAGTAACGTATCAGCTTGAATATAAAGGTGTTAAAGGAAAGCCCTTCCATTGGCTTTTTGTTGATTACCAAACGCTGGCGCAGGTAGCTCAAAATCAAGGATATTCGTTCGAGCTGTTGTATTTGGGGCAAACCCATAACTATCTGGCCCGCCTGGCCATTTAATAGCGTATATTTATGGACTCTCCCTTCGAACGTCGCATTGTTGAAACCGCCGATGGATCTTACACCTTTGAACTTATTGGTAAAAAGGAGCATTATCATTCTACATTCGGGGCAGTGCAAGAGGGCTTGCACATCTTTATCCGCAATGGCCTGCATTGCTTTGCTGGAAAAAGCAATACAATAAATATTCTTGAGGTGGGTTTTGGAACCGGGCTTAATACCCTGCTTACCCTTTTAGACGCTATGCGACTAAACCTGAGGGTTGCCTATCTGGCCCTCGAGCCCTTTGCTCTTGAGCCGAGTGAATATAAAATGCTTAATTATGCCATGGTGCTAAACCAGTCAGGCCTCCTGGAGGAATTTTTAAGATTTCACGAAAGTGAATGGAATATGGACATTGAAATTATGCCTGGCTTTGTTTTTCGCAAAGAAAAAACTGGTTTGCAAAACGCCCTGCTACCCGAAAATTTCTTTGACCTTGTTTATTTCGATGCCTTTGGTCCCGACACCCAACCCGAACTTTGGACCCAGGGAATGTTTGAAAAAGTTGGCAAAGCCATGCTTCCCGGAGCCATACTTACAACTTTTTGTGTCAGAGGCAGCGTAAGGCGTGCAATGCAAGCCAGTGGGTTTGATGTGTTAAAGCTACCCGGCCCATTGGGTAAACGCGAAATGACACGGGCGCTGAAGCTTTGAGAGGCAAGTAAATATTGAAATTAATAAGAGTATGTCATTAGCGGGTAAGTTTGTAATTAGGGTTTATGGCATTGCGGTGCACCGGGGCCGGCTTTTGGTGGTTGACGAGTACTGGTACGAAACCTTAATGACCAAGTTGCCTGGAGGTGGGCTCGAATTTGGCGAAGGCCTGACCGATTGCCTTAAACGCGAATGCATGGAAGAATTTGGCCAGGAAGCAGAAATTATAGAACATTTCTATACCACCGATTTTTTTCAGGAAACTCGTTTCCTGCCTGGCAAACAACTCATAAGCATTTATTACCGTATAAACATAAAAAACCCCGAGGCCATAACGGTGGCAATAAAAAAGTTTGATTTTGAGAAGCGTGAAGGTGCCATGGCCTTTCGCTGGATTGACCTTGACATTTTGAGCCAGGATGATTTTACGCTTCCGATTGACAAAAAAGTGGCAAAAATGCTCAGCCGTTGGTGGAAAGAAAATAAAAGCAGGTCGAACTGAACCTGCCTCTGTGTAAGTGTGGGACGTGGCAGGATCGAACTGCCGACCTCATGCCTGTCAAGCATGCACTCTGAACCAACTGAGCTAACGTCCCATTGGGGTTTGCAAAAGTAGTAATTATCTCTTTCCAGGCAATAAAAAACCTACGGCTTTAATTATTACAGCGGTATATTGCCGTGTTTTTTGGGTGGTGCGGTTTTTCTTTTGGTATGACACATTTCAAGGGCCTGTATAAGTTTTTCGCGGGTTTGGGAAGGTTTTATAACCTCGTCGATATATCCGTGCCCTGCAGCCTGATATGGGGTGCAAAACGTGTTTTTGTAGTCTTCTACTGCAATAGCTTTTTCCTGATCGTTCATTTTATTCCGATAAAGAATATTCACAGCCCCATCGGGTCCCATTACGGCTATTTCGCCTGTTGGATAGCTGAAATTAACATCTCCTCCTACGTGTTTGCTCGACATTACCACATAGGCCCCACCGTAAGCTTTTCGGGTTATAACCGAAATTTTTGGAACAGTGGCTTCGCAATATGCATACAAAAGTTTTGCTCCGTGCTTTATAATGCCGCCAAATTCCTGCCCCGTTCCGGGCAAAAAGCCAGGCACATCTAAAAAAGTGATGATTGGAATATTGAAACAATCGCAAAACCTTACAAATCGGGCGGCTTTATTTGATGAATCAATATCAAGCACTCCGGCCAGCATTGCAGGCTGGTTGGCTACAATTCCAACCGGTTTGCCATTGAGCCGTGCAAACCCAACAATGATATTTTGGGCAAAAAGCGGCTGAACCTCAAAGAAGTTATGGTCATCCACTACTGTTGTTAGGAGTTCCTTCATATCGTATGGTTTGAACGCATCTTCCGGAATCAATTTCTGAAGAGCCTCATCCTGGCGCGATATGGGGTCGGTGCAGGTTTTTACAGGCGGGTCTTCCATGTTGTTCGAAGGCAGAAAGCCCAACAATTCGCGTATCATCATCATGGCCTGCTGGTCGTCATCGGCAGTAAAATGAGCCACACCGCTTTTGCTGTTATGTGTTAAAGCACCTCCGAGATCTTCCTTGGTTACTTCTTCGTGGGTTACAGTTTTTATTACATCGGGCCCTGTTACAAACATATAGCTTGTTTTTCGAGTCATAAATATGAAGTCGGTCATTGCGGGCGAATAAACGGCCCCGCCTGCACATGGGCCAAGTATTGCCGATATTTGAGGTATAACCCCGCTGGCAAGCACATTTCGATAAAACACATCGCCATAGCCTGCCAGGCTCTCAACGCCTTCCTGAATGCGGGCTCCCCCGCTATCGTTAAGCCCAATAAGGGGCGCACCCATTTTCAGGGCCATATCCATAACCTTTATAATCTTATTGGCATTAGACCGGCTTAGTGAACCTCCGAAAACCGTAAAGTCCTGTGCAAAAACATATACCAGGCGGCCATCGATCTTTCCATAACCCGAAACCAAACCATCGCCAGGAAATTTTTGCTTATCCATTTCAAAATCAGTACACTTGTGCACAACGAATTTATCGAGTTCAACAAAAGAATGTGGGTCGAGCAAATCTGTAATTCGTTCGCGGGCAGTTTTACGCCCCGAGGAGTGAATTTTTGCTATACGTTCTTCACCACCGCCCAGTTCGGCTAACTGGTTTAACCTTTCCAGTTCGTCGTATTTATTTTGAAGCGACATATTGATTATATTTTTAATTATCAGGTTTATACTCAATAATTACCATCGTTTGCCGGGCATCTACGGTTTGGCCTTCAACTACCTGAATATCGGCCACAATGCCTTCTTTTACTGCTTTAAATTCACTTTCCATTTTCATGGCAGAAATAATAAGTACGGTTTGCCCGGGGGAAACCGGTTTCCCTTTTTCAACAAGCACCTTAACCACCTTGCCTGGTATCGGGGCCAAAATTACGCCCTGACTGTCTTCTCCCGACCCTTTTTTGCGGCTAGATATATACCTCGACTCTGCATCAATTACTTCGGCCTCGCAGGTGGTATTAAAATTGGTAACCAGGTAGTTTTTGATGCCCTTGAAGGGTACCAATACAATATTGTTTACCTGGTTGTTGTGTATGACTGAGTATGTACCTTCTTTGATTTTTTCAAAATTCAGTTTGTACTCCTTGCCATCAACGCTTACAGAAAGCTGGTTGCCTTCATGGCTTATAACCTCTACCCTGGCAGTCCGGTCATTAATTTTTACTTCGTACGACATGGCGATTGATTAAAGATTAATAATATTTCGAATCCGGTTAAAGTCTTTCCAATTGATTCGTACACTATTTATATTCTCCAATTGAACCAGTTTTGCCTTGGCCAAATATTCCATTAATGCTGTAATCATTATCAAATCTTCTTCGGTTTTTGATGTTTCCAATTTGTTCATTAGAAAATCATAATTGTCCTGAATAAAGTGGGTGGTGTAGTTTCCGTTAATAAAATCGATTGCTAAAGTTATTCGCTCAAGAAACTTTACATTATTTTTTACGCCTGATACCTTAAACTCGTGAAGTGCCCGGCGGGTGCGCTCTATTGCTTCCTTTCTTGAGTTTCCCCACACCACCAGCTTTGCAATAAGGGGGTCGTAGTAAAGCGGAATTTCAAACCCTTCGTAAATGTATCCATCAACCCTTACTCCCAGCCCATTAGGTGTTTCAATATGCATAACCTTGCCGGGAGCTGGCATAAAGTTGTTTTCAGGGTCTTCGGCATAAACCCTGCATTCGATGGCATGCCCGTTTTGTTTTAACTCATGTTGCTGGTAGGTTAGGGGCAAACCATTGGCAATATTAATCTGCTCTTTTACCAGGTCAACTCCTACCACCAGTTCGGTTATGGGGTGTTCAACCTGCAGGCGGGTATTCATTTCCAGAAAATAATAATTGAGGTTGTTATCCACTATAAATTCAATGGTTCCGGCCCCTTCGTAATTTACTGCCTTTGCGGCTGCTACGGCGTGCTGCCCCATCTCCATTCTTTTTTCATGCGTTAGGATAGGCGATGGGGTTTCTTCAATTATTTTTTGGTGCCGGCGCTGCACCGAACACTCGCGTTCGAAAAGGTGGATAACATTTCCGTGGCGGTCGGCAAGTATCTGAAACTCGATGTGGTGGGGCGATTCAATATATTTTTCAATATACACCGCGTCGTCGTTAAAGGCAGCCTTAGCCTCAGAGCGGGCAGCGCGAATGGCGCTTTTTATCTCCGAAGGGTTTTTTACAAGCCTCATCCCTTTTCCGCCGCCTCCGGCCGAGGCTTTTATCATTACAGGCAGACCTATTTCTCTGATAGTTTTAAGGGCATCGCCCTCGCTGGTAAGCGCCTCAATGGTACCAGGCACAACCGGAACGCCCGCAGCCAGCATAGTTTTTCGGGCTGTAATCTTATCGCCCATTTTTGAAATGGCATAGGCCGATGGACCCATAAAAATGATGCCGTTTTGCTGACATAAATCAGAAAACCCTGCATTCTCTGACAAAAAGCCATAGCCCGGATGAATGGCCTGGGCACCGCTTTTTTTGGCAACGTCAATAATGGTGCTGCCTTTCAGATAGGATTCCAGAGAAGGGGAGGCGCCAATATGGTAGGCCTCATCGGCCATCAAAACATGCATGGCTTTGCGGTCGGCATCAGAATAAACCGCTACGGTTTGTATGCCCTTTTCGCGGCACGACCTTATTATGCGAACGGCTATTTCGCCACGATTGGCAACCAAAATCTTTTTTATCATACGCTTAGATTTTATGATTTCGGGCGACTAAAGATAGAGAAAATTTCAAATAATCAAAATTTGTTTATGCCAATTGGCAGATAATTTCAATATTTGTCAAAGGAGCTTTATATTTTATTGAAAGTTTTATTCAAACTCGCCAAAATTATATCTTAAAAGTAATTTTTACTTTATTCCGCCGGCAATAAATGTAATCAAAAAATCGATTATTGTTTATAAAAACACTAAAGGATGCAATGTTTTTAAAGTGCATAGTGGCTTTTTACCGCTGTTTAATACTGCTGGGCTGAGGCCTGAATAAACAGGTAATATTCTTTCTTTTTGCTGGTTTTTAAACCGTATGCGCTAAATATGAGCTATTTACCGCAAGGACGGCGAACAAGGCGTTATTTTTCAATAAAGGCTAATCGCGGTGAATCAAATTATAATCAAAATAAGCGGCGAGCAAGGCGTTATTTTTCAATAAATGCTAATCATTATGGTAGGGTTCGCCTCTTAAAATGGTGAAAGCCCGGTAAAGCTGCTCCAGAAAAAACAGGCGAACCATTTGGTGAGAAAATGTCATTTTCGACAGTGAAAGATTGAGGTGGGCTTTGGCCTTTACTGCTTCATTAAACCCCCAAGGGCCGCCAACCAGAAACAACAGGTTTTTAACCGATTGGTTCATACGTTGTTGCAAAAACTCAGAAAATTCAACCGAACTGAATGTTTTACCCCTTTCATCGAGCAAAACGCAAAAATCGGCCTTTGTCATTTGTTGAAGCATTGTTTCAGCTTCTTTTTGTTTTTGTTGGGCGGGGGGCAGGTCTTTGATTTTCCGGGCAAGGCTGTGCTCAATTATTTCAAAATTCGAATAATGAGAAAGCCTCTTTACATAATTCTCAATGCCCTGGCGCAGGTAAGCCTGGTCGGTTTTTCCCGTTACAAAAAGAGTTATCTTCATGAGTTGTAAATTTTTCCCAATACCAATGTGCCATTTTGGGTTTTGTTGCAAAGCATACTTTTTGGGTTATATTTGCAAAGTTAATTAAGGGGTGTTGCAAATTATAAATTAAAGACATCGGTTTGGTTCAGTTTTTGCAATAAAAAGTCGAATTTACAAACACAAAATGAATCGCTATTTTATTCATATTATTTTTCTGATCTTTTTTCTGTTTTTGCCCTCTTCAATAGGTTTTGCCCAGACTGAAGCCATGACGCGCGAAATTTCGCAGGCTATTCGCCAGGGCAATGCACGCGAAATGGCCAAACATTTTGGCCAAAATGTTGACCTAACTCTTCCTGGCAGTGAGGGCACCTTTAGCAAATCGCAGGCCGAGGTGATTATGCGCAATTTTTTTGCACGCAATGTGCCTGCAAGTTTAAATATTCCCCACCAGGGCACCTCGCGCGATGGCTCGGTGTATGCCATAGGGTCGTTGCAAACAAGAGGCGGGCAAACTTTCAGGGTTTATTTCCTTATTAAAAAAGTGTCCGACATTTTTCAGCTTCATCAGGTGCAATTCGAACCCCAATAATAAAATTTGGTTATCAGCCCTATTTCCTAAAAAATGGCCGCAAGGCCTTTTTTTGTAAATCTCAACCTCCAATATTGCCGCAAGTGGGTTTTAAAATTGCTGCACTTTGTTTGTCCACCAATAAAAATGGTAGTTTTGAAAACAAAAACCATTTTTATGAGCAGCAAGGTTTCATTGGGTTTTTTCCCAACGCCACTTCACAGGCTTTCAAATTTAGAGGAGAGGTACAAAGGGTTCGAAATATTTATCAAGCGCGACGACCAGACGGGCCTGGCATCGGGTGGAAACAAAACGCGGAAACTTGAGTACCTGATGGCTGCAGCTCTTGAGCAAGGGTGCAATACGGTGGTAACCTTAGGCGCACAGCAATCGAACCACTGCCGGCAAACCGCTGCGGCCTGCTCTGTGCTGGGCCTTAAATGCCATTTAATTGTAAAGGGAGAAGAGCCAGCCATGCCCCAGGGCAACCTCTTGCTTTCGGTTGTGCTTGGCGCAAAAATTCATTATGCCGGCCCATTTATTTCGGACAATTTTGTTGATGCAGTTTTGAACAAGTTGAAACAGGAAGGTGAAAACCCATACCTGATTACTTACGGAGGCTCTGATGAAACCGGACTTTTGGGCTTTGTTGATGCAATGGGCGAACTAAAAATGCAGCTTGAGGCCCAAAACCTGAATATTGATTACATTTTCTTTGCTTCCTGCTCGGGCGGCACACAGGCTGGCCTAATGGCTGGAAAAGAAAAATTTGGAATTAATGCAAAGCTTATGCCGGTAAGCATTCAGAAGCCGGAAGCCGGCTTGCCTTCGCTTGTTGAATTGGTGCTGAAACTGGCAAATAGGGCAGTAAAATCACTTGGTATAGACTGCATTTTTAGCGAAAGCGATGCTGAAATAATAACAGGCTATGATGAAGCGGGTTATGGAGTGGTAACGGGCAATGAACGGCAGGCAATTTTTGAACTTGCCCAAACCGAGGGTATTTTGCTTGACGTGGTTTATACCGCACGTGCCTTTGGTGCCATGACAGATTTTATACAAAAGCAAAAGGTTAAATCCGGCTCAAGGCTATTGTTCTGGCATACCGGAGGATTGCCGGCCAATTTCAATTATTCCGTAGAGTTATTGCACCCTTAACCCTTGCTTTTGTACAACTTCCACCAGGCTATGCCCGGGCTTTCGTGGTGCTCGCGGTGGTAACCGAAGAAGTAGCAACTCAACAAGGCCCACAGGTGGTTTTTGTGCTGGGTGCGGGCCTTATGCGGGCCCATCTCGGATAGGTGTGGTAACTTATGAGGCCAGTAAACCCCAACCCAAAAAAGCTGAAAAGTGCCCAAAATGGCAGGCAACGCCCAGAAAAGCATTACTGTTACGCTGTCGAACATAAACAGGTGCACCAAAACATTGTATATTGCCGCCATGATCACTATCTGAAAAAAAGTAAGATAGCGCCACATAAACACCGCCCACCAAATGAAAAAATTCTGCGACTTTATGTAAAAATCAGGATCTTTTTCGGAAGCCGGATACTTGTGATGCAACCCATGGTTTTTTCTGAGCATAGTATATGACATGCCTGCAAACAAAGCCACCGAAACACTGCCAAATACCTGATTTACCTTAAAAGATTGATGAATATTGCCATGCATGGCATCGTGGCCTGTTATAAAAAGTCCTGTATAAAGAAAGGTTTGAATAAAAATATGGAGGTACATAAACGGATGATCTGCAGCAACCGGAACGTATAATAACAAATAGTAAAGGTGCAAAGCCCAGGCCAGTAAAACACTTACAGCAATAGTAATGCCCATAGCTTCAAGTTTTAATATGCCCAAATTTAGCACAAAAACAATCCTGTTATTTTTAAAATTCCTAAAAACAATTATTGCATAAATGCGTTTAAGATACGTTATTTCAATATTTAAATCTTATTTAAAATCACTATTGTCCGATAAAGTAAAAA
>CAYGDW010000071.1:0-13466 GCA_964348755.1 uncultured Bacteroidales bacterium | reverse complement strand
TAAGCAGTGATGTAATCAGGTACAATACCGAAACGATGGCTATTGGCCCCAGCGAACCAACAATATCGATCAGAAAACCGCTTAGTAGCCTTGCAGCACCGCTACGGTCAAGGGCCACCCCCAAACTCATAGCACCCGCAAGCAAAAAGATTACCTTCCAGTCTATGGCCTGGTAAGCATCTTCCATGCTTATGCATTTGGTAACCACCAGAAACATGCAACCTATTATGGCCGCAACCATAATGGGAAGGATATCAAGCGAAGCCACAACAATTATAGCTGCAATGGTTAGCACAACGGTATAGATCTTTTCTTTTTTGAACTCTGGAAAATCCAACTCCGAAACAATCAAAAAGGTGTTTCTTCCGTGAAATTGTAGGTGCTGAAGAAAGGAAAGACGGTCGCGGTCAACTTCTATCAGCAGGGTATCGCCAGAGCGCAGCACTGTGTTGGCCACCTTATCGCGCATAACCTCGCCCCGATGCCTGATAGCAAGAACAGTTGCACCGTAGCGCTGACGAAATCCCAGTTGCTTTACCGTTTTACCTTCAAAATGGCTGTTGGGCGCAATTACTGCTTCAACCATAACCAGTTTTTCAACTTCCTTGTCGCTACCATTGGGTAGGCTCTTTAACTCGTTGAACTTGGCATCGCTTTTTAGCGAAATCCCCTGTCTTTCTTTAAGGGTTTTGATCTTCTCCACATCGCAGCGCACCTTTAGTATGTCACCCTCTTCAAGCACCAGGTCGCCGCCGGGCATAATGAAATGCTGCCCCTTCTTGTTCACTTCCAATATATCAATTTCAAGAAGGTTAGCAAGCGGAGAATCCTTGATCATTTTACCCACCGATGGAGCATTATGTAGCAGCACAATTTCGGTAAGGTAATCGCCCATACCGAATTTTTTTACCAGACTGCCGGCATCGCCCCGGTCTGGAATCAGGTGAATGCCCACTGTCATCATGTAAACCAGCCCAACACCCAGGAAAATCAAACCCATTTTGGACATTTCGAACATACCAAAGGGTTGCAGGCCATTGTCGGCTGCAATGCCGCTCACCAGTATGTTTGTTGATGTGCCTATAAGTGTACATACCCCTCCGAACATGGAGGCATATGACAGGGGCATTAGCATTTTTGCCAGGTTTATTTTTGAGCTGGCTGCTGTACCCACAAGTATAGGAATAAAAATGGCCACAACCGGTGTGTTATTAATAAATGCCGAAATGCCGGCCACGGTAACCATCAGCACCAAAATGCCAACCCAGAAGTTAAACCTGAAAAGTTGAGCCAATTTCTTGCCTATGCCCACCATTGCCCCCGATTTAAAAAGGGCAGCGCTTAAAATGAACATGGCCGCAACGGTTATGGTGGCCGAATTGCTGAAACCCGAAACGCCCTGTTCGGGCGTAATAACACCTGTAACCACCAGAACAGACATGGCAATAATTGCCACCACGTCAACAGGATAACGTTCGGTTGCAAAAAAAATTACAGCTCCAAAAAGCACCACAAGGACAATCCAAATTTCAAGTGTAAGCATAAGCCAGGTTATTAGCTTATTGTTCTTTTAAAAAAATGAGTTTATACAAAAATAAAAATATAGTTAGAATCAAACCCGGTTTTAATAAAATCAGAATGTTAAATGTGTCCGGCGTTAGGAAAAAGTTCTGTGTGATTTTTTACGATTTGAACCGCACCCGGTGCAGCAGGAAATTGTCAGAAATCTCTTTTAGCAGTAACACCCCCTTAAGGATTACCCTTACCAGGTTTTAAGCCTTTCAATGGCATACACCAAACCGTCGCGCAAGGATAAATCACCCGTGTTGTGGGCTGTACACCCAATTAATCAAATCCAAATTTATCAGAAGATTATATAGGTGCCGGTTATAATTTTTTCTGGAAATTTAAACAGGAAACCCTGCAAAAACCGATACGGAATTTTATCGGCCAAAGTATTTTTATTCGGGTATAATCAATCAAACTTGGTACTTCTTTTGGCTTAATTCTCTCAAACGGTTCTCCATATCAACCAGTTCGATGATTTGCCCGAGTCTTTCGGCAAGGTTCTTTATCAGCAGCTTTTCATTTAGGTGAAAGGCATCGCGCTGGTTTTTTGGCTTTTCTTCGGTATATCCAACCCGAAGCTGCCCAAGTTTCTTTTTGCGTATTTTTATCGGAGCGCTGAACGACCAGGGAGTGTCTTTAAAATTTGGCGTTGCAAATCGTTCGTTCCTAAAAACAATTTCCACCCAGGCATCGTGCGAATATTTTAACCCGCTCGGAATAATTTGTAGCGAGCGCTCAATAATGCCTTCGAAGGTGATATTGGGCACTCCACTGATATCAGAAATATCGAACAAACAATTTATTTGCTTGCTCTTTTCGTTGGTTTCGGATGTGAGCTGCTGAATCTTTTCACCGAACAGAACTATGTCAGTAACATTGGTTATTGTAATTGCAGCACCTGGTTCATTTTCGGGTGTAGGATGCCATACCCATTTTAAATTAAGCCAAAATGTTTGGTTGCAGTGCGAAGTCTGCACTTTTTCAGAAAACCTGGCTCCTTTTTTAAGTTTTTTTATAATGGTTGCATAGCCGACCCAATCGGTGTTAAACCACCCCGGAAGGGGCTGGCGAATAAGCCTGGAATAAGGAATGCCTATCAGCTTGCACGCCTTTGTATTGGCAAAAAGCACAATTCCGCTTTCATTTATAAAAAGCAGCCCTTCGTCGAAAAGGTCTATAATTTGCTGAAACTTTTTCTCATTATCCAGAGAGTTAGCTCCTGCCTTTTCCATTTCGTGCAAGTGCCGCTCAAGCAGTTCGAAATATTTTTTCTTTTCTTTGGTTCGGGTAAGTATATGAATTACCAGAACAACAATAAGTACCAGGAGCAATGCTATCATTACCGGTAATAAGAATTCCGGACTTAATAATATATGCAGGGAAAAAAATACGCCAATTTGCAAAGCTGCCTGTAAAAAAAAGGGTGTCTGCATGTTATTTTTTTTTTTTGGAAATATACCTTTAAAATAAGCGCCAATTAATAAAGTTTTGATCTTTTTTCCAAAAACGAGAGCAATACCTGCTCGTAGTCCCTGTTAATATCGGCCGAAAAAAAATCGATTTTGAACTGCATGCATCTAAGCCGTATTTCATTGAAACGGCTTTTCATTTGTTGAATAAATTGTGCTTTTATATTGGCAGGGTTCAGTTTTAATTCGGCGCCAGTTTCCATATCAACAAATTTAACTGGTTTGTTTTCAAAATTAAAATCGAGTTCCCTGTTTTTATCAAATTTATGAAACAGAATGACTTCGTGCTAGTTGTGCTTAAAGTGTTGCAGGGCCGAAAAAAGTTCTGAGATGTCGGTTACATTTTCAATCATATAGGTAAAAATGATTACGAGCGAGCGTTTGTGAATGTTGGTGGCCAGGTAGTGCAAAAGTTCGGTGGTATAGCTGCGTTTATTCAGGTTATGGTTTTGCAGTCGGTAAAGTTTTTCCAGTTCGTTAAACAGCATTTTTCGGTGCGGGCAAACAGTTTCCAGTCGATATGCCGGGTGCTTTCGCCCGGGTTGTAAATACGGTGTTCGGCAAACTCTACCGAGAAGCCGTGAAAGGGGCTTTTGTGAGGGCCGGTAATGAATCCCTCAACGAACTGCATGGCCTTAAGCTCAAGGTTTCCAAATTTTTGGGGCAGTTCCGGGTCGGTCTTTTCGATCATTAAACCCGGATAATTTTAAGGGGTGAAGGGACTTACCCTACACCCCCGTAAATGGCGTTTCTAATCTTTTTTAAAGCAGTTTTTCCAATTTGGCGGTTAAAACCGATTTTGGAACAGCTCCAACCTGCTTGTCGGCAACCTGGCCATCCTTAAAAAAAAGTATGGTAGGAATGTTGCGGATGCCAAATTCTTGGGCAACTCCAGGGTTACTGTCAACATCAAGCTTTCCAACAATAGCTTTTCCTTGGTATTCATTGGCAATTTCTGAAACAAGTGGGGCAACCATGCGGCATGGTCCGCACCATTCGGCCCAAAAATCTACCAAAACCGGTTTTTCTGATTTCAATACAATTTCTTCAAAATTTGAATCTGTAATTTCAACTGCCATAACTTATTTTTTTTAGTGGTAAATGACTTTGTACAAACCTAATCAATTTATTTTTAATGGCAAAACATAAAACTTTGCGGTGGGTTTTAGGTACGATTAAGTTCCCAAATTTCAACCAGGGTTTTTGCAGCTTAATTGAGCCGGTATGTAAACTCGTATTCTTTAAGCAGTTCTTTAAGAAATGAAACTGGCTCAATGCTTACTTTTCGCGAAAGCAATTCTATTGTAGAATTTTCAACCCTGTCAATAAGTGCAATTTTCAGTTTCGATTTACCCTTGTGTTTTTTGGCCGCATTCATAAGCGATTGAATTACCCTTGCGTTGATTTCGGTAACAGGCAAATACAGTACAAGTTCACGAAGGCTTTTTTCTGCAAGTTCCGTGAGCAGGCTCATGCTCTTTACCCTTACCTCGAGTTGGTTCGACCCGTACTTTTCCTGCACCCGTGCTTTTATGTGCACAAATGTTTGGCTTTCAAGAAAATGCTTCATTTTAAGGTAATCTTCGGCAAATAGCATGAGTTGAATGGAGTCGAAATAGTCTTCTACCACAAAACTTCCGAAAGGTTTGCCAGTTTTACCAATTTTATGGTTTGCCGAAGTTATTATGCCGGCAAATGAAACATCGCGGTTTTTGAGTGCGGTTAAATTGCTCAGGTCGTTAATATTTACATTGCAAGTGGCATCAATTTCTATGCGGAAGTCGTCGAGCGGGTGTCCTGAAATATACATTCCTGTAACCTCTTTTTCGGCTTTCAGCATTTCGAGTTTGCTCCAGGGGGTGCATACGGGCAGTTCGGGGTCTGGTATTGTAACCTCCGAACTTTCGTCGAAAAGGTTCATTTGCGAGGTGCTTTCGCGCTGAACAACCATGTTTGTGTGCCTTATTACCCTGTCAATAAAGTTGGTTTGCAGGTTGTCGTCCGATTGAAAATACTGTGCCCTGTGTGTGCCTTCAAAGCAATCGAAAGCCCCGGCTTTTGCCATTGATTCAAAGACTCTTTTATTGACCGATTTCAGGTTAACGCGCCTGGCAAAGTCGAAAATGTTTCTGTAAGGTCCGTTGGGTTCTCTCTCGACAATAATTGCTTCCACGGCGGCTTCGCCCACCCCTTTTACAGCACCCAGCCCAAAGCGGATTTCTCCCTTTTTGTTTACCACAAAATTAAACCTGCTCTCATTAATGGCCGGGCCAAGCACAGGTATTTTCTGGCGCTGGCATTCTTCCATTATCTGGGTTATTTTCTTCAGATCGCTTAAGTTGTTGGTTAGCACAGCTGCCATATATTCTGCCGGGTAGTTGGCTTTGAGGTAGGCAGTTCGATATGCCAGCACCGAATAGGCGGCCGAGTGTGAGCGGTTGAAGCCGTATTGGGCAAAGCGGGCCATGACGTCAAAGATGTTTGAAGCCTTTTCTTTATCAATGCCTTTTTTTACTGCCCCATCAATAAAATATGCTTTTTGGCGGTCCATTTCCTCTTTCTGTTTCTTACCCATTGCCCTCCTAAGAATGTCGGCACTGCCAAGCGAGAAACCTGCCATTATCTGTGCTGCTTGCATAATCTGCTCCTGGTAAACCATAATGCCGTAGGTAGGTTTCAGTATTTCTTCGAGCCACGGATGAGGATATTCGGTCTTTTGGCGGCCATGCTTGCGCAGGATATATGTAGGGATAAACTCCATTGGGCCAGGTCTATAAAGGGCGTTCATAGCTATCAGGTCCTCTATGTTGGTGGGTTTTAACTCCTTGAGGTATTCGCGCATTCCGCCCGATTCGAACTGAAATGTACCTATTGTATCGCCTCGCTGGTAAAGAGCGTAAGTTTTTTCGTCATCGAGCGCAACATTTTCAATGTCAATGCTAATGCCGTGTGTTTTTTCAATATTGCTTAAGGCCTCTTTAATGATGCTCAAGGTTTTAAGCCCCAGGAAGTCCATTTTGAGCATTCCGACCAATTCTACGTACTTTCCTTCGTATTGGGTTACGGGTAGGTCGGAGTCTTTTTGGGTGCTCAGGGGCAGGCAATCTATAAGGTTTGTAGGCCCGATTATAACACCGCATGCGTGTACGCCTGTCTGGCGGTTGGAGCCTTCGAGTATTTGCGCAAACTTCAGGGTTTCTAATACCAGGGGATCGGCACTTGAGAGGGCCTGATTCAGCTCGGGCACTTCTTTGTATGCTGAGGCCAGGGTGGTACCAGGCCTTTCGGGCACCAACTTTGCAAGGCGGTCGGCTTCGGGCAAAGGAAGCTTCAATACACGTGCCACATCGCGTATTGACGATTTGGCGGCCATGGTGCCAAAAGTTACAATTTGGGCAACTTTGTCACGACCGTATTTTTTTATAACATAATCCATAACCTTTTCGCGGCCTTCATCATCAAAGTCAATGTCAATGTCTGGCATCGACACCCTTTCAGGATTTAGAAAGCGTTCGAAAAGCAGGTTGTATTTTATGGGGTCAATGGCTGTAATTCCGGTGCAATATGCCACTGCTGAACCTGCGGCGCTTCCACGACCTGGCCCAACAGCTACACCCAATTTCTTCGATTGGTTTATAAAATCCTGAACAATAAGAAAGTAGCCGGCAAAACCCATATTTTTAATTACTTCCAACTCAAAGTCGAGCCGCTCCCTTATTTCGCTGGTCAATTCCGGATATAACTTTTCGGCCCCCTTGTATGAAAGGTATCTCAAATACTCATCTTCGCTTTCGCAAGCCTCGGGCAGCGGAAAAGTGGGGAGCATAATTTTTTTGGTGGTAATTTCGAAATCCTCAACCTTGTCAACAATCTCCTGGGTATTTGTTAGAACTTCGGGTATGTCAGCAAAAAGTTCGGCCATTTCCTGCCGCGATTTCAAATACTCCTGCCCGCTGTATTTCATACGGGTGTCGTCGTCAAGGTCGCGGCCTGTTTGCAGGCAGATTAATATGTCGTGTGCACGTGCATCCTCGGCATTTACATAATGCACATCGTTAGTAGCTATTAACTTAACATTGTACTTACGGGCAAGTGTAATCAACTGCTGGTTTACAGGCTCCTGCTCCTCAAGCCCGTGTCTTTGCAACTCAAGGTAAAAGTCCTTGCCAAAAATTTCCAAAAAAACTTTTAAAACCTCTTCTGCCTTATCTATTCCCTTTTCCATAATGGTTTGTGGAATTTCACCACCCAGGCAGGCCGAAGAGGCAATAAGCCCGTCGTGGTAGAGCTTCAGGAGTTCTTTATCTATACGAGGAGTATAATAAAACCCTTCCAGATACCCTTTTGAAACAAGCCGTGAAAGGTTCTCATATCCCTTGCGGTTTTTTGCAAGCAATATCAGGTGGTGCCCGCTGCGGTCTTCACGGCCGCGTTTTTCATGGCGGCTGCCTACGGCCATATAAACCTCGCAACCGATAATGGGTTTAATGCCTTTTTGCCGGGCAACCTCAGAAAAAGGAAGCACACCATACATATTGCCATGATCGGTTATGGCAATGGCTTTCATGCCATCATCGGAAACTTTTTGCAACAAGGGTTCAATTTGAGAGGCCCCGTCCAATATAGAGTATTGTGTATGTACGTGAAGATGAGTAAAATTCGGTAAATTCATTAAGGGCTGGTTTTAACAAATAAAAATATACAAAATATTCTGGAAAACCGATGCTTATTTTTTCACAAAAACGGTTTTTTATCAACTACCCTCGAAATTGAACCCAAGCGGGATTAAAGAGGAAAAATGTAAAGATTAAAAAAATGCTTTGGCACTAATGGATTAAGAAGCAAGTTCTAAAATATTAACAATACATATTAGTTGCATTTCGATTTGAAACGCGAAGTATTTACTCTGTAAGGATGGGCAGAATTATGTTAAAGAGGAGTTGAGCTGAATCAGGTAAATGGTATAACCAATATATGCAACCAAAAGCAATGCGGCTTCCCAGCGGTCGAGTTTTCGGCGTCGGCCTGTAAACATGGCAACAAACAAAAACGATGTTCCAATGATAAGGAATGCGAGGTCGGCATTCAGGGCGGCTTCAAATTTTAACGGACGAATAAGGGCACTAACGCCAAGAATAAGAAAGATGTTAAAAATGTTTGAGCCAATAATATTTCCTACTGCAATGTCGAGGTTTTTCTTTATGGCGGCTACAACCGAGGTAACAAGCTCGGGAAGTGAGGTACCGATAGCCACAATAGTAAGGCCAATAATTGTTTCGCTAACGCCCAGTTTTATGGCCACCTCTACGGCCCCTTCAACCACAAGCCGGCCACCCAATACCAGCAATAGCAGGCCAGCAATAATCCAACCGCTCAACTTAAGGTCTGAAGCCACCTCGGGCTTTGAAGTGGGCTGAGTATTGTCCATTTTTACCTGTGTTTTTACATAATACAAAAACACAATAAAAAAGGACAGCAGCAGCAGCGCATCAATGTGCGAAAGTACTGCTGATTGGCCAAACAACCCATTTGCTAATAATACCAAAGTTATTGCAGCAAAAAGAGAAATTGGAATTTCGCGCCACACTGTACCTGATTGAACCACAAGGGGGGCAATCAAACCCGTAATACCAAGAATAACAAAAAGGTTGAAAATATTGCTTCCGATAATGTTTCCGAATACAATGCCCTGATGGCCCTGTATAGATGCAATGACATTTACTACCAATTCGGGAGCTGATGTTCCGAAGGCAACAACTGTAAGGCCAATGGCCAGATCCGAAATCTTATGTTTGCGTGCCAGCCTTGAAGCACCATTTACAAGCCAATCGGCGCCTTTTATAAGAAGTATAAAACCAAGTATAATAAATAAAATCTGGACAATCATTTGAAAATACTAAAAGATTAAAATTTAAAAATGGAAGAAAAGGCCGGCAAAATTAAACTATAAAGGAATTATAATTGCAGGGCTGCAATTATTTATTTTATTATCCATTAAAACCTGTTGATCAGGCTTATATTGTATTTCTACATGTAAAAATGAGCAAACGAAACAATTTCCTTACCTAAACCTTTTGCCCAATTCCCAACACTATTTTGCTATTCACCATCCAAAAATTAATGGGAATAAAAATACAACCACTATGGTCCAGGCAACATAAACCGGCAGAAATGTGGCAATAGTATTTTCAACCCCTTTTATTTCGGCCTTTCTGAAGTACACTTTAAACAATTTGACCGCTATCCATGCCAGATGAATAAAAATAAGCAGGTTTGAACCCAGCACAGCGGTTCGGTTTGGAGTAAAGCCATATTCGCCAAGCCGATATAAAATGGCCGAGAGGGCTACCAGGTTTACCAGCAGGGTTATAACCGAGAGTTTTAATAAAACCAACTCATTGAATCGCTGTTTGGCAACCCCTGCAGTTTCTGACACCGAAAACACAATCAATGCCATTACACCTACCAGCAATAGGTTAAATACCAAAAGAAAGTCACGATCCTCGTATGGATTTTTTCCGGAAATGGCAAATGAAGTAAGAAAGACTACTAGGGTAATGAGTAAAAGTGGACTAAAGATGCGGGCAATAATTGGAGGTATTTTGTTTGAAATGGCAGGAAAAAACCTGACAATACAAGCGGTTAAAATGGGTGCAGAAACCAAACCCATCGTAACAATGTAATTCATATAAAAGGTTTCGATTTGAATGTCAATTACCTCAAAAAGGCCAATGGTTATGCCTGTAAGAGCCCCTCCTGCTGCCAGGATAATGGCTCCCAGCACTGCCATTTCGCCATTATATTTTATAAACTCCATTCGCCTTTCTTTGTCGGTGAAATTCCAGTCAATATAAACCAGCCCGAAAATTGCCCACAAGAGAAGCGGAATATGCATATAAACCAATATTAAAGTATGGCTCGAAGGCAAAACAGGCAGAAGGTTAATATAAACCAAGGGCACAATGAAGGCCAGGCATGTGTATATCAGTTTTCGGGTATTGAATCTTTTATTGGTTAAAATGGTGTGGAGCGACAGTCCCATAAACGCGATCCACAAGGCATTTCGCTGCAAAAAGTGAGATGTTTCAGAATCAAACCCAAACCAGGTTGGCGTTTTAATAAGGAATGCGGCAATAAAACAGCTAACCACCACTGCGAAAATGTCGTAGCGCATTATGCCCGAAAACAGATCTTTTTCGATATCTTCAGCAAGACGGATTTTCCAATAACCAGCAAGCGCATTGCCTTCAATTTCCGGAAAAATTTTCTGAAAAGTCCTCTCAAAAGCTTTTTTATCGCTCCGGTAAAGCCGTTCGAGCTCAATGGGGTTATCCAGATTTTCTTTGATTGCGTTTTCTAACATGGCAAATTAGATTTTGTTACTAATAAACAAAAGACCCAATTATATATTTCAGATTCAACTGCAAAAGTAAATCCTTTTTTTATTTTGCCAAATTATCTGCAACCCAACAAGCAGGCCTTCGAAACTAAAAACGCAAGCTTGAAACAAAATTTTCCAACTCCGGTTTAATCCTGCTTTTACCTTGAGGCCTTTACTGCCTTTATCATTCTTGCTTTTCCGTTAATATCCTGCTTTAGTTGAACCAGATAAAATCCTTCATTTTCAACACAATTCATGGTTTCCGTCCCCAGGTTTTCATTAATTTCAAAAAACAGCAAACCTTCGTGCCGAAGCCACTGAAAGGCCTTTTGGGCAATGTGGCGGTAAAAAACAAGTGGGTCGTGGTCGCTAACAAACAATGCTGAATGTGGCTCGAAATTCAGCACGTTTGGCGGAATGAGAGTTTTTTCAGACTGCCTGATATAGGGCGGATTGCTAACTACCACGTCAAGGCCTGAAATGTCAGGAGTTTCACCCAGAATATCGCAATTAAAAAAATCAATATTCACATTGTTTTTTTTTGCATTAATCCTGGCTGTTTCAAGTGCCGGTTCAGAAATATCGCATGCCATTATGCGGGACTTGCTAAGCTTTGTGGCGAGCGCAATGGCAATACATCCACTACCGGTGCCTGCATCGAGCATAGTAAGGCCAGTAACAGAATCTTTTACTTTTTCTGCAACCGATTTGAGCACCCACTGCACAAGTTCTTCAGTTTCTGGTCTTGGAATCAGCACGTTTTCGTTTACAAAAAAATCAAGGCCAAAAAAGTGCGCTTTGCCAGTGATGTATTGCACCGGCACGTGATTTTTAAGTTGTTGTATAACCGAGCCAAGTTTTTTAATCTGCTGCGGTGCAAAACTATTATCCCTGCCCATAACCCTATCGGCTGGGGCCAATCCAAAGAAATGAGAAAATACCTCCCTGCCCAATGCCTGTATTTCATTCTGAGAATACTCTTGCTCAAGGCTAAAAACAAACCAATTCCAGGCCTTGCCTGTGCTGTTGATTTGATCAGCATTCATACTATTCAAAATCAGGGTAAAGCAGGTATTTTGCCCTGATTTTTTTAAATGCTTCAATGGCGGGTTGCCACGACAGCCTAATTTGGTCTTCGTTAAGGCCGGCCATAATTTGGTTTCGCAATAAGGTACTTCCGGCAAGCCTGTCGAATGTAGAACGGATAAAGAAGTTCTCCTTTTGGGGAAAATCGCGGTAAGCCTCTAGCAGGTACGATAGGTTAATCCGCCTTTCGGTCTTAAGTGTTTCCACAGGAATGTGTCGCAAGTCGCGACCGCGGCATTCCTTTCCAAGCAATGGAGGGTTGGTCGATGCCTGCACACTTTGCGGGGTGAATCTCAGGGGGTATTTTTCTGCAGGCAAATCGGGATGGCCAAAGACCTGAAAAGGCATTTCGGTGCCACGTCCCACGCTTATTGCAGTACCTTCAAAAAAGCAAAGCGATCCATATAGGTAAATAGCCTGCATATTGGGAAGGTTTGGCGAAGGGCCAATCGGAAGCTGATATAATTCGGAGTGGGTATAATTTGCAACGGGTATAACGGTAAGGGCTACCTTTTTTCCTGCCCCGAGCCACCCTTCGCCATTTACCATTTGCGCATACTCGCCTATGGTCATGCCATACACCACCGGAACAGGATGCATACCAACAAAGGAGGTAAATGCCAGGTCGAGAGAAGGCCCGTCAATGTAATGGCCGTGCGGGTTAGGCCGGTCAAGCACCATCACCTTTTTGTCTTCTTCGGCTGCCGCCTGCATTATTAGGGTCATGGTCGATATGTAGGTATAAAAACGCATTCCAACATCCTGCATGTCGAAAACAACCACATCTACATCGGCCATTTGTTCTTTGGTGGGCTTGCGGTTGGCACCGTATAGGCTGGCAATAACCAATCCTGTGAGCGGGTCTTTTTCTGTAGCTATATGTTTGCCATCGGGGGCCGTACCCCTGAAACCGTGCTCGGGCCCAAACACTTTCACCACGTTAATGCCGGCTCCAAGCAGCGTATCGACCAAATGTACCCTGCCCACCGTTGATGTATGATTGCCAGCAACTGCAACCCTTTTGCCCTTTAACAGATGAAAATACAGGTGCGTAAGCTCTGCTCCGGGAATTATTTGCCTGATGTTGTCAGTAATACCATACCCTGGGCGCTGACCGGCCTGAAGGCATGAAGTAACAACAGGCATAAAAGCCATACCAAGCAATACAAAGCAAGTAAATATGATTTTTTTTAATAGCATGGTTTTGGCAAATATCAAATTTATTATTCAAAAACGGTTTGCTCGCTTATTGCACCTTATAATTAACAAAAAGGGGAATCAAAATCCCCCTGGAAGCACATCCACTAAAATTAATTTAAACCTTGTCGCGGTTTATTTCCTGAGTTGCGGGGTGGTGGTCGGTATAAGCCGGACACAGCTCGCGGCTGCGGCAGCCGTGCATAGTAGTGGACAGCAGCATCAATGCCAATATTATCAGGCCAATTCTATTTCTCATAACAAAGGGGCAGTTTAAGATTTAACACAAAAACCAAGGTATTCTTTCATACGCAAATATAAGGCTTTCTGCTTAAAACTAAAAAACCTTTCCGGAGGAGGCAAAATCGGAAAGGTTTTACCACCGGATTTTCCTGATTAGTTTTTTAATAAAAACAAGGCAGGACCTGCGGTTGGCTTTAATACTTCTAGCGAGCGGGAATAATTAAGAATGTTTCTGACAATTTGGGGGTCAGGAATGGCATCAGGCATCCGAATACCGGCCCGGCCATTCAAATCGTCAAATTGTGGTACCTCTTCGGCAAAGAACATTGCGGTGTGGTTTCCCAAATACTCCCCGGCATACATTTTAAATTCCCTTTCTTTTGTAAAATTATGATTCATAAGCAGTTTATTGGTTTTTTATAATTAACATAATTTGTTTCGCCCATTTCTATTGCTGTTGGTTTGTTGGCAACCATATTACTTAATAGAGGGGTTCATATCTTAAACGCAACCACAAGGGG
>CAYGDW010000070.1:0-13755 GCA_964348755.1 uncultured Bacteroidales bacterium | reverse complement strand
ATTTATCATTGAATGTCCTTTTTTGAAAAATATCTTTTTGGGTGATAAACTTCAGATAATTTTCAGTATTGACTAGGGTGAATTTAGCGTTGGGATAATTTCTTGCCCATGCGCCGGGTACCTTGGTTTGAGTGTTTCTATATTTTATTTCATAAGCAAAAATACCCCCATCACGTTCTTCAATCCAATCAATTTCCTGCTGGTCGTAGGTGCGCCAGAAATAATTGTTTGATGGCCAACCCTGGTATTGCTGCAGTTTTATCCTTTCTGAAATAATGTAATTTTCCCATAACTGACCCACGTCATTTCGCAGCGTAAGGTCGTTAAAATTGGCTATGAGCATGTTTCTAATGCCATTGTCCCAGAAGTAGTATCGGGGCGACTTTGAGATTTCCTTGCGCAGGTTTCGGCTGTAACCTTCAACCCTGTATATCACAAACACTTTGGTCAGCAAATCGAGGTACCTTTCAACGGTCAGTTTGTTAAGGCCAACATTTTGTGCCAGTTCGTTTATGGATACTTCATGCCCTACCTGAAAGGCCAAAAGCCGAATGATATTTACCAGCTTTGATGAATTCTTTATCCTGTCAAGCACAAGGATATCCTTTAAAAGGTATGAATTTATCAGATCGGTAAGGTATTCAATCTTTTCGTTGTTGTCATGTATGGTAAGTACTTCAGGGTAACTTCCGTAAATGAGCCGGCTTGATAAAAGGCTTTGTGTGGTAATCGGATTTTCGTATGCCATAAGCTCAATTTGCGCTATGGGGTGCAGTTGGTAACTGTACTTTCGGCCTGTAAGAGGTTCGCCAATGGTGTTGAGCATATCAAAGGCCGATGAGCCTGTTATCAGTATGTGCAGGCCTTCAATTTCATCGATCATCAGTTTTAATATCTGACCGATATTTTCAATCTTTTGCGCTTCGTCAATGATCAGAAATTTGTTTTCTCCTATCAGGTTTCGGTGTTCATCGAGGCCCTTGTTCTGAAGTTTCAGCGCAGTGGTATAGTCTTCACCGTTTAAGCAGAGGTGAGGCCTGTTTAGGTTTTGCATTATTTCTCTGATGAGAAAGGTTTTTCCTGTACGCCTTGCTCCAGTCAACACAATCACTTTGCCTGCCCGTAAACGGCTTAGAATCTTTTCCTGTAATGCCCTTTTGATAACTTGCATACTTATGCGCTTTTCATGACTAAATGTAAATTATGATATTCTGATGACAAAATTAATAATAAATTTGTCATTTCAGTGACATAATTAATGAAAAATTTGTCATTACAATCTCTGCTTTTAAGTATGGCGTTAAATCGGACAGCTATCCTCTTAAGCCCAAATTATTACTGCCACAATATGACTAAAAATAGCTATGTTGAATAAAAACATTATTTAGAATAAGTATAAGTAACGAAAATTCAACGCTAAAATTTGGATTACATCATTTTTTTTCTTTACAGGGCAAAAGTTCTTTATTGGGCCCAAAAGAACCTATGCGGGCGGCAAACCGAAAAGCCCTGAATAATTGGCGAACTAGGAATATGATGCTTGGAATATCACTAAGTAATTAAGACCAAGTTTTATGATTTCTACGAAAAATCATTTAGACCTTTTCTTTTTTGGAGTTTTGCATTTGGCTGTGTTGACTTTTTTTTGTAGCGAGAATGGCTATTGTCAAAAAATCTTCCACAGTATTGTTCTTAATGAACAATCAAAACCCATTGCCGACGCTTCAATTACTTTGATGCTTGCAAAAGATAGTACTGTAGTAGCTTTCAACTTCAGTAAGCCTGAAGGGCGTTTTTCTATTCTATATCAGGGCAACGAGACTGATCTTTTACTGGGTGTGAGCGGATTTAATATCAGGCAACATATACAGAGAGTTGACCTGGATGTAAAGGATCTCATTGTTTATATTAGGGAAGAAGCCATTGAACTCAAGGAATTTTTGTTGAAAGCACCCAAAATATGGGGAAGCGATACTATTAATTATTCTGTTAGGGCTTTTCGCGATTCCTCAGACCAGGTAATTGGGGATGTGATAAAGAAACTCCCTGGAATTACTGTAAGGGAAAGCGGAAGAATTGAATACAAAGGCAAGCCCATCAGTCACTTCTATATTGAAAATATGGATATGCTGCAGGGGCGTTACGGTATTGCAACCAACACCATAAGTGCATCAGATATAGCCACAGTGCAGGTTTTTGAAAACCACCAACCTGTAAAAGCCTTGCAGGATATTGCGTTCTCAGATGATGCAGCTATTAACCTGATTCTAAACCATGATTCCCGTGGCATCTTCTCTGCCATGGCCGAATTAGGCGGAGGCAGTAATGAAAATTTTCTTTGGAACAATTCCCTTACAGGTATGTATTTCAGCAAATCAAGGCAACATCTCACCTCCTTTAAAACCAATAATATTGGAAATGACCTTGAGCAGGAGTTTCAGTCTTTTTACAACAGGTTTGCACTGCCCTCTGCAGATTTGGCCAACATGGTAAAGCCTGCCCCTCCACCCATCAACAAAAACAGGTACTTGTTTAATAAAGCCTTCGGTGGTGCGATAAATAATCTGTTCAAAACCCCCAGCGATGCAGAGCTTACCATTAACTTGAATGGTTATCGTGATTTGGATGACAGATTGGGCTTTAGTCAAACCCGCTATATGATACCAGGTGCCGACACGCTGACAATTGCTGAAGGGTTAAACTCGCATACCAAAAAACTGAACTTGGAAGGAGGACTTGGTTATAAGAGAAACAATCCGCATAGTTATTTGAACAGCCTGACGCAGGTATCTTTGAGCCTTGATGAAAGCGATGGCTTTGTATTGGGTGATGATGTGATAACCCAAAACAATAAAAACCAGGCTTTACGATTAACGCAAAACATTAATTGGGTCAAACGCAGTGATTCAGAGAAGCAACCGGGTATCGAGTTTTATTCACGCACCTATTACCAGGCAGCACCTACCAGGCTTGATATATCACCCGGTAGTTTTACAAATGAGTTTAACCAAAACGGGCCTTTTGAAACCAACAGGCAAAATGTAAACTTCAATTCCTTTCAAACCCAAAACAGGATGATGTTTCTTTTGCAAAAACAATGGAAGTCCATTTTTATCAATCCCATGTTACTTTACACTCTGGAACAGCAATCGCTCAATACAACTATTTTTACTTCTCGGCTGGGCAATGAGTTTACCCCGCTAAATCAAAGTTCCTTTCAAAATGACATGACATGGTTAAGGATGCGGACTGGATTGGGGTTGAACTTTACTTACCGGAAACGTGATTTTAATCTTATGCTTTCTACACCCATTCAATACCAGCATATTGCGCTATCTGACCATCAAAACCACCAGGAATCTCTCAAAAGCAACAAAATAATTTTTCTGCCCCATCTGAATTTCACCTACGATATGAGTACAAGATGGCAATTGTCAGGCAATTATTTTTGGTACAACCATAATCCTGATTTACGAAATCTATACCCGGGTTTGATACTTCGGGATTATCGTACACTAACACATTACGATAACAAGCTCTCCGATACTTATGGACATCAAAGCCGCCTATTGTTGTCCTACAGAAATGTAATTCATTTCCTTTTTGCCAATGTTGAAGTAAATTATAACAAATACCGCAACGATGTGATGTATGTAAAACAATTCCAGGGTTCAACTTTGAACATCACCAGAGTTGAAATGGAGAATACAGGAGACTATCTTTCAGTAATAGGTCGAATGGGCAAAGGCTTCGATTGGAAAAAGCTATCATTTAATGCCGAGGCATACTGGGGTAGCGGCTCCACACCCCAGCTAAGGCAAGACAGCCTTATCCGGTTTCGCAACGAAGGCTTCAACACAAACATTACACTCACAATAGAACCTTTCAAAAGATTTGTTTTGGCCAACAAAAGCAGTACAAGCCGAATGACCATGCGTGCCGGGGGGTATGGACAGTCTGATCCATTGGTTAATTATATTAATGCCACATCCATGAGCTACTCTTTTGCCAGTGGAATAATGTTTTCTTTAAGTTTTGAGTACTACCACCTGCAGAACCAAAAAAGGCAGAATACCTTCTTTTTACTGGATGGGCAATTGGTTTATAACATAAGAAGAATAAGGTTTGCTTTGCAATTGAACAACATATTGAATACTGAAAATTACATTTACTCCTATTACAGCAGCCTCAACAGCTATTATTCCGAATACCGCATTCGTCCGGCTTCTATAAAGTTAAGTGCACGATTTAAGCTATATTAAAATGGTTTTTATAAAAATAGATTTTTGGTTCTTATGCAAGAACAACTTGAGCGAATAAGCCTTTGGCAGCTTGGGTAAAGTGGCTGCCAAAGGCTTAAAGAGGCATGCTCTTATTGTTTTAGGTCACTTTACCAAAAAGTGACTATCCTGTTCCTGGAATAAGTCGGTAAAAAAATACTTGCAGGAACATGGATATTCAGAACAAAAATAAGCAAAACAGTTTGAAATATTAAAATTTACGAAAATGAAATCATTGAAATTGAATAGGATCAACAAGAATCAGCTAAGTGTTAAACAAATGAAGGAAATAAACGGTGGCTGTGTTCACCATTGTACCTGTGGATGTGCCGGGGCATCATCATCTTATGATAATGGTAACGCTAATTATAATGGTGGACTTCATAGCCCAGGAGGTGGTGAAAAGCTTTACTGGTGCTAAAATTGATTAAGATGTAGAGCAACAAAAAATGCTTTACATATAGGCCTTAAGAAGGGTGGAGTTTTCAAAAAATTCCACCCTTCAGGTAAAAAATCATTAATTCAAAATCCAACGAAATGAAATATACAGTAATGCTTTTTTTCAATTTGGCTTTTTTATTATACCTAACTATTTTTGAATCAAAGGCAAACCCACCGGTAATCATTGATGCCTATGAAGTCCTTGACACAAGCAGGCTGGTGGTCAGGTATTCTTTTGAATTTGTGGCTGATGCTGATAAACCAGACAATATCGATTCAAATATTCAATTACTGGAAATTGGCCCAAAAGTATCAAAAAGTTACAGTTATGGCCTGTATAAGCATGACTCTATTGCCACGGTGAATAAAAACAGTTGTGGTGTGCCCGGATTCAGGGCACGTGTACCGGCCATGGAAGTGTTTAAGAATTATCCGGAAGGTAAAAATTCAATTGTACACAGGGCTCCATGGAACAATCCAATTTTTTTGTATGAAGATCAAATCAATATTGAATGGACAATTCTACCTGAACGCAAACATATTGCAGGGTATTCATGCCAGAAAGCTACAGCCCATTTCAGGGGCAGGACTTGGGAAGCATGGTTTACCAGCCAAATACCCATTTCTGCTGGCCACTGGAAGTTTCACGGTCTGCCTGGTTTAATTTTGGAAATATCTGAGGCCCAAAACCACTTTAAGTTTAGTTGTATTGGAATTAGCCAGGATAAAGTACCCATAAAAAAGTGGAAATGGAATTACGAGAAAACTACGAGGCAAAGGACCAATGAATATTTGATCAGATGTCATGAGCGGGTTTGGGAGTGCGCCCAAAACTTGGGGATATCCATTCGCATTCCGGGACGATCACAAGAAGATGCAAAAAAAATTTCAATTCCCTATAACCCTATAGAACTTGAGTAATGATGAAAAAAAAGTATTTTCATGGTAACTTGATTAGAAAGAGTTTAGCTAATACACCCCAGATCACTTTTGAAATAACTGATGCATGTAACCTTGATTGTGTTTATTGTGGTTATGGGAAACTATATGGCGATCATGATGAAAGAGCAAATAATAAGCTCGATATTGTCAAAGCCAAAAGGATGCTGGATTATTTGCAAGTACTCTATGATTCTCCCTTAAGTCAATCTCATAACAATGCAGTTTACCTGAGCTTTTACGGGGGTGAACCCCTGTTGAACATGCCTTTCACCCAAGCAATTGTTGATTATTCAAAAATGCTGAAGAACAAGAAGCGAAAAGTTCTTTTTAGCATGACAACCAATGGGTTGTTGCTAAACAAATATTTGGATTTTTTTAGCTGAGAATGAGTTTTCTTTACTTATTAGTCTTGATGGAAATGAGTTTAGCAATTCATATAGAGTTACCAAGAATCGGAAAGATAGCCATAATAATGTCATAAACAATGTTGAATTGATTAGAAGTAAATATCCTGATCATTTTAACAAAAAAGTAAATTTCAATGCTGTATTGCATAATCGGAATTCTGTAGTTTCTATTACAGATTTTTTTAAAAAAGAATATGGAAAGGTACCTTCCATTGGTGCATTGAATGATATGGGTATCCGGCCCGGGATGCAGGATGGGTTTATTTTCTCCGATACCATAGCCGGGAATATTACCATGGGCGACAGCACTCCACGGCACGATAAGCTGCAGCAAGCCCTGAAGGTGGCAAATATTGAAGAATATGTAAACAGCCTGCCTTTGGGCCTGAATACCAAAATAGGGCAGGAGGGAGTATGATTGAGTCAGGGACAAAAACAACGCCTGCTCATTGCCCGTGCGGTGTATAAAGACCCGGAATATCTCTTTTTTGATGAAGCTACCAATGCCCTGGATGCCAACAATGAAAAAATCATTATAGAACAGTTAAACAGGTTTTTCAAGGGACGTACTGTGGTAGTGGTTGCCCACCGGCTCAGTACTGTAAAAATGCCGACCAGATTGTAGTGCTCGACAAAGGGCGTATCATCGAACAAGGCAATCATCAGGAACTTACGGCAATAAAAGGAGCATATTATCAACTGGTGAAGAACCAATTGGAGTTGGGCAATTAAAAAATATTGATTCTATGGAAGAACCCAAAACCCAACAACAAGAAAATTTTTACTACTCCGCCGATCCCACACCCTTAAACGAGATACTGGGTGCGGCTCCCGGCTGGTTGCTACGATCAGGCATCGGCATTGTTGCCTTTTTTGTTTTTCTATTGCTTGGGGGCAGCATGCTGTTTCGGTATCCTGATATTATTGAAGCCCCAGTGGTGGTAATGGCCGATAATCCCCCGGTAAACCTGCTGGCTGTAAATAACGGAAAAATTGAGCGCATTTTCAGGCAGGAAGGTGAACATATTGAAAAAGGTGAGCTTGTTGCGGTTATTGAATCGCCACTTCATCTTGATAACATACTTTGGTTGCGGCAAACTCTTTTGGCAGAGCCAGTTCCTCTTCATGGTGAGCTATCTTTTTCCATCAGCAACCTACCCCAAAACATTAATCTTGGGCAACTGCAAAACACTTACATTGACTGGCTAAAAGCCCTGCACGATAAAGAGCAATTTGAAGCCCTGAATTACCATGCCCAAAGGAAAAACCATTTGCAAACACAACTGACGAAGCGGCATCATCTTGAGCAGCAGATCCAAAGGCAAATGGAAACATTCAAACATATTTACCAGCTTTCTCTTCAAAACTACAAACGAGATTCTGCACTTGTATCACAGCAATTTATCTCTCCTTTGGATTATGAACGTACCCACTCAGAGTACCTCTCACGTCTCATTACCCTGGAAGACTACCAAAGCCAGCTTATCAACCTTGAAGTACAGAAAAATGATATCCGCTCCACACTGCTCGAAACCCAAATGGATTATATCCAAAGACACTCGGAATACCGCATGCGGGTGCAAAGCAGTTTTGAGAACGTGAAAAGCCAGTTGCTTCAATGGGAAAAAAGTTATGCTTTCGTAGCCCCGGTAAGTGGCGAATTGGTTTTTTCCAGTGTTTGGAATCCCAATCAGCAGGTCAATGCCGGAGATCAGGTTTTTTCTATCATCCCGGATGATTACGGGCAGTTCATCGCACGTGGCGGCATCCCACTGCATGGTTCTGGCAAGGTAAAAACCGGTAACCGGGTAAACATCCAACTGTCAAACTATCCGTACCAGGAATTTGGTGTATTGCAGGGCAAAGTAATGCACGTTGCCGCCATTCCGGCCGGCGATCATTTACCGGTGCAAGTAAGCTTAAATAATCAATTGGTAACCAGTTATGAAAATAATCTGGGGCACCATGCCATGCTCGATGGTGTTGCCCAGATTATAACCGAAGACATCAGCCTCTTTAACCGCATGATGAACCCATTGAGGAGTTTGCGGTGGAACAGGTAAGTACCCCAAACCCCCAACCTGATACCCCAACCAAACTCCTCCTGTTAACGCCACACCCCAAAAAAAAGAGGCTGGCTCGTTTGAGACAACCTCTTTTGGAATTGGTTATAATTCAGTTTTATGCCGTAGAATAAGCAGCAGTGCCTTTTTTGGCCAGGTTTTCGCGTACTACAGCCTGTGCAGCTGCCAAACGTGCAATTGGCACGCGGAATGGCGAGCAGCTTACATAGTCCATGCCAACGCGGTGGCAGAACTCAACTGAGGTGGGTTCACCACCATGCTCGCCGCAAATGCCAATTTTAAGGCCTTGACGACCCTGGCGGCCACGTTCAATGGCAATCTTTACCAACTGGCCCACACCTTCCTGGTCCAAAACCTGGAATGGATCGTGCTTCAGCAGCCCTTTTTCCAGGTAAACGGGTAGGAAACGGCCGGCATCGTCGCGCGAGTAGCCGAATGTCATCTGAGTTAGGTCGTTGGTACCAAATGAAAAGAATTCGGCGCTTTCGGCAATCTTATCAGCAATTAGGGTTGCGCGCGGAATTTCTATCATGGTCCCAACCAGGTACTCAACCCGAATGTTGTTTTCTTCAAGAACCTTTTCGCAGGTTTCCCTTACAATATCTTCCTGAAGTTTCATTTCCTCGTAGGTGCCTGTTAGCGGGATCATGATTTCGGGAATGGCATTAATGCCCCTTTTCTTAAGGTTTACGGCAGCTTCCATAATTGCGCGTGCCTGTACCTCCGAAATTTCCGGATAGGTATTGCCCAAGCGGCATCCCCTATGACCAAGCATTGGGTTAAATTCGTGCAGCGAGTCAACTTTAAATTTTACCTGTTCGGGAGTAATGCCCATTTCTTTGGCCATTTCAGCCTGATTTTCAGGCTCGTGTGGCAAGAACTCGTGCAACGGCGGATCGAGCAGGCGTACGGTTACGGGCAAATCCTGCATGGCTTCAAAAATGCCTTCAAAATCAGCACGCTGAATAGGCAAAAGCTTATCCAAAGCTTTGCGGCGTCCGGCTTCGTCGTCGGCCAGAATCATTTCGCGCATGGCCTTTATGCGGTCGCCTTCGAAGAACATGTGCTCCGTGCGGCATAGGCCAATACCTTTTGCGCCAAATTCACGTGCAATTTTTGCATCTTTTGGGGTGTCGGCGTTAGTGCGAACATACATACGAGTATGCCTTTGTGCCAGTTCCATAAGGTCGGCAAAATCGCCGCTCATTTCTGGGGTAACCGTTTTAATTTTACCTGCAATTACCTCGCCTGTCGAACCATTGAGAGAAATAGAGTCGCCTTCATTAAATACCACTCCATCAATAGTCATGGTGCGGGTTTTGTAATTAATGTGGCAGTTTCCGGCACCCGATACGCAGCACTTACCCATACCACGGGCTACTACGGCAGCGTGTGAGGTCATACCACCCCGTGCTGTCAGAATGCCCTGGGCAGCATCCATACCTGCAAGGTCTTCAGGAGAGGTTTCAACACGAACCAGAATAACCTTTTCGCCATTTTTTACCCATTCTGCTGCATCATCGGCAAAGAAAACAATTTTGCCTGTAGCGGCACCTGGTGAGGCAGGCAAGCCTTTGGCCAGCACCTTGGCTTTGGCCAGTTCGTTTTTATCGAAAACAGGGTGCAACAACTCATCGAGTTTGTTGGGCTCCACGCGCATGACAGCTTCTTCCTCAGTAATCATTCCTTCGCGCATCATGTCCATAGCAATTTTTACCATGGCAGGGCCGGTGCGCTTGCCATTGCGGGTTTGCAGCATCCAAAGCTTGCCTTCCTGAATGGTAAACTCAAGGTCTTGCATGTCGCGGTAATGCTGTTCAAGCTTGTTTTGTTGCTCGTTTAGCTGGCGGAAAAGGTCTGGAAAAAGCTCTTCGAGCGAGGGAAATTCATTGCGGCGAATTTCTTCAGAAACGCTCTGCAGTTTGGCCCAGCGCAGCGAGCCTTCTTTTGTAATTTCGCGGGGAGTGCGAATACCGGCTACAACATCTTCGCCCTGGGCATTTACCAGGTACTCACCATTGAAAATGTTTTCGCCTGTTGCGGCATCGCGCGTAAAGGCAACGCCTGTGGCCGATGTCTCGCCCATATTGCCAAAAACCATAGCCTGTACATTAACAGCTGTACCCCATTCGGCTGGGATATTATGCATTTTGCGGTAGTATGTTGCACGGGGATTGTTCCATGACTCAAAAACAGCCATTACCGAGCCCCAAAGTTGCTCCCACGGATCTTCAGGAAAATCTTTACCGGTAACATTCTTTACTGCCTTTTTGAAACGCTTTACTAATTCCTTAAGGTCGTCGGTGGTGAGATCCTGGTCAGTTTTTGCGCCTTTTTCCTCTTTCAGATGATCCATAATCTCATCAAATGGGTCATGATCTTCTTTGCTTTTAGGCTTCATGTCCATAACCACATCACCATACATTTGTACAAAGCGGCGGTACGAATCCCAAACAAAACGCTCATTGCCTGTTTTCTTTCCCAAACCTTCGAGGGTAGCCTCATTAAGCCCTAAGTTCAAAACGGTATCCATCATGCCGGGCATTGAGGCCCTCGCACCCGAACGAACAGACATTAGAAGCGGGTTGTTTCTATCGCCAAAACCTGCGCCCATTTCCTTTTCAACCCGGCGCATATTTTCCTCTACCTCGGCCTTAATATGTTCAATTACAAACTGGCGGCCTTTTGCATTATAAAGAGTGCAAACCTCTGTGCTTATAGTAAATCCCGGAGGTACGGGCACACCTAAATTAACCATTTCGGCCAGATTAGCCCCTTTGCCTCCCAAAAGGTTGCGAAGGGTCGAATCGCCATCAGCACGCTCGCCTCCAAAGAAATATACTTTCTTATTCTTTAAGATGGCCTCAGTAATGTGATCAACCATGTTACTTTTTTTGTCCATTTTAATTGTGTTTAAAATTTTAATATAATTGAACAGTGAAATTGTAAATTTTGCTTATAATGCTGATTTTATTTGAGTTATGCCTAAAACAGGCTTCAAAAAAGAGTACAAATTTAAAGAATTTTTATAGATTTTTACAAAGGAAAAAATGACAATTCTTAATTCTTAACTTTGTGTTAATGAACAAGGGCATTTTTTTTATCGACCTGCATACGCATCAACCAGCAAAAGTCGGGGTTGTTTCATTGCAAAATATTTCTCTTGCCGATATCCACAACTACCCGAACGAAAAAGGTCAGTTTTTTTCGGTAGGTTTGCATCCGTGGCAGGTAAATAGCAATGAAGACCTCGGGCTGCTTAATCAGCAATTGCGGTTTGCTGCGGGTTACCAGCATGTAAAAGCCATAGGCGAAACAGGAATTGACAAGTCAATTGAGCTTCCTCTCGAATACCAGGAGGCGGTTTTTAAAGTACATATAAGGGTATCAGAAGAATTTCAATTGCCATTGGTAGTACACTGTGTAAGGGCTTTTCAGGAAATCCTTGTGTTGCGCAAAAGCATGGCTGCATCCCAGCCCTGGATTTTTCACGGATTTGCCGGCTCGGCCCAATTGGCAAGGCAATGCCTAAATGCCGGGTGCCTGCTCTCGTTTGGCCCTTCGCTGCTTAACGACCATAGCCGATCCGCTCACAGCATGATAAGTCTGGGAATCGATGACTTTTTTCTTGAAACTGATGATTCAGGTATCGACGTGGAGGTTCTGTATCGAAGGGCAGCACATATTAAACACATCGGCGTAGAGGTAATTAGCGAGCGCATTTTAAACAGATTCAATAAAATCTTTTGTCAGCAGAAATATTTATGAGCGCATTATACTGGCAGGAACGAACCGAACTATTGATTAAGACCGAAAACCTTGAAAAGCTTATGTCCGCGCATGTTTTTGTTGCCGGATTGGGAGGGGTAGGGGCATATGCAGCCGAAATGCTCTGCAGGGCGGGTATAGGCAATATTACAATTGCCGATGGCGACCGCGTAACCCCCTCGAACCGAAACCGCCAGCTCCTTGCCCTGCACTCAACACAAGGGCAGCGAAAAGTTGAAATTATGGCACAGCGACTATTAGATATTAACCCAACACTCAACCTTGTTGTGCATGATGTATTTCTACGCGACGATGTTACCAGGCAAGTGGTTAACAAGCCTTTCGATTATGTTGTAGATGCCATAGATACCGTTAGTCCGAAAATTTTCTTTATTCACCACGTTGTAAGCAGCGGAATTCCATTGGTAAGTTCGATGGGCGCAGGCGGAAGGTTAGATCCGGCAAAAGTTATGGTTGCTGACTTTGCAAACTCTTATCAATGCAAATTGGCAAACCAGATCAGGAAAAACCTCCGCAAACTCGGCGTTAATACAGGCTTTAAGGCCGTTTTTTCAACAGAGCCCGTTTGCCCCGATTCGTTACTGTTTATTGAAAATGAGCCAAACAAAAAAACTTCGGCCGGAACAATTTCATACTTGCCTGCAATTTTTGGTTGCGTGTGCGCTTCAGTTGTTATCCGCGATCTTTTGGAAATACCTTACGCCCTTGCCCAACGGCCAGCATTAAAAAGAAAACCTAAAACTTCATTGGCCTGAAACCAAAAAGACCTTTTGTTGTTTTATTCCGGAACAGAAATTCGAATCGCAGTCATATTATCAATCTACTTATAATGGAACCTTCTGAAAAAAATCCCTTCAGGCCGCTGCAAAAAATGTTTATGTCGGTGCCCCCCAAATACGATTTGCTAAACAGGGTGCTTACCCTGCGATTTGACGAAAACTGGCGCAAAAAAGCCACAAAACACTTGCTTAGCACTCAACCCAAAAGATTGCTCGATCTGTGCACAGGCACCGGCGATTTGGCCCTTCGATTAAAAAAGAATTCAAGCCCCGGAACCGAGATTTTTGCCCTCGACTTTAGCAAACCCATGCTCGAGCTTGCCCGCCAAAAAGCCATAAAACGCAATATCAGCGGCGTTGATTTCCGCTATGGCGATGCAGCCAATATGCCTTTTGCCAACAACTACTTCGATGGGATAGGAATAGCCTACGCATTTAGAAACCTAACATACAAAAATCCAGATACTGGCAAATTCTTTTCCGAAATACTTAGAGTGCTGCGCCCCGGCGGGCAGTTTGTGGCAGTGGAAACCAGCCAGCCCGACAACCCAATTGTGCGAAAATTATTCCATGCCCAAATGAAATACATTACGGCACCCCTGGGTGGACTGCTCTCAGGCCATAGAGAAGCCTATCAATACCTGGCCAACTCGGCATCGGATTTCTATACCCCCGAAGAAATGAAAAAAATCCTGCTTAAGGCAGGATTTGGCAAAGTAACCTACAGTCAATTACTGGGCGGAGTTGCCGCACTTTGGATTTGCGAAAAATAAATTTAACCAGGCTGCCTTTTTCTACTTCTGAATGTCGTAAAAACACATTTTGGGTGAGAAAATCTTACCGGCTGTTTTAAGCTTTTTTATTTCCTTTTCCACCTCTTTTTTGTCCAATCCGGCAGCATCGGCAATTTCGCCCGGACGCATTGGCTTACCTGAATTTTTTATTGCCTCAATGATTTTTTCCTGTGCATTCATGTTGTTGGTTTTAATTTTTTAAAAAAAGGACTTATGTTGGTAGCTTCTGATTATTAATT
>CAYGDW010000069.1:0-14071 GCA_964348755.1 uncultured Bacteroidales bacterium | reverse complement strand
CTGTCATTCCGAACGTAGTGAGGAATTTCATGCATAAAATTCTACCCTTTTTTACCGTGTTGGACAATAGTAATCTGTAATCCCAAGGTTTCGGGCATATTCAGTAATCTGAGCCGGGCGAAGCGAGTTCATGAGCAAAGCGAATAAACCTGCAACATAATAGGTGATAGGTAGGGCCCCTACCTGAATAAGGCTGGCCAATTTTGAAAATATTTAAGGCATACGGCATGTTTCTGTAAATAATTAATTTATATTTAATCAGGATTATTGTAAATTTATTTGCCAAATCATTTAACCTTATAAAAATATGAAATCTCAGATTTTATTAGCCCGAACCACGATTTTGTGTTTTACTATTTTTATTTTAGTTAGTCCAGGCCCATTAATTGGTCAGCAAAATGAGCTTTACCAGGCCGAAGTTTTTGTTGCCGATCAGGGCAGCATTCCTTACCGCATTATGTTGCCCGAAAATTTTGATGCTACTGCCAAATACCCCCTTATTTTCATGCTGCATGGTGCGGGCGAGCGTGGCAACGACAACCATAAGCAGTTGGTGCATGGTGCTTCATTTTTCGGTTCTGCAGAAAACAGGGCAAAATTTCCGGCAATAGTGGTTTTTCCGCAATGCGCCGAAGGCGATTTCTGGGCAAATATAAAGGTAAGTTTCGATCAGGACGGACAACGTAATTTCTCGTTCGACCCTACGGCCAATCCTACACCTTCAATGGCACTGGCCATTAAACTGCTTCATTGGCTTCTTGAAAAAGAGTATGTTGACAAGCAGCGTATTTATGTGGGTGGACTTTCGATGGGGGGTATGGGTACATTTGAACTGCTTTACCGCATGCCCCAGCTTTTTGCCGCGGCATTCCCGATTTGTGGCGGCGGAAATCCTGAGGTAATCAACCCAAAGGTAAGTTGTGTAAATGTTTGGGTATTTCACGGCGATAAAGACCTGGTGGTGGTTCCCGAACTTTCTGTAAAAATGGTTGAAGCCTTTAAGAAAGCGGGCGTCGGTGTAAAACTGACCATTTATCCAGAGGTGGGCCATAATGCATGGGATTATGTGTTTCAGGAACCCGAATTGCTTCCCTGGTTATTCTCAAATAAAAAATGAAGTCAAAAAAAAATACCATGAAGAAATCTTTTACAATTATTGCTGCTATCCTCGCGGTGATTTTATGCTCTTGCGGGCCAAAGAACTCCAACCTTGACAAAACCGAATCAGGTAATTATATTATTGCTTATGTTTTTCCGGGAAACCGGATAATGGATGCTTCTGAAGTTGACGGTAGCCTGCTGACCCACATTAATTACGCTTTTGCAAACATAATTGATGGGCGCATGGTTGAGGGCTACCCCAACGACAGCCTAAACTTTGCAGTTTTGCGCCAGATCAGAGAAAAAAATCCCTCACTTCAATTGCTGGTTTCGGTTGGTGGTTGGGGGTGGTCGGGTGGCTTTTCTGATATGGCTCTTACCCCACAAAGCAGGGCTGTATTTATTAACAGTGCTGTGGAATTTCTGAAACGGCATAACCTCGACGGCCTGGATCTGGATTGGGAGTATCCGGGTTTGCCCGGCAACAACAACATTCACCGGCCCGAAGACAAGCAAAACTTTACTGCCCTGCTGCGCGAATGCCGCCAGGCCCTCGATAAACTCGGAGGTGGTAAAAAACACTACCTTCTTACCATTGCCGCGGCATCGTTTCAGGGTTTTCTCGACAATACCCAAATGGATGTGGTAGCTGATTATCTCGACTTTATAAATATAATGACCTACGACTTTGTGGGCGAGTGGGGCAACACAACAGGGCATCATACAAACCTGTTAATGCCCGCATTTAACCCCCAGGCAATGTCAACAGCCAGCAGCGTCGAACTTTTTAATAGTATTGGCATTGACAACAATAAATTGCTTATAGGAGTTGCCTTCTACGGCCGTGGCTGGTACGATGTGAACCCTGCAAATAATGGCCTTGGCCAGCCCGGAATCGGAATGACCTCAGTAAACCTGAATTACTACAGTATTGTCAATAATTATCTGAATAACCCTGCTTACCAGCAGCTTTGGGATAACAATGCAAAAGCCCCATACCTGTGGAATCCCACCGAAAGGGTTTTTATTACTTACGAAAACCCCCGGTCAATTGGCTATAAAGCCCGCTTTGTAAAAGAAAAAGGACTGCGTGGTATTATGTTCTGGCAGTATTTTGGCGACCACCAAAAGCAATTGCTCAAAAGCATGGCCGAGGAGTTAAATTAAAATTTGTAAAACCTAAAAAACTGAACAATGGTAATAAAAATTCGTTTGACAGTATATTTTATTCTTTTCCTTTCCGGAACATTTGGAATTGCTCAGCAACCTAATGCCAACACACTTCCGGTAAAACTTGAAGAGCTTACCGCAGCCGATTTTGTAAAAGCAGCCGAAAAGTCAGGCGGAGTGTGCGTAATTCCGCTTGGGGTTTTCGAAAAGCATGGACAGCATTTGCCATTAGGCACCGATCTGATTGTGGTAAGGGAGTTGGTGCTAAGAGCTGCCAAAAAGGAATATGCGCTGGTATTTCCTGAATATTATTTCGGACAAATAAATGAAGCTAAGCATCAGCCAGGCACCATCGCATATAGCCCTGAGCTACTTTGGCTTGTGCTACAGGAAACCCTCAATGAGCTTTCGCGCAATGGCTTTAAAAAAATTATTCTGGTAAACGGGCATGGCGGAAACAGCGCCTTTCTGAATTACTTCCTTATCAGTCAATTAAATAGGCCAAAAGATTATTCGGTTATATTGTTTAGCCCTATTGCCGACCAAGAGTTCAGGCAAAAGCAAAGTGCTCATTTTCGGAGTTTTGCCCCAACCGGCCATGCCGGCGAGCTTGAAACATCGTTGGTTTTGGCTACCCGCCCCGATCTGGTTCATCCTGACAGGGCCAGGCTCGAATCGGGCGAAGATCTTGACCGCCTGGCAAGCCTCAAAAACCAAACATCAGGGTTTTGGTGGTATGCCAGTTTCCCAAATCATTACCATGGCGATGGCAGCTATGGCAAAACCGAGCTGGGCGAGCTAACCCTCGAGTACCAGTCAGACCAGTTGGCCCGGCTTATCAGAGATTTTAAAAACAGCAATGCACTTGAAGACCTTCAAAAAGAGTTTTTTAACAGGATACAAAATCCGAAGTAATTTATCGGGTGCTGCAAATTTTTGAAGGTATATGCTACGGAGTGTAGATTAACACAAAAATGTAAGAACAATACAGATGAAAAAATGGTACGAAACCCTTTTTGAAAATTATTCAAAAAGTTACGACAAGGAGAATTTTGTTTTTGGTACCCTTGGCGAATGCGATTTTATTGAAATGGAGGCCGGTTTAGACAAAAGCATAAAAATAATTGATATTGGGTGCGGCACCGGCCGGCATGCCATAGAACTCACAAAACGCGGGTATTCTGTAACCGGTGTCGATTTGTCGGACAACCAGTTACAAATGGCTGCCGAAAAAGCCAGGGCTGAAGGCCTAAATATTGATTTCAGAAAAATGGATGCCCGCAATCTTTTGTTTCTTGAGGAATTTGACCTTGCAATAATGATTTGCGAGGGTGCTTTCCCACTTATGGAAACCGACGAAATGAACTTTCAGATACTGCAGGGAGCTGCAAGAGCCTTAAAAAAAGGCGGAAAACTGATTTTTACCACCTTAAACGGACTTTTCCCCCTGTTTAATTCTGTCAAAGATTTTATGGATAAAAACCCTGGTGCAGGCAATGCCCAATATGAAGGCCTGAGTTTTGATTTGATGACTTTTCGCGACCACAACATTACCATTATTGAAGATGATGATGGAACCATAAGGGAGTTGGAGTGCAACGAGAGGTATTATGTTCCATCAGAAATTACATGGCTTCTTAAGTCATTGAAATTTAATAAGATAGATATTTTCGGGGCCAAATTGGGCGCCTTTAGCCGCAATGACAAGCTTACTACCGAAGATTTTGAAATGTTGGTGGTGGCCGAAAAGTAGAAAATTGCGGAATATTTGTCAGGTTAAATAATTTGAGCATCCTTTGCGCCAAAGTGAAATTGGCTTAAATAATTTTGGTTCAGATAGGCCCGGTAGGAGCGGGGGTTTCACCAAACCCTCCCAATATTGAACAAAAGTATGCCAATTTTGCCGGTGTAAGACCTTGAAGCAGCCGGAATGCTAAATCCAAAATCGAAATGTTTTATTTGCAAATTTTTTATCTGGAATAATTTTAAAAAATACTGTATGAAAAAAACTATTCTTTTAGGGTTACTTGCCATTTTGCTTAGCAGTTTGCTGTTTGGACAGGAAAGGCGATATGTGCCCGATCCCGATCCTCAGGTTGGTAAGCGCCTTGAGCAGTGGCAGGATTTGAAGTTTGGATTGCTGATGCACTGGGGCCCCTACAGCCAATGGGGTATTGTGGAGAGTTGGTCAATTTGCCCCGAAGACCTCAGTTGGGCATCTGGTGGACGTAAACCGGGAATTAGCGACAACTATTACGATTATGTAAAACAATACGAAGCCCTGCAATACACATTTAACCCCGTGCAATTCGACCCGGGAAAATGGGCCAAAGCTGCCCGCGCTGCAGGAATGAAATACGTAGTTTTTACCACCAAGCACCACGATGGCTTTTCAATGTTCGATACCAAATATACCGACTATCGCATAACAAGCCCAAACACCCCCTTTTCGTCAAATCCCAAAAGCAACATTACCCTCGAAATTTTTAATGCTTTTCGCAACCAGGGTTTCTGGACAGGAGCCTATTTTTCGAAGCCCGACTGGAACAGCGATTATTACTGGTGGAGGCATTTTCCGCCAACCGACCGCAATGCCAATTACTCAATTGAAAAGCACCCGGAGCGCTGGCAAAAGTTTGTTGAATTTGCGCACAACCAAATCGATGAGCTTATTAGCAATTACGGCAGGGTCGATATCCTTTGGCTCGATGGGGGCTGGGTACGGCCTACTACAGAACATGAAGTTCAAAACTATTTGCTTGCCCGGCACGAAGGCAGCCGATGGGCGCGCAACCCGCAAAGCCAGGATATAAATATGGCCGAACTTGTTAGAAAAGCCCGCCTGAAGCAACCCGGGCTTTTAGTGGTTGACCGCGAGGTTCCGGGAATTTTTCAAAATTATCTCACCCCCGAGCAGCATATACCAGCCGAAGGCCTTCCATACCCCTGGGAAACATGTATGACCATGGCCAGCAGCTGGAGCTATACCCCCAACGATGTGTATAAAACCCCCGACGATTTGATTGAAAAACTTGTTGATGTGGTAAGTAAAGGAGGCAATTTTCTGCTCAATATTGGCCCTGCCCCCGATGGCACACTGGCTCCCGAAGCTTACAACCGCCTCGAAGGTATTGGTAAATGGATGCAGGCCAACGGAGAGGCCATTTATGGAACCCGCCGTTTTGATACTTTCGCTCAAGGCGAAAAAATAAGGTTTACCCAATCCAAAGACGGGAAAACGGTTTTTGTGTTCTTTTTCGATTTTCCCGAAAATGCAGTGTTGCTGAATAGTTTTGGTAAACGAAATTTTAAATTCATAAAAATGCCTGGGAGCAACCGCAATCTTAGATCGAAGCGAATGGGGAATGACCTGGAGGTAAGCATTCCGGCCAGTTTGAAAAAACACGGCGAGCACGTTTGGGTACTGAAAATTGAGTAAGGCATCTGCAATTTATTACTTTTGCACCCGATAATATACCCTAAAATGGAAAACCTAAGCGAACTAAAATTAAGTGTAGAACAAGCGTGGGAAAACCGCAGCCTTTTAAAGGATACGCAGGTTCAGGAAAATATAGCCACTGTTATTGAGCTTTTGGACAAGGGCAAAATTCGGGTGGCAACACGCGAAAATCAGGGGTGGGTCGTAACCGACTGGGTTAAAAAAGCCGTAATTCTATATTTCCCTCTAAGGCAAATGGAAACCATTGAGGTGGGCCCATTTGAATTTCATGACAAAATACCGCTTAAAAGAGAATTCAAAAAGCAGGGTGTGCGTGTGGTGCCTCATGCCATTGCCCGGTACGGGGCTTTTTTGGCGCCCGATGTTATTCTAATGCCTTCTTATGTAAACATTGGGGCTTATGTTGATAGCGGCACAATGGTCGATACCTGGGCCACAGTAGGTAGCTGCGCCCAAATTGGCAAAAATGTGCATTTGAGCGGAGGCGTTGGAATTGGCGGTGTGCTCGAACCGGTGCAAGCTTCCCCGGTTATAATTGAAGACAACTGCTTTGTGGGATCGCGCTGCATTGTGGTAGAAGGTGTGCATATCGAATACGAAGCTGTACTCGGAGCAAACGTGGTGCTTACTGCCTCTACCAAAATTATTGATGTGAGCGGCAAACTACCCGTCGAATTTACCGGCCGGGTGCCAGCCCGATCGGTGGTAATACCCGGAACAATACCCAAAGAATTTGGTGCAGGTACCTACCAGGTGCCTTGTGCTCTGATTATTGGTAAAAGAAAAGAAAGCACCAACCGCAAAACTAGTCTGAACGATGCCCTGAGGCAATTCAGTGTGGCAGTTTAAGAGTGGTTTGCGCCTGTTTAACCACCCTAAGATATGACAAACCTTGTTGGCCTGAAATTAATGCCGGGCTGGTCCAAAATCTTGTTTGCGCTTTTTGTAACTTTGTTGTATGCCGTTTGGTGGTAAGAGTTTTACTCAGGGGCAAATGAGGTTACCTTGTGTATATGATGGAAGACGAAATAAAAAAGGTGGTGGAGGTGCTTAATCTGGGTGGTACTATACTTTACCCAACCGATACTATTTGGGGTATTGGCTGCGATGCCACAAATGCAAAGGCTGTTAACAAGGTTTTTGACCTTAAAGGCCGCGGGCAGCGCAAATCGCCTATAATACTAGTCGGATCGGTTGAAACCCTGCTCCAATACGTCAATGATTTTCCTGAAGTGGCCTTAGACTTTATTGAAAGCATTAAAGACCCAATTACCATAATTTATCAGGGAGCCCGTAACCTGGCAAAACATGTGGCAGCAGAAGATAATACAATTGCCATCCGGATTCCACAAGACGAGTTTTGTCAAAAACTGCTGAAAGCCTTCGGCAAAGCCCTTATTTCTACCTCGGCAAACCTCGAGGGAGATCCGGTCCCGATTTCATTCAGTAAAATTTCTAATGAAATTATTAATGGCGTTGACTATGTGGTGGTTGCAAACCGAAACCGGATAAACCGCCCGAAGCCTTCTACAATAGTTTGTATTACTCAAAATGGTGAAATAAAGGTACTGCGTAACTAATATTATTCTTGAAAGAAAAATTAAATCATCCTCTTTTTTTGCTCATTTCGGAAGTTGCAAACCAAATGGGTACTCCGGCCTATGTAATTGGAGGCTGGGTTAGAGACCTCTTTTTAAATCGCGAGTCGAAAGATATTGATATTGTGGTGCTGGGCAGTGGCATTGAATTAGCCACAGAAGTAGCAAAAAGGTCGCATTTGGCCGGCAAACTCAAAGTTTTTAAAAACTTTGGCACTGCCATGCTGCGCTGGGCCGATTTGGAAGTTGAGTTTGTTGGCGCACGAAAGGAGTCATACCGGCTCAACTCAAGAAAACCCATTGTTGAAAATGGCAGCCTGATTGATGACATAAGCCGACGCGACTTTACAATAAATGCAATGGCTATTAGCTTAAACAAATTCGATTTTGGTCTTCTGACCGACCCATTCATGGGGCAATTCGATTTAAATCAAAAATTGTTGCGCACCCCCCTCGATCCCGACATTACCTATTCTGACGATCCATTGAGGATGATGCGCGCACTCAGGTTTTCGGCCCAGCTCGGTTTCGAAATCGATTCGGTTTCGCTCCACTCCATAAAACGTTACGCCCACCGTATTAAAATAGTTTCTATTGAGCGGGTAATGGACGAATTTAATAAAATAATGCTAACAAGTAAGCCCGGCAAAGGCTTACTGCAGGTGCACGAAACCGGCTTGCTGCAACACTTCTTTCCGGAGCTTGAAGCAATGAAAGGGGTAGAAATTGCAAACCGCAAGGCTCATAAGGATAACCTGCTGCACACAATGCAGGTGCTCGACAATCTGGCCCCCAATACTGATGATTTATGGCTGCGATGGGCCGCACTGCTTCACGACATTGCTAAACCCCCCACCAAGCGTTTCGATACAGTGGCAGGATGGACATTTCATGGTCACGAGTTTTTGGGCAGCAAAATGGTACCAAATATCTTTAAAAGACTTAAGCTTCCGCTGAATGAAAAAATGAAATACGTTAAAAAATTGGTATTGCTTCATTTGCGCCCAATAGTGCTCAGCGAAAGCATTGTAACCGATTCTGCCGTAAGGCGATTGCTGTTTGAGGCCGGTAACGATATTGACGACCTTATGCTGCTGTGTCAGGCCGACATTACCTCGGGAAATGCCGATAAAGTAAAAAAGTACCTGAAAAACTTTGATCTGGTACGACGCAAACTCAAAGAAATTGAAGAAACCGACCGCCTCAGAAACTGGCAACCACCTGTAACGGGCGACGATATTATGAACACATTTGGCCTGAAGCCTTGTCACGAGGTTGGATTAATAAAAACTGCCATTCGCGAGGCAATTCTCGAAGGCAATATTCCAAACGAACGGCTTGCGGCCTGGGAATTGATGCTAAGCGAAGGAAAAAAATTAGGACTTAGCCCGGCTGCATTTTCAAAATAATTAAATTTGCCCAAACAAATAAGTTTGCAGTTTTCTTGCAATGAATTAGAATTAATGTTTTATGCATATTTACCGTTTTAAACTTACATTTGAAGATCAGGACGAGTTTCTGCGCGAATTCGAGATAGAGTCTGAGCAGACCTTTGAAGATTTCCACAATGCCATTGTCGAAAACCTCGGCCTCAACAAAAGTATGTTGTCTTCATTTTTTATTACAGACTCACGTTTTCGCAAAAAGCGTGAAATTTCGCTCATCGACATGAACCCCGAAGACCGCCCTGAAAATCCTGATCAGGAGTATGAAGAAAAAATGTTGGTAATGAAGGATGCCGTGCTTAACGACTTTATTGATGACCCGCATCAAAAACTTTTGTATGTGTATGATTACCTCAACTATTTTACCTTCTACCTCGAATTGTTAAAGATAGTTCCGGCCAATGCCAAAGTAACCTACCCGCACGTGGCAAAAACCCAGGGAGAAGTGCCCCGCGAACTTTTTGCAAAAGCACACTTGTTAACTGGCTCTGACCCTGTCTTAGATTTGGGCTTCGGCGAGGAACAATACGATGCGGAAGACCTGAAGTTATTTGAAGAGGATGATTTTTTGGACGATGAAGAAATCGGCGGCACAGGTGACATCGACCCCGAAAAGTACTGATAAAACCCTGGTGGTTGTTGCCGGCCCCACCGGGTGCGGAAAAACAAACCTTAGCATTGAACTGGCCGGGCATCTGCAAACCGAAATAGTGTCGGCAGATGCCCGGCAGTTTTACCACGAACTAAAAATCGGAACCGCCGCCCCTACACCCCCGGAACTTGCACTTGCAAAACACCACCTTGCAGGGCACCTGTCGGTTTATGATTACTACAACGTGTCGGCCTACGAGCAGCAAGCCATTGCCATTATTAATCAACTTTTTAAAAACCACGATTTTGTTTTGCTTACTGGCGGATCCGGGCTTTATATCGATGCAGTGTGCAAGGGAATTGACGATTTGCCCCCGGTCGATCCTGAAATTCGTAAGGAGGTAGATCAGATATTCCGCCACGGCGGCCTTCAAGCACTAAGAGGGTTTTTGAAAAATGCCGATCCGGTTTTTTACCAACAGGTAGATCTGGCAAATCCCAACAGAATGAAAAGGGCCATAGAGGTTTTTCTTACTACCGGAAAAAAAATCTCGGAATTGCGAACACACAATCCAAATTCACGCCCGTTTAAAATAAAAACCGTTGTGGTTGACAGACCCCGGCCTGAACTCTTTGGGCGTATAAATGCCCGCGTTGACCAAATGGTGGTAAACGGACTTATTGAAGAAGCCATTGGTTTTTTCAGACTCAAGCACCTGAATGCCCTAAATACAGTGGGATATAAAGAAATATTCGATTGGATTTCTGGAAAATACAAGCTTTCGGAAGCTGTTGAGAAAATTAAAACAAACACCCGTCGCTACGCAAAAAGGCAAATTACATGGTTTAAACGATACCCTGATGCATTGTGGGTGCACCCGGGTAATATGCCTGAAATTCTAAGGTTTATTGAAAAGAAGGAAGTTGAGAGTTGAGTTGCTGGTTGTGAGCAAAAAATTTTAAGAAATCGGATTGTCAGCTTCCCTTTTTTTAGTTTTTGATAAATTTCCGAAGTTTTTGGGCAATATTTGCAGGAAATTTTACATTACTCTGAGGATTCTGGGGTTATTGCTGGCTCTTTGTCCGTGGCTGTTTGCTGAATTCCGATTTCCCTGGCAAGAAATTCTTTCAACTGAACAGGCTTCAGATTTTTTTTGATTTCTCCGCCTTTGGCTACCGAAATTTTGCCGGTTTGTTCGCTTACAACAATTGCAATGGCATCTGATTGCTCGGTAATGCCAACCGCCGCTCTGTGGCGTAGCCCCAGAGTGGCAGGGAATGCCGGGTTTTCTGAAACCGGCAATACACAGCGGGCAGCCTTTATGCGGTTACTGGTTATGATTACTGCCCCATCGTGTAGCGGGCTGTTTTTGAAAAAGATGTTTTCGAGCAGTTGTTCCGATATTCGGGCATCAATCAGTTCGCCAGTTTCAACAAAAAATCCCAGGTTATTTTCTTTGGTTATCACAATCAGGGCGCCGGTGCGGGTCTCAGAAAAGCGCTGGCACGAATTTACAATGGGCGAAATATTGAGCAAAATTGGTTCCTCAAAATGTATAAATCTGTTTAAAAACCGACGCGAAGGTTTGTTGATAAAACTTTGTTTTCCAAAAATCAATAAAAACCTACGTATTTCTGGCTGAAAAACTATAATTAGGGCAAGCACACCCACGCTGATAAACTGCCCGAGAATAGCGGTAAGCAGCTCCATTTCAAAAATACGCACCAGCCACCATATCAGGTAAATAGACAAGATGCCAAGAAAAATATTCAAAGCGCCCGTTCCCCGTATAAGCAAATACAACTGGTAAAGCAAGGTTGCAACCAGAAATATATCAATAATGTCTAAAAGGCGTATTTGCAGAAATGCTGGGATGAAAAACTGGGCCATACAAGTAGGTTTCTCCTGATAAAATTAACTTATTTCGCTCTGAGTTTTCAACATCTTCACAATTTTTATAGCTTCAACAGCCTGGCGCACATCGTGAACCCTAAGAATATTGGCACCTTTTTGCAGGGCAATGGTATTTAGCACTGTAGTGCCATTAAGGCCATCTTCGGGTTTGGTGCCCAGCACCTGGTTTATCATAGATTTGCGCGAAACTCCAACCAACAAGGGCAATTCAAATATTCTGAAAAAATCGAGTTGGTTTAGCAAATTGTAGTTGTGTTCCAGGGTTTTGCCAAATCCGAAACCTGGGTCAATAATAATGTCGCTTACTCCAATGCTGTTGAGGTGGGCAATCCGGTGGGCGAAAAATGACGAGATGTCTTTAATAAGATCCTTATAAATAGGCCTTTGCTGCATACTGGCCGGTGTGCCTTGCATGTGCATAATTATGTAAGGTACTTGCAGGTGGGCAATGGTGTTAAACATGGCCTTGTCGATACTGCCTGCCGAAACATCGTTGATAATATGCGCACCCTCATCTATAGCCATTATGGCCGTTTCTGAGTGGTAGGTGTCAACTGAAAGTACGGCATCGGGAAACCGTTTTAAAATGCCTTTAATAACCGGAAGCAGTCTTTCCTTTTCTTCAGTAGCATCAATAAGTTGCGCGCCAGGTCTGGTTGAAGCTGCTCCCAAATCGAGTATAGCTGCACCTTCCTGTAGCAACTGCTCAGCATGCTTCACAACCTGCCAGGTGGTCTGAAATTTTCCCCCATCGTAAAACGAGTCGGGCGTAATATTAATAATACCCATAACTATGGGTGAGGATAAATTTATAATTTTGCCTCTGAGGTTCAGCGTTGTTTTTGGGCAGAAAAATGTATCTTTTGCCATTTTAAAATTTTGAAAACCAGAAAATACCAATCCCCGCAGATGGGCTCAATGAAAAATACAAATCAGCAATACGATGAGGTAAAAAAGATATGCCTTGATATCTTTACCCAAAAAATGAAAGATTATGGCACGGCATGGCGAATTCTTCGCCCGTCATCGCTAACCGACCAGATTTACATAAAAGCCCAGCGCATTAGGTCGTTGCAGAGCAAAGGTACACAAAAAATACTTGAAGGTATTACGCCCGAGTTTATAGGAATTTTAAACTATGCCATTGTGGGGCTTATCCAACTAGAGCTAGGCGTGGTTGACCAGCCCGAGATTGAACCCGAAGTTGCTTCAAAAAAATGGAGCGAGTACTTCGAAAAATCGCGCTGCCTTATGCACGACAAAAACCATGACTACAGCGAAGCCTGGCGCGAGATGAGGGTGTCATCGCTGGCCGATATCATTCTGATGAAACTGTTGCGCATAAAGCAAATTGAGGATAATGAGGGGAAGACCTTCGTTTCGGAGGGCATCGATGCCAACTATTACGATATTGTGAATTATGCAGTTTTTGCCCTAATAAAACTTGAGCTTGAAGGTCAGAAAAATTAGCCTTTTATCAAAACCGAAGCAAGGTGCTTAAATTTATTGCCAGACGAGTGTGGTATGGCCTTTGGGTGTTCCTTGGGGTGATTACCGTGGTTTTTTTTCTGTTTACGGTGCTTCCCGGCGACCCTGCCCGTATGATGCTGGGGCAGCGCGCCGACATTGCCTCGGTTCAGGCCATTCAGCGCGAACTCGGCTTAGACCGCCCCGTAATGCTGCAATACCTCAATTACCTCAACGACCTTTCACCCGTTTCCATTCACAACCAAAAGGATCCGGAGAGCTTCTTTTTTCTCGACCCCGATAAATATTCGGAATCAAAGCTGGTGACGGCAGGCAGCTATACGCTGGTAATCAAAAAACCTTACCTGCGCAGAAGCTACCAAAGCAATCGCCAGGTAACTTCAATTCTTGGCGAGGCTTTTCCAAACACCTTGCTGCTGGCCTCAGTGGCAATAATATTTGCCATGCTACTGGGCATTGCCCTGGGTGTAGTGTCCATGATAAACGACTGCCCGGCAATGGGGCGAGCCATCATGGTGTTTTCGGTACTGGGCATGTCGCTGCCATCGTTCTTTGCAGCCATTATTATTGCATGGCTTTTTGCATTTGTGCTGGGCGATTTTACCGGCCTCAATATGACTGGCAGCCTGATTGCTGTGGATGACTTCGGACGTGGCGATTATATTGAATGGAAAAACCTGATTTTACCCGCATTTACCTTAGGCATTAGACCTCTGGCAGTGGTTACCGAGCTTACCCGAAGCTCGCTGCAAAACGTTATGGCTCAGGACTACATACGCACCGCCCGTGCCAAAGGGCTAAGTATGTACAGGGTCATTACCCACCATGCTCTGCGAAATGCAATGAACCCCGTAGTTACTGCAATTTCGGGCTGGTTTGCCTCACTTATGGCAGGAGCCGTTTTTGTTGAATACGTATTCGACTGGAAAGGTATTGGCGTAGTGATTGTAAGCGCCCTCGAAACATACGACTTCCCCGTGGTAATGGGCGCAGTGCTGCTCATTTCGGTTATGCTGGTAATTGTAAACATGGCTGTAGATATTATTTACGGCTGGCTCGACCCCAGAGTGCGATTGCAATAAATACATACCAGGTAATAATTTCCAGAAAATATTCACAGTATAGATAATTTTATCCGATATAGTAATAAAATCACTACTGGCCGACAAAAATTACGTGATTTCTCGCTCCGCCCGAAATGACAGGGTTTTCAATGATTTTGGCAATTTGGGGGTAGGTGGCGGCGAAGCCGCCACCTACCCCCCTTAATAAAAAGCTAACTGACTGTCATTCCGAACGTAGT
>CAYGDW010000068.1:0-14990 GCA_964348755.1 uncultured Bacteroidales bacterium | reverse complement strand
TATGTCGTCGCCAATCTTTACAAAGCCCCTTCCGATTGGTTGGGGCTTTTTTAATGGGCAAAATATAGGTAAAATTGTGCAATAACCATACATATGGGCTGGCTGCCTGGGGTGTCGCCCCAATCATAAAATGTTGCGCCACTCGCCAGAACCTCCATTATAAAGGATTTTAATCGCCAATAATCGGGCAATGGAATGAATAAGGAAAGCACTTCTGTGCCCTAATTAATCCTTATTCCTGGCTATTGCCAAAATAAGCGGCTGTTTAGGGCTTTATTTAAAAGGTAAGAGTGGAGTGTGGCAAAATTTTATTTATACCCTCACTCATTTTATTTTGTATGAATTACCCGAATACACTCTAAGCAATGCCTGATGAAACGGAGAATCGTCCAGGCATTTTTAGAAATTTCCAGTGCATTGATGTATTGAAATATTGCTAAAGAAATTTTTTACCAAAACTACTGGCCATACAACCCTGTTCAATTATACCCTAACAAATGGGCTGGCAACCGAAAAGAACCTAAGTGCCTGGGTCGCTTTCGTTTTTGGGCCAGGAAGGCATTAAACCCACCTGCAGTAAGGCATACCTTACCTAATAACCCTAAAAGTTTTATTAAACCTGATATTGGCAGGGAATCGTTTTTCCTTATCGAGCGAGAGCCAAACAAACATGGCACGGCCTACAATATGATCTTCGGGTACAAAACCCCAGAACCGGGAGTCGGCCGAATTGTGGCGATTATCACCAACCATCCAATAGTAGTTCATTTCGAAAGTGTAGGTGCTGGCAGGCAATCCATCAATAAATACCTGGCCGTCCTTTACCTCCAGATCCTTGCGCTCATACACATCTATTATTCGCTCAAACAAGGCAATGTTTTGGGTGTTGATTTCTATCGTAGTGCCTTTTTTGGGAATGTAAACCGGCCCGAAATTGTCTTCGTTCCAGGCAAATAATGGAGTGTGAGGGAAAATATATGGCTCGAACCGCCCGGCAGGCCTGTTAAACTTTTCTATGTTTACCACATTTGGCAACAGCTCAATTTGTTTTGCTGCCTCCTGGTTCATTTCTATGTAATACACCCCAGCAGAAGGCATTCCCCAGTTGGTTATATTGTTTCTTTCGAAAATGCGCTGGGCTATTGGCGTGCCATCTGTCATTACCTGGTAGTTTTGCTGTACGCCATTTGGAACAGGTAGCAGTGCACCGTTAATGAAAATCTCGCCGTTTATTATTTGAAGCGTATCGCCCGGTATCCCAACACAACGCTTTATGTAGTTTTCGCGCTTATCAACCGGTCTGGCTGTTACGGTATAATTCTGCCAAACCTGCTCTCGTCCTAAGTTTCGCACAAGTGCATAGTAGCTTTCGTTTTGCCTCTCAAGGGCCACTGTATCGCCATCGGGGTAATTAAATACTACCACATCGTTGTTTTTAATGGTGCGAAGTCCCGGAAAACGGTAATACCCTAACCTGATCCATTCGAGATACGATTTTGTTTGTTTGGTTAAGGGTAGGGTGTGGTGGGCAAACGGAAACGCTATGGGCGTATTTGGTATTTTGGGCCCGTATGCAACCTTGCTTACAAACAGGTAATCGCCAACCAGTAACGATTTTTCCATTGATGGCGTGGGTATAGTGTAGGCTTCAATCATAAAAGTGCGCAATATGGTAGCGGCCACCACCGCAAATATTATTGCGTCGGCCCACTCGCGCCAGGCCGATTTTTTTAATTCGGGCAATTTTGACGGATGAATGTACTTTTCTGCCGGGGTAAAGCCCAGGTAAAACAGGTAGGCAAAAGGAAAAAGTACTCCAAGGGTTTGAGCACCCAGGCCATGTTTGTTAAAGCATTTTAAAGTTTCTACCACCATGAGCAACAGGGTAAAAACGTTGATAAACGGAACCAAAACAAAAATATACCACCACATGGGTTTACCGATGATGCGCAACCAGTGGTAAATATTCAAAAAAGGCACCAATGCTTTCCAGCCGGAGATTCCTGCTTTTTCAAAAATTTTGTACAAGCCTGCCAAAGAGGCCAAAAAAAACAGGATTGTTAGAACCATGTAAATGCTCATGATGCATGTTTTTAAAGGTTAAGTAAATCTTTCATTGTAAATAAGCCTTTTTTGCCGGCCACCCAACAAGCGGCCATAAGGGCTCCCTGTACAAAACCACTTCGGTTATGTGCGCTGTGTTTTATTTCAATGGTGTCGGCAATAGATTTCCAGCTTACCACATGCGTGCCTGGCACCTGATTGATTCTGAGCGACTCAATGGGAATTTCGGATTCGATGGTTCTTTCCTCCTTTGGTTTCCACACATTGAAACGCTGATTTTCATCTATAATATCGTTGGCAAGTACTATGGCTGTTCCGCTGGGTGCATCGAGCTTGTGAATATGGTGAATTTCGGAAATAAAAGGGTTGTATTGACCAAAATTGCTAAGCAAACTGGCTAATTTGCGATTGAGCTCAAAGAAAATGTTTACGCCCAGGCTAAAGTTTGAGGCGTAAAAAAGTGTTTGATTTTTAGAAAGACAGATCATGCTAACCTCGGCAAGACGGTTATGCCAGCCAGTAGTGCCGCAAACAACAGGTAATCCGGCCTCGAAACAACGAAAAATATTACCCACAGCAGATTCTGGTGTAGTAAACTCAAGTGCTACATCGGCTTTGTTAGGAAATGCTTTCCAGTCGTTATCATTGTCAACAACACAAACCACATTATACCCCTGTGTCTTTGCCTGTTTTTCAATTTCGCGACCCATTTTGCCATATCCTATAATGGCTAAATTTAATGTTCTTTCCATTTTTTAAAATCTGAAAGTAATTTTAAGGCCAGCCGAATGAGGAGCTATACCAGCAAATGCAGGCAAAGTCTCAAAGCTTGGTTGAATTTGCAAGCCCAGGTCTGGACTAATATCAAAATCCATCAGGTGAGCTTGCACGTTTGCATCGAGTATATTTAGCAAATAAAGTGCAACCCCAACAATATACGTGAGTTCAAGGTTGCGCCTGTAAAACTCCATGGCCCTCTTTAACGAGGCATCGCTATATGCCGGGTAATCATCTATGGTGTTGGGGTTGTTATCAACTTTTGCTATGAATGCCTTGCGCCAATTTTGGTAATGGGTGTTGTTGAAATTTACTGCAAGTGCAACCCCGCCAAAGCCTGCATAAATGATGGGAATTTTCCAGTAAACGCCGTTGTAGGCCTGCCCGAGGCCAGGAAGAGCAGCTGAGAGCATTGCTGCGCGCCCTGGCGAGCGAATTTTTTGAACCCTGATGTTTTCGGGCTGCAATTCCTGCAAGGACATAGTATCTCTATTAAAGTTGGCAGGTTGCTGTGCTAAGGTTTCATTGGCAAAAATAAAATGGATAATAATAATTGCCAGCATCACCGAGCTAAAATGAACCATTCGGGCTGCTTTTTTTTGAAAGGGCCATCTTTTAAACCGCGTATTTACATTTAACTGGGGCACGCCGCACTTTTTACTTTCTTACCAAATGCAGAATGCGTTCAAGGTCTTCTTCGGATGAAAAATTGATGACAATAGAACCTTTGCCTCCTGGTTTGTTTCTTAGAAGAACCTTAGAGCCATAAATTTCAGAAAGTTGCTTTTGTACCTGCTTGTATTTTTCACTGGTTTGCTCTGGCGCTTTTGCTGAAGTGGATTTGGGTTGCTCGTCGGATACGGGCTCTAAAAGGTTTTTTACAATCTCTTCCACTTCTCGCACTGACAGCCCCTGGGCAATAATATCCTGATATACCTCGAGTTGCGTCATTACCTCATCGACTGAAACCAGCGCGCGGGCATGACCCATACTGATAAGCTCCTGGCGAAGGCCTATCTGAATTTCGCCAGGAAGGTTTAGCAATCGCAGGTAGTTTGCAATAGATGAGCGGCTTTTGCCAAGTCGCTCGCTAAGCATTTCCTGTGTAAGCTCGTACTCCTGAATTAGTTGTTTGTAGGCCAGTGCTATTTCGATAGGGTTCAGGTTTTCGCGCTGAATATTTTCTACAATTGCCATTTCTAACATGGCTTTGTCGGTGGCAGCAATTATATAGGCAGGTATCTCGTTAAGGCCAGCCATGCGCGAGGCTTTGCAGCGGCGTTCGCCCGAAATGAGCTGAAACGTGCCGTTGTCGCCTTTGCGAACTGTAACAGGCTGTATTACTCCCTGCTCTTTTATAGAGGCAGCCAGATCCTGAAGGGCCGCTTCATCAAAATCGGTGCGGGGTTGGTAGGGGTTGCCCTCTATACTATCCAAAGATATTTTACCAATGGTGCCAATGGCCAAAAGGTCTTTTTCAATATCGTATGTTGACTGGGGCTCTATGCCCGACTGGTCTAAAAGGGCGCTTAATCCTTTTCCCAATGCTCTTTTTTTGGCATTCATTACTCTACTTCTATGTTTTTATCAGATTGATTGATTTTTGTCAAACCGTTTTTTTGCAGTATTTCGCGGCCAAGGTTAAGGTAGTTTATGGCCCCGCGGCTCAAAACATCATGCATAATAATGGTTTCTCCAAAACTTGGGGCCTCGCCAAGTTTGGTGTTGCGCTGTATAATGGTGTCGAAAACCAGGTCGTGAAAATGGGTGCGTACCTCTTCAACCACCTGATTGGAAAGCCGAAGGCGGTTGTCGTACATGGTCAGTAGAATGCCTTCTATTTCAAGCTTGGGGTTCAGGCGCGACTGAACAATTTTGATCGTGTTGAGCAATTTGCCCAACCCTTCCAGGGCAAAGTACTCGCATTGTACCGGAATTATTACCGAATCGGATGCTGTAAGGGCGTTTACGGTTATCAGGCCTAATGAAGGCGAGCAGTCGATAATTATAAACTCGTAATCGCCTTTGATCCGGTCAATGGCTTTGCGCATCATCATTTCGCGATTGGGCAAATTTATCATTTCTATTTCGGCCCCAACCAGGTCAATGTGGGCAGGAATCAAATCGAGATTAGGAGTGCTTGTGTTTAAAAGAATGTTGCGGGGGTTAACATCATCAATTATACATTCGTAAATACTGGTTTTTATTACCTTGGGGTCGAAACCAACCCCAGAGGTGGCATTTGCCTGTGGGTCGGCATCTATCAGCAGGGTCTTGTGCTCAAGCACCGCCAGGCTGGCTGCAAGGTTTATGGCTGTGGTGGTCTTTCCAACTCCGCCTTTCTGATTGGCAATGGCAATTACTTTACTCATAATATCATAAAAAAATGAAGGTTTCACTCAAGGGTATCAATGACGTGAAACCAAAGGGAAAAGCATTGTTAATTGGTGAATATTTGATTTTATTTTAATCCGGTTCTCGATTAAAGTATTGAATTTGGCTATAAATGTTTGAAAAGGAGCAAGCCCATTTCAAAAACACACGACTGAGCCAGTTTTTGCCCAAGTGCAAATTTACTATTTTAGCTTGCTTTTGAGGTTTTTTTTTTGTTAAAAAACAACAATCATAGCAACTTTCAACTGAAGTGGTTGAAGAAATGACGGATAATTTCTGAATGGTCAGCTACGATCCTGCTTTGTTGTTGTCAAGGTCTTCAAAATCAGTATCCGGGCTGCCTTCCACATAAGGGGTGCCTGGTTGGGGTGTTTCGGGCTGCAATTCAGTAATGGCTGTAATTGCCTCAGATAGTGCATCCTTAAACTTTTCAAAGTCCTCACTGTAAAGGAATATCTTGTGTTTTTCAAAGAAAAATTTCCCAGTTTGCTGGTTGAAACGCTTCTTGCTTTCGGTTATAGTAAGGTAAAACTCCTGGTTGCGCGTGGCTTTTACATCAAAAAAATAAGTCCTTTTTCCTGCCCTTACTGCCTTCGAAAAAACATCTTCTCTTTCGTTCTGATTGCCATAATCCTCCATTGTTCAATCCTTTCTGTTTTAAAGAACTTTCGGTTTGCTTTTCGGACAATTACACATCAAAAATTATGCCCGTAAACTATATGCTTGTCAATTCTTCAGCGGGTTTGCCTACTGCACAATTATTAAACGCTGTATTAGAGGAAACGGTTCACCCAAATAACAACTTTTTGACAGAAAATATTGTTTTGAAAGGTTACTGAATTAAATAAATGCGTGCAAGCAAAATTGCATTACTTTTGCAAAGTTTTCGGGCCGGCTATTCTGTTTTGCCCGAAAGCTTTTGGTTCCTTGTAAATTTTGAATTTTTATCTTATGTTAAACAGAAGGCATTTGCGCGTAAAAGTGCTCCAGAGCCTTTATGCCTTTTTTCAGTCGGGCAACAACGATTTGTCTGCCGGCGAAAAAGAGTTGCTATTTGGAATAGAAAAAATCTTTGACCTTTATCTTTATCAGTTCTCGCTCCTGGCAGAGCTATTTCACCAGGAAGAGCGCATTATTGAAGATAACCGAAGCAAGCACCTTCCCAGCAGTGAAGATCTGAATCCCAACACCCGATTTATTGATAACCGTTTGCTTCGGATGGCTGCTGGCGATCAGGCCCTGGCCGGGCATTGCCGCAAACGTAAAATTGGCTGGGAAAACAACCAGGACATTGTGCGAAGACTGCTGGCACACATTAAGCAGCAAAATTACTACAATGCATACATGGCGGCCGAAAATGTCTCTATGGGCGGTGACCTCGAATTTGTGGTGAAGCTGATCAAAAAAGACCTCGTAAATTTTGAGTTGTTGCATTCGTTTTACGAAGAAAACTCTATTTACTGGATTGATGACTGGGACCTTGTAAACATGATGCTTGTAAAAACTTTGAAAGCCGTCGATGCAGAAAATAAACCGGCACTTGACCTTATGCCTCTTTTTAAGGATGAAGAAGACAGGCTTTTTGCCCGTGAACTTTTCAAGCGTACCGTGTTGAACCATAAGGAAATGGGTGCCTTGATTTCGTCAAAAACGCAAAACTGGGATTTTGATCGTATTGCATTAATGGACGTGATTATTATGAAAATGGCGCTCACCGAAATTCTCAGGTTCAGTGAAATCCCCATTAAAGTGAGCCTCAACGAGTATATCGAGCTTTCGAAAATGTACAGTACACCGAAAAGCAAAATTTTTATTAATGGCGTATTGGATAAGCTGGTCGAAGAGCTGGTTCAGGAAAACAAGGTTAATAAATTTTTGAAAGGGCTGACACCCTAATAATTGAATCCTTTTTTTAATTTTGTGTTTTAAACGAATTTGTTATGAATAGTTTGCACCAAATTAACAGGTCATTTCTTCGGTTATTACCTTTTTTTATTGTCCTTGTGCTTGCCTCTTGCGGAAGTGGTGGCCAAAAATCCTCAAATGATGCTACATCGGAAAACCGCCCCACTTCAATCCCTGGAAACGATGCGGCAATTAGTTTTGATAAAAGCCAGCACGAATTTGGGCCTGTTTTTAGTGGCGAAAAGGTAAGCTATAATTTTCGGTTTACCAACACGGGCGATTCTCCTCTAATAATTTTAAACGTGCATAGCGGTTGTGGATGTACCATTGGCGATTACCCTAAAGAACCCATACCTCCAGGCGGCACCGGCCGCATCAACGTAATGTTTAACAGTGCCGGCCGACGTGGAATGCAGTCAGAGTCGGTGCGTGTTTTTACAAATGCAAATCCTCAGGAACACCTGCTTCGCATAACTGCCGAGGTTATCCAAAATTAAAAAACCCTTAACCATAAATTTTATAAAACATGAATTTTTTAAACTCAATTATTCTGATGGCTCCCCCTGCCGAGGGCAGTGGCGGTGGCATTGTTGCCTTTTTGCCCCTTATTCTTATTGTTCTTGTTTTCTATTTGTTTTTCATTCGCCCGCAAATGAAAAAGCAGAAGGATTTAAATAAATTTCGCGAAAACATAAAAAAGGGCGACCGCGTGATTACCATTGGAGGCATTCATGGCAAAATTCTCGAGATTCAGGATAAAACCTTTATTATTGAGGTAGAAGGCCTAAACCGCCTTAAGATTGAAAAATCGGCTGTGGCTCAAAACGCGGTTTCGGAAAACCTGGCCGAGAATCGTTAATATTTCTTTAGGAGGTTGCCGTGGGGTGTATGTATTGCGCATAAGTGCAAAGCAAATGCCGCCAAAGGCAACCTTTTTTATTTTAGATTGGCAAAATGATCTGGAAACTGAAACCGGTCAAAAGTCTCCGCCAGATTTTAAGCGATCCTGGAAGGAAAAGGAAGATTTATGTATTTCTGGTATGTTTAGGTTGCAGTTCTTTTTTTTGGCTTTTTATAAAACTATCGCGCCCGGCCCAGGCTGATTTCGAGCAGCCGGTTATTTTTATCAATGCCCCCTCTGATGTGGTTTTAAGCCGTCAGAGCCACCCAACAATAAAATATACTGTACAATCTACTGGCGTGCAGCTTTTGGCCGACCATTATTTTTTTTCTCCTGATACTTTGTATATCAATGCCCCCGCTTTGGGGCGAAAGATGGTTGAAGGTGACCTCTGGCATTTTGTGTCGCCAGGCCAATTAAAGGCCGGCCTATCGGCTCGCTTTGAAGGAACCAGAAGCCTGGTAAGCTTTTATCCCGATACACTTTTTGTAAAATTAGAATTTGCTTCCGAAAAAAAACTCCCGGTCAAACTCAATGCATCATTTACCTTTATGAGGCGCTTTGGACAATACGGCCCTGTGGAAATTTTGCCCGACAGCGTGCTGGTGCGCGGACCCCGCCAGGTGGTTGACACCCTGCAGTATATTGAAACCGAACCCCTGAACCTCGAAGGCCTTAGCCAAAGTGCGAAACAAGTTACGGCCCTGCTAAATCCTGGCTTCGATCAGGGGCTTACCGTGGTGCCAAAAAATATTGAAATAATGATTCCGGTTGAAGAATTTACCGAAAAAAGCATAGAACTTCCTTTGCAGGTTATGTGTTCGCACCCGGACAACAAGCAACACAGCAACATAAGGCTATTTCCTAAAACAGTTACTGTTACTTGTCTTGTTTCGCTTAAAGACTATGCCAGCTTAAACGCCTCGATGTTTTCGGTCCATGTACTCTGTCCCACTGATGCCGCTCCCGGCACCAACCGCCTTGAGGTTTTAGTTGGTACATTTCCTGGGTTTGTTACCATACAAAGCATAAGGCCTGCAACGGTCGAATTTCTAATAATGGAATAATACCGGTGAAATTTATGGTTCCTGACCAAAACGAAACCTAAAGTTCTAAACCATGCTCCAAATTGGCCTTACCGGAAACATTGGCAGCGGAAAAACTACAGTCTGCAAAATTTTTGAGATTTTGGGTGTTCCGGTATTTTATGCCGATTTGAGGGCCAGAGCTATTATGGGCAACCAGGCGGTAAAGGAACAGATTATTTCGATATTTGGATTAAAGGTGGCTGAAAAAAGGGGTGAAATAAACCGCAAAGCACTTGCCGAGGTGGTATTTAACGACAAAACAATGCTCGAAAAGCTCAATGGGATTATCCATCCGCTTGTCAGGGAGGATTACAATCAATGGATTTTGGTTCAGGCTAACCCGAAATATGTTATTCAGGAAGCTGCAATTTTGTTTGAAGCAGGTTTGGCCAGCCGCTTCCACAAAGTTATTGTGGTGGCAGCCCCGCCCGATGTGCGCATAGACAGGGTAATGAAGCGCGATGGGGTTTCGCGCCCTGAGGTGCTGAAAAGAGCCTCAAATCAATTCGAACAGGAAGTTTTAATAAGCCTGGCCGATTTTGTTGTTCATAACAACAGCAAGCAACTGGTCATTCCGCAGGTTTTGGCCATTGATTCGAAACTCCGGAACCTGCAACAATAATTTATCTGAAGTGTTAAAAATAATAACTGTTTCCTTTAGAGCGTTTCATAAAGAGCCAAAACACCAGGATGCTTAAAAATTTTTACTCAATGTTCGTTTTTGTTTTTGCTGGTCTGTGGCCTGTTTTTTTGGCAGCGCAGCAAAGCGGCCGAGCCTATGAGTTTCTTGGGTTGCCTGTTTCGGCGAGGGTTACTGCCCTGGGTGGTTATGCTGTGCCCGATCTGGATGCCGACCTTGGTGCAGCATTGGTTTATCCTGCCTTGCTCAGGCCCGAACTAAGCACCCACCTATCGCTCAACTTTGTCGATTATTTTGGCGATATTAACTACGGCACAGTTGCTTTTGCAAAGAATATTCAGAAATTAGGAACCTTTAGCGCCTCGTTGCAATATATTGACTACGGCGTTTTTTCCGAAGCCGACCATACCGGTCAGACTTATGGCCAGTTTGGGGCAGGTGAGTATAGTTTTATGATAGGCTGGGGCCGGCAGCTCAGCGAAAAATTCTCAATAGGAAGCAATATAAAAGCAGTAAATTCTTCGCTTTATGAATATTACTCATGGGGCCTTGCCGCCGATGTGTCACTCACATTCAATAATCCTCAGCGACTGATTGCTGCCGGTATTGTTGCGCGAAACATTGGCAGGCAGGTTGCTCATTATCGCGAAAACAACATGGAAGCCCTGCCTTTCGATCTGGTTTTCGGCATTTCTAAAAAACTTGCCAATGCGCCCCTGCGCTTCACTTTTGCAGCCCACAATCTTCACCGGTTCGACCTCACTTATCAGTCGCCAATTGCTTTGCTAGGGCAAACTTACCAAGGCACAGTAACCGAACAAACGGCTAGCGAGCAAGTAAGCAAAATTGCCGACAAACTATTGCGACACATGGTTTTTGGGGTGGAATTTATACCTGGCAAAAACTTTGCCGTAAGGCTTGGCTACAACTACCGCCGCCGCCAGGAAATGAAAGTAGATACCCGAATGTCAACCGTGGGTTTTTCGTGGGGTTTCGGGGTAAAGATTGCCCGGTTTCAGCTCAATTACGGGCGCTCAAATTACCACCTGGCCGGGGCCCCAAATCATATCTCGATAAGTACAAGCCTTAACGACCTGTTTAATTTCGGGGCAAATGTTCCCTCTCAGCCTGAGTTCAATGAAAATAGAAATTGACGCCCACAGCGGCTTTTGTTTTGGTGTTGAACGTGCTGTAAAAATGGCCGAAGAAGCATTGTTGCAGCCAGGTGAAATGTATTGCCTGGGCGAAATTGTTCATAACCAGCACGAAACCAACCGACTCAAAGAATTAGGATTGCGTCAGGCCACCCACTCCGATTTTGGCTCACTTGCCGGTAAAAGGGTTTTGTTTCGCGCTCATGGCGAGCCTCCCGAAAGCTATGCTGCCATTCGCCAATGCGAAATAAAACTGGTTGATGCCACCTGCCCAGTTGTGCGCAAACTGCATCAAAGAGTAAAAAAAGCCTTTGAAGAAAATGCCTCAGTACAGATTGTAATTTTTGGGAAACCCGACCACCCCGAAATGGTTGGCCTCCTGGGCCAAACAGGAAATAAAGCCATTGTGGTAAACGGCGACTTTTCGGGCTTTGAGAAAATTGATTTCTCAAAAAAAATTATCCTTTTCAGTCAGACCACTCAAAGCCTTGAAGGCTTCCATGAGCTGGTTGCGCTCATCAAAAAACAAATAAGTCAAAACAAGCTCAACCCCGGGCAGATGATTGTTGTAAACGATACCATTTGCCGCCAGGTATCACGCCGGGGGCCTGCCCTGAAGGTTTTTGCAGCAGGCCATGATGTAATTATTTTTGTCAGTGGCTCAGGCAGCTCAAATGGCCGCTACCTGTCCGGGCTTTGCAAAGCTGAAAATAAAAACACTTATATGGTTTCTGATCCCAGCCAATTGCGAAAAGAGTGGTTCGAAGGTGCCAAAAGTGCCGGAATTAGCGGAGCCACCTCAACGCCCCATTGGCAGCTAAAAAATATGGCTGAAGCCATTCATACACTTATGGGTGGAGCCTAACACCCTATGTAAGCACCTTTTACCCAGGAAGGACTCCTGAAAAATTTTCGGTTAAATAACGCCAAAACGCTCAATGGCGCAGGTTTATTTCAAAATTATTTTTTCTGAATAATGCAAAGGCCATCGCGGTAAGGAAGCAGAAGCTTTTTTACCCCATTGTGGTTTCGTATATATTCGTTAAAATGAATTATCCCGAGGGTTTCGCGGTCATCGGGCATTGGTTTTTGGAGCACCTTGCCATCCCATAACACATTGTCGGCCAAAATAATGCCACCCCGGGACATCCGGTCAATTACCAGATTGAAGTAATTTAGGTAGTTTTCTTTATCTGCATCAATAAATACAAGATCGAAACCTTCGTCAATGGTAGGAATTACATCAATAGCTTGCCCAATGTGCTGAACTATTTTGTTCTCCAAGCCGGCTTCAATGAAAAAATGCTTTGCAAAATCTTCGAGCTCGGGGTTGTTGTCAATGGTGTGCAACAGCCCATGGGGTGCAAGTCCCTGCGCCAGGCAAATGGCCGAGTATCCTGTGTAGGTTCCTATTTCGAGAATTCGGTGCGAGGGTTTCAGGCAACTGATAAACTCGAGCAGCTTGCCCTGAATATGGCCCGAAAGCATTCGTGGGCGAAGCACTTTAGCCTGGGTTTCGCGGCTTAGGCGCTGCAAAACAGGGCTCTCAGGATCGCTCATCAATCGGGCATATTTCTCAATCCTGTCTGAGATCATGGCTTAGCGGGGTTTATATGTGAGCATGCTCAGGCGGTCTGCGTCGAGCAATTCATTGGCAGCTTCAAGAATATTACTTGCACTAATGGCTTCAATTTTTTGGTTAATTTCTTCAATGGTGTCAACCTTGTTGAATAGCAATAAGCTTTTGCCCATCGAAAGCATTTCGGCCTGATTCGATTCGAAGGTAATTGCAACCTGGCCTATAAGTTGTTGTTTTGCCCTTTTTAGCTGCAAAAGCCCTAGCTTTTGAATCCTGAAGCGGTTGAGTTCTTTGCGAATAAGCGAAAGGGTTTTTTCAATCGAGTCGGGGTCAGTGCCGAAGTAAATGCAAAAAATGCCCGAATCGGAGTATGGCAGGTAGTGGCTTTCTATGTTGTAGCAGAAGCCATGTTTTTCGCGCACGGCCATATTGAGTCTCGAATTGAGTCCAGGCCCGCCAAGCATATTGTTTAGCAAAACCAGCGCGGTTTTGCTTTCGTGGCTGGCATGGTAGGCGGTGCCACCAATAACGCAATGAGCCTGGTGGTTGCGTCGCTTAACCACTTTTTGGCGCGGAAGGTAAGAATTAAAAGCGTGTCGGCCGTTAATTCGCTGACTTGGTGTTATATGCCCAAAATATTTCTCGGCCAAACGAATTAGTTCTACAAAGGAAATGCGCCCAACCGAGCAAATTACCATTTCTTCCGTGGCATAATTGCGCCGCATAAACTCAATAATATGAACCTTGTCAAAGGCTTTCAGGTTTTTTGGTGTGCCAAGAATGTTGCTCCCAAGCGGATGGCCGTCGTAAACCACCGCATCGAAATCATCAAAAATCTGCTCACCGGGGTTGTCCTTATACGAGTTTATTTCATCAATTATTATGTCTTTTTCCTTTTCCAGCTCCCTTTCGGGGAAAACCGAGTTGAACAAAATATCGGAAAGCAGGTCGAACCAGCGCTGGTAAAAAGTGTGCATAAAGGAAGCATGTATGCAGGTATCTTCCTTAGTGGTATAGGCATTTAGCTCGCCACCCACGTTTTCCATGTGGCTAAGGATGTGGTGTGCCCTGCGTTTTTGGGTTCCTTTAAAAACAGCATGTTCAATAAAATGTGCAAGGCCCTGCTCGGCAGGTTTTTCATCGCGCGAGCCTGCATTTATGGTAAGCCCGCAATGGGCCACGTATGCATCGGAGGGCTTATGAATAACCCGTATGCCATTTTGCAAACGGTGGGTAAGATAGGTCATCGCTTCCTTAGTGGGTACTTCATTGGATAATCGGGGTTTACATCCCCTTTCGAAATGTTTGACAGCCTGTTGCGTATTAGCCTTCTCTTAAGGGGCGAAATACGGTCAATCATTACTATTCCTTCAATATGGTCGTGCTCGTGCTGAATAATGCGGGCAGCCAATCCGTCAAACTCTTCTTCGATAGCATTGAAATTTTCATCAAAATATTTTACCCTAATATTGGGACGCCGGTAAATATCCTCTCTAAGATCTGGAAAACTCAGGCATCCTTCATTAAAGATCCATTCTTTGCCCCACTGCTCAACAATAATCGGGTTAATAAAAACCTTCCGGAAATTTTTCAGTTTGGGATCTTCGTCGTCAAATGGCGATGCATCAACAACAAACAGGCGAATGCTTTTGCCAATTTGAGGTGCTGCCAAACCCACGCCATTGGCATGATACATAGTATCCCACATATTTTGTATCAACTCGGGCAAGCCAAGGTAGTGGCTGTCAATATCCTCAGCCCTGGTTTTGAGCACGGGGTCTCCGTATGCAACAATCGGGAGTATCATTTTCTTTGTTCGGTTTTCGACAACATTTCGAGGTACGACTGAAGTATAATAGTAGCGCTGATGGTATCGACAAGGGCTTTGTTTTGGCGGGCTTTGCGGCCCAAACCGGCATCAATCATGGTGCGCTGTGCCATTTGCGAGGTAAAGCGCTCGTCCATACGCTCAATGCGCAATTCAGGAAACTGCTTGCGAAGATGTTTCACAAAAGGCTCAATAAACCGCGCTGCATCCGATGCCCGGCTTTTCATGTCGAGCGGCTCTCCAACCACAATGCATTCAACCCTTTCGCGGCTGCAGTAATCTTTCAGAAAAACCATCAAATCTTTTACATGAACAGTAGTAAGTCCATTTGCAATCATTTTCAACTCATCGGTGGCTGCCAGGCCGGCCCGCTTCTGCCCGTAATCTATTGCTAATATCCTCCCCATCAATTCATTTTAAGGTGCAAAAGTACTAAAAATTTTACTTGCCTTGAGCGTGTTGTAATCTGTAATCAATACTGGCCGACAAAAATTAAGTGATTTCTCGCTCCGCTCGAAATGACAGGGTTTTCAATGATTTTGGCAATTATGGGGGTATGTGGCGGCACCGCCGCCACATACCCCCATAAATAAAAAGCAAACTGACTGTCATTCCGAACGTAGTGAGGAATTTCATGCATAAAATTCTACCCTTTTTTAC
>CAYGDW010000067.1:0-15056 GCA_964348755.1 uncultured Bacteroidales bacterium | reverse complement strand
ATTCCAATAAAAGAAAATTGAAGCACCGCATCAGATGCAGCATTAATCTCATACCGCCCGTTGATGTCGGTAACCGTTCCAATAGTAGTTCCTCTTACCACTACAGAAACCCCCGGAAGGGTTGACCCATCAGCGGCATCGGTAACCCTACCGGTAACACGAATCGTTTGCGCATAAAGGCCAGAGCCCATTAGCAGCAAAAGTCCGCATACAATCAAAAATCGCTTCTGTTTGTTTTGTTTTAATGAATAATTTATTGAATTGGTTAATGCTCAATGAAGAATTTTAAAATGAGGGTGTAAATTTATTAAAAAAAGTTGTTAAATGTTAAGAGATGTTAACCAACGCAATGAATCCGCGATAGTAAACGGGGTCTCTTATCGCACCTATAAATAAATTAATATTTAATTTTTAATGTTTAGAACAAATTTATTGTTATTTCAAAAAATTTTTTTTAATTCAAATCAGGGTTGTTTTATAAATTGTCTTTCCACAAAAAAACCGGGTATTGTATGGTTTACCTCCATTGTATCTTTCTCAAGTTTAACCACGGTCCATTTAACCTCCATTTGTGTAGCGGTGTAAAACATGATCAGCTCATTCAATTTTTTTTCAAACCTCCAATTACCTTTCATATCCTCACGGTCATTTGCTAACTCCATTGATTGTATAAATGTGCCATCCTTCAAAAATGTCCAGGAAATGGTTGTGCCATTATTTTGTCCCTGCCCATTTACAAAGTTCCACTCCATAACCCACCGGCCAACCATCTGGTTTTCCTTTCCGGTACATCCCTTAATTGCAGAAAATAAAATTAGAATGTAAAAAAACTTCACAATTTTTAAATTTTTCATAAACCATCAGATTATTTTGATTGAGTGTTCCACCAAACCGGATCGGTTATTTTAACATTGGCAGGCACATTATTGGGGTTATGGGTCAATTCGTTTAAGGGGTAAGGGAATCTGCGCGGAATTAGACCACTGGTTTGATTGCCGGCAGCTGCCTGGAGCAAGGGAAGGCCGGTTCGCCTCCAATCGTTCCAGCTTTGAGTTTGCATAAACAATGCCGAATACTTTGCCAGCATAATATTTTCAAGTGTTAATCCGGTAGTTGCCAGGTGGTTTTGCACCCAGGCAGCATTATACACATTATAATCGGTAAGCGATGAACTTACTGCTTCGGAAAGTGCCTGCCTTGCCTGATTCATTAAACCTTTGCGGTAATAAACCTCGGCTGCAATAAACATTTGTTCGGTATAAGAGGCCAGAATAACTTTAGAACCGGCCGAATTTATTGTTTCCGAAATTCGGGATGCATTTGCATTGCCAGCTCCGGGAGCTGAGCCAAGAAATTGATTAAGGACATTTTTTTGGAAGTAAACCGGCAAGCGAGGATCGTTTTGCCCTTGGAGCAAATCCACCAGAAAACCGCCGGCTCTAACCTGACCCGGAAATTGGTCCAATAGCTGGTTCAGGGGGTTTTGAACTTTCATTGTTCCGTAATCGAGCACCAAAGCCTGGCCCGGGTTAGTGAACATATTGTTTTGAAGCAATTCAAAAACAGGTTCAATTCCGTTCTTATCTAACAGGTGCAGCCTATAACGCAGTTTCAAAAAATTGGCATAGCGTGTCCACATCAATGCGTTTCCATTAAAAAACAGGTCGTCTTCGGCCGGAAAAAATTCACTTCCATATGCTGCCACATCCTGAATTCCCTCGTCAAGCAGCCGGAAAATCCTTTCATAAATTGCCTGCTGAGAATCGTACCGTGGATTAAGTGAGGGTGGTCTGGAATCAAAACTATCGGAAAATGGAATATCGCCCCACAAATCGGAGGCAATTCCAAGTGTATGTGCCAACAGAATCTTAGAAGTTCCACGGTATTTGCCCAAATTATTTTGGGTGGCAAGTTCAATGGCGGTAGTCAGGTTAGAGAAAACGCCCAGGTAACAAACTCTCCAGCTTTGATCGAAATAGCCGGGCAGCCACTGGTATTGCTCAATATGCAACATTCGGCCGCTAATACCCGAAACCTGCTGCATGGTTATACTGCCGAACAGTGTGGCTTCGGTAGCTGCAAATACAGCAAAGTTTCGCTGGGTGGCCGAAGTTAAGCCGGCAAGTATGGTAAGTGGCGTTTCTTCGGGTACATCGTCCCAATCACACGAACTGAAACTCATAAATGCCAACAAAAGCAAAATTGAAATCCTTTTCAATTTTCAGGAATTTTTAGAAAAGCAAATGTATAGAAAAAGTCAATAATTAAGTTAATATTGTCCGACAAAATCTAATTAAGGAAGAATTACGTGTTCGAGATTCCACACTACGTTTGGAATTACAGTCAGTTAGCTTTTTATTAAGGGGGTAGGTGGCAGCGAAGCGGCCGCCCAACAACTATCTTCTCCAAAACCCCCGAAAGCTTAGTCATTTCGAGCTAAGCGAGAAATCCCGTAATTTTTGTAGGCCAGTAGTGTTTAGAAATTTGATTTAATGAAGATTAATCCTTAAATTTCGAACAAAAATTACTAACATGAGAAGTATTTTGGGCTTGATTTTAATTTCGGTACTTCCTTTGATAACCAATGCAGTGTTTGGCCAGAATACGTGCAGGGTGCTAATGGAACAAATTTCGCGAACTTACGGAGGGGGTTGCCGCAACGGCCTGGCCCATGGAATGGGCAAAGCCACGGGCATTGACAAATACGAAGGGGCATTCAGGCGGGGATTGCCCCATGGGCTTGGCACTTACACCTGGGCAAATGGCGATGTATATAACGGGCAATGGCGCAACGGGAAACGGCATGGGAAAGGAACATTTATTTCGCAGCAAAACGATGAAATGACAAAAAAAACAGGATCGTGGGTTAATGATTCATTTTTGGGAGAAGACGAAGTTGCAGCATTCACAACAGGCCATATCTTTAACCTCGAAAGATATGCCGTAAGAAGAACGGGAGAGGGAAACCGCGTTTTGGTAAACTTTTATTATATGGGTAGGCAGGGGCAATGGCCCGCTGATTTTGACTTTAAAATTGGCTCCGGATTTTCGCAACGCGAAGGGCTGGCTATGGGGTATGATGGAGTTAATTTTCCGGCAAAAATACTCATAACCTATACCGTGCCCGACAAGCTGGGCCGCGGACTTGCAATACCCGTAAGGTTTGAAATTACTATAAATCAACCCGGACAGTGGGAAATTAGGCTGCATAATTAATTGGCAAACCAATTAATTAGAGCATAAATACAGTATATTCGGGTTTGGCCCTTTCCTTTTTTTAAACCCGAAAAGTAAAAAGAGGGTGATTCGTCCGAACCACCCTCTTTATTATTAAGGATTTTAGTTGATCCTTATAACTTAAGGCAATACAGAAATATTTAAGGCGCTTTGGTCAATACAGTTGAGATTGGCCCTACTGCGCTTACACTGGTAGCCGGGTTGCCGGTCCAACCGTAGAACACCTCGTAAGTAAGGGTAATTGTCATGGTAGCGGGGTCAACCGTTCCACTTCCTCTTATTCCATACCTGTCAGGGAAGTCAGTATTTCCGATAGCCTGGGGCAGTATGGTAACCACATTGCCACAACTAAACTCCATTACGCATGAGCCGTCGCCACTAACCCAGTTCTCGCCCCATACGTTTGGTACAAACCATGCCAGATTTCTGACTCTCATTAGGTTTAGACCTGGTTCGGGCACCAAAACAACTAAAGGGCCATGCCTTGTTGGCCTGGTTCCGGTATAGTTTCCTGACCAGGTGGTCATATTGTAAGGACAAAAGGCATTGAGAGAAATTGTCCGGCTGAATGGCGCACTTACCTTGCCGCCCATAGTTGTTTCGGTAACCGTAACGGTGGCGGTTGTATTGACCGAAGACTGATTGAAAGTAATATGTGCAATACTTGGTGAAACTGGGTCAAGAACCACTGTTCCGCCAGGAGCTCCAATTACCCAGTTGTAGGTAGAGCCACCCCGGTGAGGTACCGTATATCTGCTGGGGAAGGTTGTATTTCCATGAGCTGTGGCAATGGCCGGGCCCGAAATGTCAAATATGGCCGGCTCAATGGCATTGAAGTCATAATCTTCCTTTTCTTCGCAGGCAAAGAAGGTTACTGCCATAACTCCCAGTAACATGACAATGAAATATGGGATTTTATTTTTCATAGTGTTTTTCACTTAATTTGATTAAACAAAAAGTAATGAACTTTTACTTGCTAGCAGGGGGCGGAAAATGATACCTTGACCATATCCACTGTCCTTTGTTTGAGGTATTAACTCCATCTGCTGCTGTCCAGCCGCCAAAGGTGTAAACTGGTTCGCCCAGGGCCATAAGTTCTCTTCCTGGCACCGGCCAATGCAACAGCGAGCCATATTGCATGTCGTCGTTGCGGCGGGTGTCGCACAATGAGATCAAATAGCCGTTATGGAACAGTTCGATAAACCGCTCGTAAAATATTGCCCTTAGAAGGTCAGCGGCTGTTGCAGGAACATCGGGCAGGTTTCCTCTTAATTTTCTGGGGTTAGCAGCATTGTTCAAAATAGCAGCGGCTCCGGCAAGATTGCCCGTACGAACCATTGCCTCGGCCCTAAGGAGTTGGTTTTCGTAGGCGCGCAACTCGCGAAGAGGACCTACCGACTCGCCCATAAAATTGCCTTCAGTGCTTGTAGTTGCTGGCATATCGTACCGGCTGTGGCGGTAGTGCGAAAAATGCCAGCCACCCCTTTCAGGCCTGAAATCGTTGCTTGGCAGGAACTGAAAATCGATAGGCAAACGAGCATCAGCAGAACTGGCCAGTCCGCCGCTTGGCGGGGTGCCCACTGTGGCAAGGCCGGAAGCATCGGTAGGATAGCGAACCGGCTGCGCAGGATCAATCATGTTTACAATCCGCATATCGACCCTGCCCCAACCTGCCTGACGCAAATATTTGATGTTCAAATCCCACCATGAGCCGCCATCCCACGGAAGACCGTTGCCAATGGGGGCAAAGTCAACGGTTAGGCCATGGTTGGTAAAAGCCAGCACGTCGGCCCATGTATAGTTGGGCGTCCAGGTAAGGCCATCGTTTTGGGCCTTGGTTCTGGCACCAAGTGCCAGAAAGCGAGCTGCATAGGTATTGGCAAGCCTTTTCATATAGTCGCTGGTAATGGTCATGCCATTAACGGCGCTAGCAGGCAAAGTAAATACGGGGTTGGCATCAATAATTTCAGTTACCTTTTTAAGGTCCTTGAGGCCTTCTTCTATTACTTCATTCCAGGGCTTAAATTCCAGGGCTGCAAGGTAGGCTGGTATGTCGCCACCGGGAGCTTCATCGGTTTTAGAAACCATAGCTTTATCGAAAGAAAGACCAAGCTGACCTAATGACAATCCCCTGAGCAGGTAAGCCGAAGCGAGTACCATGGGGTTGTCTGCTCCGTTTATGCCAATATTCATTCCGCCATTGATCAGCACTATGGCATCGTTTACAGAAGAGATAACTGCATTAAGTCCATAGTAAACATTCTCTGACATGTCAGAATCGCCAAACGAAGGGTCATTGTTCCAGGCATTGCGGGGTTCGTGCGACATTGCGCGCCATGCAAAGTTACCCCAGCTCACTGTGCTATGGTCGGCCATTACGTGGGCGGTCATAGAAATGTTGTATTGTTTAATGGCCACCCAATAGGCATTGAATGAGGAGATAACCACGCCCTTTACATCGTCGGGCGATGCCAGAACGCGCTTCATGTCGGGTTGATTCAGGTTCTCAACCTCCAAACTTTCGCATGAGGTATTGAGGCTAACCAACAATACCACGAAAATTACGGCGAGTTTATTTATGTATTTTTTCATTTTTAACTCCTTATTAGATTAAAAATTAAGCTCAAGGCTAAAGGTGAACATCCGGAAGTTCGGATAGTTAAACATATCTACATAGTAGAGGCTTGGGTTTCCGGTGGCATAGTCGGCCTGCGAAACTTCGGGATCCCAACCGCTATATTTGGTGAATGTAAACAGGTTTCGGCCAATAACTCCAAGTCTTACACCACCAAGGAAATTGATACCCAGGTTTTGAAGTTGGTTTTTGTTCAGGTTATAATACAGCGAGGCCTCTCTTAGTTTCAGGTAGGTTCCGTCCTCAACAAAGAATGAGTTGGGGTCGTTAACGCGGTAAAAAGTCTGATAATAAGTGGTAGCCTTTTTCTGGTTTTCGGGTTTCCCGCTTTGGTCAAAGTCGCCATGGCGCTCATCGCGGTACAGCCATTGTTTGGTTTGGTTATAAATATCACCGCCTTGTTTCCAATGCCAAACCATATTCAGATTCCAACCTCTGAAAGTAAAATTATTCAGGAACGTGAGGTTGAAATCGGGGTTCATGTTGGCAATCTGTGTAAAGGCTTCAGCGCCGTTTTCGTCAAGAAGGCGGATTGCAGCTTCACCAGCAGTACCTTCTGTTCCTTTGCGGATAACATAACCATCGGAATTGAGCACGAAATCATTAATTGTAAGGCCAGCAGGAAGTTGCCTCGACATTTGGTCAAGCGTTCTTACCCAGTCGCCACCATACATCATACCAAAGACTTCTCCCTCGCGTACATAAAATACCTGAAGGTCGTTAACGGTAGGGCCAACCCTGAAGGGGGGCGCAGCCAGTCTTGTAACTTCCTGGGTAATTTTGTCGAAGTTAAACTTCATGTACCAGTTAAAGTCAGGTCTATTTATAGCATTTACACCCAAACTGAATTCAAGGGCTGTGGTGAATAAGTCGGCAGCATTTTGCCATTGATAAGCAAAGCCGGTAGCGGCAGGCAGAGGTACATTGTAAAAGGCACCCTTGGTGTTGGTTTGGGCAAAGGTTGCCTCAAAATCGAAGGCGCCCAAAAACTCAAGGTTTATACCGAACTCAAGCTCGGCCGATTCGCTGGGTTTAAGGTTTTCGTTTCCAATAGTTGATTTTGTAACCATACCTTGCGAAAGCGAGTATGTTTCGTATTGGTATGCAAAGCCTGGGCGAATACCCGATGTACCGTATGCTGCCCTAATGCGGAACTCATCGATGCCCGGGATTTCAAAATCCTGAGAAATCCTGTAAGCACCCGACACCCTGAAATAGGGGTTCCAACGGTGATTGGCACCAAACAATGAAGAACCATCGTAGCGGAACAGACCCGAGAAAAGGTAACGGTCTTTAATATCGCCATCAACAATGGCAAAAAAGTTCCGGGCGCGTGTAATGATATCGCCCGAACTAATTGTGTTGTAATTATCGCCAGAAATTGCACCTAATTGCGGTACACCACTAATGGTGAAGTTCGCGGCACTAACCCAGAAATTTGTTGAGGTATAATCTTCGTAAAGGTAGCTAAGCTTACCCTTTAACAACAAATTGCCAAAACGCTGGTTTAAGTTGGCAGTAAGGGCGTAAGTCTGGCTGGTCGATTCGAAGGTATATTTATACAGCGTGCCATTTGTGTTAAGTTGCTGACCGCGCGAGAACCCTTTTGGCTCAAAATCAGTCCGGAAGGTATTTGTCCTTTCAATGCTGTAAGCCGCGTTGAAATCGAGCCAGTCAGCGGCATAATAGTTACCGCTGAAACTAAGCATAATGTTTTTGCGCTCCATGTTGCGATCGGCATAGTAGAGAGCGTGTTTGGGATTGCCGTTGTCGGTTTGCCAATGATTAGGATGTATGTTATATTTTGGCAAAGCAAAACTGGCAGGGGCATCCATATCCAGGTCTATATCTGGCTCAAAGAAAAGCATGTCGAAGAAGGCAGAACCCTGTCCACCACCCCATCCACCAACAAAACGGCCATCGGCAACGTCCATTTTGTTTTGCGCCAGGAACGTACTTGCCTGCAGCGATATTTTCTCACCAATCCAGTGGTCGGCATTCAGCCTGAAGTTTTGCCTGGTTGATCCACCAGTATTCCAGACAATACCTGAGTTATGCGTGTTTTCGAACGAACTGAATATTGACGACTTGCCAGAATTGTGGCCCACACCCACATAATTGGTGTAGTAGGTGCCATCCTGAAAAATCTGATCTTGCTGGTCGAATAGTCGGGCATAAGGTTGATCGGCATAGCGCGAATGGGTAACCAGGCGGTTGCCTGCAATTGCTGCATTGCGGCCACCAACATATCCTTGTGGGTAGGTTACACCAGCATACTTTGTAAACGTGTTAAAGTCTTGCCAATCGCTAGCGAGCTGATAGCCGTGGTGGCGGGCCAGGGGTACTTTTTTTGGCAGTTGCGACATCCCGTATTCGTTCCTTAAACGAACCACGGTAGTGCCTTCGCGCACCTGACTTCCCCTTTTCGACCTTACCACAATAACACCGGCTCCCGCGCGCGAACCATATAATGCTGATGCGGCAGCTCCTTTTACCACCTCAATGCTTTCGATGTCATCAACATTTATGTCGGCAAGCGAACCTTCAATCATTATTCCATCAACAATAATCAAGGGTTCGGAAGACCCAAGCAAACTTGTGGCACCCCTGAGCCTGATGGCTGCGCTTTGTCCGGGGTTACCGCTGGGCTGCACAATGGTGATACCAGAAATCTTACCCTGAAGGGCGCTGGCAACCGAGGTAGCCGGAACCGCCTGCAATGCTTCGGCTCCAACCCTGTCAACTGTGATGGTTAGCTTCCTGCGTTCGGTTGCACCGGCCACACCCGAAATGATAACCTCACCCAGGGCAACCGCCTCCCTAACTAGTGCTACATTTATTACGTTTCTGCCCCCGACAGCAACCTCCTGAGTTTGCATTCCAATGAATGAATAAACAAGCACTGCGGCTGAAGGAACAGTGATTTCGTACCGTCCGTTAATGTCGGTTACCGTGCCCTGGGTGGTTCCCCTAACCATTATGGAAACACCCGGCAGGGTGCTGCGGTCAGAAGCATCGGTAACTGTACCAGTAACACGGATTTGTTGTCCAAACAGGGAAACACTCAAAAAGAGTAACATCCCCATCAGAATCAGACTTCGCTTCATGTTTTTTTTGTTTAAGTTATTAATTTGGTTGATTTCGAGATTATGGAAAAACTTAGCTTCCCATAAAATGGTGGTTTGTACCCTTCAAAATTATCAAAAATTATTAAGAACCCAAATAAGTCGGGAGTTTTTTATGTTTTAACGGTCTATTTATAATCGTTCTAAATAAAAGGGTGGTTTCAATGGTTTCGTGCTGAATATAATAAGGCCAAATTGTCTTGACTTTTTTTTGTATTTTTACGGCCCTGAAAAGCTAATAATTATCAATTTTGTCTGATTAAAAAAACGGGGTGCTTCGCTAAGGCTTTCGTTTATAACGAAGAGTGTGGTCGGGTATCTGATTAATTGCATTGATATTTTTTTAGCAGCCATTTGTAATTATAAAAAACCTTTCAAATTTTCCTGCAAAATACTTTTCAAAATCCCCAATAAAATGAAAAACAACAGAATTAGATTTGTGATTTTGCTTTTGATTGCCTTCATTGTTCCATCGTGTGGTATTTTTCCAGAACCCCAGAAGCCCGATTTCAAAGCCGAACTTGAAGCCCTGCTTCCTAATACCCAATTTGTTATGGCTTATTTTTCTGGTTCAGATCATAGCCGTTTTCAACTGACGTGGATGCAGCAACAGGCTGGTGTCAGGGGTATTCACGGATCGGTAGATCGCTACGGTTTAATTTCTGATCACCTGCAGGAAACCTGGGATCTTTATTACAGAATGATTTATCCGAATTTGTATATGATGCTGGTTCATGCCGATAATGCCGGTTCAAAGGCATACCGAGGCATTGCAAAGGTTTTACTGGCACATAATATTGGTTTAATGACCGATGCCTGGGGCGATGTACCCAATACGGCGGCACTGAGTTACTCGCAAAATGCATTTGCCACATACGATAAGCAGAGCGATATTTACCCTTTTATTTTGGAAATGTTGTCCTCGGCAATAACCGACCTTGGTGAAGCCATGATATCTGATGGTATAAAGCCCGGCCCCGCTCATGATTTGATTTATGGTGGCAACCTTCAGAACTGGATTAAAGCCGCCAATGCTACTAGCCTCAGGCTTATGCTTCGAATGGCACACAAGGCAAACGATTACAGCCTGGTTGTTCCTTACCTGAACAGGCAACTTTTTGCCAGCAACCAGGACGACATGCAATATACTTTTACGGGCGACCAGCAAAACCCTTTCAATTTTTTCGACAATACCGTAAGGAATCTCCGCATGGGTAAATTTTTTGTTGATCATTTGATTGCTGCCAACGATCCCCGCTTGCCGGTATTTGTTAGAAGAAATACGCAAAACAACGAATTTATTGGTAGCGCCCCCGGCGAATCGAATTTGAATGCATCCTTTATAGGCACTGCCGTTGCCGCCGAAAAAGCCCCTGTTTACCTGATTACATTTGTTGAACAAAAATTTATTGAGGCAGAAATTTATCACCGCACCGGCCAGCAAGCCCTTGCCGACCAGGCATTTGAACAGGCAGTAAGGGCTTCGCTGCAAAAATATGGCGTGAGCAACCCCCAATGGGAAAGCCAGCATGCAGCTATAACCAATGTAAGCCTTGAGCAAATCATTACAGCCAAATACATTGCCCTTTTCCTAAACCCTGAAGTATGGACAGATTTTCGCCGGACCGGTTTCCCTCGGCTTACACCATTTAGTTCAGGCGGTGCCGACCCTATGGCCCAAATTCCCCGAAGGTTAATTTATCCAACAGGTGAAATAAACCACAACTCTCAGAATGTTCCTTCGGGGGTAACTATTTTTACGCGAATGTGGTGGGATGTGCTCAGGTAGTCAAACTCCAAATTGAAAACTTCCTGGCCTTTTGCCGAATTATTTGACAACCTGAATTTTTTGGGTTGAAATACCATTTTCGGCCATTATGTGCAGAATAAAAATTTCCTTTTGCAAATGATTGGCATTAAAAGTGTCCGAAAAACCATTTACCCGGGTTTCAAAAATAATCTGGCCAGTCATGTCGTAATGTCGCAGGTGGTCAGTTTTGGATAATCTTTCAATATTTAGTAAGTTGCTTGCGGGATTGGGGATAACCCTGATGGCGGTTTGGTTATTGGGTTCAAATACCTTAACCCTGGGATTGTGAATGTAAAGGTTCCAGGTGTCGTGTTGCAGTGTGGTTTTATCAATCCATATCAAGCGCGAAGGTTCGCCCTGCCACTCTCCTTCCCTCCTTTTTGTTGAGTTAATGTAAGCAATTGCATTCTAAAATAGATTTTGGTGTAACCTTATGCTGCAAAACTCAATATTTGCCATATTACCCCAAACCCCTTTTCCGCTTCGAAAATGGAGTATGTATAATGTACCACAGGCATAACATAACAATAAGCCGGAGATTAATTTTATTGTTAAGCCTGTGCAAAATGTTCGTAAAATGAACTTGTCCTACATATAAACACTCCCGATAATAACCAGGTAAAACCTTTTTGCAGTGTTAAATCTATTTCAGTAATTTTGGTTCATTGGATGGGGTATTCACATTTTGTATATTTTGTTGTTTTTATTAAACTTTGCCTTATTTAATAGTAGATTTCCATTTACCAAAAAGAATGTCAAGGTCAATTATAATTCATTTATATCATCTTGCTTTTCTGTTTCTGCTGGCTTATCCCGGAAACGGATACAGTCAGATTTCGCGAGGTGGGTTGCCAGCCAGCATGGCTTACAATTTAGGCCCAGTTGGGCATTCAGAAATAATACTCGGGCTAAGTGAGGCTCAGCTGCACGATAAAAATAATTTAGGCACTTATGTTCCTGGTCAGGCGCTTCAGGCGGGCTTTGTGGTTAATGCCGGCATTAGCCCGGCCAACAGCGGGCAATGGGAAATAATCGAAGGCAACATTCACCTTTGGCGGCTTGAAGTAAAGATGCCCGGTGCTTTGGGTATCGGGCTTAATTTCGATGCTTTCGAGCTGGGCAAGGGGACAAGAATGTTTATTTATAAGCCCGATAAAACAGTTGTTTTAGGAGCTTTCGACCACCACAACAATAATGAGTCACAGGTATTTGCCACCCAGATTATCCCTGGCGAAAGCCTGATTATTGAATACCAGGAGCCATATTACCCGGGGAAGCCCGACCGCAACGAATTTGGCATACTCAGGCTCGAAAGTGCCATTTATATTGGTTTTGGCGGGGGGGTGGGCCTTTTTGAAACTGGCCAAAAGGAACTTGGTGAATCTGGCTTATGCAATATCAACATTAATTGTGCTGAAGGCACAAACTGGCAAAACCAAAAGCGTGGTATTGCCCGTATGTTAATGCGGGTCGGTACCAATTATTTTTGGTGCACGGGCACCCTTATAAACAACACCTTGCAGGATGCCTCGCCATTATTTTTGTCGGCCGCCCACTGTGGTTCTGGTGCCACAGCCCGCGATATGCTTTTCTGGCAGTTCTATTTTAATTTTGAGATGCCGACCTGCCCAAATACAGGTGTCCCTCCTCAACATCTTATTTTAGGAGCCGATTTGGTTTCGCTCGGGCCGCTTGCAGGCGGGTCTGATTTCAGGCTGCTAAGGCTTCGACAGCACCCACCTGCCTACTGGCGTCCGTTCTGGAACGGGTGGGACAGGAGTAATAACACCAGTTTTTCGGGCGTGGGCATACACCACCCGGGTGGCGATGCAAAAAAGATTTCTACCTACACTTCCCAGCTCCTTACGTCGAACCCTGTTATTGGTGGCAATGCTATGGCTACCAATTCAGCCTGGAGGGTAGTGTGGGCGCCAACAATCAATGGCCATGGTGTGGTTGAGGGCGGCTCATCAGGCTCGCCCCTGTTTACAGCCCAGGGGCTTGTAACCGGCACACTTTCCGGAGGAACCTCAACCTGCAGCAATCTTTTGGGCCCCGATTTTTATGGAAAGTTCTGGTATCATTGGGATCGCAACGGGCCAGGCAACGAACAAAGACTGGCCCCTTTTCTTGACCCGCTCAATACAGGTTTGCTGCAATTGCAGGGCTTCGACCCATATACACAAGCATTTCCTGCCCCCGGACATATTTCTGCGGTTTTGAATGCCCAACAAAATGCGCTGGTCGAATGGTATAAACCGGGTTCCTTTCCCAATCGGCCCGGCTGGTACGCCCACGCTACCTCTGCCACTCATTTAAGCCCTTCAACACCCGAAAGGGCAGTGTTTTTCGAGCCTCCATACTTTGGATTAAGCTATCCGGTAACCATATCCAGAGTAAGTCACCTATTTATTGAAGGTTCAATCCTTTGGTCAACAAATCAGTTTACATATAGAATTTACGATGCTAACGGGCTTACCCTGCTTCACGAATCGCCGGTTTTGTATGCCTCAAAAACAGCCTGGACCGAATATATCCTTTCGCAGCCATTAACCCTCAACAATTACTTTTATGTAGCCGTGAGGCCCATTTCGATCAATGGCACACCCACCTCGGCCGGCCTTAGAGTTAATTTCGGGCAGGGTTATTCGTTGATTGGAACTGCCAACGATTGGTCGGTACCAAATTATTTCTCAAACCAGCAAGGCTCATTGGCATATTTAACCCAGGTTTTAGTAGAAACCTCCAAAAGCCAGCATCAGGTTCTTACGGGAGCTCATACTCAGCCATTGCAATCTGACTGGGCAACAGGTTTTTCTGAAACAGAGGCCGAAACTGAAATACTGAACCTTCCTGCAGTAGGCGGTTATAAGTTGTTTCGCAACGGCAGCCTGATTCAAACCACCGGAGCCACAACCACCACCTTTACCGATACAGGCCTTGCCGAAGGCCTGAGCTATTACCATGCCACAGCCACCTACCCCGGAGGCGAATCAGGCCCATCGGCCAGGGCATACATTCTGAAACCTCCTCTGTGCGCAGTTACAATTAGCTCGTTCCCCTATACACAAACCTTTCAAAGCAGCTTCAACAGTCAATGCTGGCTCAATTATGGCAACAGCAACTGGCAACTAAACACCTCATTGCTGGTAAACGGTACTACTATAAACCCGGCTCAGGGCCACCAGTTTTACTCAATGCAAACCTCCAGCGGAAGCGTGTCAGACCAATGGCTTATCATTCCGGAGGTAAATTTTACAACCCTGGCCCAACCAGCAATGCGATTCAGGTTTAACGGAATAGGAAGCACGCACGGGCCGGTGCTGAGTGTTTGGGTCAGCAAAAATAATGAGTCATTTAGCAGGGTATGGATCAGCACCACCCACCCAACCTTTGCCTCCGGAAACGCAAACCTGCAGTGGCTGAGCACTACCCTAAACCTTAGGCAATACGCAAATGAGAGCAGGGTTAGAATTGCCTTTCAGTATGAGGGCGGCGGGCAAGGCTTCTTTGCCATAGATGTGGTAGAATTGCTGAGTGCATCTTCAATAACCTTTAGCCTTTCGGCCACCGTAAACCCAAGCACATCAGGCATGGTTTCCGGTACCGGAAGTTATCTTTCAGGGCAAACCCTTAGCGTTTCGGCAACCCCAAATCTTGCCCAAATCTTTACAGGCTGGTTTCAAGGCTCCACATTATTTAGCTCAAACCTTACCTATACTTTTATTATGCCCTCGGCAAATCTCAGCCTTACAGCACAATTTGCCTCCGACCCCACCTCGGTTGCAAAAACCATCGCGACGGACAAAGACTTTGAGGTATTTCCAAACCCTGCAAAGGACTTTATCAAATTAAGGTTTAACGATAATTTAACCAACGCTTCAATCAGGCTTTTTAATGCACAGGGGCAATTGATAGCAAACCTTGAGCCGGGGGCCATTGAGGTCGGCCACCAACAAAAAATAAATACGCGCGGATTGCCCCAGGGTGTTTATTTTGTTCAAATCAAAACCAATAATATGGTCAGGATCCTTAGGGTAATGATTGTTGAATAATTTCGAAGGGTTTTGGTTAGAAACATGTTACCCTTTCCGGCTTGGGTTGTATTGAGAAGTTTCAGTTATAATCATTTCACCCATAAGGTTTTGTGTAAGCATATTGAATATGTCAATAATAATTCTCTATCACTATTATCCGATAAAGTAAAAAAGGGTAAAATTTTTTGCATGAGATTCCTCACTACGTTTGG
>CAYGDW010000066.1:0-15663 GCA_964348755.1 uncultured Bacteroidales bacterium | reverse complement strand
AAGCTAACTGACTGTCATTCCGAACGTAGTGAGGAATCTCATGCATAAAATTCTATCCTTTTTTACTTTATCGGACAATAGTGTTTTGAATTTTTTAATTCGTTCATAATCGCGTTTGGTTAGGGGTACTTTTGATTTTCAATGAATCCTTTACATCTTCACAATTTTTAGTTTAACCTCGAAAAACTTTTTGGGTTTTTCGTTGGCATTCAGTACTCTGGGCAAAACTCCCTGATTAAGTATTGGCAAATATACAGCGCTCAAAGTGTTGGAAATATAATAAAGGTGCTTATGCATTTGGGTCGGAAGCGCATCGAGAATTGCGGCAAGTACGCTCCAGCGCACCTGCCCCTGACTGCGGGCATAATCGTGCCAAACCATTATCCCCTCGTCCTTTTTTAGTGCAACCAATACCTTTTCGGTATCTGAGCGAACTGCCGCATAGTGGTGATCTCCATCTATAAAAATGAGGTCAAATGCTTTTCCCAGCGATTTGAAGTCGAATGTTAAAGAATTGGCCAGCAGATGTTTTACATTCGGAATATTTTCAGAGAAGTAACGATGCAGACCGATGTAATCTGTGCTCAAGCCCATAGCCTTCATTTGGGCATCGGGCAGATTCAATGATACGGCTTCCCTAACCAACGGAGCCACATTGGCCACGCTTTCACCCCGCCAGGTGCCAATTTCAAGGTAACTTTCTGCCTTAAATTTGCGGGCCAGGGCCCGCAGCAAGGCCAGATCAGTGGGCTGGCAACTGCCATCAAGAAATGCGTATGGGCTTACAACCTCTTCAAATTCCGGGAATAGGTCCTGGATATCAATGAAGGGAAGTCCACTTTCAAGACCATATTTTTTTATAACCTTTTTTCGCCAATCCTCTTCATTATCAATCACAAGATTGAGCAGCCAGGGATTTCGAACAATCTGCCACAGACCACTCAGCGCCCTGCCAACCTTTCTTGCTATTGAAGTTTTAGGAGAAGTTGGCCCGGCATTTTGCTCATGATTCGATTGTTCTTGGTCTTTTTGCTTGAGCCGTTCGAATTTATACTCGCGCTCGAGCTTTTCGAAGTCAGACTTGCAATACACTTTGCCCATGATTTTTTTATAAGGGTAAATAACTACCTGACGCCCTGAGGTAATGAAAGGGTTACTGAATTGGTGCCAGGAAAAAACGGAATAAAATTAAAAAATTAAGAATCTCCTGGTATGAATAAACCTGAAATTCTGCAAAAGGTTTGTATTTTTATCGAAATTTGCGCCTCAGGCTTCATTGCCCTCAGTTAAGCCGGTGCAAATGCTTGGTAAACTCATGTTTAAAAAACATATTCGCCGTGAAGGCACCCAGAATTTTTTGAGGTTGTTCTCCAGTTCAGTGCTGGTTCAGGGCATTGCCTTATTGCTTTCGCCACTCTTTGCCAGGCTTTTTACGCCGGCCGATTTTGGCCTTGCGGCACTTTACCTGGGCATTTTCAGTGTGCTTTCGGTTTTGGGCACCGCAAAATACGAACAGGCCATCATGCTTGCGCGCTCCGACAAAGCTGCCCGCTCACTTTTTTGGCTGGTACAGATTATCAGCATTTGCTTTGCGCTGCTGGTTTTGATAGCCATAATTTTTAGCGGTGGCTTTTTTGTTGCCCTTTCGGGAAATGCCCAGCTAAGAGCCTGGCTTTGGTTAATGCCGCTAAGTTTGCTGATGCATGGCCTTTTTCAGGCTGCAAACTTTTATTCCAACCGCAACAAGCAATTTGGCATAATGGCTCAGGGCACCCTTGTGCAACACGCGGCATTAAACCTGTCCAGAGTAGCTGCCGGCCTGCAGGGAACTTGGTTCAACGGGCTTTTGGCATCACAAATTCTGGGGCAGGTGGCTGGTGCCTGTTTTATGGTATTGCGCACCGGCAAAGGACTGTTTTCTAACGATGGAGCTTTTTCCGCCCAATCAATAAAAGAACAGGCGCAAATCTTCTCGGTTTACCCACGGTTCAACACCCTGCTTAACCTTACCAACAACCTTTCGGGGGCATTGCCCATATTCATGTTTACCAGGGGCTTTTCGGCCGAAGCGGCAGGTTTATATGCATTTGGTTACGCTTTGGTTTTCAGGCCCCTTAGCCTGTTATCGCAAAGCATTTTGCAAGTGCTTTCGCAGAAAATCATTGCAGAGCACAACAAGGGAAAGAATATTTTAACACCCCTAAAAGAACTTGTAAACAAACTTTTCTGGGTGGGTATTGGCCCTTTTACATTGTTGGCTTTGATGGCTCCCTCGCTGTTTAATATTGTATTTACCCAACAATACGCTATGGCTGGTACTTTTGTTCAAATACTTAGCCCCTGGCTTTTTATGGTTTATCTTACCAGCCCATTGTCGTTCATTCCCGAATTATTCTTCAAACAAAAAAAAGCCATGATTATTGACATGGTTTATCTTGGTTTGCGTTTTGGTGCCCTGGCATTTGGCATTTGGCAACAAAACCTTTGGCTTTCGGTATGGCTTTTTGGGGGTGTTAGTTTCGGTGTTGTAGCATTTAATCTATTTTGGTACCTTTCGTTGGCAAGCAGGCCACAAAAGGCTTAAAACAACGTGGTAAGCATAATAAAATGGAAAAACAAATAAAGGTGCTTATTATTCCTTCGTGGTATCCGCCCAATGGTGGTTATTTCTTTCGCGAGCATGCGGTAGCCCTTGCCGCCGCTGGCCTCAGGGTTGATGTGCTGGCAGGCATTCACACCAGCCTTAAAACCCTAAAACCCCGCAGTTTAATAAATGCATTCAGCACTACAGTATCCACTTTTGAGGGCATAACCGAGCACACAAGAAAATACTGGATAATACCTTTTTCTGACAAACTAAACTTTCATGCCTGGGTTGGGATGATGACTGGCTTTTACCAATCATACCAAAAAAAAGAAGGCCACCCCGATATTATACTTGCACACAGCAGCATTTGGGCTGGGTTGGTGGCAGCCATTATCAGCCAAAGGTATGGAATTCCCTATATTATTACCGAACACCGCAGCCGCTATGTAAATAACAGCACCGAGGCCAGAAAAATGTTCAGACCCTGGCATTTCAACAATCTTCGTACAGCCTTCGAAGGGGCTGCAAAAGTGATAACGGTTTCCGATGCCCTGCAGCCATTTATAAAGCAAATATCCCCAAAGGTGGCCGCACGTTTGGCAACAATTCCCAATATGGTCGATACCGGTTTTTTCGTGCCAAACTATAACCACAAGCAAACCAAGCCTTTCAGGATTTTTTCGTTGAGCAACCTTATTCCTTTAAAGGGAATGGATACGCTGGTAGAGGCCGTTGCCTTGCTTGAAAACCAATATCCCGGTGAATTTAGGCTTACAATTGGCGGTGAAGGGCCTGAGCGGCTAAAGCTCCAAAAAATGGTGGCTAAAAAAAAACTACATGGGGTTGTAACCATTTGCGGAAGGCTATGCCGTGAAGGAATTCTTGAAAACATGCAACTTGCCAATGCCTTTGTGCTTGCAAGCCGTTTCGAGGCTTTTGGTGTGGTGTATATTGAGGCCATGGCTTGCGGCCTTCCGGTGGTGGGCACCCGTTCAGGAGGGCCTCAGCACTTTATCCGCGAAAGCGAAGGGATACTCACCACACCTGGCAACCCCCAAGAGCTTGCTGCTGCCTTGAAACAACTCAGGGCAACATACCACCTGTTTGACCAGACCAAAATCAGCAGGTATGCCGCTTCTAAGTTTGGGAGGGCCGAAGTAGCCAGCCAGTATTTTACACTATTTTATGAAATTGTAAAAAAGAAACAGGAATGAACCAGGTATTTTTGGATTACAATTACAACTATTTCTGGCATCACAAAGATGACCTGAGTTTTAAAGGATTTTTCTTTGACCGCGACAGCAGGCATTTTCATGAAGCATGCGCCCTTGATGCCCTCTCAGCACTTAAAACCACCAAAGCAATCCGCAAAAAGCTTGAAGAGATAGATGGCCCGTTTTCAATTGTAAAACAAACCCACGAAGGCATATTGTTATGCACTGGAAACATGAGCATTTTTCCGGTATTTTATACATGGCAGGATGGCAAATGGCTGGTTTCTGACAGCTCCGACCGGCTGCTGAGCTTTAAAAATAAAAAAGAATGCAATGCCGATGCATTTGATGAGTTTATGGCAGCCGGATTTGTACTTGGCCGCGAAACCCTGCTTAAGGATATTTTCAAAACCAGGGCAAGCGAAATAATTTTGCTTAAACCCGATGGCACTTTCGTGTCAGAAATTTACAATTATTGGCTTCCGGATTCATTTTCTGACGATAGTTTCGTGGAGTTGAAGGTAAGGCTTGTTTACCAACTAAAGAACGTAATAAAAAGGCTTATTATCTCTCTGAAGGACCGTCCGGTGGTGGTGCCCCTGAGCGGAGGCTACGACTCGCGCCTGATTGTTTGCCTGCTAAAAATGGCCGATTATAAAAATGTAACCTGCCTGACCTATGGGCGGCCCAGCATTGAATCGGACCTTAGCCGAAGGGTTGCCGATAAACTTGGATTTCAGTGGGTTTTTGTTGATTACCGCCAAACTGACGCAACAAACTTCCTAAACGATCCAGTATTTCAGAATTACGCCCAATATGCCGGCAACAATTATTCAATGCTCTACCTGCAGGAGTATTTTGCCGTGAAGTATTTAAAAGACAATAAGCTTGTGCCTTGCAATAGCGTATTCATTCCGGGCCATGGTGGCGATTTTCTGGCTGGGGGCCATGTAAATAAAGCGGCAAAAACCCGGAGCCCCATTACATCATTGCCCAAACATCTGATAAAAAAGTACTTCCAGTTTATTCCACTTTCGGCAAGGGCAGAAACGCAAATTGAAAAAAGGCTTGGGCAATGGTTTTCAGAATACCTCCCGCCCGAATGTGCAACAGATCCTGATTTCAGTGTTTTTACCGAAGATTGGGATGTAAAAGAAAAGCGTTCAAAGTTTATTTTTCAGTCGGTGCAGATTTTTCCCTATTTTGGTTTTGCCTTTAGGCTGCCATTGTGGCACAAAGACCTGCGCAACTTTTTCAGGCAGGTACCCTTTGATGTTCGTACCAATCAGTGGTTATATATGCAATTGCTTGAAGACGAATTTTTTAAGCCACTTGGGGTTTATTTTGGACATGACGAAATAAAGGGAAGAAATAAACCAACCCTGCTCCATAGTGTTAAAAAATGGTTTAAACCCATTGCGCCACCAATGGTGCTCAACGCAAAACTAAAGGAATCCGACTGGATTTGCTACGACAAGTTTACGCAGGAAATGGAGCAGCAACTAATAAAAGAGGGGCAGCCGCCCCTGAAGTTGTTTTACAGCTATAATGCGCGCATTTGCAACTGGTGCATAAACCGGATAAAAAAGAAAACCCAGTGCCCGGAGTAATCTGCGCCTAAGGGGAAATTCTGCCTTTGAAATTGGCAGTAAATTCATCCAGGTTAGGGTTGGTTTTGTAATAATCTTCGTTGAAGAAAACCAAAACCGGCTCCATGTGCAAAGGAGGACGAAAACCCGGAAGAGCATATATCAGGCTAAGGTGCTCATCGAAAAATGCGACCGAAGGATAACTCAACCGCCCTTGCAGAATGGCAATGGCAAAGTTATGAGCGCCACGGCGTTGGCCAGCCCTTTCGTTTTCGTACTTTACGCCTTTAAATACTATGGGTTCGGTTTGCTCGGCATTGAGCTTCACTGCGTAAAAATGCTTGTTAATGTAGTCAACAATTACCGGATGGGTAAAAGTTTCGCTGTCCATTCGCTTGCACCAACTGCACCAATCTGTGTAAATATCCACAAAAATTTTTTTTGGATTTTTGCTGTGTAGTTCCTGGGCCTGCTCCATACTAAGCCAGTTAATCTTTTTTTCCTGTGCTAGTGCCGCTGATGATGCCGCGAGCGCCAGGGCCAATGCTAAAATAAAAATTGAAAACTGTTTCGGATTCATATTAAAAAGGTTTTAAGCATGTACATAGTTGCATAAAAATAATGCCAAACCACTGCTTTGGCATAAATAAACATTTGCACGAATGTTTAGGCAGTTTTTACATAAATGAATAAACGATTGAAAACGAAATTTGTTTCATAAATTTGCTCCCATAAAAAACAGAAGTGGTCGGCAAAAAAAAGGATGACATTAAGGGATCTTTAAACCGGTTGGCGTGGCGCAGGTTCAGGCAAAACCCCATTGGCATTGCCAGCCTGATATTTATTATCATTTTAGGCACTGTTGCCTTGCTGGGTTACTTAATTACACCCGACTCAACACCTTTTGCCAACCATCAACAACTTGAGTTATCTACCCACAAGCCCGGCCACATTGCTCAGTTTTTGCAGGTTACAAAAAATCAGAATCCGGCTGAAACTTCCTTTTTCAGGAAAATGCTTTTTGGCAAGCCTGCCCCTGCTACCAGCATTCCTATTCAGCGCTGGTGGTTCGAGGGGGCTTTTATTTTTTTCGAAATCTACGGTGGCCAGCCGGGCTATCCAGGCCCTGAAGCCAGCCTTTGGCTGCCCGACATTTTGCATTCAATAAAACACGACCAGCCACACACAGAGGCTGTGGGCGATTCGGTTACTTTTATTACTCTTTCGGGCGAAACTAAATCCTTACTGCTTGAAACAATGCGCCAGGAAGTGGAGCAAAACCACCTTGTAACCAAAAGATTTTTACTTGGCACCGACCGGTTTGGTCGCGATATGCTCAGCCAGCTAATTATAGGTGCAAGGGTTTCGCTATCGGTAGGGTTTATTGCGGTGTTTATTTCGCTCGTTATTGGGGTAAGCCTTGGTAGTTTGGCCGGATTTTACCGTGGTCGCACCGATAACCTGATAATGTGGCTTATCAATGTAATTTGGTCAATACCAACCTTGCTGCTGGTCATAGCCATAACTTTTGCCATTGGCAAGGGCTTTTGGCAGGTTTTTGTGGCGGTGGGGCTTACAATGTGGGTAGATGTGGCCCGCGTGGCGCGGGGGCAGGTGCTAAGCCTGCGCGAAAAAGAATTTGTGGAAGCTGCAAGGGCGCTGGGCCTGGGAACTTACCGCACCATAACCCGGCACATACTTCCAAACATAATGGGTCCAATTATTGTTATTTCGGCCGCCAACTTTGCCTCGGCAATTCTTATTGAGGCGGGCTTAAGTTTTCTGGGCATTGGCGTTCAGCCTCCAATGCCTTCGTGGGGCACAATGATTAGGGAGCATTACGGTTTTATCATTCTTGAAAAGGGATATCTTGCATTTTTGCCAGGCTTACTCATTATGCTTATGGTACTGGCATTTATGCTTGCAGGCAACGGGCTGCGCGATGCCCTTGACAAAACACCCCGCTTTTAGCAATGTTATTTTAGCATTACCCTTAAATAAAAACGGAGCTTACCCTCGCCCTCAGGCAAGAAACCAATGCCCAGCGGGTGCCCCGAGCGCCTTACAATAAACAGCAACCCTAACCCGGGGCTATTGCTGGCCCGATCGCTTTTCTGGCGCTGACGAACAATGTAAGATGCCTTCAACTCTTCGGGGTTTTGCCTGTTTACTTCGCTAATCTTCTTCATCAGAAAGTCCATCTGAGCCGGATCAACAAGATTGCTCAAAATAAAATAAAACGCATCATTATTAAAAAATAACAAAAATTGGCCCTTGCCATGATTGTCAGCATTTCGCTCCGAACTGTATCGCATAATATTTTGCGACATTTCCACAAAGATGCCAAATGCCTTGCGGGCCAAGGCCTTTCCCTTGATCTGGCAAACCAGATTTCGCACACTCTCCGCAAGATTGCTGATGACAGCTTGGCTGAAATTCCCTTCGAATGCAATTAAAAGCCTTCCGTGCAATGCATGCGAAAACAATTCTTTATATGTTTGAAGTTGCCTCATTATGCACCTACTGTAGAATTAAATGGTTGTATTGGTAAATTTATAGATTAATGCTTAATTAAAAACAATAAACACAAATTTTTTTATTCCTTGTTTTCAAGCATTGGTACAAACCGAAAGTAACCAAACTCTTCATACTTATATTTATCGCCTTCAACTTTTGTAATTCGCATCATTATTTGGGTTGCCCCGGGGCCAACAGGCACCACCAAACAACCTCCGATTTTTAGTTGTTTAAGCAACTCAGTTGGGACTTCGGGGGCAGCTGCAGTAATAAGGATTTTGTCAAAGGGAGCATAGGCAGGGAGGCCTTTATAGCCGTCGCCATAAAAAAGCCTGGGGTTAAAGTTCATTTCGGGCAATAGTTTTTTTGTTTTTGCATAAAGGCTGTGTTGCCTTTCAATGCTGAAAACCTTTGCTCCAAGAAACAATAAAACGCAGGCCTGATACCCGCTTCCGGTTCCAATTTCCAACACCTTATCGCCTTTTTTAATTTCGAGCAACTCGGTTTGAAAGGCTACAGTATAGGGCTGGCTAATGGTTTGGCCGGCACCTATCGGGAAGGGCTTGTCCTGATAAGCAAACTCTACAAAAGAAGTATCCAGAAAAAAATGCCTTGGAATTGTTTCGATGGCCCGAATAATTCTCTCATCCTTTATGCCTTTAAACTTTACCTCTTCGGCAAGCTTACGGCGCAATCCTTTGTGGCGGTAGTTGTCTATCATACTTATCAAAACAAAAAATCTGGCTTTTTCAATAGGGCTAAAGTAATCAATTAACCCGAAAAGCCATGGTTTAACAAATACATTAACCGTGGGTTAAACAGATTTGAGGTGTTCAAACAATTCCTTACAAACAAAATAACATGCCAGAAAGCAGCGACCTCTAAGTTGCCGCACTGAGTCTTGTTTTTCAATTTCTGACAAACTAATAATATGCAGCGGCTTTGCCACAACGGTAAAAATTATACATTTGCAAATAATTAGCAATTTATTAAAAAATTAAATTAAATAAACGTGCAAGCAAGAACAATTGGGGTATTGGGCGCCGGCCACCTTGGCAAAATACATATTAAATGCATACTTGAGTCTGAATTATTTGATTTGGTTGGCTTTTTCGATCCCGATCCGGAAATTTCGAAGGATGTGGAAGAAAAATTTGGTATCCGCAGGTTCAATTCGGCCGATGAACTCATAGAAGCCTGCCATATGGTTGACATTGTTACACCTACCATTTCTCATTTCGATTCGGCTGCAAAAGCATTGCGACATTCAAGGCATGTTTTTATTGAAAAGCCACTCACAACAACCCTATCTGAGGCAAGGCAGCTAATTGAGCTGGCGCGCGAGGCCAATGTTAAGGTGCAGGTAGGACACGTAGAGCGTTTCAACCCGGCATTTCTTGCAGCCAACCCTTATATTGAAAACCCAATGTTTATTGAAACACATCGCCTGGCATTGTTTAACCCCCGCGGAACAGATGTGCCGGTAATCCTTGACCTGATGATACACGACATAGACATAATTCTAAATGTTGTAAAATCGCCAATCCGTAAGGTTTCGGCCAGCGGTGTAGCCGTAGTATCTGATACCCCCGACATAGCAAATGCACGGGTTGAGTTTAATAATGGCTGTGTGGCAAACCTGACGGCCAGCCGCATTTCAATGAAAAACATGCGTAAATCGAGATTTTTTCAGAAAGACAGTTACATTTCGGTTGATTTTTTGAGCAAGGAAACCGAAATTATCAGAATGAAAAAAATTGAAGAAACAAATGACCCTTTTGCAATGATTATTGACCTCGGTCCTGGTCGTCAAAAGAAGCAAATACTAACAGAAAAGCCTTCCATTAAACCAATAAATGCCATAAAAACCGAACTTGAAACCTTTCAGAATTCAATAATTCAGAACACCGAGCCTATGGTAACCATAGAAGATGGCTACCGATCGCTGGAACTGGCTTACCTGATAATGGATAAGATTGAAATCAACACAAAAGTGCTTGATTAGTTTTTTTTTGAATCAACCAGGAGCTTTTAAGCACCAATCTGCACCTTCAGCTTTCTTTTTTTTAGGGTAAGTTGCTTATATGCTTCAGATTATCAGGGTACTAGTAAAATTTCGAAACGCTTCCGGCCCAGTTGCCAGTTAAGTCCAAAAAAGGAAGGTCATATTCGGGAAAATCTAAACACAGGCATGGAAAAAAGACTTCAACGCTTCTTGTTAGCAAGGTATATTATTTTTGATTTTCTTGCGGCCCTTCTTGCCTGGTATGCGTTTATCAGCCTCAGAAAGGCCAACAACCTCACCGAGCCCGAAGCATTAACCGGTAAAACGCTTATTGATGAAAGTCTTTTACTGAGCTACCTCTCCATTGCTATTTTCTGGCTTGTACTTTACTTAATAAGCGGGGCTTATAAATCAATTTTCCGCACATCGCGGCTTGGGCAATTTGGGCATACTCTTTTTACCACATTAATAGGGGTATTGACAATTTTTTTTGTGGTATTGCTGGGGCAGCAGGTAAGTACAACCACCGAGTATTACAAATCATTTTTTCTGTTGTTTTCCTTGCATTTTTCAATTACGGTTACCTTTCGCATGGCGCTCACCACCAAGCTTATAAATAAAATACACAAAAGGGAAATAGGCTTTAAAACGATAATTATTGGTAGCCAAAAAAAAGCTTTAGATATTATTAATGAACTGCAATCGCAAAAAAAATCTTCGGGAAATATTTTGGTCGGGTTTGTAAATGTGAGGGTTTACGACCAGCATCTGCTACATGGCAGGCTTCCCTACCTGGGTTTGTACAAAAATTTGAATGACATTGTTAAAAAACATGAGATTGAGGAAGCGATAATTGCTGTAGAGCCACGTGAGTACAAAAATTTAAGCCATATTCTGACTGAACTTTACAATTCGGAAGTCATGGTAAAAGTTATTCCGGATTTGCAGGACATTTTGCTGGGTTCGGTAAAGATGACTTCAATTTTCGGCACACCTCTTATTCAGATTCAACCAGGCCTAATGCCACCCTGGCAGCAGTCGATAAAGCGATTAATTGACATTGGGGTCTCTCTGGCAGGTTTGTTGTTATTGTCTCCGGTTTTTATGGTTACTGCATTGCTGGTAAAATTTACCTCGAGAGGTCCTGTTTTTTATGCCCACGAGCGAATTGGCCTGCATGGCAAGCCCTTTATGATGCACAAATTCAGGTCGATGAATGTTGATGCTGAAAAGGATGGGCCTCAGCTTTCGTGCAAGACCGATCCGCGCATTACCCCATTGGGTCGGTTTATGCGAAAGGTAAGGTTGGATGAGATCCCTCAGTTTTACAATGTATTGATTGGCAATATGTCGCTTGTTGGTCCCAGGCCCGAACGGCAATACTTCATTGACCAGATTGTAAAAAAAGCCCCTCATTACCGTTTGCTTCACAAAATCAGGCCTGGTATTACCAGTTGGGGGCAGGTAAAATATGGTTATGCCGAAAACGTTGACCAGATAATTGAGCGCATGCATTACGATTTGTTATACCTTGAGAACATATCGCTTGCTGTCGATTTTAAAATCTTGATTTACACTGCACTAATCATTATACAGGGGCGTGGCAAGTAAGCCTGCTCAGAGCATTCCTGCTTCAATAAGTTGTATAATTTCTTCAATAAGGCGGTCTTCGCCCTGGGGGTCATACCTGGTGCGCAGATTAAAACCAAACACACGGCCAAGCCCTTGCCAGAATACGGCAGAAACCATTCCTCTGAACTCGCGGACCACATCGTATGAGGTGTGGCTGGTTTCCCGGTCAACGAGTTTTATCAGGATAAGTCCCTGGGTAAAAGTGAGGCGTTTTAGTTCATTTTCAAATTGGGCACGCAGTTCATTTTCGGCCTGGCGCATGGCTCTTTTTCGTTGGGCTTCGGTTGGCAAAGTAGTTAGTAGTTCGCTGTACTCCCTGAATTTTGCCCCGGCAATTTTGGCATACGGATAAACCCTCTTTACATTGTAAACCAGCCTTCGGTACCGTGTTTCTTCTGCCCGGTTTTTAAAAATCCGCGAGGCGAAAAATGCAACTGGTGGCAATTCAATATAAGGTATGGTGTCGCCATTGACTATTCGTGCCTGAACCACACTACCCTGAAACCCGCCGGTATTTGATTCCTGCTGGGCCAATACGGGATGTGAAATGACCGCCAAAAATATGGCAAAAATCAAATATTTTAAACCTATATTCATTGTTGAGCCAGGGCTTTCAAAAGGGGTACAAAAAAAGCGTCTGCTTAAAAAACAAACGCTAAAAGTAACTTAAAATTTTATTTAAAACAGCACCAAAGAGGGCATCAGGCAACCCTAAGCCGGCTCATTTTACTTTTATCAAGTTTTGTGCTCGCGTAATCCATCGTAATTCTCAACTCTTTATTTGGCTTATTGGCCGATGGCACCTCAAACATTGCGTCGAGCAGAATCAACTCGCAAATAGACCTAAGCCCTCTGGCGCCCAGTTTAAACTCAATTGCTTTGTCAACAATAAAATTGAGCACTTCCTCTTCAATTTCAAGGTTAATATTATCCATTTCAAACAACCTGACATATTGCTTTATAAGCGAATTTTTGGGAACGGTAAGTATCTCCCTGAGGGTATGCCGGTCAAGGGGGTTCAGGTAGGTGAGTACGGGCAATCGCCCCACCAGTTCGGGTATCAGGCCAAAACTTTTCAAATCCTGAGGTGCAATGTACTGAAGCAAATTTTCGCGGTTTATCTGTTCCGATTTGTTAATTCCATATCCAATGGCGTTGGCCTGTATGCGGGCTCCAATTTTTTTGTCAATGCCATCGAAAGCTCCACCACAAACGAACAGAATATTCTGGGTGTTTACCTGTATCATTTTTTGTTCAGGGTGCTTTCGGCCTCCCTGTGGCGGAACATTTACCACCGAACCTTCGAGAATTTTAAGTAGAGCCTGCTGCACGCCTTCGCCCGAAACATCGCGGGTAATTGAAGGGTTGTCGCTTTTGCGGGCAATTTTATCTACCTCGTCAATAAACACTATACCCCTTTCGGCTGCTGCCACATCGTAATCGGCAACCTGAAGCAGTCGTGCAAGAATGCTTTCCACATCCTCGCCAACATAGCCAGCTTCGGTAAGAACGGTTGCATCGGCAATACAGAACGGAACCTTCAGAAGGCGTGCAATTGTCCGGGCAAGCAGAGTTTTTCCGGTACCTGTTTCGCCAACCATTATAATATTCGACTTTTCAATTTCCACATCATCGGTTTTTTTGGTGCCGCTGGTGTGTGTAATGCGCTTGTAATGGTTATAAACGGCAACCGACAGGACGCGTTTGGCGTCATCCTGCCCGATAACGTACTGATCGAGGTGTTTTTTAATTTCGGTAGGTTTTAGCAATAAAAACGAGGGAGGGCTGGCCTTGCCTTTCAGTGCTTTTTCTTCGGCCACAATTATACCAGCCTGCTCTACACAGCGCTCGCAAATATGAGCTCCCACGCCCGAAATAAGTAATTCGGACTGCTGGCTATCGCGCCCGCAGAATGAACATTTACGGTTTTCTTTTGCCATCTTTGGTTTTAAGGCCTTATGCCCGTAGAATTTACTTTTTGTTTGTAATCAGCACCTCGTCAATCATGCCATAACTTTTGGCTTCTTCGGCGGTCATCCAGTAGTCGCGGTCAGAGTCGGCATAAACTTTATCGTAAGTTTGCTTCGAATGCAACGAAATAATCTCGTAAAGTTCCTTTTTGAGCTTGAGAATTTCTCTGGCAGTAATTTCAATGTCGGATGCCTGCCCCTCGGCGCCGCCCATAGGCTGGTGAATAAGCACACGGCTGTGCCTTAAGGCTGTGCGCTTGCCAGGGGTGCCGGCACACAACAATACGGCACCCATAGAGGCAGCAATGCCTGTGCAAATGGTGGCCACATCGGGTGCAATGTACTGCATGGTATCATAAATTCCTAATCCGGCATAAACCGACCCGCCAGGAGTATTCAGGTATATCTGAATATCTTTTTTAGGATCAACAGATTCCAGAAACAGTAATTGCGCCTGTATAATATTGGCCACATAATCGTTTATAGGCACACCCAAAAATATGATCCGGTCCATCATCAGCCGGCTAAAAACGTCCATGGTAGCTACATTAAGCTGACGTTCCTCGATAATTGTCGGGCTTATATAGCTGCCATAAACCGATTTGTAATTGTGGAGGGTCTGGCTGCTTATACCCAAATGCCGCGTGGCATATCTCGAAAACTCATCCTTTTTACTCATGCAGATTTGTGTTAATTGTTGCTGGTAATGGGTCAGGCCAAAGCTTTTTCAGCCTGGTATTTTTCCGTTACTAATTTAACAAAATCATCGAAGCTTATTTGAACTTCGTTGAGCTTTAATTTTTCTTTGTAAAGGGTCATTAATTTTTGATCAAAAAGGTTGTCATAGACCTTTTTCGTTTCGTCCTGGTTTTTCATAATATCCTTCACAAAGTTGTCAATTACAGCCTGTTCAACATTTTCCTGGCCGTATTGCCTAAGCTGGGCGCGCATGAAAGAAGAGAGGTGATCGGTTACTTCAGTTGGGGTTACTTCCAGGTTGTTTGAGTTGATCAAGTGATTTTCAATCAGTTGCCAGCGAAAAGAGTCGGCCAGTTTTGGAAATTCGGCTTCAATCTTTTCGGGAGTCATTTCCTCATTACTGGCTTCGGCCACCCACCTTTTCAAAAAGTTTTCGGGCAATTCGAGATTGGCAACTTCAATCAGTTTTTTCATTACCTCATTGCGAAAATGCTTGTCAACATCTACCTGGTATTGGTTGCCTACAATTTCCGAAAGCTTTTGACGAAATTCTTCTTCTGTTTTAATTTCCACTTCCGGAAGTGCTTTTTTGAAAAACTCCTCGTTTAAATCTGCAGGTTCAATTCTTGAAATATTTTCAACTGTAATCCTGAACCAAGGACTAAAACGGGCAAGGTCTTCTTTTTTAACCCCCAGCAGGGCAGCTGCTTCGGTTTCGTTTTCTACTGCCTTAAGCAATTCTGCATCGATTGTATGGCCAATTTTTGCTCCTTTCAGATTGTTTTTAAGGTTTTGGTCATTAACAAATTTTATAAAGAGGTTTGCTTTATGGGTATGACCACCATCTTTGAGGGTTCCCTGGTTTTCAAGCTCAGAAAACTCGCAAAAAAGCACATCTTCGTCCTGGGCAATTTCGGGATTGATCATTTTGCCAAATCTGCGCCTCATGTCTTCAATATAAGAATCGATGGTGGCCTGGGCAACTTCAATCCGGTAGTAGTCAACTGCAATATTATCAGTCAGTTGAAGCTCAACCTCAGGTGCAAAGCCAATTTCGTAAAAAAACTCAAACTCGATTTGGTTGTCCCAGTCAATTTTTTCCGCGGCCGAATGATCGGGTAAGGGGTTGCCCAAAATCTGCAGATTATTGTCTTTTATGTATTTAAAAACTTCATCAACAAGAATTTTGTTAACCTGGTCGGCCATTACGCTTTTGCCATACATTTTTTTTATCATTCCAAACGGAACTTTTCCGGGTCGAAATCCGGCAATCTGGGCTTTGCGCTGCATGTTTTTCAATTCTGCAGCTACTTTGTCGCGATAATCATCTTCCTTAAGTTCAACTTTAAGCACTGCTTCAAGCTGGTTCTTGCTTTCCTGAACAATATTCATCTGGTTTTATTTATTTATAATTAATTGCATTTTGGTAAAAAAGCGAACCCCGCCCGAC
>CAYGDW010000065.1:3059-16147 GCA_964348755.1 uncultured Bacteroidales bacterium | reverse complement strand
AAAGCTAACTGACTGTCATTCCGAACGTAGTGAGGAATCTCATGCATAAAATTCTGCCCTTTTTTACTTTATCGGACAATAGTGTAATAAAATGTAGCTTTGTTGAGAGGGTAAGCATGCACAAAAATCACCACTGAAAGCACATTGGCAACCACCATCTTTGGCGGTTTACGGTATTGTTTCGGCAAATAAACTGAGTTTTGTCAGTTTTCTAATTAAAAACTAAATGCAGAAATGCATTAATAACCGGCAAAATTTTTTAAAAGGTACATAATGAAAAAGGAAATAAAACCAAGATTATTTTTTGTGATGCTGATTGCAGGGATGAGCTTGCTCCTGGTGTCTTTGTACTTTTTGATATTCCCATTTACAAAAACTGCTTTATCCCCTGACAAAATCGAAAAGCCCAGCAATGATTTGAATGAATACCGCAATACAAAACCCATTGAAATTGACCGAATAACTGACTATTTATGGATAACAGCTTTTGATACAATCTTAAATCGTGAATTTTTATCCCGAGGCCATTTGCTTGACTCAATATCAGGCTCGCCAGAGCAATTTATTGAAATCTTAAATATGCGTCCGGCCAAATGCAAAATTGAATTTAAGGGCGTTGTTGGTGATACTCTAAAAATTTCAATTAAGAATGATGCTTACCTTACTGAGCAAATGGGCAGCCTTGGTGCAGAATGCTTCATAGCCGAAACAGTTTTTACTCTTACTGAAATAGATTTCGTTAAGTGTGTGAAAATTGAAATGGACACTGGCTCCCACGCAGGACCAGGATTGTTTTCTAGAAAAGATTTTGAACGTTTATTATGGAAAAAATAATGCAAGCACCACCAGGTTGCTCCGATTATGCAACGATGAAATGCCTTTTATTTATGCGTATTTATTCTGAATGTCAACTGCCAGCATTAACCCGGCTGGTAATGCAGTAACAGGCAAGCCTGTATGTCAACCACATTTATTTTTATTATCTGTACCGAAGTTTTTGTATAGGTTGTTATAATTTTTACCCAACTGGTTTTCTATTTACTAATTTGTTGCATTTCAACGCCCGAAAAATTTTTACCTTTAACCCTTTGCATGCCTGGCATTGGGCCAATTTTTATTAATTTATAAACCTTTGATAATTACTTTGCTATGAGAAGAAAGATTGTTGCAGGAAACTGGAAAATGAACCTTGACCTTGACGGTAGCCGCAAACTTGCTGCCGATATTTGTGCCCTTATAAATAAAAATCCGCTTGGCGAAACCCCTGGCCGCCCTGAAGTAGTCTTTTTTCCGCCCTTTGTATTTATAACCGAAGTGCTGAAGGTTTCTGAAGGCACGGCAGGTGTTTCTGTGGGTTCGCAAAATATTCATCAACTCGAAATGGGCGCCTTTACCGGCGAGGTGGCTGCTGCCATGGTAAAATCGTGCGGGGCAACCTACACCCTTATTGGCCATAGCGAACGCCGTGCATATAATAACGAGGACGATGCATTGCTGGCAAAAAAAGTGGAACAAGCCCTCAGCAAGGGTTTAACTCCGGTATTCTGTTGTGGAGAGGTGCTACCCGAACGCGAGGCCGGCATTCATTTTAAAGTGGTAAAAGAACAGCTTGAAAAAGGTCTGTTTTGGTTAAAAAATGACCAATTTAAAAAAGTGGTAATTGCCTACGAGCCAGTTTGGGCAATTGGCACAGGCGTAACAGCCTCGCCCGGGCAGGCCCAGGAAATGCATGCCTATATTCGCCATATTTTGGCCGAAAAATATGGAAACGAAACAGCCGGAATCATTTCTGTGCTTTATGGCGGCAGCTGTAATGCCCAAAATGCAAGGGAGTTATTTTTGCAGAACGATGTTGACGGCGGCCTTATTGGCGGTGCTTCGCTCAAAGCGAATGATTTTTTTACCATTATCAACTCGTTTTAAAATTTGGTAATATGAGCACCATAAATTATATCGAACTTACCTGCAGGCTTAAGCCCCTTTTGCCCTGGACCGAAATATTTATAGCCCGGCTTGGCGAAATCGGTTTCGAGAGCTTTGAAGAAAATGATGCAGGTTTTAAGGCTTACATTGGGGCAAGCGATTTTAACGAAAACCTGCTTAATGAAGTCTTTTCGCCCGAAGGTGACACAGAAAGGCCTGAGATAGATTATGAATTTGTAAAAATTGATGGCCAGAACTGGAACCAGGTTTGGGAAAGTAATTTTGAGCCTGTGCTTATTGGCAACGTTTGTTATGTGCGCGCACCTTTTCATGCACCAATGCCAGGGGTGGAATTGGAGCTTGTTATTGAGCCCAAAATGTCGTTTGGTACCGGTCATCACGAAACCACCTCGCTTATGGCAGAATGGCTGCTCGAAGATGAATTCGATGGCAAGGCCGTGCTCGATATGGGTTGCGGAACAGGGATGCTGGCAATCTTGGCCGCTCTTAAAGGCGCCAAACAGGTTACAGCCATCGACAACCATATTTTTGCCTACGAAAACTCCATTGAAAACGCCCAGCGCAACAACACACCCTGGGTTGACGTTATACATGGCGACGCATCGGTTCTGGGCAAAGAAACTTTCGATATAATAATAGCAAATATTACCAAAAACGTCCTTTTACAAGATATGAAAAAGTATGTTTCGGTTCTTAATCCTGGTGGAGTACTGCTTCTGAGCGGTTTTTTAGAAAAAGATAAAAATGAAATGGTTGCGTTTGTAACAGACCTTGGCCTTAAATTTTCGGGCCAGAAAAAAAAGAAAGACTGGCTTGCGCTCAGGTTTGTTCGATAAAGTGTTTTAGGCAAAACCCTTATATGATTTGGAGCATTTTTTATGGCCTAATATTTATGTTTGCAAGTTTTATGGTGGCCGGGCAATTGCCCATTGCCATCAATGAAGCCAGGCCATTTCCGCCTGTGGTAAGTGAGGTTTTTGTCAGTTTCGATCGCAACCAGCGTTCCGGGGCGCTTGCCTTGGCCGACAGCATGTATAAAGCATGGGATAATGGCAGATTTTCGGAATCTCAAAAAGACACTATTGCGGGTGTCATCGAAAGGTTGTTTGGTGGCCGTTTTCAATCCTGGCCCGATCCGGCCAATTATTTCCGAATAATTTTGCACATAAGCCAGCAAACCGATGCCAACCGCCTTTTTGCACGATGGCATCAGGCCTTGGCCCATTCATTTCAAACACAAACCCCAACCCGCACGGCAGAGTTTCTCGAACGCTCAAGAAAGCTTTTTTTGGAAAATATCCTTTTCAGGTCGGGTGCTGTAACCTGGAAAGTTCGGAACAATAGTCCCAAATTTGATTTCGTAAATAATAATGAATCAATAGTAAGCTTCTCTGCATCCGACCTGATTTGCCTGACTCAGACCGACAGCAGCGTAATATATAATACCAGCGCCCTGGTCAGCTTAGACCGCAATTACTTACTGGGACAGGGCGGAAGGGTTACCTGGCAGCGGGCTCTGCTCGACCAAACCAAAGTTTTTGCAGAACTAAACCGGTATGAAATTGACCTTGCTAAAGCAGCCTACCAAGCCGACTCGGTTACTTTTTATCATCTCGATTTTTTTGAAAAGCCTTTGCCAGGACGCATTACCGAAAGGATTGTTGCAGAGTTTAAGCCGGAAGATGCCAACTTCCCGGTTTTTGAATCGCAACAGCAAAAACATACTATTTTAAACGTTTACCCTGGTATTAATTATCATGGAGGGTTTGTTTTGCAAGGTGCAAAGGTGCTTGGGGCAGGTATCCCGGGTGAGCCGGCCCGGATAGAAAAATTCAGAAATGGCGAAAAGGTAATCGCCTTAAGGTCAGGAAAATTTGTAATAAGGCCCGACAGGCTTCTATCCGACAGGGCATCCTTTACCATGTATCTCGATCGCGACTCAATTTACCACCCAAACCTTACTGTCAGGTATCTGAACCAGCAACGGGAGTTTTTGGCCATGCGCGATGAACGCGGAAATTCAAGGGCACCGTTTTTTAATACTTATCACCGCATCGATATGTATTGCGAAGCAATATACTGGAACCTCGACTCGGCATTTATGACTTTTCAAATGATCAGGGGAGTGGGACAGCCCCAGGTAGCCATTTTCGAATCGCACGACTTTTTTAGCCAGGCCAGGTATAACTTGGCCCAGGGAATTGATGATGTAAATCCCCTTTTGCGCCTTTCATCATTTGCCCGAAACAATGGCACCCAGGAGTTTTATCTATTTGAATACAGCCAGTTTTTGGGACGAGAGCCCTCTTCTGTAAAACAAGATCTGCTTAACCTGTCTTTTCAGGGGTTTATCTTATATGACCATACCGACGACCGGATTATAATTACCGAGCGGCTGTACCATTACCTGGCAGCAAATGCCCGAAAGGCCGACTACGATGTAATGCAGATAAGGTCGGTGGCACCTGTAAATGCCAGATTTGAATTTGAAACCCGTAACCTTGACCTTGGTGGCGTGGAACGAATACTTTTGAGTTCGGCCAAAAATGTGGTAATTTATCCGAATGATGGGAAAATTACACTTGGCGTTAATCGCAACCTGGCTTTCGATGGCCGTGTTGAGTCAGGCATGTTCGACTTTTTTGGAAAAGATTTCTTTTTCGAATACGAACAATTTAAGATTACAATAAACAATTCTGACTCTCTTAGCTTCCGTGTACGTTCATTTAAGCCCGACAGCCGGGGACTGTACGAAAAGGTGAAAGTTAAAAACGTGCTTGAGACAATTAATGGCGAGCTGCTTGTTGACCACCCCGCGAACAAATCGGGCAGGCTGGGCTATTCGCACTACCCGGTTTTCTCCAGTTTCTCTGAATCTTATGTTTACTACGACAGCGATCAGTTGCACAATGGTGCATACGAGCGGGAAAACACTTTCTTTCGCATAAAGCCTTTTACCATTGATAGCCTCGATAAGGCAACGCCCGAAAATATATATTTCGGAGGCGTTTTTGTTTCGAAAGGTATTTTCCCCGAATTCGAGGATTTTATTACTGTGCAGCACGATTACACTTTGGGCTTCAGCACCACAACTCCGGCAGGCGGGGCAGCTGTTTACAACGGATTGGCCACATATTCAGGGCCATTATCAATGAGCAGTAAGGGTTTGGTGGCAACCGGACGTATGGAGTTTCTTGGTTCGGTTATTGATGCCGACAGCCTGCTTATGTTACCAAACCAGGCTAAAGGTTCCGCCCGAAGCTTTAATCTTGCTGCCGACAGCCAGGCCGGTTTTCCCGCAATACAGGCCAATGATGTAAATTTTAGCCTTACCCCGGCCGAAAACACCATGCGTATATCCAATACAAACGAGGCTTTTGCAATCTACGATGGCAGGGCGGCCTTTAAGGGCGATGTAGAGTTGACACCCCAAAAGCTCTCAGGCTCAGGGCGAATCGAAATACAACAGGCCGGAATCCATGCAGGCGATTTCCTCTTTAATCAAAACAGCCTCGTTAGCCAAAAGTCTGATATGGAGGTGGTTGCCCAAACAGGAAAACAGGCTTTTGTTCACCGCGATTTTTCGGCCAGGATCGATGTTGAAAACCTCACAGGAACTTTCAGTCCTACCAATGCAAATGCAAGCATTAACTTTCCGACAATAAACCTGCTTGCCCAGGGATACGAATACGACTGGGATTTAGAAAAGGGCCTTATTGAGATGAGATCGGCAAGCAAGGGAAAGCTACCTGCATACGGGGAGTTGTTGCCCGAACTCCTGGTCGATATTAACTTTTCCGGACATGAAATGATATTTACCGGCACTACAAAAGATTCATTGCGTTTTTTCGCTCCTAATGTTAATCTCGATCTCAAAAATTATAATTTAAAGGCCGAAGGAGTACCCCTGATCAGGGTAGCCGATGCAGCTATTTTTCCTGAAAAAGGCATCCTGAATGTCGATTCGAGCGGTGCAATACAACGCCTTAGCAATGCACACATTATAGCCAGCATAACAAACCGCTACCACACCTTTTTCAATGCCAACGTCGAAATTACCTCCAGCAAGCAATACCGGGCCAGTGGGTATTATCATTTCACCGACAACAACCAGAAAACACGCGAGGTGTTTTTTGAAAAGATTGGGGTTGATAACCAGCTGAAAACATTTGCCGAAGCTACTCTGCCCGACTCACATGGTTTTTTTCTCAGTTCACAGTTTGCATTTTTTGGCAAAGCCCTCATAAAAGCCGATCAGCAATTCTTGAATTTTGAAGGGTATTCGAAAATTGAGATCCCTTGTTCCAGACCTGCCACGGGCTGGTTCAGTTTCAACGCCCCAATCGATCCTGCCGAAATAACAATACCTGTGGTGCAGGGTATGCGCAACCCATACCGGCAAGAAGTCTTCGCTGCTGTAATGTTGGCCGCAGACTCCATGCATGTCTATCCTGCAATTTTTGCAAAACCCCAGCACTATCTCGACCACAAACTTGTTTCGGCTTACGGCTACCTTGTTTACGACGACCATACGGGAGAATACCTTATAAGCACCCCCGAAAAGATTAAGAACCGAGGGCTTCACCACAACCTGCTCAGAATAAGTACCCGAGAGTGTGTTGTAATAGGAGAGGGGAAAATTGACCTGGGGGTTGACCTTGGGCAGTTTAAAATGGAAAATTATGGCACCCTGGCATACAACCCGAAAACCAATGTTACCGATCTGGACATTGTTATGGGGCTCAATTTCTCTATTGCCAACCGCATAATGGGTGCTTTTCTGGAGAATGCCGATTTGGTTGAAAATCCGAGGTTTAATTTAAACAGCCAGAAATTCAGAACTTTTCTGGCTTCCAAAACCAATCCCGAAATTGCAAGTGTGATTATCACCGATTATTTAAGCAATGGATCCATAGGCCAAATGCCAAAAGAAATTGTGCAAACAATTACCCTGGGCGATGTAAATTTGCGTTGGAATCAGCCCAGCCGGTCGTTTGTTTCGTACGGCCCCATTGGATTGTTTAGTATGGGCCAGAATCAGGTTGTTAGGAACCTGAAAGGAAATATGGAAGTTCGAAAACTAAGGGCTGGCGATACATTTACCTTGCTGTTCAGGGCCAGCGACGCGAGCGATGCCGGCATTGGTCGCAACTGGTACTTTTTCAATATGAACAATAATATGCTCACGGTGCTGTCGTCGGTTAGCGAGTTTAACGAGGCTGTAAGGAGAATAAGGCCAGGTCAGCGACAAATGAAAACCCCAACTGGCGAGCCACCCTTTTTCTACGATCTGGCCCAGGAAAGAAGGCCCTATGATTTTTTTCATGTAATGCGACAAATTAAAATAAACTAAAAAAACAACATGCAGTTTCAATGGGAAATTATTTTATGCCTTGCAGGTGCGTACCTGCTGGGATCCATACCAACCGCCGTGTGGATTGGTAAGGCTTTTTTCGGAATTGATGTGAGGGAGCATGGCAGCGGCAATGCTGGTGCTACAAACGCACTAAGAGTACTTGGCACAAAAACCGGCGTAATTGTTCTGCTGCTCGATGCCCTGAAGGGAGTGGCGGCTGTATCGCTTGGCTGGTTAGTTAAGGATTATTTTACAAGCCCATCATTATTCAGTATTATGCAGCTTACATTAGGGCTTTTTGCATTATTGGGACACGTTTATCCAATTTTTTCAGGTTTCAGGGGCGGCAAAGGCATTGCAACTCTTGCAGGCATAGTGGCCGTGCTGTTTCCTGGCGCTGTACTCATTTGCCTTGGGGTATTTATTACTTTCTTTATCCCAACACGGTTTGTGTCGCTAGGGTCAATGGCCGCAGCAGCCGCTTTCCCGCTGTCAGTTATTTTTATAACCGGGCCTGCAACCCCTCCCGAAATGGTGTTTTCCCTTTTAGTAGCTATATTTGTGCCTTATACTCACCGCAAAAATATTCAACGGCTCCTTAAAGGAACCGAAAACAAGATCGTTTTCAAAACAAAATAATACTGCCCCAGCCAATTAATATTTTCAGTAACTTTGTTTGGCAACCAAGAATTTTTGTTTATGGTAAAGGAAAATATCAAGCCCGATAAAGGAGAACAAGATTTGGTGGCGGGCACCAAAAACCTGGTTGTCCATAATGATGATTTCAATACCTTTGACTTTGTTATACAAACATTAATAGATGTTTGCAAACATGATGCCGAACAGGCCCAACAATGCACATTGATTATTCACTATAATGGTAAGTGCATAGTACGCAGCGGCGATTATTATTATTTGGGCCCAATGTACCGCGAAATTCTGAACAGGGGAATAACAGCTACAATTGAATAAATTTACATTAATGAATAAGGGTTTATTTTTCCTGATTGTTACAGGCTTTGTAGGCTTTCTATTGCTATTTTCATCCTGTTCGCAGGTGCCGGTAACCGGTCGCAGGCAATTAATATTTTTGCCCGAAGGCATGCTTGTTAATATGGCCCTTACAAGCTACCAGGAGTTTATGACCGAAAATCCGCCGTTGCCTGCCACCGACCAGCGGGTACAAGCGGTTCGCAGGGTTGGCAACCGTATTTCGCAGGCTGTTAATCAGTATCTTACAGAAAACAATGAATCTGCCATGGTACAAACTTTTCAATGGCAATTTAATGTGGTTCAGAATGAAGCAGTGAATGCCTGGGCCATGCCAGGCGGCAAAATCATGTTTTATTCGGGCATTTTTCCAGTAACTCAAAACGACGACGGTATTGCCGTGGTAATGTCTCACGAAATTGCCCATGCAGTGGCCCGTCATGGCAACGAGCGCATGAGCCAGCAGCTTTTGCTTGCTTTGGGTGCGGTAAGCCTCGATGTGGCCATGCGCGAGCAGCCCGAAACCACCCGCAACATTTTTTTGGCTACCTTTGGTGTTGGTGGGCAGCTTGGCAGCCTGGCCTACAGTCGTCGGCACGAATATGAAGCCGATCAGCTTGGAATGATTTTTATGGCAATGGCCGGCTATGACCCCGCAACCACGGTTTCGTTCTGGGAAAGAATGCAGGCAATGGCATCGAACCCTGAGCCTCCGCAGTTTCTCAGCACGCATCCAAGCAGCACCTCAAGAATTAGAGTCGCAAGGGAATTTATTCCCGAAGCAATGAAATATTATAAACCTCAAAACTAAAAGCTATGCCCTGGTTGGTAATTGTTGGCCTTATCGTTTTTGGCATTATTTTCCTGCTGTTAGAAATACTGGTGGTGCCCGGCACTACCGTGGTTGGCTTTGTTGGCGCAGGAATGATGGTTGCTGCCGTGGTTATTTCATTTGGAAATTATGGAGTACAGGCAGGGGTAATTACTCTTGCCGGTTCACTTGTTGGCAGTGCTGTGGCCATTTCTCTTGCGCTTAAATCAAATACCTGGAAGAAAGCCATGCTTGGTACCGAACTCGATGGGCGGGTAAATGTTATTGAGCCCGAAAAAATAAAAGCTGGCGATGAAGGAATTGCCATAACCCGCCTAAACCCCATGGGCAAAGCCATGATTAACGATGAGTACTATGAAGTAACCTCGAAAGACAACCTGATAGACGAAACCACCCCCTTAGTTGTTGTAAAAGTTGAAGGGAATAAAATTATTGTCAAACCCAAATCTTAATTTAAAATGGATCAAACTGCCGTTGTTATCGTCATTGCCCTTGCCAGTATTCTTGGCTTGTGGCTTATTTTTTACTTTATTCCTGTAGGTCTGTGGTTCTCGGCCCTGGTGTCTGGGGTTCGTGTAAGCCTATTGCAGCTTGTGCTGATGCGCTGGAGGAAGGTTCCGCCCGCGGTAATTGTTAATAACCTGATAAGTGCCACCAAGGCTGGTTTAAAGTTGAACCGCGACCAGTTAGAAGCGCACTTTCTTGCCGGAGGGCGGGTAAAAGCTGTGGTAAATGCCCTTATCAGCGCCGACAAGGCCAACATTCCGCTCGATTTTAAAACCGCTACCGCCATTGACCTGGCTGGCCGCGACGTGCTCGAAGCCGTGCAAATGTCGGTAAAGCCAAAAGTAATAAACACCCCGCCTGTGGCCGCCGTGGCCAAGGATGGTATTCAACTTATTGCCAAGGCCCGCGTAACACTCAGGGCAAACATTAAACAGCTTGTAGGTGGTGCCGGCGAAGAAACCATTCTTGCCCGCGTAGGCGAGGGTATTGTTACTTCCATTGGTTCGGCTACAAACCATAAATTGGTACTCGAAAACCCCGACAGCATTTCGAAAGTTGTACTGGCAAAAGGTCTTGACTCAGGAACCGCCTACGAAATTCTTTCAATTGATATTGCTGATATCGATGTGGGTAAAAACATAGGGGCTATGCTACAAATTGACCAGGCCAATGCCGATAAAAACATTGCCCAGGCCAAAGCCGAAGAGCGTCGCGCCATGGCTGTGGCCCTTGAGCAGGAAATGAAGGCCAAAGCGCAGGAAGCACGTGCAAAGGTTATTGAAGCCGAAGCCGAAATACCAAAAGCAATTTCGGAGGCTTTCAGAAGCGGAAACCTCGGTATAATGGATTATTACCGAATGGAAAACATTAAAGCCGATACCACCATGCGCGATCAGATTGTCAAACCCGCTGGTGGAATCAGCAAAGGAAAAGGTGGAGATTCCTCTTCGAAGTAACCCTGTTTGATAGAATTCCAAAAAAAGTTGCCTTAATTATTTGGGGCAACTTTTTTTATACAGAAAGCCTCTGATTTTTATTCAGAAAAAGCCAGAAGTGGAATTTCGCTGTGATAGGCAAATTTTTTGGTGAGGCTACGGCGAAACAATCGTTCGAATAGCTGGCGCTTGCGGTTGACTAGTGCAATGAGGCCTACCTGGTTTTTTGACAAAAAGTCATTGAGGGCAGCCTGAACATCTTCGTGCTCAAGCAATACAAATTCAAGCTTATCATAGGGGTTTTGCTCACGGGTTTTGTCCTCAAACCAATCGAACATCTGGTTTTCATCGAGCGACTTGCTGTCGGTCTTTACGTGTACCACACTTACTCGGGCATCAAACTTTGCAGCTATTTTTATAACCATTTGCATGGATGCAAAATCGGCCTCTGTAAAGTCGGTGGCAAAGGCAATGTGCTTAATTGGCTTGTAGGGTATGGTTTCGGGTATGGCCAGTACTGCAGTTTTTCCGGAGCTGATTACATCCCAGGTATTGGTTGCGATAAACAACTCGCCCTTCGATGCACTACCCCTGGTTCCCATAACTATCAGGCTAATGTTGTTTTCTTCGGCATAGTCGTTAATGCCATCGCTAATAAAATCGCTCCTTTGCACAATGCTGCACCCAAACTCAAGTCGCCCCCGGCAAATACTGTCGCGAAAAGCAAGAAGCCGCCGCTCATTCTCAGCCTCAACTTGTTTTAGCTCCTCCATCGAGAGCGTTTTGCCCGGAAAACCTGGCGAATATAACGGAGGATAAACAGATGCAGGAGGAAGGCTGTAAACATGAAGTATGCTTAAATGGGCTTCAAAGAGCCTGGCCAACTCAACAGCATAATGACCAGCATTTTCTGAATGATCGGAAAAGTCGGTGGGAATCAGGATTTTTTGCATGGCAAGTGTATCAGGGTTGATCCATATTCCGGAATACCAAATCGTCTAAGCAAATGTAAGGAATACGCCTGTCAATTTCAAATTACTTTAGCATTTCTTTATTAATAGTTTAAATGGCAACGAGCGCTTTATGTTTGATGGTGTTTTCGGTTTATCTTTGTATAAAAGGTTTTTCAACAATTAAATGTGCCTGCTTTGAGCCTTGGTTTTGTTCAAACACACCCCCTTTGGTTTGTTTTGCTTTGTTTGATACTTAGCTTAGTGTATGCGGCCTTGTTGTATTATAAAAACAAAAGCAATGGCTTTTCAACCGGCCTGACGCTCAGGCTATCTTCTGAGTGGTTTCTGGTGGTAAGCCTTCTTGCATTCATCTTACTTTCGCCTTTGCTACTGAAGTTAATACGCTATTTAGAAGTTCCTTTGATAATTTTTGCTCTGGACCAAAGCCAGTCAATAATTTCGGGTGCTGACTCTATCTATTATCAGTATGAATTTCAAAACGAAAAGGAAAGGTTTTTTAAAGTGTTGGATAGCATATTTAATGTTCGTAACTATCAGTTTGGCGAGACATTCCGCGAAAGCGAAACCCAGGGCTTTAACGACAGGCTTACCAACATTTCTAACATTTTTGCCGGAATAGAAAAGCTTTACAGCAACCGCAACGTGGGCGCTGTGATTGTGGCCAGCGATGGCATTTTTAATAGGGGGTCTAACCCGGTATTATTGGCTTCTGGTTTTTCTTACCCGGTTTATACCTTGGCCCTGGGCGATACCTTGCCAAAGCCCGACATGGTTGTTAAACGCCTTAATCATAACCGGATTGCCTATATGGGCAACCAATTTCCGCTTGAGGTTGAGGTCGAAGCCCGACAGATGCATGGAAAAACTACCCGTATGCTTTTACGACGGGGAAATGAAACCCTGCAGGAGCGCAGCCTGAAGTTCAGAACCAACCACCATTTTGAAACGCTTTTGCTTGAACTGCAATCCGACCGACCTGGCATGCAGCGGTATTCTGTTGAACTTGTGCCAGCCGGCGGCGAAGAAAACACGAAAAATAACCGTCAGGAATTTTATATTGAGGTGATTGACAGTCGCCAGAAAGTTCTCTTGCTGGCCAATAACCTTCATCCCGACCTTTGCTCAATTAAAATGGCCCTTGACGAAAACGACAATTACGAAGTTAATTTTTCGTTGATAAACGATTTTGCAGGGCAGGTAGAAGGGTATAATTTGGTGATTTTGCATCAGTTGCCTTCGGCAACCTTCTCAGTGGCAAACATAATGCAGCGACTCGGCCGAAGCCAGGTGCCTGCTTTGTTTATTGTTGGCGCACAAACCTCTATTACTGCCTTTAATCAGGCTCGCACAGGGCTTATTATCACCCCCCGCTCGGTCGGTTTTGTCGAAACCCAACCTTCAATAAACCCTTCGTTTTCTCTTTTTAGTCCCGGACCTGAATCCATAGAGATTATAAAACATCTGCCCCCACTGCATTCGCCTTTTGCTGTTTACCAGGCTTCAGGAAAGTTCAGCGTTGCTGCCCTAAATATTGAAAACCTGAACACCAT
>CAYGDW010000065.1:0-2959 GCA_964348755.1 uncultured Bacteroidales bacterium | reverse complement strand
AGGCTTCAGGAAAGTTCAGCGTTGCTGCCCTAAATATTGAAAACCTGAACACCATTGCCGACCATAACCTGCTACACCAAATGGCAGACCTGAGCGGCGGAAAAATGATTTTTAAAGGACAATGGGAACAATTGGCCCAGTCCATTAATGAAAGAGATGACCTGAGGCCAATAATGTATTCGCAAAAAGAGTTTTATGTTTTGATAAACCTGAAGGCTGTTTTTGCTTTGTTGCTTTTGCTGCTTGCGGCCGAATGGTTTTTAAGAAAATGGAAAAGTAGTTATTGATTATATGGAAAAGACTTTATTGTTTGTTATTCTTGCCATTATCGTTTTCGATTTTGTTTTCGACCGGATAATGGACTATTTGAACGCCACGCGCTGGAGCAACCATTTGCCCAATGAGCTTAAAGGCATTTATGACGAAGAAAAATATCGCAAATCGCAAGACTATGCCCGTATTAATATGCGATTTGGTACCTTGACCAGCTCAATTTCGTTTCTGCTGGTGGTGGCAATGCTTGTATTTGGAGGGTTTGGCTGGCTCGACCAGTGGGTGCGCCAATATACCGAAAACCCCATTTTGATGTCAATGTTTTTCTTTGCGGTGCTTGGACTTGCTTCCGACCTGATATCCACTCCTTTCGATGCTTACGACACCTTTGTGATTGAAGAAAAATTCGGTTTTAACCGAACCAACCTGAAAACATATATTTTCGACAAACTTAAAGGCTGGCTGCTTGCCGTGCTTATTGGCGGCGCACTGCTGGCTGTGTTTGTGTGGTTTTACCAGGTGGCTGGGAAGTTGTTTTGGCTCTATGCATGGCTCTTTATTACAGGGTTTTCAGTATTTATGGTCATGTTTTACAGCACCCTTATTGTTCCTGTTTTTAACAAACAAACTCCGCTCGAGGCCGGCGACCTGCGCAATGCAATTGAAGCATTTGCACAAAAAACCGGTTTTAAGTTAGATAATATTTTTGTAATAGACGGCTCTAAACGAAGCTCAAAAGCCAATGCCTATTTCAGCGGACTTGGCCCCAAAAAGCGTATCGTTCTGTTCGATACCCTGATAAGCGATCACACTACTGAAGAGCTGGTTGCGGTGCTGGCTCACGAAATTGGTCATTATAAAAAAAAACATACCCTAAGAGGAATGCTGGCTTCGGTGGTTACCACAGGTCTTATGCTTTTCCTTTTGGGATTGTTTATTAATCGGCCCGAGCTTTCGTTGGTTCTGGGCGGGCAGCAACCGAGCTTTCATTTAAGCATACTTGCCTTCGGCCTTCTTTATGCCCCTGTATCGTTGGTGCTTGGTATTTTGGGCAACAGGCTGAGCCGAATGCACGAGTTTGAAGCCGATGCATTTGCCGCCAAAAACTATGCATCCATACCTTTGCAGGATGCTTTGAAAAAGCTTTCGGTAAACAATCTTAGCAACCTTAGGCCACATCCTGCTTATGTGTTTGTACACTATTCGCACCCGCCACTGCTGCAAAGGCTCGAACAACTTCGAAAATACCAAAGTGCATGATCTCAAAATATATTCCACTTGCAGAAAAACTGCGTCCGGCAAGCCTTGATGATTACCTTGGGCAAAAACACCTGGTAGGCGAGGGTGCAGTGCTTAGAAAAACCATCGAATCAGGGGTCATACCAAGCATGATCCTTTGGGGGCCGCCCGGGGTAGGTAAAACCACACTGGCTTTTCTTATTGCAAGGCAATTGTCGAGGCAGTTTTTTACCCTGAGCGCCATCAACTCGGGCGTAAAGGATGTTCGTGCCGTTATTGACACCGCCCTTGAGTCGGGAGGCAATGCCGTGCTGTTTATTGACGAGATTCACCGCTTCAGCAAATCGCAGCAGGACAGCCTTCTTGGCGCTGTTGAGCGGGGCATAATTACCCTGATAGGAGCAACAACCGAAAACCCTTCGTTCGAAGTCATTTCTCCACTCTTGTCGCGCTGCCAGGTATATATTCTTAAAGACCTTGAAAAAGACGACCTGGTTTCGCTTTTAACAAAAGCTATTGGTTTTCTGGAAAAGGAAACCGGCAAAAATATCAGGCTTGAACAAACCGAAGCCCTCTTGCGCCTATCGGGTGGCGACGCCCGTAAGCTGCTCAACGCCATTGAGTTGACTGTGGAGACCGAGCCGGGATATGTGGTAACAATAAACAATCACAATGTGTTGAATGTGATACAGCAAAACCTTGCTTTGTACGACAAAGGCGGCGAAATGCATTATGACGTCATATCGGCTTTTATTAAATCAATTCGCGGAAGCGACCCCAACGCTGCGGTTTATTACCTTGCGCGGATGATTGAAGGGGGCGAAGACCCTAAGTTTATTGCCCGCCGTATGGTTATACTTGCATCGGAAGACATAGGAAACGCCAATCCGAATGCACTGTTGCTGGCTACCAGCTGTTTTCAGGCCATAACAATGATAGGAATGCCCGAAGGACGGATTATACTTTCGCAAGCGGCAACCTACCTTGCAGCTTCGCCCAAAAGCAATGCTTCATATATGGCAATAATAAAGGCTCAGGAAGCTGTTCGCAAATCGGGCAACCTAGCTGTGCCACTTTCTCTCAGAAATACCCCAACAAAGCTTATGAAAGACATTGGCTACGGCCAGGGATACAGATATGCACACGATTTTGAACAAAACTTTATTGACCTGGAATTTATGCCCGAAACGCTGAAGGGAACAAAACTTTATGAACCCGGTAATAACCCCCGCGAAAACGAAATACGTGCCAGGCTACGTGCTTTGTGGAAGCAAAAATATGGTTATTAGTAATTCACTACTGGCCCACAAAAATTACCAGTTTTCTCGCTCCAATCGAAATGACAGGGCTTTCAATGGTTTTGGCAATAGAGAGGGGGTAGGTGGCGGCGAAGCCGCCACCTACCCCCTTAATAAAAAGCTAACTGACTGTCATTCCGAACGTAGTG
>CAYGDW010000064.1:0-16779 GCA_964348755.1 uncultured Bacteroidales bacterium | reverse complement strand
TAACAAAAATGTAAAGTTATGAGTCTCCCCCCAGACCCCCCTCTTTTAACAACAACAAATAAACTAATATTTGAAAAAAAACTGTCCAACCACATTAGACCAGTTCAATTTTTCTATACTTTTGAATATCCTGAAGCATGGGTACTTGATCAAACTTTTCATAACAGTGGTTTTGGTTGGAATGAGTTGTATTTGTTAAAGGCTTTTTTGATGTACAACGACGCATTTGAAATTATCCTGTTTAATACTTATCTTGAGCATGCTTATGAAGAATGGTTCAAACTAAACATGCCACTATGTCTTAAAAATAGAGGTGGTAGCATTTGGCTCAGAAAAATAAAATGATTCCAAAAACAATACATACCTTTTGGTTTAGCAATGACCCCATACCGGATAAGTTATTGGCGTGTATGAATCCCTGGCAAGAAGTGCTACCTGAATATACGATCCAAAAATGGGACTTAAATAGCTTTACAGTGAGAAATGCCTATTGCAATAAAGCGATATTGGGGAAAAAATGGGCTTTTTTATCAGATTATGCCCGATTATGGGTTTTATACCATCATGGCGGTATTTATCTGGATACGGATGTATGGGTTGTAAAATCATTCAATGATCTTTCAGAAAATAAATCCTTTTGGGGTACTGCGGATAATGGAATGGTAGAACCTGTGGTTATAGGAAGTGAAGCAGGGAATCCTTTGGTAAAAGCATGTCTGGATAGTTACGATGCTTTGGAGGTAAATGATGCCGCATTTCAATACCTGGAAATTCCCCGTATGATTCTCCCGGTATTTGAAAAAGCAGGGTTCAATTCCTCTCTTCATGAAAAACAATCCCTAGCTGATGGATTGATTTTACCGTATAGTGCTTTTTGTCCGATGCCATTTCAGCAAGCCGATACTTCAGATTTTCTTCAATTCAAAACAAATAACACCTATGCCATTCATTTATGGAATGCCAATTGGTTTGATCCGTTTCGCTTTTTCTGGAACGGAAGAAAAAAGGCAGGCTGGAAAGCTGTTTTTAATACCATTTTTAAGAATCCGATTCAATCCTTTTCATTCTATAAAAATGTATTCTATCATCTCAAATGCATGCTGATAGGCTATCCTAAATAAATGACACCTTTCTTTTCCATCATCATACCTACCTACAACCGTGCCCGGTTTTTAAAGAATACGATACAGTCGGTATTGGCTCAAACCTGTGAGGACTGGGAACTGGTGATCGTGGATGACGGGTCTGTGGATGATACCCGGCAAGTAGTGGCATCGTTTCACGATTCCAGGATACGCTATGTGTATCAGGAAAATGCCGAACGCAGTGCCGCCCGAAACAACGGCATCCGCCACGCCACCGGCGAATGGATCTGCTTTTTGGACAGTGATGATTATTTTTTACCGCATCATTTATCTTCTTTTCATGAGTTCATCATTAACCATCAACCAACTCATTCATTTCTTGTAAGTGGTTGTTTAAAAGAAGAAGGAGGAAAATTGTTTAAAAATCCGGTATATGACAAAAACGCTGGTATACATCCCGCCCGTTTCATTTTAGAATCTACTTCCATAACACCCATCAGCGTTTGTATTCATCGTGATTGTTTGAAGATAAACCAGTTTCCGGAAATCAATAAAATATCGTATTGGGAAGATACACATCTTTGGATTCGTCTGGCATTACAATATCCATTCTATCAACTACCAGAATTTACAGTCGTTTTGGCCGAACATGCAGGTAGAAGCGTTCACTCAAAGTTAAACTGGCAACGTATTCAAGATCACATTTTAATGATCAATGATTTGTTTTCCTCCCACCAGCCTCTTATATCAAAAGAATTTACGGATACCGATAAAGTAAATTATATAGACAGAATATATCGCATGTTTCTGTATCAGGCACGCAAAAACAAACTGGCTTCACTGGCATTCAGAATCTGGCAATACGCCATCAAAAACCGCCCATCTTTATATCTTTGGGCTGAACTAATGAAAATACCATTGGGCTAAACAAATTATGTTTTTTGACACCTATGAAAAAGGCCAAACCTCGCATCTTGGTGATTGCATCATGGTACAAATCCGCGGAAAGTCCATGGCAAGGTTCGTTTATTGAAGAGCAGGCAAGGCTGCTGGTGGGCAATGGACATGATGTATGGGTGTTGCATCCCTATCTGAAGGGCAGGTTTTTTGAAACCATTCATAATCGTAAAAACAGCCTGGAATATACCACAGACAGGGAGTTGCCAACCCTGCGGCTGGGTGTTGCGCCTTTTTTTGTCGGCTTCAGGCAGATGAGCTATTGTAAACTTTGCCGTTTTGCAGCCGCAGAGATGGGAAGCTGGTTTAAAAAGGTTGGCAAACCGGATATTATTCATTCTCATTCGGCATTCATGGGGGGCATAGTGGCAAACCATATCGCCAGGCAGTACAAATTACCCTATTTCCATACCGAACATACTTCCGGCTTTTTGCACAGAGCTGCACAATATACGCCATCAGATATAAAGCTCGTAAAAAATGTATATTCCCATGCAAAAGGAGTTTTTTTTGTAAGCAGTTTTGCCAGGGAAAGAATGATTTCAGATTATGGCTTGCATCCGTCAGATTGTGCCGTTGTCAGCAATATGGTGGATGATGTATTTTTTACAAAACCTATTTTAATACCCGGTAAGAAACAATTCGGTTTTTTAATTATTGGCAGTTTAATACCCAGAAAGGGCCATCAGCTATTGCTCGCGGCATGGAAAACCCACTTGCAGGATTTTCCTGATTCGTTGCTTACCATTGCAGGCGATGGACCTTTAAAAGCCCAACTGATGGAATTTGCGCAAGAAAGCAGAATTGGGCATTCCATTACATGGCTCCCTCCGCTCGCGAGGCATGAAGTGTTGGAAGCAATCGATAATCACCATGCGATAGTTTCTGCAAGCCAGGTAGAAACATTCGGGCTTACAATCGCTGAGGCTCTGAGCCGGGGAAGACCCGTTGCAGTTACTGATTCCGGTGGGGTAAGGGATATTGTTGCCGGGCATTGCGGCATAATAACCCAACAATCCGCTGAGGCGCTTTCTGCAGGGCTTGCCATTATCAGAATGAATTTTGCTACATTTGAACCCGGGAAAATACAGGCATACTGTCGTTCTAAATTCTCCTCAGAAGTAATTTATCGGGTATTGATGAATGCATATCAGCGAGTGTTATAATCAAATTTTTTCGTGTGTGGCATATAGCTTGTTTGAATGGAAGGATTTTAAGAGAATTTTAAGTACCGTAATTAATGCGTATTCATTCTGCATCCATCTTCTTATGTAAATTGCAGTGTATTCCCAATTTTATGTTATGAAAAAAGTCCTGATCCTTGCTTACGACACACCGCCGTTCAATTCTATAGGCGGTCAGCGCCCTTGGAGCTGGTATCTGTATTTTGCGGAGCAGGGCTGGCATCCGGTGGTGGTAACAAGGCATTGGGATCGTCCTGTGCAATCGCCCTTGGATGTATATTTGCCATCGCTGCAAACCCAGATTACCACCGAGCACACTTCGGCAGGCACCCTTATCCGGGTGCCCAACAAGGAGGGGTTTCGCTACCGTGTGTTTATCCGGTTGCTGGGTGGGAGGCTTGCCTGGGTGCGAAGGGGCATTTCGCTCTGCGCCAATGTGCTGAGTTTCTTCAATGTGGCATTCGACAATAAGGGAGGGCTGTACCGGGCCGCCCGCCAATACATGAAAGAAAACCATGTGGATGCCGTGGTAGCCACCGGCGACCCCTTTGTGCTGTTTTATTATGCCGGCCTGCTATCCAAAGAGTTTGGAGTGCCCTGGGTGGCCGATTACCGCGACTGCTGGTCAAACCTGAACGAAATAACACTCGAACACGAAAGTTTCTCTCAAAAATTCTTTAACAGGGTTTTCAAATTTATTGAAAAAAGAACGGTGCGTTCCGCTGCCCTGATTACCTGCCCGGGTTATACCTGTAGGATTAAATTACAGGAATTGTTTCCTGATAAAAATATTCAGATAGTCTATAACGGGTATTTTGAACAGCCGGAATCTGCCTTACCCGAAAGGCTTGATGGTGATGAGCTAATCATTTCGCACGGGGGCACCCTGTACCCCTTTCAGCCTTTTGAGGTGTTTGCAACAGGAGTGGAAAAACTTTTGGAAAGAACTATTGAAAAACCTGGTATTCAGGTCAGCTGGTATGGTAGTACTTTCCGTAAGGAACAAGAAAACCGCATTTTAGCCAATCTGGGGGTTTCGCAATTTTTCTGCACCACCGGGCGGTTGCCCCGCGAAAAGTTGCTCCAAAAATTTCGCCAATCAGATTTACTTTTGTTGTTTTCGAACAAGGGTATGATTTCGGCCAAAGTCTTCGACTACATTCTTGCCGGCAGGCCCATACTTTTGGTGGGCGAAGGAGGAGGGGAGATGGAAGAACTTGTGGTTAAGCACAACCTTGGCTTCGTTTGCAGGGATTCCAATGAGGTGTCTGACCTGCTTGCAAAATTGCTTGCCCAAAAGAAAAGGGGAGTCTTTCAGGCATTTTTTCCCCGCGAAGGACTTGATTTTTTCAGCCGTCGCCACCAGGCATGGGTTATGTGCCAATTGCTCAGCAGCATGGCTCATACACACCCTTTCGCCCAGGTTGACCCCTGGCATAAGAACAATAAGCGCCCGACCCAAAACAACCTTGCACGCCCCTACCGCCAATGCACAAGATGCGTAATGGATACCACCGATCCTGAAATACGGTTCGATGCTCAGGGGTTTTGCAACCATTGCACGGATTATTACGGGCGGCTTAGCCCAAGGGTTTACAGTGGCCACCAAACCGACCTTGAGTTTGGCAGGATTCTCCAAAAGATTAAAAAATCGGGCCGTGGCAAGCCTTACGACTGCATTATTGGCCTGAGCGGCGGCGTTGACAGCAGCTATGCAGCCCTTATGGCCGTAAGCCACGGACTAAGACCCCTTGGAGTGCATTTGGACAATGGCTGGAACGCCCCTGTGGGCGTAAGCAATATTGAAAAGATTGCAGGGCAGCTTGGCATAGAATGCATAAAGTTGCAGCCCGACCCTGATGAATTTAAAGACCTTCAAATAGCCTTTTTAAAAGCCTCGGTTCCCGAAATTGAAACCCCTACCGATATTGCTATACCGGCTGTTTTGCACAGCATTGCCGCTCAAAAGGGAATAAAGTACATTATCAGTGGCGGAAATTTCGCTACCGAGGGCATACTGCCGCGCTTATGGCACTATAACGCCAAAGATCTGCGCTATCTGCATGCCATACATAGCAGGTTTGGCAATGGCCGCCTCCGAAAGTTTCCCCTGTTTGGCTGGCAGCACGAAGCATATTACAAACTGGCAAAGGGCATTAGTATGGTTTACCTGCTCAATTTTGTGCCCTTTAGCAAGGCTGAGGCAAGGGCGGTGCTTGAAAGCCGTTTTGGGTGGCAATACTACGGGGGCAAGCATTACGAATCGCTTTATACAGGCTTTGTGCAATCGTACATTCTGCCCGAAAAGTTTCAGATCGATTACCGCAAGGCCACTTTTTCAACAATGATTTGCGCGGGTACGCTCAGCCGCGACCAGGCTCTTGAAATGCTCAGTTCCAAACCAATTGCCCCCGAAGAGGCCCTCAGGCAAAAAATACAGGTTTGCCAACAGTTGGGTCTGAGCCTCACTGCATTTGACCAATTAATGAATGACCCACCCAGGTGGTACTTTCACTATCCCAACCATAACGGACTCCTTCAAAGCTTTTACCGATTATACAAACTTCTGCAGCGGTTATCGCTGCCCTGACAAAATATTGACACATAGTTTTGAATATACATTGCAACCGATTCCCAATAAGTGAAACAACTTCATAAATGCCCCCTGTGTGGCGCACAAAGGCTCAGGGTTCTGAAACCTTATACCGCCCATCACCTGGCAAAGTGCCGCAGCTGTGGTTTTGTGTTCAGCAACATAACACCCACCCCCGAAGAGCTGAACGCTCTTTACCACGAGTATTTTTATGGGGTAAATAACTTTGTATCGCCCATAACCCTTGAAAGATACAGAGCCGTTGTGAAGGGTTTTGAGCGGTACAGAAAAAACAACCGCCTGCTCGATGTGGGTTGCGGCAACGGGCAGTTGCTTTCGGTTGCCCGCGATACGGGATGGGAGTGCTATGGGCTGGATGTGTCGCAAATGGCGGTGCAATTGTGCCATGAGCAGGGGTTTACTGTTTTTGAAGGCACCCTGGCAACCGTAGAAAAACGCATTCCCGAGTGCGATGTGGTGGTATCGGTAGAGGTGCTGGAGCACCTGAACACACCCGTGGAGGAGCTTCAACAAATGCACCGGCTGCTAAGGCCAGGCGGACTGCTGTACCTTACCACACCCAATTTCAATGGGCTGCTGCGGCTCCTTACCCGAAAGGATTATGCCATAATCGATTTCCCCGAGCACCTTTGCTATTTCACTCCGCGCACCCTTAGGCAACTTGCCCGCCGATGCGGATTTAAGGTGGCAAGGATGCAATCAACCGGATTTAGTGTGAGCGGTCTCAAGGGGTTAATAAAATCGCGGTTCAACAACCCGGCCCACCCACTAAGCACCGATGAGAGGTTGCGACACGCCACCGAATCGAACCTTATTATGAAAGGGTTCAAACGCTTTACAAATAGCATCCTTTCCGCTACCGGTACAGGCAATACCCTGAAAGTGTGGCTTATTAAAAGCTGATTCTTTCAGTTGGCTCCCTGCACATTTGGAAACATCATAGACTTTCTGATTGGCCTTTTCATTTCCTGTGCTTTGTTAAACAAGGCAAACAAACCCACGCTCAGAAACGGCAGCAGGGGTATTTTTAGCCTAACAAGAGCCCCGAAGTTGGCCGTGGCAATACCCACCGCAAAGGCAAATGCTATGGCAAACGACAGCGAAAAAACCACCAGGGGTTCATCGAAGGCAATCTGCACAGACTTCACAAAGCCGGTTCGCCAAATAATTACCAATACAACAATGATAAACACAGTATTTTCGATAGCTGCAAGAAGCATAACCGGGTTTCTGACTTCCCAAAGAAACGGCCTGAACAAACCCGCAATAACAGCGGCAGGGGCCTTACTGAAAAAATTCCAGCGCGTTCCATCAAAAGTGCCTAGCGAATAAAAATTTTCACCGTATTCCAAGGCCCTGGTATGATCTTCGTAGGTAATAATGGCCTTGCGAATGATGCTGTCTAGCGAACCGTATTCGCCCAGCAGAGGCGAAAAAAAACTGAGCAGCAATAGCCCAAGTCCTAAAAATGCTGCAGCGGTAATGGGCGTGGCAACAAACCTTAGCACCGCATTCGGAATCCTTTTCAGGTAACTCCAGGCTAACCAAATAAAACCGCCAGGAACTAAGGCAACAATAATATAGGCCTTGACCGAAACTATAAGAAAGATACTGAAAACCAGTATCAGAATATTTTTAAAAAGGTTTTTCCTTTCAACAAAAACAAAATACATGGCATACAAAAACCAACCAGTGCCGGCCAGGGCAATGGCGTCTTTCGAAATGCCCGACCCCCAGAAAAGCACCGAAGGAAAAAACAATATTCCCAAGGCAAATGATTTGGCATAATTTGGGTATATACGGGTGGCCAGCAGGTACAGTTTCCAGGTGCCGCCATAAAAAAACCATGCAAACAATATGGTGGCCGTAAAATAGTTCTGAAATCCCAGAAATGCAAAGGGAGTGGCCGCCCTTGCCACGGCAAAGGAACTGTATTTGCCCCAGTACATGGGGTAGCCGGTTTGAGGGGTAAAAAACGAGTGCAACTCTCCGCCTGTCTCCCCGGCCAGGATCCTTAAAAATGCCGTGGGGTTTTCGAACAACAAATTGACCATGATCTCGGCGCTAATGTAATAAGCGGTGGTATCGCCGCCACCCTTGTAATAGAGCGTGTAAATGAGGCCCAGGGCTACTGCACCGGCAACCTTGGCAAACAAACCCCAGACGTAATACCTGTAAACCGGGTTTTGCTCAATTTTTTGGTTCTTTATGCTGCTGGCAATCAAAAACATTATAACAAGGTAAACTGCCAGTATGGTATAATCGACCAGCGAAGGAAACAAAGGAAGGCTCCAGGGATCTTTTACTTGCATGGCGTAGTGGCACTTGTAGCCCGTAAAAGTAAAAATTTAATAAATGCAGTCAGCAGTATTTTATTTCCATCTTCAAGCTGAAATCATTAATGGCCGGTAAAGTAAAGCAAAGTAAGAATTTTATGTCTGGGTTTCCTCTCTACGTTCGGAATGACAATCAGTTTTTCTGAGAATGAGCACATGGGGAGGCTGTCGCCTCTGGGTTTCCTCACTACGTTCGGAATCACAGTCAGTTAGCTTTTTATTAAGAGGGTAGGTGGCTGTGAAGCCGCCACCTACCCCATTAATTCCCAAAACCATTAAAATCCATGTCATATCGGGCGGAGCGAGAAATCACGAAATTTTTGTCGGCCTGTGCTGAACTGAAATAAAATTTGCAGTAGTCATATAAAAACACTGGCCAGCATTTTAGGGTTTCGCTTTTAGGCTAATACGATTTTATGTAAACTTTAGACCAAATAAACAACAGTAAGCATTAAAAATTTTTCTCTATATTTGTCTGTATGAAATTTTACCTAGAAATTATATCAGCCTTCATAATTTTGAGTTTTATGTTTTTGGCCGGAACAGTTCTTCAGTTTTGGCAGGCATATTTGCGTGAAGTCGGGCCGGTTTCGGTGCACCCACGCGATAAATTCGATCCTTCGCTAATACGCCTCAACAGCCTCGAAAAGCTCGTTAGTTTTACTGATAGCCTGGCAGCCATAAAAGAAGTTGACCCGGAAGGGTTTCCGGAAGAATATGCCGAACTTGCCGACAGCGTGGTGCGCTCAAGGTTTTATTATGGTTTGCAGAATTACCGGTTTTCCGAAAACTATTTGGCAAACCTGGCCGGCAAGTATATCTGGTCGCATTTTAAGGCCAAGGTCAAGCCTGATCATATCCTAAGGGGTCAAAAGGCATTTTGCAGCCAAAGCTCCATTGTGTTTCAGGCCCTGCTCCTTAATAAAGGCATTGATGTAAGAACTGTGCTTTTTCACGACCATTTCTGCACCGAAGTTTTGATCAACGGCCACTGGTCTTTTCATGATGTCAGCTACAAACCCAACCTTAATGAAATCCCCCGATTAAGCACCGAGCAACTAATAGCCAACCCCCATTATCTTCAAACCGCCTACCTTTATTCATTCAGGGAAGACTTTGCCCGCAACCTGGAATTTCACTTCGATCCCGAAAAAATATCCTATGGCAAGGTCAACGCCTTCCCCGCCCCCAGCATGATACTATTTCACCAGTTTACCTGGTTTTTTAGCTGGTTTGGCTGGGCAGTTTTTTTGGGATTGGCATTGGTTTCCTGGTGGGTGGCCAAAAAATCAGGCAATAAAGCAAATTAGGTGTCATTGTTATCATTGTTTTTCCCGCTGGTGCCTTATTGCAAGATTTGTATTGAGGTGTAGCACCAAAAATTCGGGAGAGAATCAGCCAATTAGAAGCCCCGAAACTTCAGGACTGATTAGAAGATAAAATGGCTGTTGGCCCGATTACCAGGCGAGAAAAAATATTTCAAAAGATATCGGAACTATCTGTAATGAAGGATCAAGGCGCTGAGATTTATTAAAATGGTTTTAGGCGCGTGGAAAAGCAAAAGCCTTATCTGATTGGGAATTATTAATCTTGTTGAATGCGGAAAATATTCCTTTTAGCTCGAGCCTGAAATAATGGACGAATTTTACAACATTGACCTGGAAACAAGACAAATAATGTCCCCGATAATCTATCCCAAAAGGTGTGGAATACTAAATACATTATAACACCACTTTTTGAGAATATTAATAAGGAAGGGATTCGGTTAAAATGACAGGTACTAAAAAGGATTTAATAAACTATCGCCTGGAGAGAGCTAAAGAGACTTTGGAAGACGCAAAGCTATTTCCCGAAAAGCAACCTTTGACCTCTGCTATTAACAGACTTTATTATGCTGATTTATTTGATTTTACCGAAGAAAAAGTCACGCCATAATTTGAGCCTGTTGAAAAGTTGATTGAGTAGTGCATAAAGATCTGAAGGAGAGACATACTGGTGCGCCTTTCATTTATCCTTTATTCTTTTTTTGATTCATTCCGGTTTATTTATAAATTCCTGAAAGTCTTTTGATGTGAAGGTGGCTGCTGGTTCGGCAGTCATGTTTTCAAGAATTTGTTTTTTGTTGGCCGGATAAAACGACAAAAAAGCAGTTTCGTCAAAATCGGCCGATACTTTAATGACGATATCTTTGCCTTTAAAGTATTTCTTAATTGAATCGAAAAGGCTTTGGTATAGTTCATTGGCCTTCAGTTTAAATACGGCATCCATTTTTGGCGGTTTTTCTAATTTACGAAAAAATACTAATTAGTGATAAGGGTTAAGAAATTAGGGATTATTTAGGGTTGTCGGGGTTAAAAATGTTGTCATGCCTGTCCGCCGGAGGAGGGTTTTCCCGTCTGTGATGGGCTGTCAGGGTTGACGGGTTATCAGGTTTAAGGGTTGAGAAGGACAGTTATTTTTTCCTAAACTTTAACCTGTAAAAATGCTCGTTATGAAAGCCATTGAAATTATCTCCAAAACCGATAAAAAAGTCTTTTGAAGATCAATTATCCCCTTTGCCAGGCAGATAAGTATGTCAGGGTATTGATCCTGGTTGTGGAGGATACCGAAGCGGATGAAGAGCGTATCTGGCTTGGTGCTGTATAAGAAAGTCCTGCCTTTAATTTTCTTTATGAGAAGGAAGAGGATATTTATAGCGTGAATGATGGAGAGCCGCTTTATGATTAAGCATTCTGTGGTCCTGGTTCCCTTTCCTTTCGACGACCTTTCCTCATCCAAGGTGCGGCCTGCTCTTTGCCTAACATCAGAAATTGGAGATTTCAGGCATATTGTCATCGCATTTATTTCAAGTAAAACACCTGCGGAACTTCTTCCATCCGATTTTTTAATTAAAAAAGGGACTTCAGCCTGGCAGGGCACCAGACTGGCCGTTGATTCAGTTGTGCGTTTGCATAAACTGGTTACCATACCCCGGCCTTGATAAAAAGAAAGCTGGGCAAAACACAAGAATCCGCAGCCGCAGAAGTCAGGGAGAAGCTTTTTGAATTGTTTGATTAAGGTTTTTCTATCATCCAAAAGCCAACAGCTTTTCCCTGGTAATTTCCTTCACTGAGCTCTCCCGCAATAGCTGGTTCGGTTCATCACCGCTCTCCTCTCACTTTTATACTTTCTACACCGTACCACTCCGCTTGCAGCATATTGATCCAGTAGCTGGAGTCGGAAGTTATATCAATAAAAAGTATTGAAGAAGGCGGATTTTGCAGGGGCACTGCCACAATGTGGGTTTGGCCGGCGGCTTTTTGCTGGTTTACGTATTGTTGGCGTTGCTTCATGGCTTTGCTGAAGGGTTTTGCCCGCAACAACAGGTCGGAGGTAACCAGTGGCAGGTTTCCGCGGTAGGTGTAGAGGGTTCCGTGTTTGCCGGTGTAACCGGGAGGAAGCGGTTGCTTGTGGAAGTCCAGGGCCATGGCCAAAAAAATAATCAGAATCAGTATATGTCGCCCCCAGCCGGCAAAGGCTGGATAAAAAGCAATTTCTTTTTTGCGCAGCCAGTGGTTGAGGCTGAACAGTCCCCAGAAAAAGAAACCCATAAAATATAGCGACATGAAGTTATATATGCGCATGGGCGGGTTTATTCCCATTGCCCATGCCGGCACTGCCATGGCGCCAAACAAAAAAAGCAGTCCCAGACATGCCACTCCCAGGGGGTGCAGCCGTGCCATTGGCCGCAGCGCAGGGCGCAGGGCATTAGAGCCAAGATGGGGCAGCAGCAAAAAGCCAAACAGCAGCAGGGGCAGGTTCTGAGCCATCACCCCAAGCAGTTTGCCGGTAGAGAGGGCAGCAATGGTAAAGGTTGCCAGCAAATTGCCTCCCCCGGGAAAATGCCACATTCGGCCATCGTTGCCCTCTGAGGTCAGCACGACGAAAGCAGAGAGAACAACGGCAATAAGAGGAAGTAAGTATCGGGTTATGGGTAATGGGTAATGAGTGATGGATGATGGGTAATGAGGTAAAAGCCAGTAGGTAACAGCCAGGATAAAATTGATAGTCAAGGCGATTTCGTTGAATCCACCGGAGAGGAAGAGCAGTAATGCCAGGATAATGGTTTTTGTATGCATGAGTTTTTCGATGGAATCGGCCATAAGCCCCAGCACCATAAGCTGCACAATAAGAGCCCAGGTGTAAACCTTTGCACCGGAAAGCCAGTAAATGCTTTCGGTAATATCGGGCAGCCAGTGCAGGTAAAGCAATAGCAGGGTGGCGCTGAGCAGGTGCAGGCGGCGGCGGGTCAGGGCAATGCTTAGTACGGGGCTAAGGACGCGTCCCAGTAGGTAATACAATGCAAAGTACAGGGCAGGAAACTGAATGAGCAATAGCAGCCGGTGTCCGGCCAGGCTTTGCCAGGTAAAGGGCGAGAGAACTGCCAGAATGTTGCTGGTATATCGTCCGTTCCAGGTTTGCATAAGTTGCCCGAATATTTCGAGGCGCGTACCCTGGCCCCCTCGCAGCATGAGCGGAACGCTAAGGTCGTCGAGCGAAGGATGCACAAACAATGCCAGCAAAACAAACGGCAGCAGCAACAACAGCACAAACCAGTAAAGGTAACGTGGCATTTGGATGGGTAAATAAGGTAAAGATATAAATAAACAAGCTTGGCAGGGTGCCAAAATCTTGTTTTTTTACCCATAAACACCCGCCCCGTAAGTTCTAAAACACTGTCGTTCAAAGCCAAACGAAGCCAAGCGAAGAGCCTTTTTGGTAGTTTTTAAAACCACCCTGCAATTATCCAAAAAAAATTAATCATTACCTTTGCGGTTGATATACCGCGGGGTGTAGCGCAGTCCGGTTAGCGCGCGTCGTTCGGGACGACGAGGTCGGAGGTTCGAATCCTCTCACCCCGACTATATAAAACGCAATCAGTTGCAAACAAACGGATTGCGTTTTTTCTTTTGAAAATTTGCACCACATTTGCCCCACAATTTAAATCGGAGCAGATTACACCGGCAGTTTTATCTCATACACCTTGCGCGGGGGATTTGGCAATTCGGTGCTTCGCATCCAGGGGTTTAGCAGGCGCAGCATTTTGAAACTGGTGCCATGGTTCAGGGCAAAGTCGGGCAGGCTGGTAATGGTTGTATCAACGGCAATCGTTCTGAATTCCAGGGGCTGATAGAGGTCTTTCTGGCGCAGATGGAAGCCGCTGGCCTTAGGGTCTGAGAAAATATGTTTTACGGCCAGAAGGCGAAAGAGATAGCGCGAGGTCTCTTCGTTCAGGTGCAGGTCGTAGTAGTTTTTTACCTTTTGTGTTTCGAGCTGGCGGTTAATGCCGGCATTGCCCATATTGTAAGCCGCGGCGGCCAGTGTCCAGCTTCCGAAACGCCGGTATGCATCGAGCAGAAAACGGCAGGCTGCCACAGTAGCTTTTTCAAGGTGGAAGCGCTCGTCGATTTTTTCATTTACTTCAAGGCCAAGTTCCCTGGCAGTGCGCTCCATAAGTTGCCAGTAACCAGCAGCTCCGGCCGGCGATACCACATTCATGAAGCCGCTTTCGATCAGGGCCAGGTATTTAAAGTCATTGGGCACACCTTGTGCCGCAAGAATTGGCTCAATGACCGGAAACCATCGGTTGGCACGCTTCAAATACAAAAGGGTGTTGCTCTGCCAATAAGTATTTACCAACAACTCGCGGTCCATACGCTCGCGTATGTCCCATGCCTGCATGGGCACCTGTTCGCCTGCAAACGACAATGAATCGGGAATTACAAGGGCATAAACGCCATAATGGTTGTTAAAAGATTTCTTAAAATAGCCATCGTCGCCCAAGGGGTTGGTCCAGAAAACAAACAGGGTGCCGGCAGCAAATGCCAGGGCAAAAAGGGGTAGCAAAACAACAAAACGCTTAAACATAATAAAATAACATATTAGTGGATTAACAAAAAACCAGAATGGAATAAATGTTTGATTCTAAAAACCAACGCAGACATTAAATTATTATTGGCAAGGCTTTTAAAATTCGCAGCATTTTATCGGGTTGATAATTTTTTCACAAAAATAACAAACCAATGAAACGAGTTGTTATTTGGGAAACAAAATTTATCCGAACATATTAATTTTATATATTAACGATTAAAATTGGCACACAAACCGGTAAAGATTAAAATCTGTCGCAATTTTGGGCAAAAAAACTTGCCCATCCTTTAAATTTTGTAGATTTGTAACCGGTTAAAAACTAAATACTTTAATAACAAAAGGAGATATTATTTATGGACATAGCTGCATTAAAGGGAAGCCGCAAAATCCTGAAAAGGATTGACTACCAGCATAAGGAGCTGTATCGCGGTTATACCGACAAGATTTTGTATATAAACGTGGGCACCAATGAAATCATTGAAAAGGAAGTTCCGCCAGTAATGAAGGAAAAGTTTATTGGAGGCAAGGGTTATGGTCTAAGGCTACTTTGGGATGCCACCCAGCCCCACACGCGTTGGAACGACCCTGAAAACGAGATTATTATCTCCTCGGGCCCTGTTGGTGGCATAACCCAGTACTCAGGTGCCGGCAAGTCGTTGCTTGTAAGCATTTCGCCGCAAACCGACTCAGTAATGGACTCGAACGTGGGTGGTTTCTTTGGGCCATTTCTGAAATTTTCGGGTTATGATGCCCTTGAGCTTCAGGGCAAGGCCGAAAAGGAAGTGATAATTTACATTGATGGAGTAAATCACAGCATTGAGATTTTCGAAGACCCGGGTTTGAGTGTTGACTCTCATTTGCTGGCCGAAGAACTTACCGAATTGTTTGCCGAAAACGAAAAGGATTATCGCAACATTGGGGTGGTATCGACCGGCGCTGCGGCCGGCCAATCGCTCATTGGAATGATCAATTTCAGCTTTTATGACGTAAAGCGCCAGAAAGTACGTTTGAAACAGGCCGGCCGCGGGGGGATTGGCACGGTAATGTTCGACAAAAAGATTAAAGCCATCGTATCGCGCGTGCCCGGGGTTACAGGCAACCTAAACAACGTGGCCGACCTGGACGCCATAAAGGAGCGCGGCCGCCGATTTAACCGCGAAATGCGCGACCTCGACGACCACCAGTGCCAAATGCGCAAAAAGGGAACTGCAAATATCGTAAACGTTATGAACGATTACGACCTGCTTCCAACCCACAACTTTAAGTACGGAAGCCACAAGGATGGCATTAAAATTCACAGCAACATTTTCCGCGACAAGTACTTCACCCAGAATGTTTTCGACGGGTGCTGGATTGGCTGCAATATGTCGTGTGCAAAAGCTGTTGACGACTTTGCATTAAAAACCGGCCCATACAAAGGGCACAAGGTAATTGTTGACGGGCCAGAGTATGAAAACGCTGCCGGACTTGGTTCAAACCTGGGCCTGTTTGACCCGGAATACATTATAGAAGCCAACTTTTATTGCGACACTTACGGCATTTGCACCATTACATGGGGCACCATTGTGGCATTTATCATGGAGTGCTACGAAAACGGCGTGCTGAACAAAGAACGTACCGGAGGCCTTGAGCTGCACTTTGGCTCCTGGGAAGACTCCCTTGAGCTGATGCACCAACTGGCACGAGGCGAGGGCTTCGGACTGGTGGCCGGCATGGGTGTGCGCAAAATGAAGGAAATGTTTATTGCAAAGGGATGGGGCCACCCCCAGTTTATTACCGACATTGCAATGGAAAACAAAGGCCTTGAATACAGCCAGTACGTTTCCAAAGAGTCGCTGGCTCAGCAAGGCGGTTATGCCATGACCAACAAAGGACCACAGCACGACGAGGCATGGCTTATTTTTATGGATATGGTTAACAACCAGATACCAACCTTCGACGACAAGGCCGAAGCACTGCACTATTTCCCAATGTTTCGAACCTGGTTTGGCCTGATGGGCCTCTGCAAACTTTGCTGGAACGATGTGATACCCGAAAACAACGCCCTGGCCGATGAGCCACACAAGATCCCGGAGCATGTCGATAATTATGTAACTATTTACCAGGCCGTTACCGGAAAGCCATTCAACAAAGTAGACCTGATACGCATGAGCGAGCGCGTGTATAACTTCCAGCGGGTATTTAACCTGCGCCGCGGCTATGGCAAACGAATTCACGATGCCCAACCATATCGTGCTGCCGGCCCGGTAACCGTTGAAGAGTACGAATCGCGTGCCGAAAGATACGACAAGCAACTGAAAGAAATTGTTGGCTTCGACCCCGAAGGAAAATCAACCCCCGAAAAGATAGCCGCCTTGCGCAAATACAGGGAAGCTCAGTACGAAAAACTGCTCGATGCCGTGTACCAACGACGCGGCTGGACAAAAGACGGTATCCCGACCATCGAACACCTCAAAAATCTTGAAATGGACTTGCCCGAACTTATTGAAGTGGTAAAACCCCACCTGAATTAAGTTTTTAAATCACTACTGGCCGACAAAAATTACCTGATTTCTCGCTCCGCCCGAAATGACAGGGTTTTTAATGATTTTGGCAATTTTGGGGGTAGGTGGCGGCCAAGCCGCCACCTACCCCCTTTATAAAAAGCTAACTGACTGTCATTCCGAACGTAGTGAGGAATCTCATGCATAAAA
>CAYGDW010000063.1:0-17194 GCA_964348755.1 uncultured Bacteroidales bacterium | reverse complement strand
GTGTTGTGAATTGCTTTCAGATTGTATCTTTGAAATATTGAGCCCAGCGATGATGGCCTGCGGCATCAAAATTTTTGGTTGTGAATTGCTTTCAGATTGTATCTTTGAAATATTGAGCCCAGCGAGGGCGGAAGGCACACCAGGGATGAAATAGTTGTGAATTGCTTTCAGATTGTATCTTTGAAATATTGAGCCCAGCTAGCGCTTAGAAATACCCTTCCCAAAAGCAGTTGTGAATTGCTTTCAGATTGTATCTTTGAAATATTGAGCCCAGCGGGGGTTATTCCGAACTTGCTTGGGATGTTGTTGTGAATTGCTTTCAGATTGTATCTTTGAAATATTGAGCCCAGCAGCCTTAAATATTTAGCCGACAGGTGCACTGTTGTGAATTGCTTTCAGATTGTATCTTTGAAATATTGAGCCCAGCAACAGGTTTGCCCAGATGTCAACGCCCGTAGTTGTGAATTGCTTTCAGATTGTATCTTTGAAATATTGAGCCCAGCAGCAACGGTAACGCTTTTATCGACTTTAGGTTGTGAATTGCTTTCAGATTGTATCTTTGAAATATTGAGCCCAGCATACCATGGTTTACGGCGCTCAATATAAGCTTATTAGGGCATTTTTCAGGATTAAAAATCAGGGCTCGGAAGGGCTTTTGCAGGCAACTGCAGAAGCCCTTTTTTTCTTCTGGTTCTCAGAAAAGTTCCAGTTGTTGTGGCGTAGGAGGCCGGTCAACTGATTTTTCGCTGCGAAAAAATTCCATCAACCCAAACTGCTTGTCGGTAATGGTAAAAACAATAATCTCCCCTTTGGGGGCAAGAAATGATTTAACTCTTCTAATATGCACATCGGCATTTTCGCGGCTGCTGCAATGCCTTACATAAATACTGTATTGCAACATGCTAAAACCATCCTTGAGCAATCTTTTCCTGAAAAGGGCTTGCTCCTTCTGGTCTTTTTTGGTGTTGGTGGGCAAATCAAAAAATACAAAAATCCACAAGATGCGGTACTGGTTTAAACGTGTAACATTGTAGCCGGTCATCAGTTCAATTCAGGGTAAAGCAATTTCCTGGCTGTTCCTGCAAAGCAAGCCGACAGGGAGGCGGTGGTTCGTTGTACGCCTACCATTAAGGGGCTGCTCTTTCCTTCAAGGCTTATGTCTAAGGCCGGTATTTGCAATAGCTCTCGTTTTATTTCGGTGGTCAGTTCAAATTCATCCTGGAATTTCTCTGCAATCTCAATGGCCACTTTATCCACGTAGGGCCTGAATGGTTCCATTATGTCGGAAGCCAGGCACCAGGGATTGTATTTGTTGCGGTGATGAATGCCCAGGGCCGGCACCATGCCGCTGGCCGTTAAAGAACGCGCCACGATTGACAGCAAAATGGCATAGCCATAATTGAGCAAGGCATTGGGCATTTCGCCAAAACGATGCCTTACAAAATAAGCGTCAGCACCAAAAATATGATTCCAGTAATATGCTGCTGCGCGGCCCTCCACATTTTCCGGATCTCCGCTTTTCACTTTTTTCAGCAAGAACTGAAGTTTTTTGTCGCACACCCCCCTTTGCCTGAGCAAGGCAGCCTGGTTGGCAATTTTTGCCACCACCGTTTGCTGCCACAGGTTTTTCTTCAGCGGAACAGAACACGAAATCTGCTGCTGCAGTTTTTCGGTAAAGGCATGGTGCGAAACCATAGGCAGCATTAATCCAAATGGTAGATGCCTGGCATCGCAACTTATTATGGCAGCATTGTTTTGGGCCAGCTCACTTATTAGCGCGTGGCTAATGGTAATGAGCGGATTGTCAAGCACCACGATGCCAACATCTTCAATGGGAATTGTTTTTTGAGCCTGACCGCTTTCTTCGGGGTATTCGATTTTTAACTGAAGGTCCTTTTTCCTTAAATAACAGGGATTGCCAAAATACAATGTTCGCTTAATCATATAAAAATCAACTTTTTTGGTGACTTTCAACTTTATGCTGTGCCAGCTTCTATAAAAAACACTACTGGCCGACAAAAATTAAGTGATTTCTCGCTCCGCCCGAAATGACAGGGTTTTCGATGATTTTGGCAATTAAGGGGGGTAGGTTGGGGCTTCGCCGCCACCTACCCCCCAAAATAAAAAGCTAACTGACTGTCATTCCGAACGTAGTGAGGAATCTCATGCATAAAATTCTACCCTTTTTTACTTTATCGGACAATAGTGTATAAAAAACTTAAAATGCAGGTTTTAGCTCGCCAAGGTAATTTATGTAAACTTTAAAGGGATTGGGGATCTCCCAAGCCTTTAAACTTTGAATTCTATAAAACTTCCCAACCTGCATTGCTTTTGCTGAATCATCAATCTGGGTTTCCAGGTGATGCCTGAGCACATAGTAACAGGACCCTAATTTTTGAACACGGAAAAGATGTTTGCTGATTTTTTCCTTATCATTATTAATTAGAGCATAGTCAATTTCCTCCTGCTGCAATCCCATAATAAACATTTCATTTTGCTGCATGCTTACTTCAAACGTTAAGTTTTCATCTGGCATTTTTTGAAGAAAATTCTCTGGCAAAGCCTTTTCTTTTGAAAGGATTTGGCTCCAAACCATTCCGGGATCTTTGATTATAGCCGGAATTCCGAATTTCCTTCTTTCAACTGCATGCCAGAATGTGCATACATGCTCTACCAACTGCCCGTTTGGGTCGCGATAAATGGCAATATGGTGGTTATTACCTGGCTTTACATAACCAATGGGCAGGCCATTCTCATTCCACTTTACCGGTTCAACCGAAGATAAGCCTGTAAGCATGCGAACACTATTTACTTTAATGGATTTTTCCTTGTCGAACCACAACGGTTCTTTAAAAGCTTCTTTTGGATTTCCACTGTGGTTTTCGAGGCGTTCTTTTACCAGTTGCCTTATCCGCCCATCAATAATGTAAGGCACATCATTGGGTTTTAAGCCCACTACCGGATATTTAATTACATATTCTGCCGAATAGCAGGATGCATTCTCCAATACAATTTCATTCTCACGATCAAGGTAGATTGGATCTTTTTTTACTGACTCAAACGCACTTTTCGTATTGCCAGCAAACCGGGCAAGTCTTTCTTCAATTAATTTCTTTATCTCTGGTTTATAAATCAGGTGTGGGTTGGCAAATAGGTACTTAAGCGGTTGATAAATTACCTGATTGGTTTTGGGGTTGCGCTGCAAAGTCATTATTCGGCCGTAAACGCTTTCTTCACTAAGAGGGCCTCGGGGAACCACAATACCGGTTTGTACCACCTGGGTTTTTCCACCCTTTTTAATCTTTCTTTTTCCAAAACTGGCAACCTTCTTGCCGGCTTTAAAAGAGGTTAGAATGCCGGCAATTTTTTGCTGTACCTGATGCGTATTAAAAGGCTTTTGTGCAATAAGGTACTTTTCTAAAAGAGTAAGTCCATTCCTATGGTTTTCACCGTTCGCTTTCAATTCGCGATACATTTCATCACGATTTCCCTGACTGCTTAAGTTATTTACCCTTTGAATAAAGCCCTGCCTGGTGCAGGCAACTACCATGGCATCAATGGCATGATGGCGGTGGTCGTTACGCTTGGTCCAGCCTTTTATAACCTCTTTTTTATGAATCTGCCCGTTGCCTGTTTCCCATTCAACCCACTCAGTAAGTTCTTGTTCCTTATGCCTGGGCAATTGCAAGTTCATTAAAACATCATCCCAACCCCATAACGAGCGTAAGTATTCTGTTACGCTTCCGCTTGTGCTCCATACATTAAAGCACACCTGCTGCAAAATCTCCCTGGCTTTTCTGGATATATACTGAGTTTCTCTGATTTGTCTTTCTATAAAATCATTAGGTATTTTGCTGGCTGGCATCAAAAGCTTACCTCTCTTGGCCTTGCCAATCAATCCGTTTTTATGTAGTTTATCTACCCGATCAATATAGGCTTCCATTTCAATTGTACCTTTATGTTGCATGAAATCGAAAGCGGTTTTGTTCCCTTTGGCTTCATTGCAAGCCCTGTGCGAAAGGGTTTTATTGCTTTGCGAATCATCAAACAGAAGTGATTTCGGAATAATATGCTCCACATCAACATTATCTCCCCTAAGGGCATCTGAAATCCCGAAAGGTTTTCCACAGTACACGCAGCCAGCATTTAACTTGCTTTCTTCGCCATTAATTTCATGGAATAGCCTGAATTTGATGACATTATTCCGGGTGGCCCTTATTCCGTATTCTTCAATCAGCCGGTTACGAATAAGGTCGTTTTCCTTCTCTCTTTTCCGAAGAAATTTAAAAGTGTCGTTTCTTTCTTCCTTGCTTTGCTTAAGCTCCCGTGCCAGTTCAACCCTGATTTCATCAGGTCGCCCATAAGTTTCAATTACCGCATTAACCAAATTGATCATTTGGTTGAGTATCTTTTCAACTACCGGCTGCCGCAGGCTGTTCTTTGGGAGCAATGGAATGGAATCCAAAAGTTTTCTCTTTAGATTTTCGTCTTTAGTAAGGCTGCCGGAATGATTGTATCCTGCAAAGGAACAAGCATCGCTGTAAACCCAACCATTCATTAAATACGGCAAAATTTTCCTGATAGCTTTTGTAGATTTATTTCCAAATCCGCTTTTGGTGAAATCAATACTTGTAAGTTTCTCTGCAGTGAGTTCGTCAAACAAAAATTTTTCACGGAGCACCTTTTTGCATTCTTCAAAATCACTAATTGAATAAATAACATGCCACAATTTATACAATGGCTCGTGCTCAAGTTCAGGAGAAACAACCTTAATCTCATCAGAGTTTGTAATTTCACCAGTATTTTTATTCACTAAAAATGCTTCTCCTTCTTTTATTTCAACCTTCAACTCGAATCTCAGCCAGGGGTTGTTATTATCAAGGACTTTGGCAATCTGGGTTTTGGTCAAATTACCCTGAATTCCTTTTAACAAAAGCTTATCATAATACCAGCCATCATTTTTATTGATTCCCAAAATACCAAACAGGTCATTAGCTGTCAGTCTCTCATTATTATCAAGGTGTTCAAATATTTTTTCCTTTTGCAGCAATGAAAATTGAAATTCTTCCCCTTTTTTGTTTTTGAGCTTCAGGTTATTAATGTTTTCCCAAATTTTGCATATCTGAAATAGTGGTGAACTTCGCGGAGCTACTTTAGGCCCTACAAAAACCTCCCTGCCTTCTTTGTCTTTTGTCGAGAAGCCTTCAAAATCACATACACTTACCAACCCTTTTTGCGATTTCAGATTTCTTTGAAAGTAAATGATCTCATCTCTTAATGTGTTTATTAATTCATCTGTAATTATTCCAGGATAGTAAACCTGTTGTTGTTTAAGGATCGCATTAAATTCATCGATATATGCTTCCCGGGGATAAACTTGCTGCTTAATCCGGTAATTTGGATTTGCTTCTAATTCAGGATAGAACTTTTGACCAATAGTTAGGCCTTTTTCTTTTAAATCCTGGTGGCGGCTTTTTACTTCAGCTACATATTCTGTATCCTTTTTATCAAGATTTTCTTCCTTTCTGCTGCTTTTGTAACCTCTTTTCTGATTCAAATGGTACAGTATTCTTCCCAGTTCCTTAAGCTCCACTTTTTGAGTTACTGCTTTTGCCCTTAAACCCCACAATGACAATTGATCAAGAGCAAGCAAATCGCTGCCGGGAAAAAAGCCATTCCCAATTAGTAAATCCGTTAATGCTTTTCTCCGAAGTTGATATCGGTCAAAGCCTTTTCGTTGGGTGCGACGCATTGTCCGTTTACGGTTTTTTGATATTTCATTCCCTGCTGAAAATTCATCGCGTTCATCCACATTTAGTGGAATAATTCTGCTTCCCAATCCCAATATAGAAGTTTCATTATTTTCTTCTTTTATCAAAGCCCAACCAATACTACTGGTTCCCAGATCAAGGCCTAAAATTTTTTTCATAATTATTTGGAGTTTAAAATTAAAATTATACCTTTAGTGCACAATTTGAAGCAATTCACAAAAAGGATTATTCCGTTGTGAAAACATTTAAGGCGGCGCAAGTCGCCTTTTTTTATTTTTTCTTTTAATTTCTGCTAAAATATGTCTTTTGTATATATTTCCCAATTTTTTTTGATAATAAATCATGATTTTACAATAAGGGATGCATTCTAATTTTGGCATCAATAATTAGGGAGCGAGGTTTATCTTGAGGTCATTTTTCCCACCATAGGCAATTAATTTTTGTAAATTTGATTTCTCACAAACCAAAAACCAAAAAAGATGAAGAAAGTACTAATTGTTATTGTGGCTATTATCGCAGTGATCCTGGTAATAGGGTTGATTTTGCCCAAGGAATATACGGTTGAACGCGAAATAGAAATAAACTGCCCCGAGCAGGAGGTTTTTGAATACGTAAGATCATTGCAACTGCAAAATGAATGGACTGTTTGGGGCGATTTAGACCCCAATGCTGTTTATTCTTACACCGGTGTTGATGGCACTGTTGGCTTTATTTCGGCCTGGCAGGGCAATAAGGATGTAGGAAAAGGCGAGCAGGAGATTGTAAATATTGTGGAAGGTGAGCGCATTGACATTGCTCTGCGCTTTTTTGAGCCTTTTAAATCTGAAGCCAAGGTTTACATAACTACCGAAAGCATTGCCGAAAACCAAACCCTGGTAAAATGGGGTATGCACGGAAAAGCGCCTTTCCCCATGAACATTCTGATGCTCTTTATGAACATTGAAAATTCGGTGGGGAAAGACTACGACCAGGGTCTTATAAACCTTAAATTAATACTTGAAGGAGCCTAAAGGTTTGAACTTCAAGTTTTAAACCTGCCTGACGGCAGCAAGGTTTTATCCGTGTGCCTTTTTTCTTATTTTAATGCATTATCATTCTCATTCCGCCACCGCCGGGCCTGTTTGCTCCGTCAAATGCGTTAAGTGCACGGTTTAGCGAGTATGTAAAGGTGAGCAGGAAGTAACGCCCCAGCGAGTTGGTAACCTGTCGTTGAATAAAGTTTGCATCGACCGATTGGGTTACGCCCAAATCCTGGTTGAGCAGGTTAAAGCCCGCGAGTCTTAGTTCGCCGGAATTGCCTTTGAGGAAGCTACGCGAAATGCTGAAATCGAGCATGGGTATTTCGCGGTTAAACTCAGCTGTTCTTCCTTCATATATCTGGTAGCGAAATCCTAAAACAGCCCGCCAGTTTTTTAGGAAAGTCAGGTTTGTTTCCGACCCGAAAGCCTGGTTCAAAAATGCCTGCTCCAGGGCGCTAAACTCGTATTTTGTAAGTTGCTGGTTGAGGTTGGCAGTAAGCGCGGTTTCGAATTTATCGCCTGGCCTAAACGAATACCTGGCGTTGGCACTGATAATGTTGTTGGCAATTTGCTGTTCGGTGCCATTGAGCACATTAATGCTTTGCAGGTGGCTTAAGGTTGTTCCAATATTAAAGCGGCTCTTAATTTTGCTCAGGCCAATGTTGAAGTTTAGGTTACCCCTGAGGCTAAGGTTGCTTTCCACATTAATGGGGGTAATGGTACGTACCAGCGACTGGTCGAAGCTTGTGGCATTGGTTATTGCATTTCGCACGTAATCGGCGGCAAAAAAGGTGAAGAATCCAAACGAAGTAATCGGGTTAAACGTATTGTAGCGCAAGGTGGTGCGGTGGCGAAACGAAGGTTTTAGCTGAGGATTTCCCACATAAATATTGAGCGGATCCCGGTTATCAATAAGTGGCTGAAGTTGCAACAGCGATGGTTCCTGCACACTGGTTTCGTAATCGGCAATTAGGCGCCTGAAGTTGCTGAACTCGTAATTGAACCTTACCACTGGCAGCACATGGGTGTAATCTTTGTTTATTTCCTGGTTAGTGGTTACAATATTGCCCCTGAGGCTGGTTACCTGCAAGTTGGCACCTATGGTAATATTAAAGTTGTCGCGCACCTGTCGAAGGTTTATTCCCCCGCGCTGAAACAGGTAAGTGTTGTTGTAATTGTTTGTAAGAAGGTTGTTTAACACGGGAACGCCATTATCAGTATCGAACACTTGTTGATCAACCTCGTTGAAATTGCTGGTAATTCGGTAATTAGCCTCAACAAACCGATTGCCGCCAATTGGTTCGGTATATGTGGCATTTGCGCCCAGCGAGCGGTTGAGGGTTGCCAGGGTACTGTTTTGCAGTAATTCTTCCAGGCGCGTATTGGTTCCAAAAAACTGGTTAATGGCTTCGAGTGTTGCATCCTGGTCGTTGCCATTAGTACTAAAGTTTAATCCAGCAGTAAAGGTGCGGCCGGGCTTGTTCAGGCGTTGCCTCCAAAGCAAGCTGGTTTCGAGGTTAAGGCGCATGGCATCTGAACCGTTTATCTGGTTGCTCAAATTTTGTTCATTGCCAGCCGAATTTAGGGTTCGGCTATTGCTTTGCTGCGAGGTTATGGTGTTGTTTGTGCTGCCAATGGCAGTAAGCAACACACTGCTGCCCTCGTTAAATTTATGGTCGAGCCTGAGGTTGAGCCGATGGTTGTAATTCCGGTTGTCCTGAAAGCTTTGCTGGTCGAAAAAGAAGTTGCCCGTTGGCAGAAAGTTTTCCCGCTCGAGGTCCTGGGTCAGGTCGTGGCCAAGCTGGTTGTAAAAATAGCTGGCATTTATTTCGGTATTTGCAGTTAATTTACGGTTTACGTTTGCCCCACCGGCCCATGATGTCATAAGGCCATTGGTCGATGGTCGTCCGTCGAAATTAACCGGAATGGAGCTGCTTCCGCCGCCAGACATAGTAACCTGTACTAAAGCACCACCTCCGCCACCTCCACCAAGCAAGCTTTGGGCGCCACCGCTAAAGTTCATAAATTCGCCCACCGAAAATCCGGTTTGGTTTACGTTGTTGCCCATTCCAAGAATTGACAATTGTCCTTTGTTGTCGAAACGGTTTATATTGGTACGCCCCATAAACCGCTGGTCGGTGCCATAGGCCAGGCTCGAGTTGCCAAAAAGGCCTTGTTTGTGTTCTTCTTTCAGCTCCAGGTTTATGGTTCTATCCCGCTGCCCATCGTCAATGCCTGTAAAGAGCGCCTGTTCTGAGCGCTGGTCAAAAACCTGCACCTTCGAAACTGCTTCGGCTGGCAGGTTTTGAGTCGCCATTTTGGGGTCGCGTCCAAAAAATTCTTTGCCATCAACAAGTACCCTTCGAACCGTTTCGCCCTGTGCAACTACATTTCCGTCAGACTGCACCTCAATTCCTGGCATTCGCTTTAGAATGTCTTCAACCATCTCATTAGGCAAAGGCCTGAATGCCAGGGCATCATACTCGATGGTGTCGTTTTTTACACGCATGGGTATGCGTTCCTGGATTACACTCACCTCGTGCAATAGAACCCTTTCGTTTTGAAGTTTCAAATCGCCAAGTTCGAGCACATTACCCTCGGGGGGGCTAATTTTTTTTAATAAAGTAGCAAACCCAATATAAGTTACCCTGATAAGGTATTCAGACCGGTTTAAATTATTTATTTCAAAGTTTCCGTTGAGGTTGGTGGTGGCAAAGTTTACCATTGTTGAGTCCCTGGGGCTGAGCAACAGCACCGTAGCGCTTGGCAGACCCTGGTTTTCGGGGTCAGAAACCTTACCTCTGATAGAGAAAGGCTGGGCAAATGCCCCAAGAGATAATAAGCTTATTAACAAAAGAGAAAAAAGTCGTTGCATTGATAGTAAATTTATATTTTGACAGTAGATCAGAAAAACCTCATGATTGCAGCAGCGCCGCCACCTCCTGGGTTCATGCGCTGCATTTGTTCTTCAACCAGCTTGTTGAATTCGGCCCGTGTAAGGCGGTCTCCCCGGGTTGGTTTTCGCAATTCTCCAGAACGAATTTCGCGGGTTTCTATCTTACGTGCCACCCATACTCGCTCGCCATTGTTAATATCAACAGCCAGCACCGTACCTGGAAGGGTACTGAAGCGGTCGGGGCCTAAAAATGGAGGCAGACCCGGAGCAAACCACACGGTAATTTCCTGGTTGGTAACCGTATCGGTTTGCCAGGCCATCATGCACATATATCCGGCAATCTCCATCTGCTCATTGCCAATGCGCCACGGTTGAACCGCAATGGTATCGACAATAAGTAAATTGCGCCCCATAAAATCCAGAAAAACCAGCCTCTCGTTTGTTAGGCGATCAGTATATGTTTCTGAACGGGGCATACGCATCATAACGCGTACAGGCCCGCCCCCACCCCCGGCTGCCACCTGGTTGGGGTCTTCCTTTATTTTATAAAAACTTTCGGTGGGCGTAAAAAACAATTCGAAGTTCTCGGTACGATGCTGGGGTATCATGGTACGCAACTCAGGCCTGTCGGCCGGAAGGTTGCGATGCATATCCATGCGCATTTCGTAAGTGATAACACCTTGCACAATCTGCCCCTGAAGGCTTGCAGAAAGCAATAACATCAAAAACAAAAAAAATAGTTGAGTGGTCTTCATAGTGTATATTGCAGTTTATGTGTTTCCCTTTCGGGGGAAAAAGATTATTTTTCATTGCAAAGCTAATAACAGCATAGCAAACAAAATGTTAATGCAACCATAAATAAGGTTAATAAAAGGTTAAAGCTTGTGTTCGCAAAGATATAATCGCTTAATTTTGAACCATGTTTAAGAAAAAAGTAAAACCCCTGGTTTTGCTCATGACCCTGAGCCTGGTGCTTTTAGCAGTGCTTCAGGTGTTGTGGCTTCGCGCCGAATATAGGGCAGCTGCCGATTCGTTCAGGCGCGAAACAAATTTATTGTTTCGCACTACCGTTCAGCATTTGGCCGATTCAGTTTTTTTTAGTCAAATAAAGCTAATGCCTGGGTACGACAGCCTAAACGGCATACAATTTCCAATGTTTAGGTTTCCTGCAAATATAGGCGACAGTGTCAGCAAGGCTGCCAGCTCGCAATTAAAAACCATGGAAATACACCATCAGGTAAGCGATACTGCAAAAAAAGGCACCCGGCAGATCAGGTTTCGGGTTTCTGGCCAGATAAACGACAGCCTGCCAAACGCCCCTGGCCTTGACACCAGGCAGGCCCAAGGCAACCTCCGCTACTTTTTCAGTATGTTTTCCGATGGCTTCAACCCCGACAGCCTAAAACACATTTACCTCAAAGCCCTGCCCGAACAATACCAAAACCTTCAACTGAGCATTGTTGAAAAGGAAATCGATTGGTTTCAGCACGGCTGGTCGAGGCCGGCACTTGGCCGAATCGACAGCCTTCCTTTTATGACAGGCTTTGTGCCGCTTGGCATTAACCGGGTTTTTGCAGCAAAATTTAGCGGGGTAAAAAACTTCCTGTTTATAGAAATAATACCTCAAATAGCCTTCTCAATAATAATTACTGGGCTAATACTACTGTCTTTTATTGTAGTTTCCAGAAACCTGCGCGCACAACAGCGGCTAATTGAGCAGAAGAACGATTTTATAGGCAACATGACCCACGAGCTGAAAACCCCGGTGGCGACCGTGGGCGTGGCCCTGGAAGCCATGAAAAATTTTGACGTGCTCAAAGACCCTATAAAGGCAAATGAATACATTGACATGGCCCGCCACGAACTCGGGCGCCTTAGCATGATGACCGACAAAATATTGAAAACCTCGGTCTTTGATTATGAAACCGAAATAAAAAACAACAAAGCCGCAATAGATCTTAGCGAAATTGTTAAAAAGGTTACTGACAGCTTTAATTTGCTTGCCGAAAAAAAGAATATCAGGCTGGTCTTTGAGCAGTCAGGCAGGGCAAGCATCCTAGGAAATGAAGAACATCTTACCCAAATGGTTTACAACCTTGTTGACAATGCATTTAAATATGCCGGCAATGGTCCTGAAATTAAAATTTTGCTGACAGAGCATCCTGGTTACATAGTGATGGTAGTTGCCGACTATGGACCTGGTATAGCAGAAGAACACCATGGAAAAATCTTCGACAAGTTTTACCGGGTTCCGTCGGGCAATGTGCATACGGTAAAAGGTTATGGCCTCGGATTGAATTACGTGGCCGGGGTGGTAAGGAGCCATGGCGGAAAAATTACCCTTGAAAGCAAACCCGGCCACGGCGCTGCATTTGAAGTTAAACTTCCAAAAAATACCTGATATCCGTTATGGCTGAAAAGATTAAGGTATTGTATGTAGAGGATGAACCTTTCCTTGCCCGCATAGTGCAGGAGAGCCTCGAGAGCAGGGAGTTTACCGTAAGCCTGGTAACCGATGGGGCTGCTGGCGTTAAAGCCTTTATTGAATCCAAACCCCACATCTGTGTGCTCGATGTTATGCTCCCCCTCAAAGACGGATTTACCCTTGCTGCCGAAATAAAGGCAAAAGACCCGGGCATGCCCATTATTTTTCTTACAGCTAAAGTTCATACCGAAGACCTTTTGCAGGGCTTCGCCTCAGGCGGAAACGACTATTTGCGCAAGCCATTCAGTATGGAAGAGCTTATCGCGAGGATTCATAACCTGTTGAATATAACTTCAGGAGCAAAAACAGGGAATGCCTTAAACACTCCGCGAAAACTTAACCTGGGCAAGTACTTTTTTTTCCCTGAATTGCTCGAATTGCACCATAATGATTCAATAAAAAAATTATCGCAACGCGAAACGCTTCTGCTTCAAATGCTTACAGCCGATTTGAGCAAGCCGGCACTTCGAAAAGACATTTTACTTTCACTATGGGGCGACGATTCATTTTACAATTCCAGAAACCTCGACGTGTATATTTCTAAGCTAAGGGATTATTTCTCTGAGGATAAAAGCATTGAAATAGTTACAAAAAAGGGCCTCGGATATCATTTTGTGGTGCATTACCGCCATTGATCTTAAAAAAAAAGGCTGACCATTTGCAGATCAGCCTCCCTGTGAGGGTCCTTGATTTTTGATCAGGGTTTATTCAACAATTATTTCATCGATAAAGATATAGGCATCGCCACCGGCACCCAAATGCCAATGAGGAATTGTTCCAAACTTAGTGGCTTTAACCTTTACATATCTGGCGTTTGTATTTACATTGACTCCCAGGTCTTTCTGATAAACGGCATAATCGTCAATTGGCACCTTATTTTTAATAAAGGCCACCCTGGAAAAGTTTTTGCCGTCGGTGCTTACATAGAAACTCACATCGACCGGCATCCATATCCATGAGCGGATTTCCTGCACAAAGCCGGCAGCTACGCGGTTTATTTGCTGCACGCTGCCCAGGTCAACCACTGCTTCGAAGTCGGTTCCCTGGTAACCCTGCCAGCCTCCAAGCCTCCAGTTTAGGCTTCCGCGAAGGCCGTCAATAAGAGCCTCGGCCCCACCACCGTGGTAATTGGGGTGCCACTGGCTGTTTATTGCAACCGAACGCTCAATATTCAGTTTTACAAAATTTGCCGGCACCACAAAGCTGTATCCCAACGTCTGATCAAGGGCTATTGCCTTTACGGTTAAGGTGCGGTCTATTGTTATTGGTCCCTGATACCTTGCCGCTTCCCGCGAAGGAATCGTTCCATCGAGTGTATAAAACACCTCTACCCCTGGCTGCACAGTGCCTATCTCAATAACTTTGTTTTGCCTAATTCGGGCCTCATCCGAAACAATAAATGGAACCGGTACTATCAGCTCATCCATAATATGAGTAACCGGTACGTGCTCATCGAGGCTTCCCCACTTTTTGTTGGGTCGGCTGCCCATTTCGAAATGCAGGTGCCCGCCGTTCATAATGTCATTGTGCGAGAGCCATGAGAAAGGATAATCTTTGCCGTTGAGTGTGGCTGACTGAATGTAATAATTCTTTTTAGAGACCTTGTTGGCTGTAATTTTAAACAACTTGCCGCTTTCGAGGGTAATCTCCATTTCTTCAAACCAGGGGGTTCCGATTACATATTGGGGTGCACCCGGCGCAACCGGGTAAAATCCCATTGCACTCATTATAAGCCAGGCCGACATTTGCCCACAATCTTCGTTGCCACTAAGCCCATCGGGCAGGTGCGAGTATTGTTGGTCCATAATCTGCCTTACCCTTTGCTGGGTTTTCCAGGGCTGGTTCAAAAAGTTGTACAGATAAGCAATGTGGTGGCTGGGTTCGTTGCCATGTGCATACTGGCCAATGAGGCCGGTTATGTCTTTCATGTCGCGGCCTGTAATTGGGTCTTTGGTAGTAAACAGCTCGTCAATCTTAGCTGCCAGATTTTCTTTACCGCCGTGCAATGTATAAAAGCCAGTAACATCGTGTGGTACATAAAAGCTGTATTGCCAGGAGTTGGCTTCGGTAAAGTGCCAGTCAACGGTTGTTGGGTCGAAAGGAGTAAGCCAGTTGCCGTTTAGTTTTGGGCGCATGAAACCAGTAGTTGGATCGAAAATGTTTTTGTAAAACTGCGCCCTTTGTATAAACAAGCGATACACATCGTCGCGACCCATTGCTTTTGCTACCTGTGCAATGCACCAATCGTTGTAAGCATATTCGAGGGTTTTCGAAATGGACTCGTGAAACCTGTCGCCTGGAATGTAGCCGTATTTGCGATACGAATCGAGGCCGAAATGATCCTGCATGGCACTGTTTATCATTGCTTCAAGCGCTTTTTCGTTGTCGTAATCGCGCAGGTTTTTCATAAAGGCATCGGCAATAACCGAAACCGAATGGTAGCCAATCATGGTAAAGGTTTCATTGGCTGCAAGTTCCCAAACCGGCAGTAGTCCGCCTTTTTCATACATATTAAGCATTACCCTGATAAAATCGGTGCTGCGTTCAGTTTCCAAAATGGTCATTAGAGGATGCCAGGTGCGGTAAGTGTCCCAGAGCGAAAATACAGTGTAGTTGGTAAATTTATCTGCTGTATCAATCTTTTTGTCAATGCCCCTGTACCGACGGTCCACATCCATAAAAGTGTTGGGCTGTAGGTAGGCATGGTATAGTGCGGAATAAAATACCGTTTTCTGTTCGTTGGTTCCTCCTTTCACTCTAATTCGGCCAAGCACATCGTTCCAGGTATTGAAAGCTTCTTGCCTAACCTGGTCGAAACCCCATCCTGGCAACTCAGCTTTCAGGTTTTTGTACGCCCCGTCGGGATCAACGGCCGAAATGGCCACCTTTACCTCAACAGGCTGGTTGTCGGTAACATCAAATCCTACAAAAGCTTTCACATTGAGACCTTGCCCACGGGTAAGGCCATCCTGCAACTCATTGTCAAGTGCAATGCCTTTTCGCACAAATGGTTTTGAAAACTCCATGTGGAAGTACCATACCATATCATTTGCCCAGTTTGTTGAGCGACGCAATCCACGAATCTCGGTGTCGCTTACAAATTCTATCCAGGAGTCGGTTACGCGGTCGCGGTGCTCCAGGTCAATCATTATAGTGGCTTCAGCTCCTTGGGGAAAAGTATAACGGTGATATCCCACGCGGGTGGTTGCCGTCATTTCGGCCAATACGCCTGGCTTATCTAAAAAAACGCTGTAATAGCCGGCTTCGGCATGTTCATTTTCTTTTCGAAAAGGCGAAAGATAGTCAGTATTGATAAATTGTGGCTCGCCAATAACCGGCATAAGCAAAATGTCGCTGTAATCGCCCACACCTGTACCGCTAAGTGCGGTATGAGCAAAGCCAAATATTATTGAATCGCTGTAATGGTATCCGGAGGCCCCATCCCATCCGCCAAGCCTTGTAGCGGGTGTAAGCTGCACCATACCAAAAGGCAGGGTTGCACCCGGAAAAGTATGCCCGTGGGCATCGGTGCCAATAAAGGGGTTGACGTAAGCGGCAGGTTCAAGGTGTTTTTCTTTAGGCTTGCAGCCAAAAGCCACCAGCGTCGATGCAATAGCCAACAATAGAAGAGCCGACCATTTTCCTTTTTTTTTAATTGTTTTGAGCATTTTATAATGATTTTATTGATGATTCGCGAATAATAATTTCGACGGGCAGTTTTACCGCCTCTTCGCCTTCGGCAATTTTGTTGCCATCTATTTGCCTCAGAAGTAAATCGAATGCCACCTCGCTTATACGCTCAATAGGCTGCGCAATTACAGAAATTGAAGGTTTGTTAAAGCTAAAAAAGCTAACATCGTCAAAACCCATTATGGCAATTTGTTTTGGAATATCGATGGAGAGTTTTCTTAGGTTAAGCAAGCAGGCAGAGGTAAGGTTGTTGTTGAGCGAAAATATTGCTTCGGGCATAGCTCCGGCCTGGTAAAACTGCTGCAGTTTCTCCTTTATGGTGTTGTCCGTTTCACCGAAAGGGATTTTAATAAGCCATTGAGGCGGAATGATTACCCTTTCTTCGGCAAGGGCCGAAACAAAACCAGTAATGCGGTCGTTGATAGTAGAAATATGATCGGGAGTAATTCCAAAAACAGCAATTTTGCGATACCCTTGGTGCAGCAGGTGTCGGGCAGCCATGCGTCCGCCGGCAAAATTATCGACCGAAACGCTTGGCGAGCGCATACCCTCGAAGGTGCGGTCAATGAGTACGTGCGGCAAACCGGTTTCAAAAAGCTTTTCGAAAAAATCAGGCTTATCCTGCGAGGTAGAAATTATTAACCCGTCGAGCTTTCGGTCGCGCAGCAAGCGTATTTGTTCCTTTTCTTTCGAAATGTTTTCGTCGGTGCTGCAAATAATTACTGTGTAACCGTGGCTCCAGGCAAGATCCTCAATACTGCGGGCAATGCGCGAATAAAACCTGTTGGAAATATCCGAAACCAATACCCCTATGGTGTTAGACTTGCCCATACGGAAACCTCGCGCAAGCACGTCGGGCTTGTAATTCAACTCCCTGATGCGCACTTTTACCCTTTCCTGGGTTTCGGGACTTATGCCGTGCTTGTCGGCCTTATCGTTAAGTACAAGCGAAACCAGCGTTTTAGATACGCCCAGGCTTTTTGCAATGTCGTCAATTGATATTTTTTTTCCCATTATGACATATGTTCAGATTTGCAAAAATAATAAAACTAAAACGATTTAGCAAGGTTTGAAAAAAAACAGGTGCCCCGTTACAAATAACTCCTTCACAAATTTAAACATGCAACAGGAACTCTTTGAGAAATTAAGTTTCACTACTGGCCGACAAAGATTACGTGATTTCTCGCTCCGCTCGAAATGACAGGGTTTTCAATGATTTTGGCAATTTGGGGGTAGGTGGCGGCGAAGCCGCCACCTACCCCCCTTAATAAAAAGCTAACTGACTGTCATTCCGAACGTAGTGAGGAATCTCATGCATAAATTTCTACCCTTT
>CAYGDW010000062.1:0-17285 GCA_964348755.1 uncultured Bacteroidales bacterium | reverse complement strand
TTCATGCCAGCAAAACTATTATTTTTGTTTCAGCACATCAAATATGGATTGACCCATTAAACAATGCTATTATCATTTATTTACCAACACCATTTACCATGAGGAAGTTTTTCGTTTTGTTGGCCCTGGGCTGCTTTGTTGCCCTAAATTTTTCTGCCTGTAAACCCAAATCAGAGTCTGAGACACCGCAAAAAGCAGTAGAAGCATTTCTGAATTATTTGTCGAAAGATGATTTCGAAAGCGCCATGGGCCTCGCTACCCCTGAAACTGTTGAGCTGCTGAAGCAGTTTCAGCAAAATAATTTTAACCTGTATAAAGGGAGTGTTATTGAAGTTACAGGTTGCGAAATGATTTCTGAAACCCAGGCCGAATGCAACTTTACTTCCGATGGAGATTCTGCCCTTATACACGCCAATCCGATTGAGGGCAAATGGATGGTTCACATGCATAAATAGGCAAAGAGCCTGGCTGACAGGAAAAGGGCAACCAGGTTCACACCTTTAGCCAGGAAGCTTTCCTGCAGCCTACATGTTTTAACTTCAAACTTTTTTACCTTTGCCTTGTGCAAACTACATCAAAAAACATTGAGCATCCGGGCATAGTTGATCGGGTAGAAGGTCGGCAGGCATTTGTTCGCATTCTGCCTCAGTCGGCCTGCGGGTCGTGCCACTCAAAATCGTATTGCAACATGGCCGAAATCAGCGAAAAAATTGTGGAAGTTGGTCTTCGGGAAAATGAACTACTTGCTCCTGGTCAACAGGTTACCGTTGCACTCGAACGATCGCTTGGCTTCAGGGCATTGATGCTTGGTTATATTATACCTTTTCTAATACTTTTTATCGGTCTTTTTGTGCTTGTTTCCCTTACAGGAAATGAAGGCCTCAGCGCCCTTATTTCAATTGCCCTAATGGCTCCATATTATGCATTGCTTTATTTTTTTCGCGATAAGATAAGAAGCAGGTTTAGGTTTAGAATCAAAGGGTAACGGGTAACGGGTGATTAGAAAAGGTGAGGAAAAAGGATAATGGATAATGGAGAAAGTGGTTTTTGTTCATTTTCGAATAAACGATTTTCGATTTTTTAAAAGATAAACTTAGCACGAACTCACCCTGCCTGCCTGCTGGCTTTAGAGAGGGTTTGGGAGAGATTTTTGCAGCAATTGTTTAGGGGGTTCAAACTCAGTAAGTAGTTGGAACGTTTAATTGAGGTTTGTCTTCCAATATTCTCCTAATATCTTCAAACACTCATATCACCAATTCTGTTGAGTCTCTCTTTCTCACAAGTATCTTAAGTCTTTGAATAAATGGGTTTTCGCCTTATCGAACTGAAGCTTGATACCGGATACACCGAGCAGGAGTTGCATGCTTGTATTGCAAAGCAATTGGGCATTTCTTCTTTTAGTTTTCAAATTGAAGGTCAAAGCCTCGATGCCCGCAACAAGCGGCGCATACACTGGCTTGTTAGGGTGGGGGTAACCTCAGAACAGTTAGGCACAGGGCAGCCATCTCCGGAGGTAGCCCTTGAAATTCCGTACTGTAACCGTACACAGAAAGTCTTAGTGCTCGGAAGCGGGCCTGCCGGCTTTTTTGCTGCCTATGTGTTGCAAAAGGCCGGCTTTGACACGGTGCTGATCGAACGCGGGGCAGAGGTCATCAATCGTGCCCGCAAGCTGCAGCACTTTGAAAATTCCGGCGAGTTTAGCCCTGAGGCCAATTACTCCTTTGGCGAAGGCGGCGCTGGCACTTTTTCTGATGGTAAGCTAACATCGCGCTCCAAGCACATTTCAAAGGAACGTGCCTTTTTTACACAATGCTATATCGATGCCGGCGCCCCGCCCGAGATCGCCTATTTGGCACATCCGCATGTGGGTAGCGACAACCTCCGGGTGGTGGTAAAAAATCTCCGAGGTCAGTTTCTTTCCCTTGGAGGGAAAATTTTGTTCGAAACCATGCTTCAGGATTTGATAATCAGACAGGGCAATGTTGTTGAGGCTATAACTTCGGCTGGAACAATTATGGCTGACTATTTTGTACTGGCACCCGGACATTCGGCCTACGAAACACTTCGTATGCTCATAGGCCATGGAGTTCCTTTTCGCTTAAAAAACTTTGCCCTGGGTAGCCGTGCCGAGCACCCGCAAACTCTCATTAACAAAGCCCAATGGGGCACCGCATCCTTGCCCGGGGTTAAAGCCGCCGAGTACCGTCTCACTTCCGAAGGAGATGGCAGGCACCCCGTGTATTCATTTTGTATGTGCCCGGGAGGTAAAGTAGTCCCTGCAGCCACCTATGCGCATGTAAACACCGTAAATGGCATGAGCTATTACAAGCGTGCCGGCAATTTTGCGAATGCAGCTTGCGTTGCCGGGGTCCATCCAAGCCAACTTTCGGCCAATATTCATACTCCCCTAGATGCCTTGGCCTGGCTCGAAGAGCTGGAGCAGAAATACTACAATTTTTCTGGTGGCTATGCCGCACCGGCCTGCAGCATTACCGATTTTTTGAAAGGCAAACTGGAAGGCCCCCTTGCCCAAAGCAGTTATCCTATGGGTCTTATGCCCGCACCACTCTGGGATTTGCTACCCCCGGTAATTGTTGGCGCTTTGCGCGAAGGACTTAAAGATTTTTCGCGAAAACTTAAAGGATACCAACAGGGCATTCTGCTTGGTCTCGAAAGCAAAACCTCTTCGCCCATACAGGTTATCAGAGAAAAAAACGGACTGGTTGCAGGTTTCGGGAACCTGTTTATGGCAGGGGAGGGCAGTGGCTATGCCGGAGGCATTGTATCGAGTGCCGCCGATGGCATTCGGGTGGCAATGAATATTATTGACCTGGAAAAATAAATTACAAACCACCTTACCATTTCTGAAGCACGCAGACCAAAGTCAGTTGAATTTACTATCGTAATTAAGACGTTGTTTTCGCGGCTTCCTGGCCTGCAAGCCATCCGGTACTCCAGGCAATTTGCAGGTTATAGCCGCCGGTGTCGGCATCAAGGTCGAGCACTTCGCCAGCAAAATATAGATTTTTGACAAGCTTCGATTGCATCGTTTTGGGTTCAACTTCGCTGGTGTTTACCCCGCCGGCAGTTATAATAGCTTCTTTAAACGACCTGCATCCGGAAACCTTAAATCGAAAATCTTTCAAAAGTAGCATTGCCTTATGGCGAAGGGTGGCTGGCAACTGATGAGCCTCCGTTTCGGGATCAATGCCGGTAAGTTCCAAAAAAACGGGAACCATGGCCGATGGCAGCCACAGCCGTATTAAATTGCTCATTTTTTTGCGGCCCTGCTCGTTTAGATCGCGCAGTAGCCTTTTGTCGAGCTTGCCCTCATCAAGTGCAGGCTTCAGATCGACCGATACCTCTACCTTTCGGCCTTGTTTTAGTGCAGATACTATGCTCCGGCTTAATGTAAGGATTATTGGCCCCGAGAGGCCAAAGTGGGTGAAAAGCATTTCGCCAAACTCGTCGGTGCTTTTTTTCCCATCGACCCACACTGAGGCTTTTACGTTTTTTAGACTTAACCCCTGCATTTTTTGGGCTATATGGCCGACGGTTTCGATTGGAACCAGCGATTGTTGCATGGGAACAATGCTATGGCCGGCTTCTTCTGCCAGGCGATATCCGTCGCCCGTTGAGCCCGTAGCCGGATATGATTTGCCTCCGGTGGCCACAATTACTTTTCCGCAGGGGACATCGATTACCCTTTCATTTTGTCTAAGCCGAACACCGGTTACCATACCACCATCCAAAATCAGATGCTCGACCCGTTGCCCCAGACGAATTTCTGCCCCATTTTTCTTTACCCAACGCACCAGGGTGTCAACCACATCGCTAGATTTCTGGCTGGCCGGAAAAACCCTTTCGCCACGCTCAACAACTGTTTCCAGGCCCTGCTCATTCAGTAGTTTAATAATGTCGTCAGAAAAGAAAATGGCAAATGCGTGGTTAAGAAAACGAGGGTTGGGAAACACTTTCTTTGTGAACTCGCTTTTTTGTGATACATTGGTAATATTACAGCGGCCTTTTCCGGTAATAAGCAACTTACGTCCGGGTTTTTCGTTTCGTTCCAAAAGAAGTACCCTTGCTCCCAACGCAGCTGCCCGCCCTGCAGCAAGCAAACCCGCTGCTCCTGCCCCTATCACAACAATATCGAAAAGTTTCATGGGGGTAAAGGTAAAGAAAAGTCGGAGGTTAGAAGTCGGGAGTCAGAAGCAAAAAAACTTATGACCTGCCCGCAGGCAAATTGTCTTGTGTGGTGGAACTGATTTAAAAAATATTATTTACGCGGCGCCCCCAGGCAGGCTTTTGGTCAGACTTCAGTGATTTGACATAAAACAAAAAACCGCCCCCGAAAATTTCGCGGGGCGGTTTGGCAGCAAAAGAAAAATAGTTTATTAATGTCCTACTGATGGTGGCGGCGGGTCTTCCGGGCGACCTGCATTGCGCAACGGGGTAAAAATAAGGTAGAGGGCTACCAGAATAATAACGATAAAGCCAATGAGGAAAGTAGGGTTCTGGAAGAAAGAGAAAATATTGAAAAGGAATATTCCTCCTACTGCAAACATTGCAATTACCAGCCCCATGAGTGCTTCGCCAGCAATTAGGCCTGAGGCCACAAGTATGCCCACATTTTCTGTGCGCAGGCGTTGTCCTTCGTTGTGCTTACGACGCTTTCCAACCATTTCGGTAATACCTTTTACAATACCGCCTACGAATATAGCGAAGGTGGTTGTAAGTGGCAGGTACATACCCACACTTACAAGCATTGGGCTTTTAACTCCCATCAGCACAAATCCGAAGCCCATGAACATACCAACAATAATTAGAGGCCAAGCCATTTCGCCCCCAACGATGCCGCGCGAGAGTATGGCCATCAGGCTGGCCTGGGGTGCCGGAAGTTCCTTGCTTCCAAAACCACCCTCGTAGCCTTCTACCGCACCACGGGCCACATCGCCATCGTTTAATATAGTCAGGATAAAAAACATAACAGAGCCAGCAGCAATTACACCTATTACGTTACCAATCTGCATTTTCCATGGAGTACCACCAAGAATATGTCCCGACTTGAGGTCTTGCAGCATTTCGCCGGCAACAGCAGCCGATACGCAGATAATAGCAGCCACACCAAGTACGGCAGCAACGCCTGCATCGCCACCATCAATACCTAAAATTACTAGTAAAAGTGCAGTGATAAGCAATGCGGTAAGGGTAAGACCACTCACTGGGTTGTTCGATGAGCCTATAAGACCTACCAGGTATCCCGAAACAGCCGCAAAGAAAAATGCCAGTATTGTCGTAACAATGGCCACTACAATGGCTACCCAAAGTGCTGTTTGGAAAATAAAGAATGTGATGCCAAAAGTAAGAATTGAAACACCTATAATGCTCAGGACCACTACCTTGAAGCTAAGGTCTTTTTCGATGCGGTTGGCACTTGCGGTACCGCCCGCTGCAGCTTTCTTAACATCGCTCACCGAGCGCGAAATGCCTTCGATAAGGCTTTTTCGCATACGGTAAAGGGTAAAGCCAGCGCCAACAAGCATACCACCAATGGCAATGGGTCTTACAATTCGTGACCATACCTGTTTGGCGGCAGCAAGCCACTCGGCCGAGCCGGCGGTTTCGGCAATTTCCATGCTGGGCCCCATGAAGTATAGTATAATTGGAGTAAGAAGCCCCCAGGCAATAAGACCGCCACTGAAAGCAAGTGCACCAAGGGTTGGCCCAATAATGTAGCCCACGCCAATGTATGCAGGGCTAACCCCAGGCGAACCCAAAAACAAACCTCCCTGGCCCGTAAATTCACTGCCCTGAATGGTTTGTTTGCCCCATACAATAAAATGCTCCCATGCTTTGGCAAAAAGTTTTAACTCCGAAAGAATCTTGATAAGTGAACCAACTATCATGGCCTGAAACAGCCACTTGGAGCCACCACCGCCAGAACGGCCAGCTTTGTGAATCTCAGCCGCAGCCACACTCTCAGGGAAAGGTAGCTCGGCATCCTCAACCATTACCCGGCGCAACAGCGCCACAAACATAATACCAAGCAAGCCACCACCAATTACAATAAGGGTGGAGGTTACATAATTGCCAGGCGTAAAAAATGGATCCCAGAGGCCCGCAATGTAAAAGGCAGGCAGGGTAAATATGGCCCCTGCAGCTACCGATTCACCAATGGCGCCTACTGTACGGGCAAGGTTCTCTTCGAGAATGGTACCCTTTACAATTTTTAATAAGGCCATGCCAACAACCGCAGCCGGATAAACCGCCGCAATAGTCATACCGGCTTTAAGCCCCAGGTAGGCATTGGCTGCACCCAGGACAACCGACATTACAAGGCCTATGAGCAAAGCCCTCAGGGTGAACTCCTTCATGTCTGTCTCTGGAGAAACAAATGGCACAAATTTCTTTTTTTCTGTCATGTTAACTCCTTAGTTTAATAGTTTACAAAAAATGCGAAAGCGAAATTGCCGATTTTTTTTTAATTTTTTAACAATACCTCAAAAAAAAGTTGATTTTTTGACCTAAACTGCTAAAAACTTAAATTTAGATAGTTTCTAAACAAGTGTATAACCTGCTGAAAATTAATATTTTAAAATTAATCCAATTATGCATTTCTTCGTATTTATTTGATAAACAACAGCTTAACAAACAATAAAAAACACCTTCGATATTTTAGCCTTTTAATATTTGTTTTCTACTTTTGCCCCTTGTATTGTTTATTTGAAGTTACAGCGCTGGTTTATACTCTATTCTGTAGTCTTTCTTAATTACAAACCCTTCAAAGGTGAACGAAATTACCCTGATTTCAGTTGTTTCGCTGGGCGCCATTGGCACCATTTCTGCCATAATTTTGTATATGGTTGCCCAGAAATTTAAAGTTATTGAGGATCCGCGTATCGACCTGGTTGCCGACAAGCTTCCAGGAGCCAATTGCGGGGGTTGCGGGTTGGCTGGCTGCCGGGCCCTGGCCGAAGCCATAGTGAAGGCCGAAAGCCTCGAGGGCATGAGTTGCCCTCCGGGTGGCAATGATGTAATGAAAGATATTGCAGCTTTACTTGGTTTAGAAGCCCAGGAGAGGGACCCGCTGATTGCCGTGCTACGTTGCAACGGAAGCCGTGAGAATTCGCCCCCAAAAGTAAAATACGACAGCCACATGACGTGTGCCTTTGCCAACAGCTTGTTTGCCGGCGAAGGGGGTTGCCCTTTTGGTTGCCTCGGATGCGGCGACTGCGTAGCTGCTTGTGCCTTCGATGCCATGTACTTGGATGTTGTAACAGGCCTCCCGGTTATTCTTGATGACAAATGCGTGGCATGCGGTGCCTGCGTAAAGGCATGCCCGCGCAACATAATCGAAATGCGCAAAAAAGGCAAGAAAGACCGGCGTATTTTTGTTTCATGTATCAACAGGGAAAAAGGCGGCCCGGCCAAAAAAAACTGTGCAGTAGCCTGTATTGGTTGTGGCAAGTGTGTGAAAGAGTGCAGGTTCGATGCCATTACCATGGAAAACAACCTGGCCTATATCGATTACAACAAATGTACCTTGTGCCGCAAGTGCCCGCCGGTTTGCCCAACCAATGCTATCCATGAGCTGAACCTCCCCCCAAGGAAACCCAGGGTAGAGGCGGCTTCGGAAACGGCTCAAGGATAATGGATTTTAATGGAATTGAGATAAACATTTGGCTATTAATCTAGTAAGAAAATTGGCAGCCTTTACGGATTTTAGTTACAAATTATGAAACAGCCAGAAAATTCGCAATCCGTAATCTTTTGCCGGTCACTGAAAATCACTATTTGAATGATTCAAAAACATTTGTAAAACTTGAAAACCTTTAAGCTCGGTGGGGTTCACCCACCTGAAAACAAGTTGTCAGAGAAGGCGCCCATTGAGGTGCTTCCGTTACCGGCAGTGGTTAGCATACCGTTGTCGCAGCATTTGGGTGCGCCCGCCATCCCGGTGGTAGCCAAAGGCGACAGGGTAAAAACCGGGCAGCTCATAGCCAAAGCCTCAGGTTTTATTTCGGCAAATATACACTCTTCGGTTTCGGGTGTGGTGGTCAAAGTTGATGAAATGCCAGACACGAGCGGCTACCGCAAAAAGTGTGTTGTAATAAATGTAGAAGGAGACAATTGGGAAGAAGACATTGATATGGGCAATCAACTTATTAAGGATTGCCACCTTACTCCTCAGGAAATTATTGCCAAAGTCAATGAAAAAGGCACTGTGGGTATGGGAGGCGCAACTTTTCCCACGCACGTGAAATTAATGGTGCCTCCGGGCAAAAAAGCCGAGGTGGTTATAATAAATGGTGTTGAATGTGAGCCTTACCTTACCTCCGACCACAGGCTTATGCTCGAAAAGGCAGATGAAATGCTGGTTGGAATAACCATTATTATGAAAGCCCAGGGTGTTTCAAAAGCCATTATTGGCATCGAAAACAACAAACCCGATGCCATTGCTCATCTGAAATTAAAGGTTAAGGATTATCAGGGTATTAGCGTGGAGCCATTAAAGGTACGGTATCCACAAGGGGGCGAGAAACAATTGATCAAAGCATTATTAAACCGTGAGGTGCCTTCGGGTAAGCTGCCCATTGAGGTGGGTGCCGTGGTGCATAACGTGGGCACTGCTTTTGCAGTTTACCAGGCGGTTCAAAAGAATAAACCACTGATTGAAAGGGTAGTAACAATAACGGGTAAAAACCTGAAGAAGCCCTCGAACTTTATGGTGCGCTTAGGCACTCCTGTAAGTGCACTCATTGAAGCCGCGGGCGGGCTTCCTGCCGATACCGGAAAAGTGGTAAATGGTGGCCCAATGATGGGAAAAGCCATTGGCGACCTTGATGTGCCTGTAACAAAGGGTACCAGTGGAATATTGGTTATACCCGGAAAGGAAGCCCTCAGAAAACCCGTGCAAAACTGCATTCGCTGCGCACGTTGCCTCAATGTATGCCCTATGGGCCTGGAACCATACCTGCTTTCAGTTTTGTCTGACAAAAAAAGATATGAAGATTGCGAGTCCGAACGAATTATGGATTGCATTGAATGCGGGTCCTGCCTTTATATTTGCCCCTCCGGAAGGCCTCTGCTCGACCAGATCAGGGTTGGCAAAGCGCAAACAGGCAACATGATTAGAAAACGCGCACACCATTAAACCCAATTTTGGCAATTTTGTTCCCTGCAAAAAACAAACCTATGAGTTTACTAACGGTATCGGGCTCACCACATGTGCATGACAGCCAATCGGTTAAAAAGATCATGTATGGCGTAGTCTATTCGCTGATTCCGGCCATGCTGGTTTCATTTTACTTTTTTGGCCTGGCTGCAATATTGCTAACCCTTACGGCGGTTATCAGTTGCATGGCAATAGAATTTGTAATTCAGAAATACCTTATTAAAGGCCCGGTAACCGTTTTTGATGGTTCGGCCATAATAACCGGTATCCTGCTTGCTTTTAATGTGCCGGCCAACCTGCCGCTTTGGATGGTAATTATTGGTTCGGCTGTGGCCATAGGCATTGGCAAAATGACCTTTGGCGGCCTAGGCAAAAACCCCTTTAATCCGGCCCTTGTCGGAAGGGTTTTTCTCATGATTTCATTTCCGGTTCACATGATCAACTACCCCCAACCTTCGACTTTCAGCACCCAGCTAACCGATATTGTAACAGGCCCCACCCCGCTAGCCATTATGAAGGAAGGATTAGAGAAAGACCTGCCTGTGGCTGAAATTATTCCGCAAATACCCGATTACGCGCAGTTATTTCTGGGTCAGATGGGTGGCTCAATGGGCGAAGTTTCGGCTTTGGCCTTGCTTATAGGCGGGCTATTTATGGCATTCCGAAAAATCATTACGTGGCATATTCCGGTGGCATACCTTGGCTCAGTGCTTATTTTTACAGGTATTTTCTGGATTATCGACCCCAGTCAGGGTTTCAACCCTTTATATCACTTGCTTAGCGGTGGGCTTATGCTGGGAGCGCTCTATATGGCTACCGATATGGTAACCAGCCCAATGAGCCCTTTAGGAATGCTCATTTTTGGATTGGGTTGCGGGGTGCTTACCGTTATTATACGAATGTTTGGCGCATACCCGGAAGGGGTGGCCTTCTCAATTTTAATAATGAATGCATTTGTTCCGCTAATAAATAAGGGTATAAAGCCAAGGCGTTTCGGAGAGGAGGTAAAAAATGGCTAAAAAAGAATCCACTTTTCTGAATATGGTGCTTACGCTAATGATTGTTACCGTATTGGCATCATTTACCCTGGCCACAGTTTATAATCTTACTTTAGAGCCCATTGCCCAGGCGCGCGAAGCTAAAAGGCAGGCAGCCATAATGCAGGTGGTTCCGGAGTTCGACAGGCTCGAAACCCGATTGTTTCTTCCGCCTGGCGGAGGCGATTCGCTCCAATTCAACTTTGCATACAAAAACAATGAACTTGTTGGGGTGGCCGTGGCCACATATACCGATAAAGGTTTTAGTGGCCTTATAACCGCCATGGTAGGTTTTTATCCCGATGGCCGCATTGTTGATGTGGTTCATTTATTACACAAAGAAACTCCGGGCCTTGGCGATAAAATAGAAAAAAGAAAATCAGATTGGAGCAACCAGTTTCGCGGTGTCGATCCGCGTCATTTTACACTTAAAGTGAAAAAGGATGGAGGCGATGTAGATGCCATTACTGCCGCTACCATAACCGCCAGGGCATATAGCGATGCCATTCAGCGGGCTTACGATACATTTATCAAAAACTTTACAATTGAAGAAGGAGGGCTGCCCCAATGAGTCAACTGAAAAACTTTACCAAAGGATTTATTAAGGAAAACCCGGTTTATATTCTTTTGCTGGGCCTTTGCCCGGCATTGGGTGTAACCACCTCGGCTTTTAATGGGCTGGGAATGGGCATGGCTACCACCTTTGTTCTTTTGGGCTCAAATTTGGTTATCTCCTTAATTAAAGATTTGATCCCCAGCAAGGTACGTATTCCTGCTTTTATTGTGGTCATTGCTTCGTTTGTTACCGTGGTACAATTGGTAATGGAGGCATTTCTGCCCGAACTTTTCAACACCCTGGGCTTATTTATCCCCCTAATTGTGGTAAACTGCATTGTTTTAGGCCGAGCCGAAGCCTTTGCAAGTAAAAATAATATCTTCAGCTCGGTAATCGATGCCTTGGGTATGGGGCTTGGTTTTGCCTTGGCTCTTACCCTGTTAGGAGGACTTCGGGAGATATTGGGCGCATACTCTTTGTTTGGATACAAGTTTATTCCGGGCGACGGTATGCTTGTGTTTGTGCTGGCCCCAGGCGCTTTTATCGGTATGGCTTACCTTATTGTGCTTTTCAATTACCTGAAGAAAAAAACCATTTAAAACACTCCGACATGGAATATATTGCAATTGTAATTGGCGCCATTTTTGTCAACAATATTGTTTTGGCTCAATTTCTGGGTATATGCCCGTATATGGGTGTGTCGTCAAAGGTTTCGACCTCGCTTGGAATGTCGGGTGCTGTAATGTTTGTAATGACCCTTGCTACTGTTGTAACATACCTGGTTTATAATTATATTCTGGTGCCTTTCGGTATTGATTATCTGCAAACAATTACCTATATATTGGTTATTTCAGCATTGGTACAAATGGTAGAGATCATTCTTAAAAAAGTCAGCCCGGCTCTTTTTCAGGCCTTGGGTATCTTTTTGCCACTAATAACCACCAATTGTGCCATTATGGGGGTTGCACTGCTAACCGTACAAAACCAATATAACTTATTGCAGGGAGTGGTTTTTGCTATTTCTCATGCTTTGGGTTTTTCGCTAGCCCTAATTTTGTTTGCAGGCATTCGAGAGCACCTCGAGCTGATGGATATTCCCAAAGTAATGCAAGGTGCACCCTCAGCATTGGTTGTGGCGGGTATTCTGGCATTGGCATTTATGGGTTTTGCTGGTTTGGTATAACCGTGTTTTTTTTAATTGGAGCCCGGGTGAGCCAACTCCCGGGTTTTTTGTTTTTTGTACCTTTACACAACTTTCAAAAACCCAAACCTCAATTTCATGCCCCTCGACACAATCATTGAACTGCAGAAGGTATCCGTTTTTCAGAAAAATGTCCTGGTATTGACAGATGTAAACCTCGAGATTGAACGGGGGGAATTTTGCTACCTCATAGGCCGCACAGGAACAGGCAAAAGCAGCCTTCTTAAAATATTATATGGCGATTTGCCAATGGTTGATGGGTATGGCAAGGTGGCAGGTTTTGAAATTAAAGGCATTAAAGAAAAACTAATTCCGTATCTGCGCCGCAAAATAGGAATCGTTTTTCAGGATTTTCAATTGCTTACCGACCGCACCGTAAAGGACAACCTAATGTTTGTAATGCGCGCCACTGGCTGGAACGACAAGGAAGTTATGGAAGAGCGCATCGAAGAAGTATTGGCAAAAGTAGGGTTACAAACCAAAGGGTTTAAAATGCCGCACCAACTTTCGGGAGGCGAGCAGCAACGTGTGGTTATTGCCCGGGCGCTTATAAATGATCCTGATATAATCCTGGCCGACGAACCTACTGGAAATTTGGACCCCGAAACCAGCGAAGGGATTATGCAATTGCTGTTCGAAATAAGTAAGACCGGCCGTGCTGTATTGATGGCCACGCATGATTACCGCTTGTTCGACAAGTTCCCGGCGCGTATTTTTAAATGCGAAAGCGGAAAGGTTATTGAAGTAAACAGTCAGGTTAATATTTAATTGACCCGGTCAAAGGAATTTATGGAAAATACTCCTTATTGTTTGTTCTTCCGTTTCCCAATTGAGCTCTTTAGCTGCCTTAAGGCAATTTAAATGCCAACTTCGGAGTTGTTCCGAATCTGCAAGCATTTCCTTGATGCATTGGGCAAAATGAGCCGGATTGTGGTTTTGGGCAATTTTCCCAACCTTATATTTTTCTACCACATGGCGCACTTCGGGCAGGTTGGATGCCAATACCGGGGTGCCAGCCATAATATAATCGAACAACTTGTTGGGCAGGCTTAGTAAATAGTTGAGGCTGGTGGGCTTATCTAGCGATACGCCAATGGTAGCATGCGAAGTATATTGAATCAAATTCTCATAATGCATTTTAGGAAGAAACCACACCCTGTCGTTTAGATTTTCGAGGGTTACCTGTTTTTTAATTCGCTCTGTTACATTGCCCCCGCCAATAATCAGCAGCAATGCATTATCAATACCGTATTCGGGCCGCATGGCATAAATAAGCTCTTCGGTGCCGCGGTCGGTGTTAATACCGCTTCCCTGCAACAGAATAATGTGCTTTGCTTCCGGAAGACCAAGGTCTTTTCTGGTGCGACTTAAATCGGGCAGGCGATACCGTGGCATATTGCGCACCACCAATAGGCTTTTCCTGAACTTCTTTTCATAAGCCTGCGCAATTGATTGATTAACAGTGATAATTGTATCCTGTTTTGGGAACAAAATATTTTCGAGGCTACTCCAGAACCAGAGCCTGAAGGGGCGGCCGGCCACTTCGGGCGAACCTGTAAAATACTCGTGGGTGTCGTAAATCAGCGGCTTTCGCCTGATTTTTGCCGCCAGATGCGCTGCCAACAGAGTGTCGAGGTCGTTGGCTATTATCAAATCTGCTTTCGCGAAAAGCAAAACAACGAATAGTTTCAGGTTAAAACCGGCATAAAACAGAAACCCCTTTTGAAAAATTAATGGAATACGTTTTACCGTGGCCCAAGGAGGCGAAAATGGGAGGCTGCCATTGCGTATTACGCCGATTATCAGTGGATCAAACCCCATGTCTTTAAGGGTTTGGGCCATCTTGTTTACTCTTTGATCGGTAAACACATCGTTTGTTACGGTTAGTACTACTCGCTTCATTGATCACCAGGTTCTTTTTTCTCCTTATTTGTCAGTTTCGAAATTTTTATGTTCAATACAGCAAATAAAATGGTCATGAACGGGCTAATGATATTGAAGAAACAATAGGGCAGAAAGGTCAATGTTGACATTCCAAGCACCTGGGCCTGTGTTGCCCCGCAGGTGTTCCAAGGAACCAGCACTGAGGTAACAGTTCCGCTGTCTTCCAGTGTCCGGCTTAGCACCTGGGGGCTAAGCCCACGGTCGCGGTATGTTTGAGCAAACATGCGGCCGGGCACCACTATGCTTAGGTACTGGTCGCTGGCAGTAATGTTGAAAAATATGCAGGTGCCTGCCGTTGATGCCACCAGAGAACCGGTATTGTGAGCAAGCTTTATAACTGCCTCTGTAATTCGGCGCAGCAATCCGCTACTTTCCATTATGCCGCCAAAAATCATGGCACACAATATCAGCCACACCGTGTTGAGCATGCCACTCATTCCCCCGGTTTCCAAAAGGCTGTTTACCATGGCATGATTGGTAGTAACACTTACTGAGGTGTACATCGATTTCATGATGGCTACGTAGGCCTGCACTCGAAAAGGCCCATCAATGCCGCTGATATTCTGTATAATGTGGGGCTGAAATATAAGTGCAAACAAAGCACCGGCAAGCGTACCGGTTAGCAAGGCAGGCAAAGCCGGAACTCTTTTTACAATCAGGGCAATAACAAGGGCAGGCACCAGAAAAAGCCAGGGCGTAACGTTAAAGGTTCCGTCAATGGCATTTAACACCAGGCCTACATCTTCAATTGGCCCGCCCTGAGCCCTGCTAAATCCCATTACCATGAAAATAATAAGTGTAATGACCATGGTGGGTACTGTTGTCCAGGCCATATATCTGATATGAGTTATCAGGTCGGTACCTGCCATGGCCGGGGCCAGGTTGGTGGTATCTGACAGGGGCGACATTTTGTCGCCAAAGTATGCGCCCGAAATTATGGCCCCGCCAATCATCCCCTCAGGAATTCCCAGTGCACGGCCAATGCCCAGCAATGCAACCCCTATGGTGGCAACCGTGCTCCAACTACTGCCAGTGGCCAATGAAACTATGGAGCATACAACACAGGCTGCTAAAAGAAAAATAATTGGATTCAGAATTTTGAGCCCATAATAAATCATGGTGGGCACTATGCCGCTAATGAGCCAGGTACCCGCCAGCGAACCTATCAATAGCAATATTAGAACTGAGGGAATGGCCGCCCCTATGCTTTTTACAATCCCATTGAGTAAATGATCCCAATTATGACCAAGGCGCAAAGCCACTAAACCGGCAACCCCGGCCGACAGAATCAGAACAATCTGATTTGAGCCATCGAGCGAGCTCTCCTTAAAAACCAAAACATTAACCGAGATGAGGACTGTAAGAAATATTAGCGGGATAAATGCCTCAAAGAGTTTTGGCCTGCGCGCTGGCTTCGACATACTGTAGGGTTTGGGTGTATATCAAAAAGTTGTAAAGTAAAGCGATTTTTTTCAATTGGGCAAAAAAATCAGGATTAATGGCTGTACTGTTAGCCCAGATGCTTTACCCCTTTGCGGAAATATTCCTCTATACCAGCCTCAGAGCTTAATGGTTGTGCCAGGTTGAAATCCACCATTTTTTTATATGCTGTAAGGTTGACGGTTGTTTTAATGGCCGAAAAAATCAATCCCGGATTTGCAAAAAGGCCTGAAATGTAAAACCAAACCGCTTTCATATAACCAAGCAAACGGGTGGGGTTTTGGCCTGTTTCCATGCCTGTATCGAGCATCTCGTTAAGGAAGGCATTCAGTTTTTCTCGTTTTTCGGATTCTGAAAAGAAGTTACCTTTTATTTCCATGGCCAAAAACGGATTAATTAAGGAACCACGGCCCAGCATCCAGGTTTTTATTTCCGGAAAACGGCTACGCATTTCTGCAAATCTCAACTTATGATAAATGTCGCCATTGTATGCAAGTGGGTTTTTTGACAGCGAAAGGCAATCAGAAAAGGCATCGATATTTACCTCGCCGCTGTAAATTTGAGTGCCTGTGCGTGCATGAATGATCAAAAGGCTTATGGGGAATTGGTTCAGCACTTCAATTATCCTGTAAATTTCGTGGTGGCTAAAGTACCCAAGTCGTGTTTTTATAGAAAGTTTAACAGGAAGATCCATAAAAACATCATTCAAAATTTGCTCAAGTTCATCCGGATAAGGCAACAAGCCACAACCGCGCTTCTTGTCGGCAATGTGGGCGAATGGGCAACCCATATTCCAGTTTATATGGTCGTATCCGAGTTGCTGAAGCGTTTTTCCAAAAAGAATTATTTCGCGTGCGTTGGTGCTTAAAAACTGCGGAACGGTAGGAGCCAAATTGGCCTCAACCGGTACCACATCCTCAAGTTTTGAAGGGTTAATTTTTGAATGGCCAAAACCCGAAATAAATGGCGCATACATTGCGTCAAACCCGCCAAAATGCCTGGAAAAGGCGTTGCGGTAACGCCTGCCGGTAAGCCCTTTAAATGGTGCCAGTAGTAACTTGGGTTGCTCCATATTTTTTTTAACCTGATAAGTGACAAAGGTAACCCTGAAAGCAATAGGTAAATTAAACTATGAAACGAACATGTTTGCGAATTAAACACAAACATCTTTGAACCGAAGGTCAGCTAAGCTAAAATTCATTATGCGAGTTCACTCGCCTGAGTCGAGTCAAGCTATCCGACCTTAATTTAAAAATTATTTAAGGATGAAAACGACTTATTTTGAATGGAAGCACATAACCCAAATGAAAGGATTAGCCAGAGATAAAGGATTAGTTTTTTTTAAGTTTTTTTTACAAGTTTCAATTTACAAAAAATATTTCTATCTTTGCAGTCCTGAAAAAAAACAGGAGGGCTGTTTAAGCAGGAACAATCAAAAAAAGCATTCAATAGGTCTGTTTAACCAAACTTTTGAAGCACTGCAGCAATTGGGATTCAACACTTCAGCTCGCTGAAAGGCTTCAGAAAACTAAAAGAGTATGAAAAAAGATATCCATCCAAAAGATTATCGTTTTGTCGTTTTCAAAGACATGTCGAACGACTATTCATTCATTACCCGCTCAACCGCTTCCACCAGAGAAACCACTGTTTGGGAAGACGGTAAGGAATACCCCCTGATAAAACTGGAAATTTCGCACACATCGCACCCATTCTATACCGGCAAGCAGCAACTTGTTGATACAGCAGGGCGTGTTGATAAGTTTCGCACTAAATATCAGAAGCACCTTAAGCAGAAATAAACCTTTTTTCAGGATACTTTTTTGCATGGCCCTTTTTAAAGGGCTTTTTTGTTAAATAAAATATCACTATTGTTCGATAAAGTAAAAAAGGGTAGAATTTTATGCATGAGATTCCTCGCTACGTTCGGAA
>CAYGDW010000061.1:0-17364 GCA_964348755.1 uncultured Bacteroidales bacterium | reverse complement strand
AAGGGATATTACTTATAGCCAAAATTTTTATCCAACCTTTTATGTATTATATCAATTAAATCTCTTTGAAAAACGAACTTTTAGTTATAAATTTGCATAATCAAATTATAAGTTGTTAGTCCGACAAGTAAAACGAATGTATAACTAATTAAACTGAGTGAAAAAAATTCTACTTTTGGTTTTTTGTTGCAGCATTACCTCTCACACCTTCGCCTACTCTGTTTCTGCGATACATGCATGCGCATTTGAAGGGTTGAAGATGTACTCCTGGCAACAAAGCTTTTCAGACCTCCCCCTTCAAAATTCTGAAAGGCAGTTTAATCTTTTTTCTCCTGCCAAGATTGTTGTTCCCCTGAAATTCATCTTTCAATTGGCTTTGGAACCCCAAAGCCAAAAAGTTGAAAAATCAGGGTTGAGAATGCCGTGGCCTAAGAGCGAGTTTTTATTGTCCCTGCCTCTGCGCTTTTTCAACATTTATTCGCTGGTCGTTTTGCTTTTAGCGGTATTATTAATTGCAACGGGCTTTTTGGGGTTCAGACAGTTAAAAGGCCGCCGCGATGCCGAGGCCAGCGAATCGTTTTTCAGAGCGCTTATAGACGAATCGCCTATTGGAATGCTGATTTTTCAGAATCTGAAAATTGAGTTTGTAAATCCGGCCATGGAGCGAATGAGCGGATACACACAACGCGAACTCGAAAAAATGGAAATTTGGCAGCTCATTCACCCTGAAAGCCTTAGTGGACTTCAGGCTGAAAACTGGTTTTTGATGAAAAAGAATAGCGGAACCCAATTTGATTTTCGGCTTACCACCAAAACAAGCCACGAGGTTTGGGTAGATTTTTCAGCCCGGCTGATTGATTTTTACGGAAAACCTGCGTTTATTGCCACTTTTTATCCACGTACTGGTCAAATAAAGAAAAGCCAGGAACCGGTTGTGAGCCGCCCCGACCAAAAAAGCGAATCAAGCATTTTTAAAAATCTTTTTGAGCAGAGCAATCTGGCCATGATTATTTATGACAGGGAAACCCTTATTATTGAAAATGCCAATGCAGCCGCCAGCAGTTTTTATGGCTATTCTTTGAAGGAATTGAACGGAAGGCCTCTGGGGCTTATTCAGGTTAATTCTGAAACCGGTGGCTATTCCGAAAACAATGGTATGGTTAAACACAAGCTGAAAGGCAATGAACTTCGGGAAGCAGCGGTTTTTAACAATCTGGTTGAAGTCTCTGGCCGCCAACTTGTGTGCAGCATTATTATTGACATTGCCGACCCAAAGTCAAATGTGCTAAATAATGATTATTCAATTGAAAAGTCAGAAAATTCTTCAAAGGACAATTCAATCTTTATTTCAGGAATAAGCCACGAAATCAGAACACCCCTAAACTCAATTATAGGTCTGGCCGATTTGCTAATGCAAGAAAAAAACCTTAATGAAGTTATGGCAGAAAACCTCAGATCGATTAAATTTTCGAGCAACCATTTGTTGGGAATTATTAACGATGTGCTTGATTTCTCAAAGCTCGAAGCAGGTAAAATTCATTTCGAAAAAACGGCTTTTAACCTCGAACAGCTTGTTCTTGAAACAGCAAAATCTGTAGAATTCAGGGCACTCGAAAAAGGTATTCCTATTAAAGTCCTGATCCACCAGAATGTTCCACGTACAATCGTTTCCGACCAGGGCCGCCTTCGTCAAATCCTGCTCAACCTTTTGAGCAATGCCATAAAATTCACTTCAGAAGGGCACATTGGTATATATGTAAAACTAATTGAACGCACCGGACAAAATTGCAGGATAAAGTTTACGGTTTCAGATACCGGAATTGGTATTCCGGAAGATAAATGCCTGTCAATTTTCGAAAGTTTTACTCAGGCCGAAGTGGAAACCTTTAAAAAATACGGTGGTACTGGTCTTGGCCTTTCGATAAGCAAAAAGTTGGTAGAACTTTTTGGCGGAGAAATTGGAGTTAAAAGCATTGAGAGCATTGGATCTACTTTTTGGTTTGAACTTCCGGTAGAGATTAGTGAGGTAAATATTGAACCTACGGCAGAAGTTGCTCCGTTGAGGTTGAAAGACCTTGGTGAACTTAAAATCCTTTTAGTTGAGGACGACCTAATGAACCAGTTTGTAATGGCGCAAATACTTCAAAAATGGAATGCAAAAGTTGAAGTAGCCAACAATGGCCAGGTGGCTGTGAATAGACTTACAAAAGATACTTTTGACTTGGTTTTGCTGGATATTCACATGCCTGAGATCGACGGGTTTGGAGTTGCTAATATTATTCGCGACCGATTATCTGGAGTCATTGACCACCAGGTGCCAATTATTGCTCTTACTGCCGATGTAAGCTCCGAAACCAGGGCCAAAATAAAGGAAGCCGGTATGAATGACTTTGTAAGCAAACCTTCTGACTCTGAGGTGCTTTATCAAAAAGTAGTAAATTTCAAAAGGAGTGTGGTTAAAAAAGTACATTTGCCTTCTCTTGAAAATGGCTCGGGCATTGCCTTTGCAGGTTATGATATTAATGAAATGAAAGGTGTGGTAAAAGTTTCACTTCGGGAAATTTTTGACGACAATCCTACTGCAACGGCCTCCTTAATTGGTAACTTTCTCAGGCAAATTCCGCATATTCTCAACAGGGTTAACGAATACCTTGAACTCGAAGAAAACGAGCAGGCCGCCTCTGTCCTGCATCGTATCAAACCTGGCTTCCATTACCTGGGCTTTAGCAGCACTTCGGCAAAGATTGAAAAATTGCAGGAGCTAATTCGAAAAGGAATGGCTAACGCCGATCTTCGGGAATACATCCTGGATTTAAAGAAAGAATTAAACCTGATTATTTATGTGCTTAAAGAAATCCTTGCTGAGCTTGAATTACCCGAACCCGATAATTCCTGGTAAAAAAAGGCAAAAATTGAGGCAGTAATAAAACAAAGCATGCCTTAGGGTTTTGCACCTCTAAAAACTCTCAGTTTAAAATGCTACTTTTGGCTTGAAATTGCAGCGAAGAACTACTGTTTTCATGACCAAGGAGGAGCAATATATGCAGCGGTGCCTCGACCTGGCCACCAAAGGGCTTGGGTCGGTGGCACCTAACCCTTTGGTGGGCTGCGTTATAGTACACCACAACCAAATTATTGGCGAAGGTTATCATAAAGAGTTTGGCGGTCCACATGCCGAAGTCAACGCCATTTCTTCGGTAAAACAAACAGGCCTTCTTCCCGAATCAACCCTCTATGTAAACCTTGAGCCTTGCAGCCATTTTGGCAAAACACCTCCCTGTTCCGACCTTATTATTCGCCAAAAAATTAAAAAGGTTGTAATAGGGAGCGTCGATCCTTTCGATTTGGTTGCCGGCAAGGGCATTGCCCGGCTCAGGAACAATGGTTGCGAAGTATTGGTTGGTATTTTAAAAAACCAATGCCTTGCCCTCAACAAACGATTTTTTACTTTTCACGAAAAAAAGAGGCCATTTATTATTCTCAAATGGGCTCAGACTGCCGACGGGTTTATCGACACGCTTCGCCCACCTGACTCTAAACTAAAACCAGCCTGGATTACCAGCGAAAACCTGCGAATATTGGTGCATAAATGGCGCAGCGAAGAGCCAGCCATTATGGTAGGCACCCATACCGCCCTGGCCGACAACCCTAGGCTTAACGTGCGCGAATGGGCCGGAAAACAGCCTTTGCGTATTGTGGTTGACCGCCAACTTAAACTTCCGCGAAAGCTGCTCCTATTCGACAATAGCCTTGAAACCCTGGTGCTTAACGCATTGGCCGATAAAAAAGAAGATAAAACCACCTTCTTGAAATTGCCCTTTGATGGTGAGCTGGTTAGCCTGCCCCATTTAATGCACTATTTGTATGAGGCAGGTATTCAATCGGTACTGGTAGAAGGTGGCCAGATGCTTATTGAATCATTTGTAAAACAAGAACTTTGGGATGAAGCCAGGGTTTTTTCAGGTCCGCAATTTTTTGGCGAGGGAATTAAAGCACCTCAGTTTAAACCTTCCAACCCATCCCATATATTTATTGGAAACGAAGGCTTTTTCTGGTTCAAAAATTATTAAAACCACTAACTTCCCCCTGATATGATTTACCTGATTCTGGCAATTATCATCTCTACCAGCATTGTTATTACATTCAGGCTTTTTAGCCGGTATAATATTGACAACCTTCATGCAATTACCGCAAATTACTTGGTTGCCGCCATCTTTAGTTTTTCCATTCATCCCGGGGCATATTCGTTTGCCGAGTTGCCCGCCAAAAACTGGTTTTTATTTTCGTGTATTATAGGGGTTACGTTTATACTTACTTTTTTCCTTTTTGCGCTTTCGGCTCAAAAGGTGGGAGTGGCCATTACCTCCGTTATCAGCAAAATGTCGGTGGTAATTCCGGTTTTTATCGGTATTATGCTTTATTCCGAGCCACTTACCCCCTTTAAAATGGCCGGAATATTGATTGCCCTGGTAGCTTTCTATCTTACATTTAAGAAAAAAAGCAATTCCAGGATCGATTATCGGCTGTTGATTCTTCCAATATTACTTTTTTTGGGCAACGGCACCAACGACTCGCTTACCAAGCATGCAACCACCAAACTGCCAGGATTTGGCAATGATTTTATGCTTTTTCTCGGGGTGGTTTTCACGGTAGGCTTTATTGCAGGAGCGGCCATTTGGTTGGTTTCGCTTATTAGAAAAAAAACGGCCTCCTCCCAAATTTCGGCCAAAAGCATATTGGCTGGAACCTGGCTTGGCTTGCTCAATTTTGGTTCGAGCTATTTCTTTATAGTTGCTTTGGGCTATTTCGACAGTTCCGTTTTTTTTCCAATATTTAATGTAAGTATAGTTGGCCTTTCGGCTCTTTCGGGTTTCTTCCTTTTCAGGGAAAAACTTTTGCCCGTCAACTGGTTTGGTATTTTCCTGGCTGTTTGCGCCATAATTCTGGTTGCGTTAGGAAGTTGATAAAGTTAAACCAAGGAGCCTTCGTACAAATAATTTGGGAAGATACCTTTCTTTATGACCGGCGATACTTATCTGACAATTGAAGCCCCTGCGCAGGGTATATACAAGGATAAAGGAAGCAAATTTATTGCCTTGGCCCGGCCGGTCATGTCGGAACAAGAAATTTCAGATATTCTTCAAACGGTAAAAAAAGATTATTACGATGCCAGACACCATTGCTATGCATGGGCGCTTGGACCAAACCGGCAAATTTACCGGCAAAACGACGACGGAGAGCCTTCGGGCACCGCTGCCAAACCAATATACGGGCAAATTCAGGCTGCCGGACTTACCAATATCCTGGTTATTGTTGTTAGGTATTTTGGGGGAATAAAGTTAGGCGTAAGAGGACTTATCGATGCCTATAAAGGCGCTACAGCCGATGCCATTAAAAATGCCGTAATTGTCGAAAAAATTATAAGCGAAAATTATAAAATCGATTTTGATTATATCTCTATAAACGATGTTATGAAAATAATGAAAGAACACGAGCTGATGCAAACAAATCAAAAGTTTGATTTGATTTGCAGCCTATGGTTTAGCGTTCGCCTTAACCTTGCTCAAAATGTTATAAAATCCCTAAAAAAAATTCCCCGGCTTTCTTGCGAAAAATGTTGAATTAGTTATTTTTTTTTTGATTAAACAAAAGTTCAAATATGCCATAAGTTTAATTTTAATATAAACGGGCCAAATGTTATTGTAAATCAGCAGGGTGTTTGGTGCAAAGTTATTTATATCTCAGGTTAAATAAACACTTTATAAATAAGGGAAATTTGGCAATATCGTTTGGTTTTTACTGCAATTAGTTTTAATATTGCTTTCCGGGTTTTAATCTCTGTTACCATTTAATTTTTATTTGTTATGGACAAGCGCCATAGGCTATTTTTTTCTCTGATAATTAGCATTTTTATTTTTTCGATTGGCTGCCGGCCACTCGATCTTGCCCGCCAAACAAGGGGTGGCCTTATATTGCTCGACAGCCTAAATGTTCCAACGGCCGATGCGGCTATTGAGGCCGAAATTGCGGTTTACCGTGCATCGCTTGCCCAGGAAATGAACCAGGTACTGGCCATTTCGCCTTTTGCTATGCGCAGGGCCAGTCCGGAGGGCCTTCTAAACAATTTTGTTGCCGATTTAGTGCTAAACATTGCTCAGGAGCTTTACCGGCCAGGCGATGGCGCACCCATTGATTTTGCCCTGCTCAACCACGGCGGGCTTCGCATCAACCTGCCCGAAGGCGAAATTACGCGGTCGAGGGTTTTTGAACTTATGCCCTTCGAAAACGAAATGGTAGTTCTAACCCTTACAGGCGAAAAGACACGCGAACTATTCGAATTTGTTGCAGCAAGCGAGCGTGGAATGCCTGTTTCGGGGGTTCGCCTGGGAATAAAAAACGGCCAAATCGGTACCCTTTTGATTCAGGGACAGGAATTTGACCCAAACAGAAATTATAAAGTGGTTACTTCAGATTTTTTGGCCGAAGGGGGCGACCGCATGAGGTTTTTTAATACCCCAGTCAATTACGAGGTTATAGGTATGCGCATAAGAGATGCCATAATTAAACACATGGAGCGCGAAACGGCACGGGGAAATACACTGTTTTCGGCCCTCGATGGCCGAATTCATATAATTGAATAACTGTTAAGGTTAAATTTCTTAATTCACTTTTTTTATGAATACTCTTAGCCGAAGAAAATTTCTTGCCATGGCGGGCATTTCAGGTGCGGCTACCCTTAGTGGTTTTTCGGCGATGGCCTCTATAAACGAAAACCTAAGGCGGCTCACCATACTTCATACCAACGATACCCACAGCCGCCTTGATCCCTTCCCCCCAAATGACCCGAACTTTCCAGGTATGGGAGGTTATGCCCGGCGAGCAGCACTAATAAACCAGCACCGCCAGCTCGACCCACAGCTTTTGCTCCTGGATGCAGGCGATATTTTTCAGGGAACCCCTTACTTCAATATGTTTGGAGGTGTTCCTGAACTTAAGCTTATGACTAAAATGAGATACGACGCTTCGGCAATGGGCAACCACGAGCTCGACAATGGCATTGATGGTTTTCTGAAAGTGCTTCCAAACGCTGGCTTTCCTTTTCTGGCGGCTAATTACGATTTTTCAGAAACAGTGCTGAAAAACAAAATTGGATCGCACATTATTCTGAACAGAAACGGAGTTAAAGTCGGAATTTATGGCCTGGGAATTAATCCACGAGGCCTTGTAGCCCCAAGCCTTTTTGCTGGCCTCAAATACCTTGATCCGGTAAAAATTGCCAGAGATATAGAAAACAAACTCAGAAACCGCAATCGATGCCAGGTTATTATATGCCTGTCGCACTTAGGCTTCAACTACAACGACGAACAGGTGAGCGATGTGGTATTGGCCCGTCAAACTTCATTTACTGATATCATAATCGGTGGCCATACTCATACCCTGCTAGATCCGGCAGTTATCGAAAAAAATGCACTCGGAAAAAATATTACAATTGGTCAGACCGGAGGAAACGGCATCAGATTGGGGAAAATGGAAGTTTTGTTCAATGTTTCGGACGATGAAAAATTAGTCGATTGCAATACAATAAAAATTTATAAAAATCAAGGGGCTTAGTGTTTTTTTATTAACTAATTTTCGGTAAAATTTGTTAAGAAATTGTTAAACCCCTGAGTAATTTTTCAATCCTTGAAAACCAAATGAAAAGGTAAAATTGGCATAGTTGTTTATTGAGAGCTAACGGGAGAAAGATGGAGAGAATATTCGAAAAGGTCTGGTTGAACTGCTTAAGCATAATTCGCGACAATATTAGTCCGAACAGCTTTAACACCTGGTTTGCACCCATTAAACCAATTAAAATTGAAAACAATGTACTGACCATTCAGGTTCCCAGTCAATTTTTTTATGAATGGCTCGAGGAGCATTATATTGATTTGCTAAAAAAAACCATAAAAAGGGAGCTTGGCGCCGAAGGTCGCCTCGAATACAGCATCATTATGGATAACAACTTCCAGGGTACTGCAGCAAGCCCAATTACCGTACAAGCCCCTGCTTTGTACAAAAAGGCCCTGAAAAACCCTCCGGTTAGCATGCCCATTGACCTAAACAAAGACAGCGGAAAATCAATTCCAAATCCCTTTGTAATACCTGGTTTAAAAAAGCTCAATATTCACCCCCAGCTCAATGACTCGTACAACTTCGACAATTTTGTTCAGGGCGACTGCAACCGTTTGGCCCGAAGCGCAGGTTTGGCAGTAGGCCAAAACCCAGGCAAAACCAGTTTCAACCCCTTACTTATTTATAGTGCCAGCGGCCTCGGAAAAACTCACCTGGCTCATGCCATTGGCATTGAAGTAAAAAATAATTTTCCCGAAAAAACGGTATTGTATTTGCCTGCCGAGCAATTTACCAACCAGTTTGTAGATTCGGTGCGCAACAACAACCAAAACGATTTCATCCATTTTTATCAGATGATTGATGTGTTGATTGTTGACGATATTTATTGCCTTGCCGGAAAAGAAAAGACACAGGATGTGTTTTTTCATATTTTCAACCACCTTCACCAAAACGGGAAGCAAATTATCATTACCAGCGATCTGCCTCCGGTCGAAATGAAAGGCATAGAACCCCGGCTGCTTTCACGTTTCAAATGGGGCCTTTCGGCCGATCTAACTGCACCCGACTTCGAAACCCGTGTTGCCATCATTCAGAAAAAACTATATAACGATGGCGTAGAAATGCCCCGCGATGTAATTGACCTGATTGCTTCAGGTATAACTACCAACATTCGCGAAATGGAAGGCGCACTGATTTCCCTGTTGGCACAGTCGTCAATGAATAAAAAGGAAATTACAACCGAACTGGCTCTCAACGTCATTGAAAAGTTTGTAAAAAACAACCCGCGAGAAGTTACCGTTGAATATATTCAAAAAATGGTTTGTGACTTTTTCAACATACCTGTCGAAAAAATACAGTCGAAAACCAGAAAACGCGAAATTGTTCAGGCAAGGCAACTGGCAATGTTTTTTGCAAAAACATATACAAAATCGTCGTTGGCAGCCATCGGAAGCAAATGTGGCAACAAAGACCACGCTACTGTATTGCATGCCTGCAAAACAGTTAAAAATTTAGCAGATACTGATAAAAACTTTAAAAAATATGTTGACGAAATTGATAATATGATTAAAATCAGGATTTGATTCATTTTTTCATTTTTTGGGTTTTGACCCGGAAGCAAAGCTTTATCTTTGATGCCGGGTTTTTTTAATCAAATTATTTTAACCGCTTATGAAGATTTTAATGGTATGCCTTGGCAATATTTGCCGTTCGCCGCTTGCCGAAGGCATTATGAAAGAAAAACTTAAAAAATACGGCATCAAGGGTTTGGTTGACTCGGCAGGTACAAATTCATACCATATTGGCGAAGAACCCGACACCAGATCATTGGAAATTGCCAATAAATACGGCATAGATATTTCCGACCAGCGGGCAAGGGCATTCACAAAAAACGATTTTGAAAATTTTGACCTTATTTTTGCCATGGACCGCCAAAACTACCGGAACGTGATAAAACTGGCCGAGACGGAAAACGACCGGACAAAGGTTGAAATAATACTGAACCGCTTGCACCCCGGCCAAGACCTCGAGGTCCCAGACCCTTATTATGATGGTATTGCAGGCTTTGAGCATGTGTATAAACTGCTCGATGCAAGTTGTGAGCAAATTGTCCAAAGCCTTAAAAATCAACAATGACAAGCTCAGGAACATACCCCGACCAACTGCCTGTAGTAGCAGATATTATTAAGGCCAGGCAAATTATTGCACCCTATGCCCACCGCACACCTGTATTGACGTGTAGAACTTTTGACCGCCTGTTTGGCAATATATTATTTTTTAAGTGCGAAAATTTCCAAAAAGGTGGAGCATTTAAATTCAGGGGGGCCACCAATGCCGTAATGACCTTAACCCAGGCAGATGCGGTGCGTGGGGTATGCACGCATTCTTCGGGCAACCATGCACAGGCCCTTTCGCTGGCTGCCGCCATACGGGGTATTAAGGCCCATATAGTTATGCCATCAAACGCTCCAAAAATAAAGGTGGAAGCCGTGCAGGATTATGGTGGGCAAATTACTTTTTGCCAGCCAACCCTTCAAGACCGCGAAGCCACCCTTAAAAAGGTAATTGAAAATACAGGCGCCCATGAAATCCATCCTTACAACGATTACCGAATCATAGCCGGTCAGGCCACAGCTTGCGCCGAACTGGCCGAAGGTGTAAAAGACCTGGATATTATAATTGCACCTGTTGGTGGGGGTGGTTTGCTTAGCGGAACCATACTTTCTGCAAAATATTTTGCGCCCCAGGCCAAGGTTTTTGCTGCCGAGCCAATGCAGGCCAACGATGCCTGGAAATCGTTTAAACAAAAAGCGTTTGTACCATCAGAAAACCCAACAACCATTGCCGACGGTTTGCGCACTTCATTGGGCAGCCTCACCTTTCCGGTAATACTTGAAGGCGTTGAGGATATACTCGTAGCCAGCGAAGAATCTATTGTCAAAGCCATGAAACTGATTTGGGAGCGTATGAAAATAGTGGTTGAGCCAAGTGGAGTGCTACCACTGGCTGTTTTGCTCGATAACCCGGACCGCTTTCGCGGAAAACGTATTGGGATGATTCTTTCGGGTGGTAATATCGACCTGAACAGCCTGCCCTGGATGCAAAATCGGCCATAAACTCAGAAGAACAAAAAAATGACCAACCATAAAACAATTGGTAAACTTTACCTGATTCCTTCATCACTCGGCGGCGATGATATCAATTCTATATGGCCCCAGGGCCATGCGCGTATTGTAAACGGGCTAAATGAGTTTATTGTAGAAAATATTCGAAGCGCCCGGCGCTTTTTGCGCTCGGCCGGGTACACCGCAAATTTTGAGCAGGTTACTTTTCATTTGCTAAACAAACACACCAGGCCCGAACAAATCAGCGGGTTTCTGTCAAATGCACTGTGGGGCATTGATGTGGGTTTGCTCTCAGAGGCCGGAAGTCCTTGTATTGCAGACCCGGGTCAGGCCATTGTGGCCATGGCCCATCAAAAAAATATTGCCATAATTCCATTGGTTGGGCCATCGTCAATATTGCTGGCGCTTATGGCATCGGGTTTCAACGGCCAGCAATTTGCATTTCATGGGTATTTGCCTATTGACAAAGCTGAAAGAGTCAAAAAAATCAGACTGCTCGAAAATTTGGCGTTTCACGAAAACCAAACCCAGATATTTATGGAAACCCCTTTCAGAAATAACCAGCTAATGGCGGTTTTGAGCTCAACCCTTAAAGAAAGCACCCCATTGTGCGTGGCTTGCAACCTTACCCTTCCCGACGAATTTATCAAAACCCAAAGTATGGCCTGCTGGAAAAAAGAAATGCCCGATCTGCATAAGCGAACGAGCATTTTTTTAATTTACCGGCCTTAATCAATCATTTTTTTTAAAACTTAGGCCTGACTTTTTCAGGTTCCTTTGCCTTTATATTTTCAACAATTGGCTCGGGCTTTTGCTTAAGCGACCAAATCATTACAACTATACCTGCAATTAAAATTGGCAGGCTAAGCAATTGGCCCATGTTCAGCACCATGTCTGCTTCAAAGGGGCTTTGGTCTTCCTTTACAAATTCGACCAAAAACCTTACGGAAAACATTACAATGGCAAACAACGACAATAGAAATGCAGGCGGAAGTACTTTGGCTTTTTTCAAATACAACCATCCAAGCAACACGAAAAGGAGCAAATAAGGGATTCCTTCGTAAAATTGAGTGGGGTGTTTTGGCACTACCTCTCCAACCCTTGCAAAAATAAAGCCCCAGGGCAGGTCGGTTTGGTGGCCGTAAATTTCAGAATTCATGAGGTTGCCCATACGGATAAAGGAAGCACCCAACGAAATGGGTATCACCAGCCTGTCGAGCAGCCAGATGTAAGATTTGTTACTTACCTTTTTCTGATAAAAGTATAATGCCAAAACAATACCTATGGCTCCTCCATGACTTGCAAGGCCACCCTGCCAGATTTTCAGAATCTCAAGGGGCCTGGATATGTAGTAGTCAAAATCATAAAAGAAACAGTGACCCAACCTTGCTCCAACAATACTTCCAATAGCTATATAAATCAGCAATTTGTCGGCCTGCACCTGGGGTACACTTTCCCTTTTAAATATCCGGTTCATGATTTCATAACCGAAATAAAAAGAAAGCGCCCAAAACAATCCATACCAGCGCACAGCAATCGGGCCTAATTCAAACAGCACTGGGCTGGCATTCCACGTTACTTGAAGCAACATAATCAGAAGATTTATTTTTTACTCAAAATCAATTAATTCTATATCAAAAATCAGGGTTGATGAAGCGGGAATAGGGCCAATTTCGCGATCGCCATAACCAAGGTGGGGCGGAATAATCAGGCGGGCTTTACCGCCTTTGCCCATAAGTGCAAGGCCTTGGTCCCAGCCACTTATTACCTGGTTTGCACCAAGAACAAAACGTATTGGCTCGCCCCTTTGCACCGACGAATCGAACAGGGTTCCATTTTCGAGATAACCTGAATAATGCACCAGGAGTGTCATTCCGGCCTGAGGTAAAGGCCCGGATCCTTGTTCTACCATTATGATGCCGAGTCCTGATTCGGTTTTCTGAACGGGTTTGCCTTCGGTTTCGAACGGTATTGGCACTTGAGGTTTAAAGGCATCAACCACTTCCACATCAAAAATCAAGTTTGCTTTTGCGGGTATGGGGCCACGTCCTCTTTCGCCATAAGCCAGGTGGTGCGGTATCCAGATACGGGCTCTGTCGCCAACACGAAGTTGTGCCAATCCTTGCTCCCAGCCTGCTATTACCATGCCGCGCCCCAAAACAAATTCAATAGGCAGACCTCTTTCAAATGAGGAATCAAACAGGGTACCATCTTCCAGAAAACCGTTATAAAGCACCTTAATGTTCATGCCGGTTTCCAGCGGCAATCCCTGTCCGGCCCTAACTATGGCATATTCAACCCCTGAAGAAAGCATCTGGCGCAGGATGCCCTCAACCGAAAACGGAGCCACAGGATTAGTAATGCTTATCAACTCCACTTCAAAAGAAAGGGTAGCATTGGGTGGAATTGGCCCTACCCCGCTTTCGCCATAAGCAAGTTGTGGTGGAATATGAAAGGTGCCCTTGTCGCCAACCCGCATCATTTTAATGGCTTCTTCCCATCCGGGAATTACCTGCCCCTTGCCAAGGGTAAACCTTATTGGCTGTCCGCGCTCCAGCGAGCTGTCAAAAACGGTTCCATCAGCAAGCTTTCCTGTATAATGCACTGCCACCCCATCGCCATCGGCAGCAAGAGCTCCCTGCCCTTGCTGAGTAATTAAATACCTTAGCCCGCTTGCGGTTTCACTAAATTCGGGTGGAGCCTGGGGAAGTGCTAACTTTTGAGAAGTGCACCCCCCCAGGCTTGTCAAAGCAATCACACTAAAAACCAAAATAAGCTGTTTGCGAAACAAAGCCAGTACAAAATTGGTAATTGGCGCGAGCTTTTTCATTTTTCTAGGTTTTATTTAACGCCAACCAGTTCAACTTCGAAAACCAGGGTTGAGTATGGTGGAATACTGCTTGCCGGGCTACGTTCGCCATAAGCAAGTTTTGAAGGGATAATAAGTTTGGCCTTTCCACCAATATTCATAAGAGAAACGCCTTCGTCCCAACCCGGAATCACAAAACCGGTTCCTACTGGAAACTCAATGGGTTCTCCACGCTCAATAGATGAGTCAAATACAGTACCATTCAACAGACGGCCTTCGTAATGTACCAGTACGGTTTGACCTGAGGTAGGTCTGGCACCTGTTCCCTTAAGTGTTTCAATGTAAATAAGGCCACTTTCGAGGGGCGTTGCAATAATATTGTTTGCCTTTAGATAATCGGCCAACAGCCCTTCTTCTGCAAGGGCCAACTGTTCATTTGCGCGCAAACGCTCCTCTTGTAGGCGAGTCTGAAAAGCCATAAACCCTTCTTCATCCATAACATCGAGCAACTTAATATCAAATTGAAGTAAAGTGCCCACGAAAGTAGAATCTGGCACCGTAGGCATTTTGGCTGTCATGGTAAAAAATTTCTCGGCGTCAATTTTGAATGATGCGCTGTCGCCAACCGACATCATGCTCAGGGCTTCATAAATATCGCCGGGGTACTCAGATGCCATAAATTGCAAAACAAAAGGTTCTGTTTCCTTACGGGCATCCATAAGGGTATCGCCCTTTGAATCAAAGTAAACCATCAACATGGAAAGATATTTTTCTGGTTCGGGCTTTAAACCTTCTCCTTTTTCGTGAAAACGGTAAAATAGACCGCTTTCGGTTTCTTTGAATCCTTTATGGGGATTTTTTGAACAAGCTGCAAAAAGTCCAACAATAAGCAGCAAAGCAATGATTTTCAAATTTTTCATTCGTTGTTTTTGTTAAAGTTAAAAAAGATAAAGCCCGCATGTTGGCTTACTATCCTGTTTTTTAAAATTTCGAACATGCTCGTTCAAAGATCGTTTAAAGTAACAATTGAAACTCAATTAGTCGAGTTTAATTAATTCCACATCATACACAATAGTGGCTCTTGTAGGAATCCTGGCTCCATCGCCCGGAACACCGTAAGCCAGGTGCGAGGGCATAATAAGTCGGGCTTTATCGCCCTGTCGAAGCAGCAAAATGGCTTCTTCAAGGCCGGGCACAACCCCGCCGCGCCCAATCCTGAACTGCTTAAGCCCGTCATTGTCAGAGGAGTAAACCAGATCGCCTGTTAAAAGATGCAGGGTGTATTTTAGAGTGGCCATCATGCCGGGCATGGCCTGTTTCCCATTACCCTGCACATAAATCTGGTACCACAGACCCGAACCGGTTTCATGCATTTGCCAACCATAACGGCCAATAAAATCCCTGATTTCCTGCTTTTCGGTTTCAATCAAAATTTTATTTGTTGCTTCAAGCGTTTTTCTTACTTCTTCCTTATTTGGCAGTTTGCTTTGTTCAGCAGGTCTTTGGCAGGCAAATACTGAAAAAAGAAAAACTAATAAGTATGTCGGTTGCAAATTCATTTTTAAAACTTATTCTTTTAAACCTGTCCTGATTTTACCAATTCTTCAAATCGTTTTATGGTCGAATCAATGTTTTCGAAACTTTTTCCACCAGAGGCATTTGTGTGCCCGCCTCCGTTAAAATATGTCCTGGCCAACCTGTTTACATCTACCTTACCAACCGACCGGAACGAAATCTTTACATGATCTGGTTTTTCAATAAACAAGGCAGCAAGATTAATGTTTTCAATGCTCAGGGCATAGTTTACCACTCCCTCAGTATCGCCTTCCTTATGGTTAAACTTCATTAATTCGTCTTGTGTAAGGCTTATATATGCAACTTTTTGGTGTGGAATCAAACGTAGCTTTTCGCTTAGGCAATAACCAAGTAAACGAATCTTGTCGGGAGATTGGGTATTGTAAATCAACCGCTGTATATGTTCTCCGTCAACGCCTAATTTCATAAGCCTGGCAGTAATTTCGTAAGTTTCTGGCAGATTGCAAGAATAGCTGAACGATCCGGTATCTGTTACAATTCCGGCATATAGACATTCTGCAATGGGCTTGTCAATAAGTTCTGTTTTGCAAAGCGCCTCAATAAATTTATAAACCAATTCGGCGGTGCTGCTTGCATTAATTTCCGAAAACATTATGTCGAAATCATTTTCAGGTTGCGGATGATGATCAATAAGAATTTTAACTGCCGATGCATTGCGTAATGATTGTTCAATATTTTCGGCACGCTTTATTCCGTTCAGGTCAAGAAAAAAAATGAGGCTGGCTTTCAAAATTACTTCCTGTGCTTCCTCTGGATTAAAATCGGCAATTATAATCTCTTTCTGCCAAGGCATCCATTTTAAATACAATGGATAATCATTGGGCGAAACCACCGAAACATTTGCAAACCCAGCTTTTTTTAAAAAACCATACAATCCAAGTGAAGAGCCCAGAGCATCTCCATCGGGGTTGGTGTGGGTTACTATGGCAACTCGAAAATCCTTATCAGAAAGTAACTTTTTTGCTTTACTTATTGATGCTTGGTCCAATTCCTGGCTAAATTATAAAGTTTGGCAAAGGTAAAAAAAAAGACTGAGATTGATTTTTCATGTCTAAATTAATTATTTTTATGCTATCCTTAATTAACAGCATTATCAGTATCATAAAAACTACCTAAACATGGCAAACGGCAATCAAACCCTAACCATGATAAAGCCCTATGCTGTTGAGCATGGTTATGTAGGACCAATTTTAGCCAGAATTAACCAAGCCGGTTTCAGAATTTCAGCCATGAAATATCTTCAGCTTTCGTTGATGCAGGCAGAGGCGTTTTACGAGGTTCACAGGGGCAAGCCTTTTTTTGAGAGGCTTACTAAGTTTATGTGCAACGGCCCAATTGTTGCCGCCATACTCGAAAAGGAAAATGCCGTAGATGATTACAGGCAACTTATTGGGGCTACCGACCCAAACAAAGCAGAGGAAGGAACCCTTAGAAAACTATTCGGGGCGAGTATTGTAAACAATGCCGTGCATGGCTCCGACTCTGATAAGAATGCATCGAGGGAATGCGATTTCTTTTTTTCAAAACTCGAGAGATTCTGATCCTGCTATTGTTCGGTTTGATAATGCTCTGAAAAGCTTCCATCATTATAAAATAACAAAACACGTACCGTGTTTTTTAATTTTTTATCGAAGTTTTGCCCGGCTTTATCCGTTTTGTTTCCGATTGAAACAGGCTTTTCGTCAAAATACACGTTGCCTTTAACCTCTTCAGAATCCTTTAAACTTTTTTTGGTTTCCGCCTGGTCAGGCAAAGCGCCCGCTGAAACAGATATAGTTTCCGGCTCTGGCTGTGGGGCAGGTTCGGATCTGATTTTTTTGTCAAAACCAAAATCTATTCCGGAAGCTGAAGTACTGCCAGTAGGTTCAAAAATTTCCTCCGGAAAAAGAGTATTTGAAGCCTTTAACATTTGACCTTCGCCACGAACCAACCATTCGGTCCTGATTTCAGGAAAATTGTCAAGTACCTTTTGTATAAACTCAAGGCTGGGGTTGTTTCTACCAGAAATAATGTGCGAAATAGTGGAACGTGGTACACCAATCTTGTCGGCAAAAGCCGAAGATGTTAATTTCCTGTGGTGAATAATTTTTTGAATACGAGCGATCATTTCATTCAGAATTTTATTGTTTACAACATTGTAAATTTAGGAAAAACCATACTCAAGCTCACTAATTTTGTGAAATATTTATTTGTTTATAATTGTGAACTGTTGTAGAATTAAAT
>CAYGDW010000060.1:0-17881 GCA_964348755.1 uncultured Bacteroidales bacterium | reverse complement strand
GAGGAATCTCATGCATAAAATTCTACCCTTTTTTACTTTATCGGACAATAGTGTAAAATTTATTTACACAAAACGATTTTTCAGAAAAATGACATGACAACAACATGCATACCAGCAATAGTTTACAGCTTTTTTTTAAAAAAAATGCCATCATTAAAAAAAGGATTACCTGGGCGGTCATCCTTTCTGGTATTTCCTTACCAGAATTTTAAATATTAGGTATATTTGCCACTTGCAAACAAAAAAATAATCATGGAAATTCAATACGTTGGTGAACACCTTATATCAGGCATAGCAGGCCGTTATGCCCTGGCGCTGGCCTTTATTTCGGCGATTATTGCAGCTTTTGCCTATCTGAAAGCCTCTGTCGACAACCTTTCCAATGCCCGCCAATGGCGGCACTGGGCACGGCTGGCTTTCAGGCTTCACAGCATTATGGTCTTGTTGGCATCCTTTTTTCTTTTTTACATTTTGCTTAACCGTTTTTACGAATACCGCTACGTTTGGGTACATATTGAAAATAACCTGAGTCTGGGCTATATGATAGCCGCGTTTTGGGCAGGTCAGGAAGGCAGTTTTTTGTTTTGGACCCTGTGCCAGGTCCTTTTCGGAAATATGCTGATAAGGTATGCCAAAACCTGGGAAAGCCCGGTTATGGCAATATTCTCACTTTCGCAGGTATTTATGGTGTCGATGATGCTGGGATGGCGATTGGGCAATGTCAGCATTGGCATGGACCCCTTTGTGCTGCTCAGGCAGCTGCCCGAATATGCCGCTGAAGAACTGTTTAAAAACCCCCATTACATAAACTTTATTGTTGATGGCAATGGGTTAAATCCTTTGCTTCGCAACTTTTGGATGCTGTCGCACCCACCAGTGTTGTTTGTAGGCTTTGCGGCCATACTGGTGCCATTTTGCTATGCCGTGGCCGCATTATGGAAAGGCAAATACCATGAGTGGATAAAACCCGCCCTTCCATGGACGCTGCTCGGAGTATTGTTTCTGGGAGCCGGCCTTCTGCTGGGAGGTGTCTGGGCTTATGAATCGCTTACCTTTGGCGGCTTCTGGGCCTGGGACCCCGTTGAAAACGCTTCGCTTGTGCCATGGCTTGTGCTGGTGGCAGGCCTGCACACCATGCATATTTCAGTAAAAAGAAAAAACACTTACTTCCCCACATTCCTGTTTACCATACTCGCGTTTATACTGGTTGTTTATTCTACATTCCTTACCCGTAGCGGAGTCCTTGCAGGCATATCGGTACACTCGTTTGGCAACGATGGAATGGGGAGGCAAATACTGGTTTACATTTTTACCTTTTTTATATTGGGAGTAGTTTTTCTAATAAAAAATTACCGGAAACTTCCCTCAAAAGAGAGTGAAGAGCCATTTACGCGGGAGTTCTGGATGTTTATCGGAGCGTTGGTGCTGGCACTATCGGCCTTTCAAATTATTTTCACAACATCTATCCCGGTGTTTAACAGGGTTTTTGGCCTTGAACTAACGCCCCCGGTCGATGTGGTGGCTTATTATAACAACTGGCAGCTGCCTTTTGCCATAGCCCTGGCCCTGCTTATAGGCGTTACCCATTTTATAAAATGGGGAAAAAACGACATGACTAAGTTCCTAAAATCATTGGGACTTTCTGTTATATTAGCCTTTGCCGTAACTTTACTTATATTTTTCTTTTATAAAATAACCCTGCCGGCTTTCCTGCTTTATGTTTTTGCCTCATTGCTTGCCATATTCTCTTCGCTCGACCTAATACTGCGCTTTCACAGGCAATATGCCACCAACGGAGCAGTAATAAGCCACCTTGGAGTGGGGCTGTTTCTGCTTGCCATTATGCTTACTTTCTCAAAAAAAGAAATCATTTCCGAAAATACCTCGGGGCTAAACCTGGGTCCGAATTTTCCGGCTACCGAAAACCTTTTGCTCCTTCGCGAAGAGATATTGCCAATGGGCGAGTTTCATGTAACATACACAGGTAAGGAAAAAACCGGAAGCCACATTATTTATCAAATCGATTTTTTGAAGAAAAACAAAGAAGGTGAGTTTTACAAAGTATTCAGTTCATTTCCTGCCGTGCAGCTAAACGACCGGATGGGAAATGTTTACGAACCTTTTGCCAAAATTTATCCGCTGCGCGACATTTTTACCTATGTAACTTTTGCCGATTTGCCTGTTGAAGGTCATGAACACCCTGAGCAGACCCTTGTTGGCCAGCCCGAAATTGCCATAAACGATACCATAGCGGTAAAAAACAACCGCCTGGTACTCAAAGGCATTGAAGCCCCACAGGGAGTTGCAGACCCAAACAACTTATCAATTATTGCCCAGTTAGAGCTGATTGACCATTCGGGTAAATCACACGAAATAAAACCCGTTTTTATGGTAAAAAACGGTTTGATTGACTACCAGGATGCCGATGTAAAAGACCTTGACCTTAGGTTCAGGTTTACAGGAGTAAGCGAAAAACCCATGACAATTAAACTTGAAATACTTGAAATAAAGCCCGACTTTGTAATTATTAAAACGGTAATATTTCCGTTTATAAACCTGCTTTGGTTTAGTTGCCTGGTAATGCTTGCCGGATTTTATATATCATTCAGGCATCGCTGGAAAACCCATAAGACCGAAGAATAACCCCAACAATTGATTTGGTTTCCCCGAAAGGGAATTTTAGGTTTGAATCAAATAAATGTTTTAATTTTATAGCCGTCAGCTAATTGCATTTCAAACCATTAGCAACCGAGCCTTATGACAAACTACAAACAATTGCTTTCGGGGGTAAAAACATTTGTTTTTGATGTTGACGGGGTAATGACCAGTGGGACCGTGCTTTTGACCCTTGACAATGAAATGCTTCGCAGCATGCACGTGAAGGATGGTTATGCGCTTCAGCTTGCCGTAAGAAAAGGTTATAATATCATGATTATTTCGGGCGGAAACTGCAAAGCAGTAAGGGCAAGGTTGGCCTTGCTTGGCATTGAAGAAATATACCTTGGGGTAAGCAACAAGCTCGAGGTTTTTAACCGTTATCTAAACAAGAAAAAGATTCTTCCTAAAGAAATACTTTATATGGGCGACGATATACCCGATTATGAGGTTATGCGCCTGGTTGGTGTGCCTGCCTGCCCGGCCGATGCCGCCGAAGAGATTAAAGGCATTTCTAAATACATTTCGGCAGTTAAAGGTGGAGAAGGTTGCGTGCGAGATGTAATTGAACAGGTTATGAAAATTCACGGAACATGGTTTAACGATGATGGTTTCCATTGGTAAATACTGACAAACCAAATATAATGCAGAGAATAGGATCTTTTTTGAGTTTGTTTCGCTGGCACAACCTGATAATGGTTGCCCTTACGCAGTATTTGTTCAGGTATTGCATTATTTGGCCAGTATTCAGGCACAACGACCTTGAAATGCCCCTATCGTCATTTCATTTCTTTTTGCTAGTTTTGGCAACAGTGCTGATCAGCGCTGCCGGCTATGCCATTAATGATTATTTCGACATAAGGATTGACCGCATTAACAGGCCTTCCAGGGTAATTGTTGGGCGACTGATAAGCCGCCGTACTGCCATTCTTACCCATTGGATACTTACCACCGTAGGTGTGCTGCTTGGGGTTTACCTTTCGTGGCATATTCGCTACTGGCCCCTGGCGCTTATATTTTTGGCAACACCTATGTTGCTGTGGCTATACAGCATGCGGTTTAAAAAGAATTTCCTTACGGGAAACATTACAGTGGCAGTGCTTTCGGGCCTGGTGGTGGCGCTGGTGTGGCTGGTTGAATACAGGGCCGCACTGATGCAAATTGCCGTTCCGCCCGATGTAATGAGAATAAACTTCTTTGTACAGTTTTATGCCTTCTTTGCATTTATCATGAACCTTGGGCGCGAAATTGCCAAAGACATGGAGGATTTTGCAGGCGATGCAAAAACAGGTTGCCGCTCCCTGCCTATTGTTTTGGGGCCCGATAAAACGCGCAAAATTATTTTGGCAATCATGTTTGTGGTGGTTATTGGTATGCTGCTTTACTTTGTTAGACTGGGAATGGCCGGCAGGTTTGCATTACTTTCCTATTTTGCATTTTTTGTACTTATACCCATTGTGGCGGTAATGCTTTATATACGTAAAGCCTTTGACCCATTCGATTTCAAGGTTATACAAACTGCCCTAAAGTTTATAATGCTGGCGGGCGTGCTTTCAATGGTTGTACAATACTTTTTCATTAACCTCTGATGCAGTTTTTCGAAAAGCTAAAGGCATTCGATATCATTCTTGCCTCGCAGTCGCCCCGGCGTCACAACCTTCTTGAATTGACGGGCATTCCTTTCAGGGTGCTTGCAAAACCCACTTCCGAAAATTTTCCAAAAAACCTTGAGCCTCCCGATGTTGCCATGATGCTTGCCAGGCAAAAAGCCATGGCTTTTACAGCAGAATTGAGCAATCAGCGCTTAATAGTGATTGCCGCCGACACCATTGTAGTGGCCGGAGGCAAAATAGTAAACAAGCCTTCGGGTTATAATCAGGCAGTACAAATGCTTGAAAGGCTATCAGGGCAGAAACACAAAGTAATAACAGGGGTTTGTATTTGCCACCAGGACCAGATCAGGCTGTTTTGCGAAACCACTTATGTATATTTCAGGGTGCTTACACCAGAAGAGATTCAATACTATGTAACCCACTTCAAGCCTTACGACAAAGCAGGTGGCTATGGCATACAGGAGTGGATAGGCCATGTGGGCATACAACGCATTGAAGGCTCATACCCAAATGTGGTTGGTCTGCCTATCGAAAGGGTGTTTTCAGAACTAATGGCACTGACCCAAAGCTGATAGCATGGGCAACAGCCCGAACCCTGAGCACGCTAAAGCGTGCGTAAATCCTGAATTTTTGAAGTAATACGGGAAATATTCCGGTTGTAACGGTTTATAAAACCCAGGCTGGTTTCGCTGCCCCGTTGCTTGAGGTCTATTTCTGCAATAAGCAAATCGATGGCAGCATGGTTGCTGTTCGGAAGCCTCTTGGCATTGGCAAGCTGGGCTTTGTTGTTTTCTATATTACGGTTGGTCAGAAACAAATACTGGCGCGCATACTCGTTGAAAACCTTAACAAATTCGGTAGTTGGCTCAAGTACCCGGGTAACGTAAGTTATTTCTGGCCTGCGGTTAATTTCGGCATGGTTAAACCTGTCAGAGCCACTCAAATGAAAATTCATAAGGGCATTTACCTGATTGGTAATATTTCCTGAAAGGGAAATGGTGGTATTTCTCTCAAAGGCATCTATAAGCGTATTAATGTTTTGGCTGATATCGGAATAAAAAAATGAGAATTTGGCTAACTCCTCATCAAATCCGGTGTTGATTCTGTTAAGTTCAATATAAAAGTTTACATAGGGAGCCAGCCTGCGTGTAAACGAACCAATAAAAAGGGTGTCGAGGGTTGTAGTTGAACCTTGCAGGGCCAGGTCGCGCGCATACCTTATACGCCGATTGGCCTGGGTGGGATTCAGGGCAAATGCTTTGTCGGTAAAAGCCGACAAGCCGGCCACCACCGACGACATAAGCTGCAGGGGCGGGAAAGCAGCACCCAAGCCATGTATCAGGTTGTTTACAACATTGTTGATAGGAAGTACCTTGTCGGCTTCAATCTTGCGCTCGTCAAGGGTTTTTTCCAACGAATTTTTAATAATATCGGTTAGTTTAAAACCCAGAATATCGCTGGTGGGATTATTGGCCTGGCTAATTTTATTATACACACCAATTTGCTCGCGATCGCTTTCAACCAGGTCGATGGTGGCTTTAAGCTCCCTCAGAAGCTCGGCCATTGACAAAAGCCGGTTGTAGTTGCGGTTGTATAACTGCCTTTCGGTAAGTGCCTGGTGAGTGCGTTGCTCCCTTACAAAATCTTTCAGCTCAAGCACATCCTGATCGAGGGTTCTTAGCCGCTCAACAGAAAAAACCAGGGTGGTATCCTGGCTTAGAAGGCTGGAACCCAAAAACAGCATAATAACTAAACAGGAGATAAAGGGCTTCATTTTACATAGTTTTTTTCAAATAACGCAGAATTTGCAGGCTTATTACAATAGGTTTTCTACAGGCAGCAGCGGCAAGTGTATTTTACTTATAGCGGCAGGCATAATTAAATCCTGGAAATCAATATTTTATCTACCCTTACCCCATCCACATCAACAATTTCAAAATTATAATTCAAATATTCAAACTTATCCCCAACCTTCGGAATTTTACCCATCTGATAAAATACAAAACCTGCAACGGTAGAATAGTCGGTAATATCAAAATCTATTGCAAAATCGGGAATAATTTCACTGAGGGTTTCGATGGGTGCATCGCCGCTTACCAACATGGAATTATCTTCCCTTACAAATATATCAGGCTCATACAGTTCGCGCTCCTCGGGCATTTGGCCAACAATTGTTTCAACAATATCGTGCAAGGTTATTATGCCCTCAAAGCCACCGTATTCATTTACAACAAAACAAAGGTGAATTTTTTTCTGTTTGAACAATTCCAGAACCTTTGTGGCATCAATATTATCAGGAACTATTAATGGTTCAATGATTATTGTGTTTATGTCGAATTGCTCTGTTTGTGCAATCAACTTATAGAAATCTCTTAAATAAACAACCCCTTTAAAATTATCCAAGCTGCCGTTGGCACAAACTAATTTGCTGTGACTGGCCTTCAGTAATTCTTTTTTTATCTCGTCATTGCTTTTATCCAAATTAATCCACTCTGCGTCAGTTCGGTGAGTCAGGATATGCTTTGCCTTTTTATCGGCAAAATAAAATACTTTTTCATGCATTAAATTTTGGTCCTTTTCAATAACGCCCTCGGCAGAAGCCATTCTGATCATTTGCCTGAGTTCGGTTTCGGTCATCTGGTATTTTTGCCTTTTTATCCCAATTACATTGTTAATAAAATTTGTTGAAAATGACAAAAGTTTTACAAACGGAAAAAATGCTCCACTAAAATAATAAATGACCGGGGCCACTTTTATGGCAATTTTCTCGGGGTTGTTTAATGCCACGGTTTTGGGCACCAATTCTCCTATAACAATAGAAAAATATGTTATGATTACAACCGTCAATGTCAGTGCAATTTGATTTGCATAGTTTTGCAGAAAATCTATTTGCTGGAAAAACGGTGCCACGTCACCGGCAATATTCACCCCTCCGTAAACCCCCGTAATAATACCTATCAGGGTAATTCCAACCTGAATTGCTGACAGGAAGTTTTCTGATTTTTCAAGAAGTTTCAGGGCAACTTTTGCTCCAGTGCTTCCTTCTTTTTTTCGTTGCTGCAACCTGGTCTCTTTGCTCGAAACCAACGCAATTTCTGACAAAGCAAAAAACCCATTTATTAAAATAAGTATTGCTAAAACAATTATTTCCATATTCGTTTGCCTGGTTGTGTATAATCTGGGTTATAAAAGTGCGGGTTTGGTGGCTAATAAGATTGCTCTTTGGAGTTCAATTTGGTGTCAATCCTTAGTAAACTAAAAAAAGCTGAGCCAAGTATTAATGTCTTACCTCATCTCAAATTTAGTTCTTTTCGGGCAAGTTGGGTGGCTTTGCAAAAACCATATACAGAAATGCCACACTCCTTTCAAATTATTTATCGGACCGGGTAAAGAATATATGTCTTTAAAACCCCATTGCAATTACTTTTCAAGGCTGTGCATTACCTGAGCCGAAAAGTACACTATGTTTCTGGTTTCCTGCAAAATGCTCATAAACAAAATACTGCTCCTGTTGCCGGTCATTTCTTCGCGAATTCGTATTACTTCGTTTTTGGAGCTCATTTCTATTTCGGCTTCGGTTGCAGTTTTTATTATTTCATAATTTTCATGCGTTGCTGAATCAGCCCGTGCAATTACTTGGGAAATGTGGTTTAGCAGGTTGCTGAGTTTTTCTTTTATTTGCTTAAGTTCAGCAGTTTGCAAAGGATTGAGGGGCTTGTGGTGGTTTGAAAGGTGTGTATATGAGGCGCTTGCAATAACGCCCAGGCAATTGATAATTTCCAGAAGGTTGTCCTGGGTTCTGATGGCAAAGTAGGCCTGCTCGCCATGGTCCTCGCCTGTGCCTTTGAGTACCTGCGATACAACTTTTCTGTGCAATCTGGTTTCTTTGAGCAGCAGTGCAATTCTTTTTTTAGTATCGCGCAATTGGCTTAAGTCAGGATTTTCGGCGCCAGATATAACCTGGTTGTAGCAGGTAGCAGCTTTTGCAAAAACCTCCATTGTCTTTTTTATGCAAAATTCCTTCAGATTTTCGGAGGTAACAGCTTCCTCTTCGGCCTTTAGTGCTTTACCCGATTCTTCCTTTTTCATGTGTATTTTATGGGTTCGGTAAACTACAAATGCAGCCACCGCCACCATAATAAAAACGGCTGCGGTCCCTCCGAAGAAAAACAATGATGCAAGTATAAATGATATAGTGAAAGCAGATACAGCCGTAAAAAACCAGCCTCCGATTACAGAAAAAACACCGGTAATGCGGTAAACGGCGCTTTCCCTGTCCCAGGCTCCATCAGAAAGGCTTGAACCCATTGCAACCATAAATGTAACATAAGTGGTTGAGAGCGGAAGTTTTAATGAGGTTCCAAGTGCAATAAGCGCGCTGGATACCACCAGATTGACAGAAGCCCTGAGAAGGTCAAACGCGGGCTGATTTTTATCTTTTTTCTTAATCGGAAGTGTTGCAAACCTCTCCGATATCCATTGTTTTGAGCTATCGGGAATTACACCGGAAAAAAAACTGTTTAATCGAAGCGAAAGTTTAACAATGCCCCTTGATAAACCAGATGATCCAAATCTCTCTTCGCCTTCGTCCTGCCGGCTCAGGTTTACCTCGGTCATGATTACTGTGCGGGCTTTGCGCGAGGTGTATAGGGTTATCACCATAATCACGCCCGACATTAGCAAAAAGAAAAGGGGCGTTTTTACGGCACCTTGAAGCGACTCCATAGTAAAACTATCAGGATTGGCTCCCTGGCTGTTTATGAATGTTAAAAAAGAATCATAGCCTGCAAGCGGCACCCCGATAAAATTTACCAGGTCGTTGCCTGCAAACGCCATTGCCAGTGCAAATGTTCCGGCAAGCACCACCACTTTCAATACATTGATCCGGAATAAATAATTTATGAGATAAAGCAAAACTGTTATGCCGGCAAAGCTGGCCAGCATTATCTGCATGGTGTTTTCTGATACCCACTGGTAGTTGGCGGGGGTCATAAATGCAGCATCCTTGGCCCCTTTTATCAAAATAAAATAAACTATTGTGGTTATTGCCATTCCGCCAAAAAGCCCACCCAGGTATTTCAGTTTGTTAACATAGTTAAATGAAAAAATTAACCTGGTTAAAAATTGGATAAGGGTTCCGAAGAAAAAGGCAATAATAACCGACAAAAGAATGCCCGAAATAATGGCCAATGCCTTGCCTGTGTTGATGTACTCGCCAAGTTGGGAAAATTCGCCGCCTCCGGCAATTTTAAATAATGCAATGGCCACGGAGGCGCCCATAAGTTCAAACACCAGCGAAACAGTGGTAGAGGTCGGAAAACCAATGGTATTGAATGCGTCAAGTAAAATTACATCGGTAATCATTACCGCAAGAAAAATCAACATTATATCGGCAAAGGTGAATTTGTCGGGGTAAAAAATTCCGCTTCTGGCAATCTCCATCATTCCACCCGAAAATATTGTACCCATAAGAACTCCCAAAGCGGCTACAAGCATTATAATTTTTATCGGAGCAGCCCTTGATCCTACTGCCGAATTTAAGAAGTTTACGGCATCGTTGCTCACCCCGACAACTAGGTCGGAAATGGCAAGCAGAAACAAAACTATAACGAAAATAAGGTAAACAGTTTCCATTTAAAGGCTTTAATTTGATGGCGCAATATTACTCTATCTTTAAATCACATTGTACCGAATTGTGTTAATTAATTGTTAAGTTATCACTATTGTCCGATAAAGTAATAAAGAGTAGAATTTATTGCATGAGATTCCTCACTACGTTCGGAATGACAGGTAGTTAGCTTTTTATTAAGGGGGGTAGGTGGCGGCGAAGCCGCCACCTACCCCCAAAATTGCCAAAATCATTGAAAACCCTGTCATTTCGGGCGGAGCGAGAAATCACGAAATTTTTGTCGGCCAGTAGTGTTAAGTTATCAAGGATTTTTTAATGCGATCAAAACCCCGATAAAACCGACACTTATAACCAATTCCGGCAAAAATCAACATGCCGCCCGGTCTTCCAAAAATGTTTAATGTAAGCAGCTAACCAGCCGGGCCGAAAAAATTTGCATTTATGCACTGCTATTCTTCTAAAATTCTGTTCCAACCAGATACATGGTGTATCCAATGTAAATGAATAGCAAAAAGGCGGCTTCCCATCGGTCAAGTTTCCTCTTACGGCCCGAAAACATAGCCAAAAACAACAAAAGGGAGCCTACCCCTAACAAATACAGGTCAAAATTAAATTTAAGATTGAATTCAACGGGTTTTATCAGAGAACTAACACCTAAAATAAAGAAAATATTAAAAATGTTGGAGCCAACTATATTGCCCACTGCAATATCATTGTTCTTTTTAAGGGCTGCTACAACCGATGTGGCAAGCTCAGGGAGTGAAGTTCCGGCGGCTACTATGGTTAGTCCGATTATGGTTTGGCTAACACCCAAAACCCTGGCAATTTCAACCGAATTGACAACAACAAGCCTGCCCCCGGCAATTAAAAATGCCAGACCCAGTAATATGAAAAGCCAGATTTTAAATTTGGGGAGTTCTTTTTTTGTTGTTTCAATGGCTATTTGATCGGTCTTAAGCTGCCTGAAAACGTAGTATAAAAAGAAACAAAAGAATACCAGCAGGATTATTCCATCAATACGAGACAAAATCTCGTTTCCCGAAAAAATACTATTTGCAAGCAAATACAGTAACAATGCAGCAATAAAGGAAAGGGGAATCTCTTTCCACACGGTACTTGATTGTACTATGAGGGGGGTAATTAAGCCGGCTATGCCAAGTATGGCGAACAAATTGAAAATATTACTGCCAATAATATTTCCAAATACTATATCGGAATGCGATTGATGTGCCGCAAAAACATTCACAACCAACTCGGGCATTGATGTTCCGAATGCCACTACGGTAAGCCCAATGGCCAATTCTGATATCTTGTATTTTCGGGCCAAAGCCGATCCGCCATCTACCAGCCAATCAGCACCTTTAATAAGAACAACAAAACCAAGTATTAACAATAAAATTTGAATAATCATACCTAAACTGCTTAAGATTTCTATTACCAATGGCTTTGAAAAAATGATTAATCCACATTTGTTTGGCCACCCGCGGAACTTTGGCAAAACAAGCCAGGCAATGCATTTAGAATAATAAAATTAATTAAATTTCAAATCTCATCAGGATTCAATAAAAACAAAGAGAGAGTCAAAAAAGACCATTTGGATACCTTGATTTATTCTTTGATACTCTGTGTAACAGCAAACCAATAGTTTCACAGAGTTTCGCAGGGTCCTTCACTGAGTTCCACGGTTAACTTTTCAGACACCCTCTTACAATAACATTTTTTCGGATTATCGCCTTCTCATAAATATCATTATGTAGTAAAGCAAAGTGGCTAATGAGGCCAGTGCTGCAACCACATAGGTAAGGGCCGCCCATTTCAGGGCATCCTTGGCGTTGGTGTGTTCCTGGCCCGATGTCATGCCCGAATCTTCGAGCCAAACAAGCGCCCTTCGGGTTGCATCAAATTCTACCGGAAGGGTAATGAAGCTAAACAGGGTAGTTGCGGAAAACATAATGATTCCAGCCAGCAAAATGCCGGGAAAGGTTTCCAACATAAGGATACCTGCCAGCAGCACCCACTGCATATATTTTGAGCTTACGCTGATAACGGGTACCAGGGCCGAGCGCATTTTCAGAAATGAATAGGCACGAGCATGCTGCACGGCATGGCCGCATTCGTGTGCTGATACCGCGGCAGCAGCAACGCTGCGCCCTTCATACACTTCGGGACTCAAGTTAACAGTTCTGTCCAAGGGGTTGTAATGGTCGGTAAGACGGCCCGGAGTGCTTATAATACGTACTCCTTCAACGCCGCTTTCGCGAAGCATCTTCTCGGCTACCTCGCGGCCCGAAAGGCCCGAACGCAATCCAACTTTCGAGTATTTTTCGAAACGCGACTTCAACTGGTTCGATACCAACCAGCTTATCAGCATGAAAACAATGAAAATAATATAAATTCCTGCCATTTCTTTTACTTTTTTAAATTATTGCCGGTACTTTCCGGGCAAACAAAGTTAGACAAAAACAAAGCCACTGCAAAATTTCGCGTCATTTTGGCAGGCATGTAATCAAAATTCATTAGCCAGGATGTATGGCCAATGGTAAAAATTATTGCATTGCTATACGCTGAAATCTGTTTAGCTTTGCCTAAGAAATACGATAAAAATGCGTAAACCAGTAATACTTGTTACCAACGACGACGGAATAATGGCACCTGGCATACGGCATTTGGTAAGCTATATGCTCGAGCTTGGCGATGTGGTGGTGGTTGCTCCCGACAAACCTCAGAGCGCCATGGGCCATGCAGTTACAATAGAAAAGCCGCTTCGCCTCGAAAAAATCAGCATCGATGGCGACCACAAAGAATTTGGATGCAGCGGCACGCCGGTCGATTGCGTTAAACTGGCCGTAAATAAGGTATTGCACCGCAAACCCGATTTGCTGGTGTCGGGTATTAACCATGGCTCCAACTCCTCAATAAACGTAATTTACAGTGGCACCATGTCGGCCGCCATAGAAGGCGCCATGGAAGGAATCCCCTCAATTGGCTTTTCGCTGTTAGACTATCGCTATGATGCCGAATTTTTGCCTTCGAAAAAGTTTGTACAGGAAATTGCCCGCAATGTGCTTAGTAAAGGGCTGCCAAAAGGTATTTGTTTTAATGTAAACATACCTGCAGTACCCGAAAAAAGCATTAAAGGCATACGCATTTGCAGGCAGGCAAAGGCCAACTGGGAAGAGGAGTTTGATCACCGAAAGGACCCCCGCGGAAGAGACTATTTTTGGCTGACAGGAAGGTTTCAACTGCACGAAAACAGCAACGAAACCGATGAGTGGGCCCTGGCCAATAATTATGTATCGCTAGTACCAATTCAGTTCGACTTTACTGCCCATCACCTTATTTCTGACATAAAAACCTGGAACCTAAATGTTTAAAAAAGACTCCTGGATATTGGGCATTGCCCTTGGAGGCGTTTTGCCATTGGTAATTTACGGCTTAACCATTTTGGTGCTAAGCCTATGGGGGGCGGTCGATTCGTGGGTTTACACGCCCAACCCGAAAACACCAGGCCTTGTAGGAATTGCAGCCAACCTACTGGTTTTCAGATATTTTATGATAAACATGAAATACGACAAAACCGGAAGAGGCCTGTTGTTTATAACATTTGTATTATTGCTTTTGCTCTTCATCTTCATGTAAAAATCAGCCATTCTACCGTATGAAATACTACATTATTGCCGGCGAAGCCTCGGGCGATTTGCATGGGAGCAACCTGATGAAAGAGATAAAGTTGCTGGATAGCCATGCCAGCTTTCGCTTTTTGGGGGGCGACCGAATGCAGGCTCAGGGAGGCGGCTTGGTAAAACACATCAACGAGCTTGCTTTTATGGGCTTCTGGGAGGTATTGGTAAACCTTCGCACAATACTCCGGAATATTAAACTTTGTAAAAAAGACCTGCTCAACTTCAGTCCCGACGTGCTGATACTTATCGATTACCCTGGCTTTAACCTCCACTTGGCCAGGTTTGCCAAAAACCATGGAATTAAAGTAGTGTATTATATTTCGCCACAGATTTGGGCATGGAAGCAGTCGCGCATCAAAAAGATCCGTCGCGATGTAGATAAAATGATGGTTATTTTGCCTTTCGAGCAGGCTTTTTACAAGGGCTTTGGGGTGGATGTGGAATTTCCGGGCCACCCCCTGCTCGATGCCATTAGCCAGTATAAGGAAAAAGAATCACGCCTGGATTTCATACAACAGTATGGCCTTGCAGAAAAGCCCATTGTGGCTTTGCTGCCCGGAAGCCGCCGGCAGGAACTGGCAGCCACCTTGCAGGTAATGGCTTCAGTGGCAAGTTCATTCCCCAATTTTCAGTTTGTGGTAGCAGGTGTAGATTCTATTCCCGAAAGCTACTACCACGAATTAATTGCAGGCAACCCTGTAAAGCTGGTTTACGGGCAAACATACAACCTTCTGGCCATTGCCAAAGCAGCCTTGGTTACCTCGGGCACTGCCACACTCGAAACAGCACTGTTTGGCGTGCCCCAGGTTGTATGTTACCGAGCCGGGGTAATTTCGTACCTCATTGCAAAGAAACTTGTTAAGGTAAAGCACATCTCGCTGGTAAACCTTGTTTTAGATCGTTCCCTTGTAAGCGAAATGATTCAAAACGAATTAACCCGCCACGGGCTGATTAATGAACTGAATAGCTTGCTCTACAACGAGGATTATATTTCTAAAATCAATTCGGGATACATCGAACTGAAAAAAATTCTTGGAGGCGAAGGCGCCAGCCGCAATGCTGCAAAAATCATTGCCAATTTTCTGAAAGCCGAATAATCCTTTTGGTAATATAAAATATTGCGTTCGGTTTAAAAACATCGTATTTTTATGCGATGCCATGAACCATTTCTCGCAAATACCGTTTGCCCGACTGGTAGCGCCTTTGGCTGCTGGCATCGTTGTTTTCCTTACTTCCCGCCAGCATTTCCCGCTCTTTGTTTATGTAATGGGTTACCTTTTGTTGTTCCTGGGATGGATTTTAGGGAGCAAATTTTTTCAGGAGCATTATTCGAGGCGATGGATTTTCGGAGCATGGGCAGCTACCTTTTTGCTCATTGCCGGTTACCAAATTGCTCAAAACCATAATCAACTCACCCGGGACAGCCATTTCAGCAAATTTCAGGACTATGGCGGGTATTTGCTGCTTGAGGTTATTGAACAGCCATCCGAAAAAACCAATTCATGGCAAGTAATAGCTAAAGTAAAAAGGGTTATTACAAATAAAAACGATGCCAAAGTAAGTGGCCGCCTTATGCTTTACCTTCAAAAGGATAGTTTGGCATCTCAGGTTAGTTATGGCGACCTGCTTTTGATAGAAAATAATTTTCAGGAGATAGGCGAACCCAAAAACCCCGGAGAGTTTAATTACCGTCGATTTCTATCATACAGCAATATTTTTCATCAGGCATACCGGGCATCGGGACAGTGGCAAGCTACCGCTCAGAACGAAGGCTTATTACTTATTCGCTGGGCGCTGACAGCAAGGCAAAAAGCCCTCGAATCATTTGAAAACCACTTGAGTGGCCAGGAGTTTGCCGTGGTGTCGGCTCTGTTGCTTGGCTTTAGCGAATACCTCGATGAAGATCTTCGGCGAGAGTTTGTCGGGGCTGGGGCCATGCATATACTTTGCGTATCGGGCCTGCATGTGGGAATAATTTTCCTTGTGCTGAAGTTCATGTTTTCATTTTTGAACAAAGTTCCGCGCGGTCGCATCATTCAAACAGTTTTAATTATTCTGCTAATATGGTTTTATGCGGCCATAACCGGCTTTTCGCCTTCGGTGCTAAGGGCCTGCACAATGTTCAGCTTTGTGGCCCTGGGGCAAAGTTTCAGGCGAGCCACAAACATTTACAACACACTGGCTGCCTCGGCATTCGTGCTAATAATTGCAGACCCATACATTATTACCCGTATTGGCTTTCAACTCTCATACCTGGCTGTACTTGCAATAGTTGCGCTGCAACCCTTCATATACCGGCAGTTGCATTTCAAAAATTATTTACTCGATAAAGCATGGGCAATCATTACTGTTTCGCTGGCTGCACAGCTGGCCACTGGGCCGCTTGCTCTGTTTTACTTCAACCAGTTTCCCAATTATTTCCTTGTTACCAACCTGATTGTTATTCCCCTTGCCAGTTTAATCATTTATTCGGCCCTTTTAACGCTTGCCCTGTCACCTATTGCATTTTTAGGAATGCTTGCCGGCAAAGTCCTGTTCGGCTTTGTTTATATTATGCACCAGTCGGTAAAATTCATAGAAGGGCTGCCCTATTCAACTTCTTCAAATGTGTTTTTAAGCCTCCCCGAAACCCTCGGGATTTTTATGGTGCTTATTTTGGTGAGCCTGTATTTTATGCAAAACCGACCCAAAGCCCTATTCATTGCCTTGGGTTTTTTGTTGTTGATTAGCATTTCGGTTTCAACCCGAAGCATTCAAAGCCTTCAAAACGAAAAGATGGTGGTTTATCATGTAAACAATTGCAGCGCCATTGATTTTGTTTCGGGCAGGGAAAGTGTTTTTCTAATGTGCGAAACACTTAAAAATGATCCACCCAAGGTAAATTTTCATTTAAACGAAAACCGGGTGCGGTATGGCATCAGGTTGGTGCGGCCGGTAAGCCTCCAAACAGGTGAGGAACCATTTGCAAACGGAACCCTTTATCGTCGCGGTCCGTTTTTAAGGTTCGGGCAATTAAACATTTTTATCATTGATAAAAGTCCATTGCGCGAGATTCCTGATTTGGGCATGCCTATACATTACCTCATTGTTAGCCAGCATTCGCGCATTGATCCACAAAATGCGCTGGAGGCCCTAAAGCCGCAAAAGGTGATTGTTGATGGCTCAAACACCACCTGGAGTACCCTGCGCTGGGAAGAAGCATGCAAGCAAGCCGGTATTGAGGTATGGCCAGTGCGCACCAAAGGCGCCTATGTAGCAGAGTTAAGGTAAATCTCATGCTTGGGTTATTAATAGGCCTCTTTTACATACTATCGCCGCAACGCGGCTTTTTAAATGGCGTTGCGTATTTCTTTTACCGTACTGCCGCCCATACGCGGCATGACGATTTTCCGCAAAGGCAGGACTCAACTTCCAGTCAAAGCAATCAGGTTATTTTATCTGTGTGCTGAATTGGTAATCAATGCAACTTTGAGCGGCATTGCACCAACCGTCCGGTTTTGGTAAATTTAATGAGCCTTTTCCAACCAAAACCTGCATTAATAATGAAAAAGCGTATCTTTGCAGCCTGAAAAAAACACAAAACAAATAGCAAGCTCCGTAGCTCAGTTGGATATAGCAATCCCGAAACCTATGGAAGTGTAACAGGTTCATTGCAAGATTGTTTTGCAAATAAGGTTCCGTAGCTCAGTTGGATAGAGCAACAGCCTTCTAAGCTGTGGGTCCCAGGTTCGAATCCTGGCGGAATCACCCCCTCTATTAAAGAGGCCGTCTAAAAGCAAAACTGCAAGACGGTCTCTTTTTGATTATTCAATCATTCTATGCAAGGTCATTTTGGTTGGGATTAAAAAACCCGGATCGAACTTTTCTTCCTCTGCGAGCACTTGAATACCTTTCCTATTGCTTATTTCCCAATATGCCATGTTCTGGTCCTGCATGGAAATTTCAAAGAACCCTTCGCCAGTTTTACTTTTAAGCGGATCGGTTATGACTATTCTAATTCTGTTAACGGGCAAATCAGGCATTGAAACACCAATAAAGAAATCTGATTTGTCGGAAATGGCATCTATTTGAAGGGTTTTTCCTTAAAAAAAGAATCACTATTGTCCGATAAAGTAAAAAAGGGTAGAATTTTATGCATGAGATTCCTCACTACGTTCGGAATGACAGTCAGTTAGCTTTTTATTAAGGGGGTAGTTGGCGGCGAAGCCGCCAACTACCCCCCAAATTGCCAAAATCATTGAAAACTCTGTCATTTCGGGCGGAGCGAGAAATCACGTAATTTTTGTCGGCCAGTAGTGAAA
>CAYGDW010000059.1:0-18207 GCA_964348755.1 uncultured Bacteroidales bacterium | reverse complement strand
TTAAGAAATAAACCTTACAACCCCAGCACGTCTTTTCCTTGCTTAAACACAATGTCAACAGGTATTCCGGCGGTGTTTACCACTTCGAGGTCGCGTTTAAGTTGTTCTGACATTGTTCCGTCAGCATCGACCCAGCGTTTTGCTTCGTTGTAATTGCCATCTCCTTGCACAATAAGTATATCGGCCAGTAATGAGTTAACAGCCAGGCGCATATTGTCAAAACTTACCAGATAGGTCCCGTTGGTTTGCTGAACAAATGCATTGCGATCGGCAAAATATTTCAAAGTGAGCATATTGGCCCGGCCATGAGCGCTTCCTGCTCCAAAGCGGCCCGAGCGGAATATACCGGCAAAAAAGGTAACGTAATTATCCATTACTTCGCCGCTGTTGATTTCGCCCATTTCATATAGCCTGGTAACCAGGTACAAGCCCATAATATCGGCTTTTGCCTCTTCAATGGGGCTGTAATACTCGCGCAGGGCTTCGCGCAGGTTTCCTTTTCCGTTTATGGTGTTTTTTATGCCCATGCCATGCGCCACCTCATGAAAGGTAACATTTTCGAAAAAGGCATCAAACTTAATATGGTGGCGCTGGCTTTCATCGATAAGAAGGTTGGCTATTGGCACCAGAATGTGGTCAAATTTGGCCTTCATAGCGTTTTTAAGCTGGAGCTTTCGGCTACCTGCTTTAAGTTGAACCTCTGGATCGTTTGGAAGGTTTATTGCAATGGTTTTGCCTCCGGCATTGCAATCGCCTGCATAGTAAATAGCAAAATATACATTGATGTCTGATTCAGAACCGGGTATTTCGGCCTTGTATTCATCGGGTACCGGCAAACCGGCCTGCAAGCCTGGTAGCATGGCGTTAAACTTTTCGAGTTGAGCACTCCAAACCGGGTCTTTAACCAATATAAAAGCTTCATGGGCGGCTTTGTATCCAAAAAGGCGGTCTTCGTAATTTTCTATTGGGCCGGCAATAAAATCTATATTGCTTTTCTTCATGGCCATCCATGCAAAATCGCTGGGCTGGTAGTTGTCGGTAAGCATGGCTTCGGCCCGTGCAAACAAGTATTTTTTAAATCCCTGGTCTTCGGCCAGTTCGGCTGCTTTGCGCATTAAGCTGGCTGCCCTTTGGTGCTGCTGCCCATAAGCCTGCGAATAGGGAATAGAAACCAGGTTACCAGCCTCATCGCGACGAATAAGGGAATAAAGGCTGGTCTTGTTTGGCTCATCCCAGGCTTCAAACTCTTGCTTGGTCATATCGGCCGGGTAAAAGTTTGCCCCAAGAGGTTTGTCGCCAAAACCTGGCACAAAGGGCGCATTGCCGCCAAAGCGATCCCAGGGGCCGTAATGTATTAGCGCAAACTTTCGGGCATATTCGTTTTCAATACGACCCAGTAGCTCATTTTTATCGCCATAAGATTGGATCCAGAAAACCTCATCCATAATATCGGCAGCTTCGATTAAAAGACGGATAATTTCACGCTCGTTTTCACTTAACCACGAAAGGTCGGTGGTTAGTGTTACTTCCTTATATTTTTCAACATTGGCTTTCATCTTCTCACTATATTCATCGGTTTTGGGTGCACACCCGGTTATGGCAGCAATAGCCAAAACAACCGCAAACACCCCAAAAAAAGGTTTCATTGATTTGTTGTTTGGTTTGAAACCAAAATTACAAAATAAAAAAGGGGTAAACCTGCCGCCAACTCAAATATTTTATTGAGCCGCTTTGGCAAAAAGCTCAATTATTACAAAAAATCTTACCTTTATTTAACAATTCTTGTGTCGATAAAAATTTAAATGATTGGAGTTATGGAGCTGTTGTTACTTGCGTTGTTTTATGTTTTTACCCCGCTTGTTATACTATATTTAACCCATAGGTACCGCATTGCCGAGCAGATTGGCTCGGTAATAATAGCTTACGCAATAGGGCTGATTCTAGGAAATATTGGATTGATTCCCAGTCCAGGGCAGGCGCTCAACGAGATAATGCTTATCCAGCCCAAAATAGCGCTTCCAGAGGTAGATGCCCTGTACTCCGGTGGTCAAATTACCGGCAACGATGTGGTTGCATTCAGGGTATATAAGCTGCGCGATCTGCTTATGACCATCACTATCCTGCTGGCCATACCCCTTATGCTGTTCTCGACCAATATTAACCAATGGAAAAAAGTGGCCGGAAAAACACTTTTGTCGCTTGTGATCGGATTGGTTGCTGTAATAACTGTAATTATTGCCGGGTTTTATATATTTGAGGATTCTGGCACAAAAGACCTTTGGAAAGTGGCAGGCATGCTCGTGGGGGTTTACACCGGCGGCACGCCAAACCTTGCATCCATAAAAATGGCATTGGATGTAGATGCTGAAACTTACATTTTAACCCATACCTACGACCTGATTGTTGGTGTGTTTTATCTTGCTTTTCTGATTACTGTTGGCCAAAAGGTTTTTTTGAAATTCCTTCCAAAATTTCCCTATCTGAAGGGTACTGAAAACCTGGACACTGAAAATAATGTAAAAGAGCCTTTTTTCAGTGTCTTCAGGCGAGAAAAACTATTTCCGCTCATGAAAGCTTTTGGAGTAGCAATTCTAATATTTGGGGTAGCTATTGGCCTAAGCCAGTTGGTACCCGACAACAGTGTAATGGCAATTGTGATACTTGGAATTACTACTCTTGGGATACTTGTTTCGCTCATACCGGCAATTAACCGCATTGAAAAAACTTTTGAAGCCGGTATTTACCTAATTCTGGTATTCAGCATTGTGGTGGCTTCAATGGCCGATATCAGAAACTTGGCTGGCATATCAGCAGGGCTTTTTGGTTATGTTACCCTGGCCGTTTTCGGTTCTTTATTCCTGCACCTATTATTTAGCCGCATATTTAAAGTTGATGCCGATACCACCATTATCACTTCTACAGCTTTAATTTGCTCGCCTGCATTTGTGCCCATTATTGCCGGAGCGCTTAAAAACAGGCAAATTGTGGTTTCGGGTATGACCATAGGTATTATTGGCTATGCAATAGGCAATTACCTTGGAATAACAATAGCATATTTGCTGCGATAGAAGCTTTTATCCAAAAAATTAAAGTTCAAAAAAACAGAACTTAATACTGATCATTTCCCATGGCAAAACAAAAGAATTCAACAACCATTTTATTGGTTCTTTATGGGATTATTGCGGTTTTAGTTGGGATCTTCATTTTTCAAAACCGCGCGCCAATAGAGATCAATTTACTGGGCTTTATGTTGGTTGGCCGCACATTTATCATTTTCATGGCTTTATTAGGCATTGGATTCATTGCAGGATGGTTATTTGAATACCTGCGCCAGGTGCGCAAAGCCAGAAAGGTTGCGGATAAAACAAATGGCGCAAATGGATTAGGCGGTTCCTAAGGCGGTAAGGTCAGGACAGCTTGTCTTTATATTCATAATAACCAAACTGGCGAAGCAGCTCAAATTCGCCATTGCTTTTCCAGATTCCAATGGAAGGATGTTTAACACCATTGAAGAATGTGGTTTTCACCATGGTGTAATGTATCATATCGTCGAATACCACCTTATCGCCCACTTTCAGGTCGTTACCGAAACTGTAATCGCCCATGCCCATGTAATCGCCGGCAAGGCATGTTCCTCCGCCAAGACGGTAAACCGGCTTGCCTTCAATGGCATCGGTTGCCCCGAGCACTTTGGGTTTATATGGCATTTCGAGGCAATCGGGCATGTGGGCAGAAAAGCTCACATCGAGCATTGCTATTTTAATGCCTTTATTTTCAATGACATCCTGAACTGTTGAAACCAGGTAACCTGTTTGCCAGCCTATGGCCTCGCCCGGTTCAAGAATAATGGTTTCAAGGTTGGGATACCTTTTTTTGAAGCGACGCAACAAGCCCACCAAATGCTTTACATCATAATCCTTGCGGGTAATGTGGTGGCCTCCGCCCATATTGAACCATTTGGCCTGTTTGATCAGGTGTCCGAACCTTTTTTCAACCTGCTCAAGGGTGCGCTCAAGCACATAGCTGTCGTTCTCGCACAGCACATGAAAGTGCAGACCATCAATGCCTTGGGGCAGCTTGTTTCCAAGCAAATCGGCTGTAATACCTAGGCGCGAGCCAGGCATTGCCGGATTGTAAAGTTCAGTTTCAACCTCCGAATATTCAGGGTTGATGCGCAATCCCATTGAAACCGGCTCATGAAACGATTTAACCCGATCCTTATAGCGCTCAAACTGGCTCAATGAGTTGAACGAAATATGGCTGCTGTAATGTAGTATCTGTTCAAACTCATTTTCAAAAAAAACAGGACAATAGGTATGGGCTTTAACCCCCATTTCCTCATAAATAAGGCGGGCTTCGTTTAGCGAACTTGCTGTGGCACCTTTTAGGTAATTCGAAAGCAATGGAAAAGTACTCCACATAGAATAGCCCTTTAAGGCGCAAATAATCTCTATGCCCGCCTCTTCCTGCACCAGCTTCAGTATCTCCAGGTTTATCTGCAAAAGTGTTTCGTCAAGCACAAAGCTGGGCGAAGGAACCTTGTTAAAATCGATGCTCATCTTTTAAAGTGATATGGGGTAAGGGGTTAGGGATTATTTTTTAACAAATTCTCTTTTCTTTGATGATAATGGCCGTTAGCACCTTCATTTATTCAACAGCATCAGCGTTAAGGCTATCATATAAGTTTTGATCAATTATGCCTGTTTTAATAAACTATTCCGACCAAATTAGGATTTCCTTTTATTCTTACAGTGGAATTGACATATTATGGATGAAATCCAAACCACTCTCAGCATACTTTGTCTCGCTTACTAATGCACCAATTGCAGTCCCTGCTTTTAAAAAATGCCTGGTGATGATAAATTCATTTTTTTTTAATGAGAAAGCGGTACGAACCTAGACTCCGAATTGCAAAATCCAGGCTTTTATTTTTTTTGTAACTCCAGCTTTCATTTTTAAAAAATTGAAAAACAAGAATTAACAAATCAATGGGTGAATTAATTATCAATAACCCCTATTCTTCCACGGGTAATGTTTCATCAATGCGCTCGTGCCATGGGAGGCCATAAACCGACAGCGCTTTCATAAACGGATCGGGATCGAATTGCTCCACGTTGAATACACCTTTGCCGGTCCATTTACCGGTTAGTCCCATCATTGCCCCAATCATGGCCGGGACTCCAGTGGTATAGCTTATTGCCTGTGCTTTTACATCGCGATAAGCAGCAGCGTGCTCGGTATTGTTCCAAACATAATAAGTGCGCTCTTTTCCATTCTTAATTCCTCGAATTTGGCAACCTATTGAAGTTTGCCCTTTATAACCCTCGCCAAGTGAGGATGGCTCCGGAAGCACAGCTTTCAGAAACTCGAGCGGAACAATATCCATACCTTTAAAGTTTACCGGTTTTATGCTGGTCATTCCGACTTCCTGCAATACATTGAGGTAGTTTATATATTGTTTTCCGAATGTCATCCAGAAGCGGGCCCTTTTAAGGGTTGGAAAATGTTTAACAAGCGATTCAAGCTCCTCGTGAAACAAAAGAAATGAATCTCTGTGCCCAATTTCGGGGTATTCGATTTCCTTATGAATTTCAAGTGGTTTGGTTTCAACCCATTGCCCATTTTCCCAATAGCGGCCATTTTGAGTAATTTCACGAATGTTGATCTCTGGATTAAAGTTGGTTGCAAATGCTTTACCGTGGTCGCCGGCATTGCAATCAACAATATCGAGGTAATGAATTTCATCGAAATAATGCTTTGCGGCATAAGCTGTAAAAACGCCGGTTACACCCGGGTCGAAACCGCAGCCAAGTATTGCCATTATCCCTGCATCCTTAAAGCGGTCGTGATATGCCCACTGCCAACTGTATTCAAACTTTGCCACATCGCGGGGTTCGTAGTTCGCTGTATCAAGGTAATGGGTTTTGGTTTCGAGGCAGGCCTCCATAATTGTAAGATCCTGGTATGGCAAGGCAACGTTTATAACCATATCGGGCCTGAATTTATTTATCAGGTCAACCAATTCGGGCACATTGTCGGCATCGACCTGTGCTGTTTTTACACGGTCGCCACCAATGTCGCGGGCTATCTGGTCGCATTTTTCCAGGGTGCGGCTGGCCAGCATAATGTCAGAAAAAACCTCGGGCACAGCAGCACATTTGCGGGTTACCACATTGCCTACCCCGCCAGCTCCTATTATCAATACTTTGCTCATCTTTTCAGGTTTAGTTGATTTGCTAATGAGTAATATACAGATGGCAAAAATAACAAATTAGCGCTTAATCCCCGCTTTAAAATGAATTTAAGGGGCAAAAAATCGGTAACCAGCCTTTTTTTTGACAAATTGATGAGAAATTGTTTAACTTTAAACCTCACATCCCATTTTTTGCTCAAACAGCTGATAATCATGATACTCCACAAGGTGTTTGCATACGGATCGCTTTTAAAACGGCAGACCCAGAAAGAATTGTTCGGCCAAAGCTTGCCAGTTTTTTCGAAAGCTGTCCTTAAAGATTGGGTTCTTATCAAAAGTAAGAATTTTCCATATATCTTACCATCAGAGGGCAAGTTGGTCGAAGGGTCGGTGCTTCAACTTACACCCCAACAGCTCGAAAAGGCCGACCAATGGGAAGAAATTCCTACTGTTTACCAGCGCGAGAAGCTAACCGTGCGCACCGCCGATGGCAGCTACTTCAATGTTTGGGCTTACACCCGGCGCCATCCTTTATAATTGCCCCTTTCGGAGAAGATCTTTTAGTTGTTTGCCCAACTTTCGCGGTCGAGGCTGCGGTAATGTATTGCTTCGGCCAGATGCTCCGGCTTGATATCGGGTTTGCTGTCCAGGTCGGCTATGGTTCTGGACACCTTAAGTATGCGGTCGTAGGCCCTTGCCGAAAGGTCGAGTTTTTCCATGGCAGTTTTAAGCAGTAAAGCTCCGGCATTATCTATGCGGCATACCTCGCGCAGCATTTTGGAGTTCATTTGCGAGTTGCAGTAAATGCCGTCGAATTGCTGGTAACGTTCCTCCTGTATTTCGCGGGCTCTGATAACACGCTCGCGTATTTCTGCGCTTTTTTCTGAAGGTTTTATTTGGCTCAATTCCTTAAATGGCACCGGGGTAACTTCCACATGTATATCGATACGATCTAAAAGTGGCCCTGAAATTCGGTTCAGGTATTTTTGCACTACTCCTGCCCCGCAAACGCATTCTTTTTCAGGGTGGTTGTAAAACCCGCAGGGGCAAGGATTCATTGAAGCTACCAGCATAAAACTTGCCGGATACTGCACGCTGAATTTTGCTCGGCTTACGGTCATTACCCGGTCTTCGAGCGGCTGGCGAAGCACCTCAAGCACTGTGCGCTTAAACTCAGGCAGCTCGTCCAAAAACAATACTCCGTTATGCGCCAGGCTTATTTCGCCAGGTTGCGGAAAGGATCCGCCACCCACAAGGGCTACATCAGAAATGGTATGATGCGGACTGCGGAATGGCCTGACAGGCAGCAGTGAGGCATTCTTGCCAAGCCGGCCCGCAACGCTGTGTATCTTGGTGGTTTCAAGGGCTTCCTTTAGAGTGGGCGGAGGCAATATGCCGGGAAGTCGTTTGGCAAGCATGGTTTTGCCGGCACCTGGCGGACCAATCATTATCAGGTTGTGACCACCGGCTGCCGCTACCTCAAAGGCGCGTTTTATGTTTACCTGGCCCTTCACATCGGCAAAATCGAACTCGTAATCGTTGAGTTTTGAAAAAAACTCTTCGCGAGTGTTCACTTCTGTCGTTTCAAGACCAGCCTGGCCATTGAAAAAATCAATGACCTGCCTTATATTTTCTATACCATGCACCTCGAGTTTGTTAACAACAGCAGCTTCGCGGGCATTTTGAGCCGGAAGTATAAAACCCTTAAAACCTTCTTCTCGTGCTTTGATGGCAATGGGTAGGGCGCCTTTAATGGGTTGAAGGCTGCCATCGAGCGAAAGCTCGCCCATTATAATGTATTGGCCAACCTTTTCGGCACCAATCTGACCACTTGCAGCCAAAATGCCAATGGCAATGGTGAGGTCGTACGCAGATCCCTCCTTCCGTATATCTGCTGGAGCCATATTCACAACAATTCGCTTGCCTGGAATCTTTAAACCGTTATGCTTCAGTGCAGTATCAATACGTTGATGACTCTCTTTTACGGCACTGTCGGGCAGGCCTACCATAAAAAAGTTTACACCCTGCCCCACATCAACTTCTACTGTAATGGTGGTGGCACTTACCCCATACACCGCGCTTCCAAAGGTCTTTACAAGCATTGTTGCCTCCCGTTTTTTAGAATCTAAAAATACGGTTTTTTGTTAAAAAACAAACACAACCAAAGCCAATTAATGCATTGCAATGCAACTTATCTCTACATCAACAAACAGGGGTAGTGCTGCTACCTGAACGGTTTCGCGGGCAGGGAAGTTTGATTTGAAAAATTGGGCATATATTTCGTTTACTTTCGGAAAGTCGTGCATATCCTTCAGAAAAATGCTGGTCTTTACAATATTCGAAAAGTCCATGCCTGCAGCATTCAGAATAGCTTCGAGGTTTTTCATTACCTGCAGGGTGTGAGCCTGCACATCGCCCTTGGGCACCATGCCTAGCGAAGGGTCTATGGGAATCTGGCCAGAAACATAAAGGGTTCCGTTTATAAGTACTGCCTGATTGTATGGACCTACCGGTGCAGGCGCATTGGGTGTGTTGATAATGGTTTTCATTGCTGGGTTTTTATTTGTTTCGTTACTTTACAGGCAAATGTAATGAATAATTTCTGGAGCGTAAAACCAGTTCTCGCACAGGGCGCAAAGCAAATTTCGTTGTGGGCGTTGCCTGGAAACTCCCCGGCCTCCGCGTAAAACCCAGCATTTAATTTTAAGCATGTTCGCCATGAAATTTATTACGAACTTTACACGGGATTATGAAAATACTGATTTTAGATAATTACGATTCATTCACCTTCAACCTGTTTCACATTGTTGAGAGCATTTTGCCAGGGGGTTACACTTTGGAAGTGCATCGCAACGACCAAATCAGTTTGGAGGCGGCTTCCATTTTTGATAAGATCGTAATTTCGCCAGGACCTGGATTGCCCTCAGAGGCTGGTATTGCATGCAACCTTATAAGGCGCTGCGCCGGCCACAAAAGCATACTTGGTGTTTGTCTGGGGCATCAGGCCATTACTGAGGTATTCGGAGGTCGGCTCAAAAACCTGAGCCAGGTGCTTCACGGAAAAGTCGTTCCGGCAAAAGTGGTTATGCCCGAGGCCATTCTTTTTAGAAACTGTCCCTTTGTTTTCGAAACCGGCCGATACCACTCATGGGTATCCGATACAAATACTTTTCCGAACGAACTTGAAATTACCGCCGTTGATGATTTGGGAAACATTATGGCATTGCAACACAAAAACCTCGATGTGCATGGGGTGCAGTTTCATCCCGAAAGTGTAATGACTCCTGTTGGAAAGCTTATACTCAGGAATTGGGTGGAAGGCGGGTAAACTTTATTTAGTATTTAAATCGGTTTCAGAATTAAAAAAAATAAATCCGCTTAAGGTTGCTCGGCTGGCATTATCTGTACCCAAACAGGCTGTTGTTCGTTACTCCTGAAAATAGACCCTTTTTACCCTTTGCGACACTGAGGTTAGCACCTCGTAGGGTATTGTATCCAAAGCCCGGGCTATGTCGGTAATTGGAATTTCTTTACCAAAAACTATCACCTCATCGCCTTCTGAAACGCCCAAACCAGTTACATCGATTGTACACATATCCATGCTAATGTTTCCAACAATTGGCGCCTTGCGTCCTTTTACAAAAAGATGGCCCACGCCATTGCTTAGCCGGCGGTTAAGGCCATCGGCATAACCCAATGGCACAATAGCAATTTCGGTTTCTTTTTCTGTGCGAGCCGCCCGGCTGTAGCCAATGCTTTTGCCCTTGGCAATACGCTTAACCTGCGAAACTACCGAGCGAAATGTGCTAACATTTTGAAGCAGGTTTTGGAGGGCCGGTTCAGAAGAAACTCCATAAAGCCCGATGCCAAGCCTCACCATATCGAACTGGGCATTGGCAAAGCGTGTAATTGCTGCCGAATTGCCAATGTGGAGCAGAAATTCATACCCAAGCCCTTCATGCAATTGCTGGCACATTGCCAAATAAGTGCTAATTTGTTGCCTCGTAAAATCGTCGTGAGAGGGTTCGTCGCTGGCCGCAAAATGCGAAAAGGCCGAAGCTACCCGCAGGCATGGATTTTCATCGAGCAATCGTATAAGCCCGTTCATTTCGTGTTGAAGAAATCCCAGGCGGTGCATACCAGTGTCAAGCTCCAGATGTATCATAAAAGGACTATCGGGGCTTACCCTGTCAAAATGCTTTACTGCCTGGCCCACCCTATGCAAAAGGGCAAGGCTATAAACCTCAGGCTCAAGGCGGTACTGATGCAGTACTTCAAGGCTTCTTACTTCGGGGTTCATTACCACTATGGGTATATGTATTCCTCCTTTGCGCAACTCCTTTCCTTCGTCGGCATAAGCTACTGCCAGGTAGTCGGCATGGTGGTACTGCAGCATTCCGGCCACTTCCACGCTACCGCTACCATACGAGAAAGCCTTAACCATGGCCATAACTTTTACATTGGGTTTAAGATATGTACGGTAAACATTGAGGTTGTGTACCAGGGCATCGAGGTTTACTTCAAGTATGGTTTGGTGATCCTTTTGCTGCAGCATTTCGCTAATCCGTTCAAAACCAAACACCCTGGCGCCTTTAAGCAAAACAGCTTCATTGCTGAATTTTTCGCTAACGTAGCCAGCCAAAAATTCGCCGGTGGTATTATAAAATTCAGAGGGAATATCGAAATGATACCTCTGTTCTGAAATGTTGTTTCCAATGCCTATAAGCCTGTCAACACCTTTTGACCTAAGCATACCAGCCACTTCAGGATAAAGGATATCGGGTGCTATACCTGCCTGCAAAATATCAGAAAGTATCAGCGTTTTTTTTGGATGGCGGGTTTGTGTGTTTAAAAAATCGAGAGCAATAGCCAGCGAGCCCAGGTCGTTGTTGTAGCTATCGTTTATAACCAGGCAGTTGTTAATGCCTTCTTTAATTTCGAGGCGCATGGCTACGGGTTGCAACTGAGCCATTTTTTCGCGTATCCAGCCGTTGTTATAGCCCATATAGCAAAGCAATGCCATACAGTGCAAGGCATTTTCGATAGAGGCATTGTCGGTAAATGGTATTTCAAAACCAAACCCTTTTCCCTGAAAATCAATTTGTAATTGGGTGCTTGTGCCAAAACGCTGCATTGATGAAACATATAATTCGGCACCGGGCTTTTGCGACCAGGCAAACAATCGTACGTTGGGATGCAAATACTGCCATTTTCTGATGCAATGATCAAGGTTGGCATGGTCGCGGCAATAGATCAGGGTGCCGGTATTTACCATTAATTTCAGTTTTTCGCCAATCTTTGCCTCCCTTGCGTGAAATCCCTCATCATGGGCAGGACCAATATTTGTAAAAATGCTAACCTGTGGCTTTATGATCTGCTCCAGTTTTTCCATTTCGCCTGGTTGCGATAGACCGGCCTCGAAAATACCTAGCTGGTGTGTTGCCTCCATTTGCCAAACCGACAGTGGTACACCAAGTTGCGAGTTGTAGCTGCGCGGGCTGCGCACCACCGAAAATTTTTCGGAAAGGAGCTGAAACAACCATTCTTTAACAATGGTTTTTCCGTTGCTACCAGTAATACCAATCACAGGTATGCTAAACAAGGCACGATGGGCAGCTGCAAGTTGCTGCAATGCAGCAAGAGTGTCGCTAACCTTTATAAAAGAAGCCTGGCTAAGCATTGGCGAATTTGCCCCAGGTAAGGACGAAACCATAAAACAACGGATCCCTCTTTCAAACAGTTGATCGATAAAACGGTGTCCATTGCTTTTGGGGGTAATCAGGGCTATAAACATTGATCCAGCAGGCATTAACATACGGCGGCTATCGGTAAGCAGATGCCTGATAACCATTTCGGGCTGGTTTGCCCCAACCAACTGCCCCCCGGCCATCTCACATATTTCGGAAAGCTTGTATGCAGGCATGGAAAAATGGTTCTGGTTTACTATTCGCCGTTTTCGGGGAGTTCTTGCAGTGCGTGGCGGTCGTTGTCAGTATCGGCATCCAGGGCCAGGGCCGACAAGGGATTGGCGGTAATTTCCTGATATAGGCGGCGGTTTTTTACTATATCTATAGCCATATAAACAGCCTCCCGAAAGGCATCGGGCGAGGCGGCATTTTTTCCGGCCAGGTCGTAAGCCGTGCCATGAGCAGGGCTGGTACGCACGTATGGGAGGCCGGCGGTAAAGTTTACCCCGCTCTTGAACGAAAGCGCCTTGAAAGGTATTAACCCCTGATCGTGATACATGGCCAATATGCCATCGAAACTGCGGTAGGAGGCCGAACCAAAAAAACCATCGGCCGGATATGGGCCAAAAGCCAGGATGCCCTCATCAAAAGCTTGTTCAATAGCCGGTATAATGACTTGCTGCTCCTCTTTGCCAATTACTCCCTTATCACCCGAATGGGGGTTGAGGCCAAGAATGGCAATACGGGGCTTGCGTATGCCAAAGTCGCGGATAAGCGACTGATGCATGAGCCTGGCCTTTTTAAGAATCAGCTCGCGGGTAATTTTGCCAGAAACCTCAGATAATGGAACATGGCCTGTAATAACCCCTATGCGCATATTGGTGCTTACCATTACCATAAGGCTCTCGGAAGCGCCAAACTTTTGGGTAAGATATTCGGTATGCCCGGGAAAAGGAAAGGCTTCGCTCTGAATATTTTGTTTATTGATGGGCGCCGTAACCAAGGCATCAATATGTCCTTTTTTCAGGTCTTCGGTGGCTGCCTCAAGGGCCAAAAAAGCCATTTGCCCGCCTACAGCGGTACACTGGCCCAAATCGATTCTAATCTCCTGCGGATAAATATTTACCAGGTTGGCTTTCCCCTGACCGGCAAATTCGGCCCCTTTAATAATATTGAAATTGAATTCGGTGATATCAATAGCCTTACGGTGATATGAAGCCACCTTTGAGGAGCCATACACTACTGGAGTAAAAAATTCGAGCACCCTTGTGTCTGATAAGGTCTTGAGTATAATCTCGTAGCTTATGCCATTCACATCGCCGTGGGTTATACCAATACGCAACAGGGGGTTTTGGATTATTTCATTTTCCATAGCCAAAAAGAATCTTTAGGCACAAAAGTACTTTAAAATAAACAAAGTAAACGTAGGCAGGAGCAAAATAGATGATGCAAAAAAGCAGGGATGCCTCGTGGCATCCCTGCTTTTTAAATCAATAACCAAAAAAATTAGTTAGGCTGCACCAATAAATTGGTATTCAACTCGGTAAGCGGAATAGGCCACACGTAGTTAGGTGCGGTTGGAGCAACAGCACCAACTCCTGGTTTTGCAAGGTGAGAAGCTACTCTGCGCTTGGTATCCATATTGCGGATACCTTCGCCCAAAAACTCCATGTTGCGCTCAAGCATAACCCGGTCAACAAAGGCATCGGCGCTGGCAAAGCCCCCCAGAGGAGCAGCACCAGGGTTAGAACGAAGGTAAACCTCATTCAAAAGGGCGACCGCCCTGGTGCTTGGCCATGCAATTCGGGCTTCTGCTTCGGCAAGGTTTAAAAGTACTTCAGCATAGCGGATAACCGGTACCCAATCGGTATGCGAGGGACCCATGGTGTATTTTCTAATGAAAGTTTGAGTTACTCCACCAATTACACGGGTTTCGGTTAGGGTTTTACGCGCATCGGTAGCAAGAAATGCCGGGCTGCTCCACACCACGCTGGCAGTGTTAATCGGATACTCGTTGTTGCCCACAGGCGAAGCTGAGAAGTAATGCCCAAGGCCGTTTTGCGTACCTGGAAGTTCGGCAGCGCTCATTGGCATTGACAAAATGGACTCCGAGGTGGTATAAGGAGTGAGGAATATCGATCCGAAAGTGCTTGCCAGACGATACTGTACTCCGGTGGCAGAAGTAAAGGGCGCTGCCGCAGAAACTATTTTGTTGGCCTCGAGGCGAACGTTTGGCATATCGTTCATGTGCAGGTAAACCCTCGACTTAATGGCTGCAACGGTTCCACGATGAACCTGGGTAACGAAAGCAGCACTATTGGCGGTAGCAGGAATTACAGGCAAAAGGACTTCGGCATCATTGAGGTCTTTCAGAATCTGGGTATAGGTAGCCTGAAGGGTAACCCGTGCCATGTTATTGTCGGCGGCTGATATTGAAGGCGTCAGGCGCAAAACGGCACCAAGGCCTTGTGGGTTACGATTAAAAGGCTGGGCATAGAGTTGCATCAGGTGCGAATAAGCCAAACCGCGAAGGGCAAGGGCTTCTCCCTTAAACTGGTTAAACTCGGCCTGCGTAATAATGTTCTGGCTAATCAACCTGGCCTGGTTTTCATCAAGGCCGGCCACAAACATATTTATCCTGTTAATACTGGCATAAATGGCACCCCAAAGGTTTTGAACCTCGCCGGTAGAATTGGCAAGAGTATGGTTCCAGGTCAGAAGGCCAGTTACACCGTTCTGGCCAAGGTTCAGCCAGTCGTCGCTACGTATGTCGTTATAAACCAGGTAACGCCCTCCAAGATATTGGCCGCTTTTAAATGCAGCATAAATACCTCGTACCTGAGATACGATACGAGACCGTGTGTCGAAAGCCGAAAGGTCAGAAATAGCGGTTTTGGGAACTGGGTTCAGGTTTTCTTCAAAGCATGATGTCAGCACCACTGAAACCAATAAAACCAAAAGTGAATATTTAATAAGGTTTTTCATAATCATCAAAGGTTTAAAGTTTAAAAAGTGACGTTAACACCAAAGGCAATTGTCCGGGCCTGGGGAACAGTGTTGCGGTCAACACCGGGCACCAGGTTGGTGTCGCCCATAGAAGAGATTTCAGGGTCAGCGCCAGAATATCCGGTGAAGGTGAATGCGTTAAACACCTGAGCATATAACCTCACACTCGCAACATTGGCCTGCCTCAGGAACTCATTCTTTAAGGTATAACCAAGGCTGAGATTCCGAACTTTGAGGAAATCGGCGCGCTCAACGTTTTGCGACTGTACCATGGTTGAACCGTTTGACACGTTATCTCCCCAAACCGGACGTGGAATGTCTGTAATATCGCCAGGCTGCCTCCAGTGATTCAGGGCAACATAAGCTTCGTTGTTCCAGTTGCGCTGGTCTCTTAAGCCGGCCCTTGAGCCATTATAAACATAAACTTCGATTGCATAGGTAAGACCTATACCAAGGTCAAAACCCCTGAAGGTGAAAGTATTATCTAAACCACCATAAAACCTCGGTATTGGGCTTCCAAGGGGTTGTCCATCGTTGGCAATGTCAATAGCCCGCGAAACGGTTCCATCTTCATTTCTCCAGCCAGAAGTTGCAACACCCGATTGAAAATTGTAAAGAACATTTGAGGTGGTTCCATCGGTATTACGACGGATGAAAATACGGCGACCGGTAGCTGGATCAACACCGGCTGTTTGAACGCCCCAAATCATACCAATAGGATGGCCGACAAGGGTACGGTTTGTGGTTTCAAGTTGGGTTATGCCAACAAGAAAAGGAACACCGGGTGCCAGTGAGGTAACCTCGTTTTTCAGGTATGTAATGTTAAAATTGGTTGACCATGTAAAGTTCGGAGTATTAACATTGTAAGAATTAACGGTAAATTCTACACCCGTGTTTTTCATAGAACCTACGTTTTGAGGCAGCACATCGCCCGGAATACCTTTTGAAGGCGACTGAGGTACGTTAAGAATAAGGCCATCTACATCGTTGTTGAAGTAGTTTACATCTACCTGAATTCTGTCGTTAAACATGGCAAAACCGAGGCCTACATCGTACTTATCGCTGGTTTCCCAACCCAAATCGGCATTACCTGCCTGGTTGAAGAAAAGAGTGGAGAGCTGGTTGTAGGTACCTGAACTATAAAGGAAAAGAGAAGCATAGCTGCCTACACCCGAAATATTACCTACGCGTCCGAAACTTGCTTTAAGGCGAAGGTCTGAAAAAATACCTGAAATGGCACTGTTCTGGAAGAACGATTCGCGCGATACATTCCACATAGCTGATGCGCCACCGAAGTTACCATACTTATTGCCGGCAGCAAGACCAGAGAAACCATCGCGGCGCGCGCTTACATCAAAGTAATATTTGCGGTCCCAGTTCATGTTTAGCCTGCTGAAGAAAGAAATAAAGTAGTTTTCGAATAGCATGGCTACCGGGGGTTGCTGAGGCGTAGTAAACGATCCCTGATAATCCTCAAAGAAAGTATCGGCCAGGCCAGTACGGCGGCCCGACCAACCGTCGAATTTACTGTATTGCTCTTCAGTACCTACTAAGGCTCCAACATTGAGCTTATCGGCTAATACAAAATTGTAATTCAATGTATTGGTCCAGTTCCAGCGGCTGCGGCGGTCAAAATAATTATAGGCCTCACCAGCATTTGTACGGCCATCACCATGATCGGGGTGCCAAAAGGTTTTTGATTCAATACCACTGTTATCCAAGCCAAATACGCTGCGGAAGAAAAAATTCCTCGCAAGCTCCACATTGGCAAAAATGGAGGCAAGCACCCTGTCGTTCTGAACATTGTTGTAGTTTTTATCATTCAGGAATGTTGGGTGGAAAAAACCAACAGGCTGGGTATTGTTTAGAAGCCCTACACGGTTTCCTGCCCAGTCAATGTTATAATCGCCATTGGGTAGAAATACAGGCACAATAGGAGCTGTAACAAATGCAATTCTGCCGGCGCCGGCAGTTGCAAAGTTTGCTCCCGGCAATGAACCAGTTTGGGGTGCGTTAGAAAAAGAATTGGTGTAGTTAACACTTGCCCCTAAAGTAACCCATCTGTTGAGTTTGTGGTCGAGATTCAGGCGGGCATTTCTACGTTCAAAGGTATTGGTTTTAATAATACCATTGTTGTTAGAGTAGCCCAGCGACAAAAAGTAAGTGGTGCTTTGGGTACCTCCTGAAATACCAAGGGCATGGCTGTGCTGAAAACCGGTCTGGTAAACTTGGTCGTTCCAATCAGTGTCAATCAGGTCGCCATTTGCATCATAATTCAAAAAGTAGGCCGGAGCAAGGTTGTTGGCATTGACGCGTGCAAGGTTTTTGGTTGCCACGTATTGCTCGGCATTCATAAGGTCGTATAGCCTGTATGGCGCAGAATAACCAAATGATGCATCATAATTTACCCTTACCTGGCCTGCCTGGCCTCTTTTGGTGGTAATTAGCATAACGCCATTGGCAGCACGCGAACCGTAAATAGCAGTTGCCGAGGCATCCTTGAGCACTTCAATTGAAGCAATATCGGCGGGGTTAATATCGCCAAGCACGTTGAGCGCAGCGGCGTTTCTGGAAAGGTCGCCAGTAAATACAGGTACGCCATCGACTACGATAAGCGGGCTGGAGCTACCCGAAATGGAGTTAAAGCCACGCACCCTGATTACGGGCGGGTTGCCAAGCACGGCATTGGGAATGGTGATGTTTACACCGGCAGCTTTACCCTGAAGGGCCTGCTCAAAGGTCTGAACCGGAATGGTTTTAAGGGCGTCTCCTCTAATGGTTGAGATAGAGCCCGAAACATCGCGGCGTTGCTGCACACCATAACCTACCACCACAAATTCTTCGACCGAAAAAACATCCGGCTCGAGGCTCACATTAATAACTGCTCGCCCATCAACCGGAATTTCAGCGCTGCGCATACCAACAAACGAAAAAACCAGCACCCCGTTGGAAGGAGCATTGATTTCAAATCGTCCGTTACCATCGGTAATGGCTCCAATGGTAGTACCACGCAGAATAACGGTAACCCCTGGAAGGGTTGTTCCACTGCTCTGGTCGGTAACCGTACCGGTAACGCGGATTTGTTGTCCGAACAGGGATACGCTCACAAAGAGCAGCAACCCCATTAGAATCAGAATTCGCTTCATGTTTGTTTTGTTTTAGTTAATAATTGATTGAGTTGGTTAATGCTTTTGTTAAGGATTTTTAACAAATGCGGTTGTAAATTTATTAAAAAATTTCAATGTTCGTCAATCTGGTTCTAAATTATTTGAGGTTGATAAATTCCTGAAATCAAGCAAAAATTGAATGTCTGATTAAAAT
>CAYGDW010000058.1:0-18332 GCA_964348755.1 uncultured Bacteroidales bacterium | reverse complement strand
AAACTTGTATCAGGATTATTAACCAAAAAGTGTAAACTTTTTTCAGGACGAGACAGTTTTAACCTGTAGACTTATTTTAGGACTAGACAGCTATGACGACATAGCAACAAACAAACAGACAAAAAATGCAAGCAAAAGAAACCAAACTGCAAGACATAATTGAAGGGACGAAGCAATATGTAATTCCACTTTTTCAGCGGACTTACAGTTGGACACCAAAAGAATGGGAAGTTCTTTGGAAAGACCTTGTTGAACTTTGTGAAATGGAAAATCCAAGAACACATTTTATTGGTTCAATTGTAAATATGCCGACAGTTTCCGTTCCTGAAGGTGTTGCAAAATATTTGCTAATTGACGGACAACAGCGGTTAACAACAATTTTTATTTTGTTGGCACTTTTGCGGAATAAAGCAAGAGAAAATCAAAACCTAAGATTTGCAGACGAAGTAAATAACACTTTGCTTGTCAACCAATATAAAGACGGCAATGATTATTACAAGTTGATGCCAACACAAGTTGACAGACCGACATTTGAAAACCTAATCAATGGTAATCCAAATGAAACGGAAAATCAAATTACTAGGGCTTACGTTTTCTTTGAGAAAAAGCTGAAGCAAGTTGAACTTGAGCCAGAGAAATTAAAAAAGATAATCACAAGCTATTTCTCAGTTGTTAGTATAGTTCTTGACGCAGACGACAATCCTTATTTAGTATTTGAAAGCTTGAATGCTAAAGGCAGACCTTTAACACAAGCGGACTTAATACGCAACTATTTCTTTATGCGAATCCACGTTGATAAGCAAGAGAAAGTTTATAACGATTATTGGTTGCCAATGCAAACTGCTTTGGATGAAAGTTTGACCGAGTATATTCGACACTTTTTGATGCGTAATGGAAATATCATCAAACAAGGTGATGTTTATTATGCACTAAAAGAAAGTGTTTCTACATCGAATGCAACTGACTATTTAAACGACTTAAAGAAATTCTCAATCTATTACCAAAGACTAATTTATCCTGAACTTGAACCAGAAATTCAGTTACAAAAATATTTCCGCAGACTTAATAGAATTGAAGTTACTACTGCATATCCATTACTATTGAATTTTTACAGCAATTACGCTGACGGTAAAATTACCAAAGACGACTTTGTTACAATACTAAAGACTTTGGAGAATTACTTAATCAGAAGATTTGTTTGTAATGTTCCTTCAAATCAGCTCAACAGAATATTCCCTATTGTTTATCCTCAAATCATTTCTAAACATCCTGATAATATAGTTGAAGGTTTCAAGACTGTTTTACAAGGTAGGGGCTATCCTAAAGACAATGAATTTTATCTACGTTTCAGGGAAACCAAATTTTATGGTGGTGGTGACAGACAAATAAAAACAAAACTTATTCTTGAAACGTTGGAAGAGAAATTTGCCCATAAAGAAAAAGTTCCTTTTGACAATTTGACCATTGAACATATAATGCCTCAAACCCTTTCTGAATGGTGGCAAAATGAACTTGGAGCAGAATGGGAAGAAACTCACGACTTGTTTCTTCATACAATTGGAAATCTAACTTTGACAGCCTACAATACAGAGTTATCAAATGATGGTTTTCCAACTAAGAAAGAAACTTTTGAAGCAAGTCATTTAGAACTGAATAAATACTTTTCAGCAATTCCTCATTGGACAAGAAATGAAATAGAACAACGTGCAGAGAATTTAGCTAAACAAGCAATCGAAATTTGGGCATACTTTGGTCAAGAAAACACTTCACCAACTGACTTGCAAGAAGTAACGGGAACAACACCTATTTCTTTGAGTATTCTTGGACAACATATTCCAGTTGACAGTTGGCGAGACGTAATGGAACAAACATTAAATACTGTTGCCGACCTTGAACCAGAGAAATTTGAAGTACTGGCACATAACTTTCCAAGATATTTAGGTAAAGACAAAAATAAATTCAGAGCTATTCGACAACTTCAAAATGGTTATTACATTGAAATGAACTTGTCTGCACAGAGCATTCAAAAACTTTGTTACCAAGCTATGGAGACAATTGAATTAACATCAGAAGATTGGAACGTAATAGTAAATAAAGACAACGGTGGACAGAACGCCTACCGATAACAGCACCTACCCAAAAGTGGCGGTTCAGTGGTTAAATCAAGCTTTGTACTTCTATCAAAGGTCAGTGCTGGTTGACAGTTTTGTGCTCCGAAATCGCCAACTTCTTAAACCCGCCAAACCCTTAGCTGTGATTTAAACTCGCGAAACTGCTAAAAATTATTTCAAACTTTAAACTTTAATTATATGATTATGAGAAATTTAAAACTACTTATTACTTTGATTTTGGGATTAGTTGCCACAACTAGTTATTCTCAAATAACCACTTCGTTTTACGTAAGCGAATCGAATTCAAAATTAGCAATTGGTTATGAATTTAATGAAAAATTATGGACTGATTTAAGAATTTACTCTGGGACGAATATTTCTAATTTTACACCTGAAATAGTTCTAAATTATAATTTTTTGCGAAAAGAAAATTATTATACATATGTTGGTGGCGGAATTATACTAAATAATATCAATGGTATCGTTGTTCCTTTTGGAATTGGAATAAAGCCATTTAAAATATGAAAAATTTGTCAATTAATATTGAGTTTAATCCATTATATGAAATATATTTAGATGATTTATTTATACGGGGATTTGTAGGATTAAGATGTAAAATTAACTGAAAAACCACAACTAATAAATAGGACTCTGAGCAGTCGGCACGACCCAGCCAGGAGTCGGTGTTGAACTACATCCGTCCGACAACGAGCTATGCATTTAACGAAGGTTTTTTTGATATTTTGCGATAAACAGATTCAACGTTCTTTAGTATTGCAGGTTTTTGTGCTTTTGGAGGCTGTTTGCAGCTGTAAACAGGAACAAGAAGTGCAGCGATTTCGGGAAAATGGACTGCAGTGATTTCGGGAACAGTCCGTGCAGTAAAAATGGAAACAAGAGTGCATTGGCGACGCCAAACCGAAAACAAATAAAAAAAACTGCACCCCGCCTTGGGATGCAGTTTCAAAATTCAAACTGATCTATTAAGTAACCAATAGGTTGGCCTGGGTTTTAAAATCGTGCCCCAACACTTATGTATGCTGTGCGTCCCTGACCAGGCATAAGCCCGGGCCCGGGGTAGCCTCCTGCCCTTCGGGTTGAATAGGCCTGGTCGGTAAGGTTGTTGACGCCAATTTTCAGGTTGTAATTTGCGCCAAATCTGTAGCTTGCCGACAAATCCAACATTTTGTAGCCATCGAGTTTCCCAATGGTTCCGGCTGCATTCGGGTTTTCGGTATTTGAGGCATCGGTAAATACATCGCCAACCGTATTGAGCTGTGTGGTAAGCGAGAAACGCCCGGCATGATAGGTTATACCAAACCTGTGTATATACTCAGGGGCATTCTCAACGCGGTTTCCTGCCAGATTCAGGGCTGGGTTTGCTTGTGCAGCAGGGTTGTTCCACTGGGTGTATTTGGCATTGATAAGTGCATTTGATGCAAAAAGTATCACATTTCCGAAGCGGGTTGCGTTTTCAAAAAACTTCAGGGGCTCAATCATAATAAAGCTTTCAACTCCCTTGCTCACTGATGTCCCGATGTTTGTGCGAAAGTTTGCTCCATCTTTTACGATGGTTCCGATTCGGTTTCCATATTCGAGATAAAATACTCCGATGTCGAAGGTAATTGCACTTGTAAGGGTACCACGAAATCCGGCATCGAAGTTAAAGCCTTTCTGATCGCGCATTTGCTGGTCAATAATATCGGTAGTTGCCGAAGGGGTTAACTCAGCAAAAGTTACAGGGCGAAATGCCTGCGAAAAATTGGCATACAAGTTAGAAGTTTGGGTGGTGGTATATTGGGCACCAACACCAGCCAGTATAAATCCTCTTTTATGTTCCCTTTCTCCAATATTGCCAGTGGTCGAAGCATTGATAGTACCGCTGGCAAAGTTGTTAATAATTTCGTAACGCAACCCGGGTGTAATAGCCAGGCGTGGGGATATTTGGAACATATTTTCGGCAAAAAGCGCCAAATTGTTGGTAGCAAAGAACAGGTCGCGTGCAAACTCACTTCCGTTTGGCTGAAGTGCTGCAATGGAAAAGTCCATATCTCTTCCGGAGGTTCCAATGCCCTGCTGCAGGCGGTCGGTTTCTCCGCGATACATTCTTACACCCGCCGAAAACGCATTTTGTCCATTAAAAAATTTGTATTGTTGCAGAAACCGTGCTTCGGCTCCATAATTGAAATACAAGTCGCGATCAACCTGGCGGGGGTTATAGTTTCTGATGGCCACATTGAAGGTGTCGGGCACGTGTATTGGGCGCACATAACCTACGCTGTTGCGCTCGGCAAGCACACCGAACAAGGTAACACTGAGGGCAGATTTTTCGGTAATGGCATAGTCGAGTTTAAAAGCCGCTACATTCCATGGGGTACTGAACCAGTTTCGGTCTCGACCCGATTGCCTTGGGTCGGTAATAAACTGAGCGTCGGTCAAACCTCCTGGCTGTTGGCTTGAATAGCCCATTTTGCTGTATTGAAGGCTGAGTTTTAGCTGCGAGTTTACGGCATAATTGAGCGAAATATATCCGGCATCGATATTGTAGCGGCTGTTATTTCGCCAGCCGTTTGCCGACCTGCGATGGTAATAGCCAAAGTATGAAAACTTTCCGGCAGTGCCCCCAATTGAGTTGTATGAGTTGAACAGCCCATACGAACCCACTGTTTGTTGGGTTTCGAAAGCAAATGGACGATCGGGGGCAGGCTCCTTTATTACAAAATTGAGCAAACCACCAAACTGTGGACCAAACTGCAGTGAGGCAGCTCCGCGAACCAGTTCAATGCGGCTGACAGCCTCCAAGGGCGGCGTATAATAAGCCTCAGGATAACCGAATACTTCGCTGCTGATATCATACCCGTTTTGCCTTACATTAAACTCCCACGACCGGTTTGGATTTAATCCGCGGGTAGCTATTCCGAGTTGAATACCAGTACCGTCATTTTCCCAAATGCTTACCCCGGGAACCGTTGCAAAAACCTGGCGAGGATTATTTATTGACAAGTCGGCATCGATGGAGCCAAGCATGATAACCTCATTTTTTTTACCAGAAAAAATATGCGTTCCGCTAATGGCCGGAAGCCGCAATATTTCGTTGCGGGGAGCAGTGGCCTTAACCGTAAACTCTCTGAGATTTATAAAATTAATTGACAGGTCGTCTTCGCCCGAGGCAACTTTGGTTTTTGTATCAAGCCCCGATGCTAATGCCTTCGAAATACCGAAGCAAAAAACTAAAATGAGCAACAAAACCGTTTTTAACCCAAAACCATTTATTGAAAAAAGGCTTATTGCTGGTAGCATTCTGCGGTTTTTCAAATAGTTTGCATTTATTTTAAAACTTTTTCTGATCATAAGTGTGGTGTTTAAATTGCAGGGCAAAGGTGGGTGGTATTCCCCTGCCTGGCAATCCCTATTATCAGCGATTTTTACTATGGTTAAAATTAATTGAGGCCGACTTTAGCCTCAATTGCATCAATCGGAAACCCCTGGCGTTTCAGATTCTGAATGTCAAAAATGTGATTATTAATAAAAATCAGCGGTTTAGGCCATAATATGTTTGGGCGGAAAGTAACATTATAAAAAGCCACATACCGCATGATGCAACTACAAGGCATCCCTAAAAATGGGGAGCTGTTAACCAATGCACAAAACCATTTATTCGGTTGTTCGCGGCTGTATTGCTATTGTTTTGGTTGCCGAAAATTATTTGCAAACACGTGGTTATAAGGCCATAAGATCAGATAATCCCTAGTTTTTTGCCCACCTTTATAAACTTATCAATTGCAAAATCGATTTGGTCCATGCTGTGGGCTGCGCTAAGCTGCACACGAATACGGGCTTTGTCTTTTGGCACAACGGGGTAATAAAAACCAATAACATAAATACCTTGGTCGAGCATATTTGCGGCAAATTGCTGCGATAGTTTTGCATCATAAAGCATAATTGCCACTATGGCCGATTCGCTGGGTTTAAGATCGAACCCAGCTTGTTGCATTTTGGCACGGAAGTATGTGGCATTTTCCATTAATTTGTCGCGAAGGCTGGTATTGTATTCAATCAGGTCGAAAACGGCCAGTGAAGCGCCTACTATTGCCGGGCTGAGAGAGTTTGAGAACAAGTATGGGCGCGAGCGCTGGCGCAGCATATCAATGACTTCCTTTCGGCCTGTAGTAAATCCACCCAATCCACCCCCAAGGGCTTTACCCAGTGTTCCGGTTATAATGTCAACTTTATCTAAAACACCAAAATGTTCGGGGGCGCCTCGTCCGGTAGCACCAATAAATCCGGCACTGTGGCACACATCGGTCATAACCAGGGCGTCATATTTTTCGGCCAGGGCGCATATTTCATCCATTTTGGCCAGGTCGCCATCCATCGAAAAAACATCGTCGGTTACAATAATTCTGTGTCGTTGTGTTTGGGCTGAAATCAGTTGTTTTTCAAGATCAGCCATATCGGAGTGGGTGTACCGGTAGCGGGCGGCTTTGCAAAGCCTTACTCCATCTATAATTGAGGCATGGTTCAGTTCGTCAGAAATTATGGCATCACTTTCGTCGAACAATGGCTCGAAAACACCACCATTGGCATCGAAACAGGCAGCATAAAGTATGGTGTCGTCGGTACCAAAATAGCGGGCAATGCGTGCTTCAAGTTCTTTGTGCAAATCCTGGGTGCCACAAATAAAGCGAACCGACGAAAGGCCAAACCCATGTGTTTGCATACCCAGGCGGGCACCTTCAATTACGGCAGGGTGGTTTGAAAGGCCCAGGTAGTTGTTGGCGCAAAAATTAAGCACCTTCTGGCCAGTGTTCAGGCTTATTTCGGCACCCTGTGGGCTGGTAATAATGCGCTCCTTCTTGTAAAGGCCTGCATTTTCAATTTCAATAAGCTGCTGCTGCAAATGTTGCTTTATTTTTCCGTACATGGCTTGGGTTTTTGGTCATATTTAGGCCTCAAAATTAATAAAACCTTTTGTTGGGCACAGAAAAAGAGGAAGTTTATAAAAGGCTTATATAAAATTATTATTGTCCGGCAAAATCTAATAACGGAAGAATTACCTGTTCGAGATGCCTCACTACAATCGGAATAACAGACCGTTAGTTTCTTGATAGGTATTGGGCGGGAGCGAAGCCGCCGCCCAATACCTATCTTCCTCAAAAAATCGGAAAGCCTTGTCATTTCGAGCGAAGCGAGAAATCACGTAATTCTTGTCGGACAATAGTGATATATAATTTTAAAATAACAAATTTTTTCTTACGCAAGCAGCTTCGAGTTTCAAATAACAGTTGCTCAATTAACCTGGTGCTATAAAAAAACCCCGCTGTAGCGGGGCTAAACTAGTTATTTGGGGCGTCCGCCACCGTTATTCTGACCATGGCGCGGTGGATTTGGCCTTTGGCCGCCTTGCGGGCGGGCTGTATTTTCGGGTCTCTGACCAGGGGTTTCGTGAAGATTGTCATGCTGCTGGCGGTGTTCACGACGTTCCCGGCCCATTTCCTTACGCTGCTGGCGACGCTCACGGGCATCAAGCCTTCGTTGCTCGCGCAGTTGCCTGCGGTCTTCGCGGCGCATTCGGGCAGTTTCGCTCACAACCTGGCCCTTTTCACTACCCGATTCGATGGTTTGGGCAACATTGCTTACTTGCTGACCATGGGTTTCAGTGTAATGGTTCCGAACTCGCTCACGTTGACCTTGGTTCTGAGGTCCCTGACTTTGGGCCGCAGGCATACCACCTAAGCCCATCAAAAGAGCAAAAATTAAAATTGGTTTTTTCATAAGTAAATAATTTTTAAATTAAGGGCGGATAGCCAGACTCGTACTGCCTTAGGCGGGACGAGTGGACTTGCATGATGAATTTTAACTTCGCTGTACTTCGGTTCATCCTTGTTTGTGTTTTACGAATCAGGCTCGTTTCATAATTTGGAAGATTTGGTAAGAATCTTTTCAGGAAAAACCGGAAAATGTTAGTGGCAGCTTTTCAATATTATTAGGCAAAAATAACAGGAAACGAATGAAGAAACTATGAATAAAGCAGGATTTGGAAAACTTTTAAGAGTATTTTGGAAAACCAAAAATAAAACTTGTCCCAAGGCCGGGAGACGTTTTAACCTGAATATCAATGTTGTGAAAATCAGCAATGCTTTTAGCAATAGCCAGTCCCAGCCCGTGTCCATTGGGCGATTTTCGCTTTCTGAACCTTTCAAATAATTCGGCAGCCAGTTCGGGAAGCATACCTGGCCCATGATCGCTTATTTCAATCTCAAAGGTTTCGGCCTTTGCATAGCTATGAACCACCACGGGGCCGTTAAACTCGTGGCCCGAAAATTTCACGGCATTGTTCAGTATATTAAAAAACAAGGCATAGAGTAGTGATCGGTTGGCTTCAATAATGCAATAGTCTGCCTCAAAGCGGGTTTGTATTTCAAGGTCTTTATCGGCCGAAATGGGTTCAATTTCTTCAATCACCTCTTTAAGCAATTCTACTAAAAAAAAACTTTCGTTTTTAACAAACTGCTTGTTTTCAACTCTTGCAATAAGCAAAAGGGAGTTGATAATCCCTTTAAGGCGGTGAAGTGTGCGCAGCGACTCTGAAACTTTTTCAGCAACATTTTCCGAAAGCCCTCCTGTGTTTAGCAGGTTTTCGAGCCTGCTCTGAACTACCGAAATCGGAGTAAGCAGCTCATGCGAAATATTGGCCGTTATTTCTCTTTCCTTTACAAAAAGATGGTGTGTTTTCTCCATTAATTCACACAATGACTTGTCGAGGTATTGAAAATCGGTGGTTGAAGTTTTTACTGGTTTTGAGTCAAAAAGTGCGGGCGAGTTTGTATTTTTCAGCTTTAGGGCAATTTGTTCGAGCGGGCGCGTAAGAATGCCCGAAATGCTCGTGGTGGCAATAAAAGAAATTACCACAAAAAGGCCCAGCAATACCAAGGAAATACTGCGTATGTTTCTTTCGGTTTTGTATATACTGTCCAGGCTTGTTCCAATTTCAAGCAGGTATGTAACGCCATCGACCATAAAGGAATAGTTCAGCACACGGTAGTCAATTACTTCGTCATCGACCATGCGCTGAGTTATCTCAATAAAATTCCAGAGGCTGTCTGTGGCTGCCCTTTCCAGGCTTATATACTCCTGTTTTAAAATGTTATAACTGCCAAAAGCATTGGTGGCCGTATCGGAGGCAAGGCCTTCAATTCCAAATTCGGCAATAATACCCATAACCTGTTCGCGCTTGCTGATAAGCTCGTTGTCGGTTTGAATAATGTTGACTTTTTCGAGAAAATACGGCATTACCACCAGGAATACGGCAACAAATATAGCTTTTGTCAGCAGGTTGTACAGGGCAAGTTTATAACGAAGTTTCATTTTAATCAAAATTAGCTCTGTAGCCAACTCCCCTAACCGTTTCGAGCCAATCTACCGGGGCATGTTCGGCCATTTTCCTGCGAAGGTTTTTTATATGTACGTCAATAAAATTGCTGTCGTACTCATTGTCGAGCAAATTTCCCCAAATGTGCTCATAAAGCTGAATGCGGGTGAGCGCCCTGTTTTTATTGAGTACCATATAATAGAGCAGGTCAAACTGCTTCTTTGTCAGCTCAACCTCATGGTTGCCACACATTACTTTTCGCGAAAGCTGATCAAGAAAAAACTTACCAATGGCAATTGTGTTGTTGTTTAGGCCAAATTTACGGCGTGTTATGGCTGCCATGCGCGACTTTAGCTCTGGCAGGGCAAAGGGTTTGGCAATATAATCGTCGGCCCCAAGATCAAGTCCTTTTATTTTATCATCAACCTCACCGCGGGCTGTTATAATAATAATTGCAGCTTCGTGGTTTATTTCCCTTGCTTCGCGCAATAAGTCAAGTCCATCGTAATCGGGCAGGCCCAAATCGAGCAAAATGAAATCGTATAGGTTTACAGCAATTTTTTCAGAAGCATCTATGCCGGTATGTGCCGTTTCTGCAAGGTAATGTTCCTTTTGAAGAAATGAAGCAATTTCGCTGGCCAGGTTTTTTTCATCTTCTACAATCAGCACGTTCATATTAGTTTAATTTGAAATAAATGCCTGTGGTAAAAAAGAAATGCCCCCCTTTTGGCAAGGTTTCAACCTGATAGAAGTTATAGAAAAAGGCAGGTTCAAACTCAAGGCTCATACGTTTGGTGTTAAATGCAACGGGCAGGCTTATTTGCATGTCCAGGGGTCTGAATTCCTGATTTACCTCAATAGGCACGGGTGTAATAATCATACCCGGCCTGCGCCTTATAGGGTATAAAGGGCGGGTTGTATGACTCAGCCAGGCATAAGTTCCGATCATGAACGACAGTCCTGGATTAAAACTAAAAAAGGAATTGCTGTTTCCCAGGTTTCGGGTAAAAAAATAATGGCTGTTTTTTACAAGCAAATAAAAGCTGTTTTCCTGGGCAAACAACCAGCCGGGTTTTATGCTTGTATAAAGCACCACCCAGTCTATACCCAGGCTTGCACTTAAAAACGTATAATCGGAATATGTATCGACGCTTGCCACATTGTTGGCATTGAACCTTGATATACTGGTTGAGGCGTCGAAGATCTGATTAAAAACGTGGGAATAACCGACGGCGAAGTTTGAAAATGCAATAAAGGGTTGGGTACCCGGCAGGTGAAAAAATCCGGCGCCAGCCCATATACCTTCCTCCCAGGCATAAAGCAACTCGGCCGAAAGGTATGGTTGATTGCCCGTAAGGCTTGTGCCAAAATAAATCAGGTTGCTTCCAAAGCCCACACCGGCAAAAACCTGATTTGAAGGTTGTTTTAACGGAGAAGTATTATTTTCGGGCTGTTGTGCATATATTTTTGAAAAGCCAATTACCAAGGCAATAAGGATGTGTTTAATTATAGTCCTTGTCATTGAGGTTGGGTTACAGTTACCTTCTTACGGGCCTTCGGGCACCTTGTGGTCTTCCGGCCCCTGCAGGCCTTCCTCCAGGTCGAACAATTTCGGGCCTGGCACCACGCTCGCGCAGTATTTGAGGCCTTGCAGCTCCCCTTTCGGGCTGGCGGGGGCCAACCTGTTTTATTCCTGCCCTTTCTTTTTGCGATGGTTCTATCTGCCGCGCTGGGGGCGGCACTACCACAGGCTGCTCAAGGGCCGGCTCACTTTGCCGGGCCGGTGGCCCAGGTTCCTGGCAATATGCTTGATTTTCAAAAGCAACTGCCAAAATTAAAAATGCTATGGCTATCAGGTATTTCATTTAAGGGTGTTGACTCTCGGGCAAAAGTAATAACCAAAGATGAAGAAAAGATGAATTTTATCTTTTGCCTGCCAAAATACTGCGATATCCGCTACCGTTCGAGAGCAATTGCAAGGCTTTTGACACTTCGCGATCGTTGGTGAGGGAGGCCTGCACCCTGCCCCGCTGGTGGTAATAGCGCGAAACGATTTCCTCTTTCAGTAATTCCGAAATTTCGCTGCGAAATGTTTGGAGGTCTTCTTCCTTGTTGTGCATAATGCGGCGGTGAAGTGCCTCGTATTCGCTCTCAATGGCGCTGAAATACTTTTCGTTTTTCGAAGCTTGCTTCAATTCGGCCAAAAGGCGCTCGCTGCGGGTTTCGTAATCGTAATCCTTGTCAGAAAGAAACGCAATAAAGTCGTTGTAAACAGCATCAGAAATTTTGAACTCGCCTGCAGGGGCTATGCTATTATTGAGGCGAAAGAAATGGTTTGCATAATCAAAAATCAGAAACCTGGTAAGCAAGGCTACAGAAATGTTGCTGAGCATTTGCGGAGCAATCACAATGTCGGGTTCAATGCCGCCACCGTCATAAACAGTGCGGCCGTTTTGTGTGGTAAAAGCTTTTTTGAGCGAATCTGGGATCATGGCCACGCTCCCATCTTCGTTTCGTTGGGCATAATCAATGGCCTGAATGCAACGCCCGCTGGGGATGTAATACTTTGCTACGGTAACTTTAAGCTGTGTATTGTAGCTTAGCGGAATGAGGTTTTGCACCAGTCCTTTGCCAAAGGTTCGGTGTCCAATTATTACTCCACGGTCGAAATCCTGAATGGCCCCGGCCACAATTTCAGAGGCCGATGCCGATCCCCGGTCAACCAGCACTACCAAAGGAATTTCGGTGTCAATTGGGTTGTTTAGCGTGCGGTGGGTAGTATTGCGTTCGGCAATTTTTCCACGCGTACTTACCACCATTTTGTTTTTCTCAACAAACAGGTTTGTAATGTTTACGGCTTCATTAAGGAGCCCTCCGCCGTTGCCCCTGAGATCAAGCACAAGGCTTTCTATCTGGTGGTTTTGCCTTAGCTGTTCGAAGGCATCTCTTACTTCGCGCCCGGCATATTGCGTAAAACCGGTAAGCTTTATGTAACCGGTTGTTTGGTTTAGCATACCAAAATATGGGATATTGCTAATTGAAATTACTTCGCGGGTAACCGGTTTAACAAGTGGCCTGGGCTCGCCGGGGCGTTCAATCAGCAGGTTTATGGTGGTGCCGGGCTGCCCTTTGAGGAGCTCGCGCACCTGCTCAGAGCCTACGCCCTTAAGCTTTTGCCCGCTTATTTCAAGGATGCGGTCGCCCGGAAGCAGCCCGGCCTTAAAAGCCGGAAAACCCTCGTATGGCTCTGTTATAATGGTGTAGTCGTCACGCGTGGTAATCAGCGCGCCAATGCCGCCATACTGGCCAGTGGTCATAAAGCGCATATCTTCAATTTCTGACTCGGGAATAAAATTGGTGTAGGGATCGAGCGAATACAGCATTTCATTAATGCCGGTTCTCATTAACTCAGCAGGATTTACCTCGTCAACATAATTAATAACCAGTTCGCGAAAAAGGCTGGCAAAAATATCGAGGTTTTTTGCAATTTCAAAATTGCGCGATTCGAAGGCAGTAATAAAAACACTTGAAACCACCAGGAAGGCAATAATGAGCAATGTTCTGGTTTTGACCGTAATTTTTCTGAAAATGTTCATTTTGCAAATATTTTTAAATTTATCGGATCAGGGCACCGGGTCGTATCCGCTGCCGCCCCAGGGGTTGCACGACAAAAACCTTTTCAGGGTAAGCCAGCCCCCTTTAAAAGGGCCATGCTTTTTTATTGCTTCAACCCCATAATGAGAGCAGGTTGGCGTGTAGCGGCAACTGTTGGGAAGGTAAGGCGAAATGGCACCCTGGTATAACCTGATAAGCCCAACCATAACCAAAACCAAAATCTTTTTAAAAAAACCAACCACTCTCACCTTTTTAACTTTAGCTTTTCAGATTTATTTTTTCGCCCTGGCTTTCAATTGCCGCCGTAATCCTTTGTAAGGTTATCACCATTTTATTCTCAACTTCGGCATAAGTCATTATTTCGCGGGCCGTATAAACGAAGGCTATTAAGCAAAACAGGCCCTTGCCTTGAAGAAACGGATAAATTGAAGGTTTGTTTTTTCTATAAGATTCTTTAACAAGTCTTTTAATTTTGTTGCGATCAACTGCCCTTTTAAAGTTCTTTCGCGCAACGGAAACCATCATTTTTGCCGGAAAATCAAAGAAAGCATTTTCGGGCAGACAACGCTGAGGCCACGAGGGGTTTTGCATTTGACGCGCTTCGGGCAATCCTTCGGGCCTGCCTTCAAAAACAATACCATCGGGCTTAAAAAAAAATGGCTCGAGGTTGACGTTGCCTATTGTAAAATAAAACACCCTGAAAGGGTAGGCGAAAAAGCCCTGTCCCTTGTTGAACAGCAATTCCTTTAATCTGAAGTTGCATAGCCGTTCGCTTTTGCTCAGGGTTTGCATACAGACCTTATGTTGGGGTTTTTGGCAGGGCAAATACTACGAAATATAACTGAAGGCGTCCTTACTTCTTGTTTTTTTGCAAAAAATCATGCATGGCCATTGCCATTGAAGAAAACTTCTCAGTCGGGGCTTTTATGTGAAGCGTAAAACCTTCGTCTTCAATTGCCTGGGCTGTAGCTTCGCCAAAAGCACCAAATATGGTTTCGCCCTGCACAAAGTCAGGAAAATTCTTTTTGAGTGATAAAATTCCGAAAGGACTAAAAAACACAATCATCTGGTAATTATTTATTTTCAGATCAGAAAGGTCCTCAGACACAGTACGGTAAATGGGGGCAAACACGTAATTGACCTTGTGCTGATTAAGCAACTGGGGTATTTCGTTCTGGTGATTTTCGGCGCAAACAAATATAAACTTTTCGTCTTTTTGCTTTCGAATAATATCTAACAAATCGGCAAACTGGTTTTTGCCAAAAAATATTTTTCTCTTGCGGTATTGAACGTATTTCTGCAAATAAAGGGCAATGGCCTCAGATGTACAGAAGTACTTCATGTTGTCTGAAATCTGAACCCGCATCTCTTCGGCTAATGCAAAGAAATGATCAACCGCGTGTTTAGAGGTAAAAATTAAGGCTGTAAAATCCGGAATATGAATTCGCTGCTGGCGAAATTCCTTCGCTCCAATCCTCTCTACCTTTATTAGTTTGCGAAAGGTAATATCGAGGTTAAATTGCCTGATCAGGTCGGAATAGGGCGACTTTTCATTTTCAGGTGAAGGTTGCGAAATCAGTATATGTTTAATCTTCAAAAAGCCGTCTCCTAATTTTTTAGTTATAAATTATGGGGTTTCAATCAAAAAATTCTCAACCAGGCACGAACACCCTGCTTGCAACTTTAGCCAGTATGAGCACAGGTGCCAATTCGATGGCACAAAGGTACAAAATTAAGTAATATGTTGAATAACGGGCTTGGGTGTAACCAATAATTGCCCCTCTTATAACTTTGATAATAGTAAAGAGTAAAAATACTGCCCACGAAAAGTAAAGACCAGGCAGTGATGGGTTGTAGGTGTTAAAAACCACCAACGGAAGTAGAATTATGCCTGACAGGTTATTGTAAAGAAAAATATTTTTGAAATACGCCCTGTTTGCCTTTTGGGTATTGAATACCCAGGCAAAAAAACCCGTTAACAGCCATTTTATCAAAAGATACAAAATGATTAAACCCGCTACACCAATAAAAATTATAATTGGGGCAAACCCAAAGCCCAGGTTAAGCAAATCAATTTGTATTATGGTTTGTGTAACAAGCAGCGCAATAATGGTTAAAAAATTTAAAAACATGAGCCAGCCAGGGGTTTCATCAAACAAGTTCCCATCCCTTTCCATCATATTAAAATGCCTGCCCGTAAGGGTAGCTCTTAAAATTTGCTTTGATCGGTGGGGATAAAAAAGTTTTGCAACCGAAAGGGCGCCAAGGCTCAAAATCACAGCCCAAATCATCCAGTCGGAAACTGACCTTTGTTTTATTGGCTGAGGGTTTAATGCATTTGCAGGCAATAAATGATAGTTTCCATAAAAACTGGCCGAATTTAATATTGCAGTGTCTAACAAAAGTTTAATGGGCGGGCTAAAGCCCTTCCTCCACAAACTGTCATTTGCAGGGTATTTATACTCAAAATCGGGGAGTGTAAAGGGCGGGCCAAACATAGGAGTGCCAGCCAGAAAAAGCGGCAATAACAGCCCGAAAAGAATTAGAAACCCCCGAAACTTCATATAATTATGTAAGGCTGGAAAATTTATGCAAAGTTAGTTGTTTTTAAGCAACGAGTTTTTTAAGTGGTAAAAAGCAGTTTGTTAACGAAATAACAAATAATTGTTTTTTTCGCGGCATTTTGGTGAAAAAAAATACAGATTTCATTTTGCCCTCCCTTAAATTTATCCTAATTTTGCAGCGTTTTAAAAACAAGTAAATCAGGTATCTAAATATTTTTTTCGGAATGCAATTGCTCGAATCGATTAAACAAAAAGCCAGAAAAGAAAACAAAACCATTGTTTTGCCCGAGGGCACCGAAGAACGCACCCTCAAGGCGGCCAACATAATTATTGAAGAGGGCCTTGCCCGCCTGATTTTGCTGGGCAATCGCCAGGAAATACTGAATCTGGCCAGCCAACACGGCTTAAAAGCCATAGAAAGCGCCACCATAATTGATCCGGTAAGCTGGGAGCGCCGGCCATATTTTGCACAAATGCTTTATGAGATTCGCCAAAAAAATGGCCTGAGCCTTGAGGAGGCCAACAGGCTAGTGGCCGACCCGCTTTACCTTGCAACACTTTTTATTAAGAATGGCGATGCCGATGGCGAGGTAGCCGGGGCAGCCAATTCGACCGGCAACGTGTTGAGGCCGGCATTTCAGATAGTAAAGACCCTGCCTGGAATTAGCGTTGTTTCGGGGGCGTTTATCATGATAATGAAAGAGGAAAAATGGGGCGATAATGGCATAATAGTTTTTGCCGATTGCGCTGTTAATCCCGACCCCACAGCTAAGGAGCTGGCCGAAATTGCTGTGACCACTGCCAAAACTACCCGTGCCATTGTAGGCATTGAGCCTCGGGTAGCCATGCTGAGTTTCTCCACCAAAGGCAGTGCCACCCACCCCATGTGTCAAAAGGTAATAGAGGCAACCCGCATAGCCAAAGAAATGGATCCCAGCCTGCTTATTGATGGCGAGTTTCAGGCCGATGCCGCCATTGTAGAGGCAATAGGCAAGAGCAAAGCACCTGGCAGCCCCATAGCCGGCAAAGCAAACGTACTGATTTTTCCAAACCTCGAAGTTGGCAATATTGCCTATAAACTGGTGCAACGACTGGCTGGCGCCGAAGCCGTTGGCCCGGTATTACAGGGAATGGCAGCACCTATCAACGACCTTTCGAGGGGCTGCTCGGTTGATGACATCGTTAATCTGGTAGCTATAACAGTAAATCAGGCCGCAGGCAAATAATTGACTTTAATTCATTTACAATATTTTCAAACCCTTAAAAAAATCAAATTTACAAATGAAAATTTTAGTGCTTAACTGCGGCAGCTCTTCGGTAAAGTATCAGTTCATAAACATGGCCAACAATGCTGAACTGCTTGCAAAAGGGTTGCTCGATCGTATCGGATTGAAAGACAGCGAACTGAAGCATCAGCCCAAGGGCAAGGACACCTTTATGCTGATTCAGGATGTGCCCGATCATGAAACAGGTATAAATCTGATACTTAAAGCCCTGCTCGACCCCAAACATGGCGTCATTGAATCTATCGAAGAAATTTATGCCGTGGGGCACCGCGTGGCCCATGGCGGAGAAAAATTCAGTGCCAGCGCCCTGATTACTCAGGACGTTGAAAACAATATTGAAGAGGTGATTGAGCTGGCGCCTTTGCACAACCCTGCCAACCTCAAAGGCATCCAGTCTATGAAAAAACTGCTTCCAAATGTACCCATGGTGGCAGTTTTCGATACAGCATTTCATCAGACCATTCCTCAGCATGCATTTATGTACGGCTTGCCTTACGAGCTTTATGAGGATGACAAGATAAGGCGTTATGGATTTCATGGCACCAGCCACAAATATGTTTTTCAGCGTGCCTGCGACGCGCTTTTTATGCGCCAAGACAACATTAAGGCCATAACCTGCCATTTGGGAAACGGGGCGTCAATTGCAGCAATTAAAAACGGCAAATCAGTAGATACATCAATGGGGCTAACCCCTGTTGAAGGCCTCCTGATGGGCACCCGAACAGGCGACCTTGACCTGGGTGCACTCCTTTATATTATAAAAAAGAAAGGCCTCAGCATTGAAGATGCCAACAACCTGATAAACAAAAAAAGCGGGGTGCTTGGTATTAGCGGCATTTCATACGATATGCGCGACATTGAAAATGCGGCATGGAATCAAGGTCACAAGCGCAGCCAACTGGCACTCGATATGTATATTTACCGCATTAAAAAATACATTGGGGCTTATGCTGCTGCCATGGGTGGCATTGACCTGCTGATATTTACCGGCGGGGTAGGCGAAAACGGACCCGAAACACGCGAAGCCGTGTGCAAAGGACTCGAATTTCTAGGGGTAAATTTCGACCCCGACCGCAATACAGGCATTCGCGGAAAACTTGAACTCATCTCAAAGCACGACTCGCCTGTAAAAGTTATGGTAGTGCCAACCAACGAAGAACTGGTTATTGCTCACGACACACTTAAAATTGTTGCCTATAAAGACAACCATAAAAATAATGAAATATAAAAGCTGATAGCTTCTTGTACAAAAAAGGCTGCCCTGTTTGGCAGCCTTTTTGTTTTTTATCACTATTGTCCGATAAAGTAAAAAAGGGTAAGATTTTATGCATGAGATTCATCACTACGTTCGGAATCACAGTCAGTTAGCTTTTTATTAATGGGG
>CAYGDW010000057.1:0-18803 GCA_964348755.1 uncultured Bacteroidales bacterium | reverse complement strand
CCTGTCATTTCGAGCGGAGCGAGAAATCACGTAATTTTTGTCGGCCAGTAGTGAATGAAAATCAAAGGTTTTTGAAAAAAATGCGGAATTGTTTATATACTTTACCGTTAATCCTTTCGCACTCAGCCCTCATAAGGGTATTGGTTTCCAAAATCAGGTGACTGTCAATAAATTCCATTTGGGCTTTATAAGCCGATTCGAGAATGCGTAAACCCATTAACGAATCAAGGCCTTTTCCGCGGTGTGGCTCCTTAATGGCGCCCAGAAGCAATGTAAGCATTCGGGTACGGCGGTTTTCGCGCAAAATATAATACCAGCCAAATGGCAGTAGCCTACCACGTGCACGTTGTATGCCACGGCTGAGTTCGGGCATGCTTACCACAAAGGCAATGGGCTCGTTTTGCAGGTTTACCACAACCTTTACAAATCGCGGATCAAGTATTGGTATATATCGGTTGGCCAGTTCGTGCATTTCCTTTTCGTCGAGCGGAATAAAACCGTATATATTTACAAAAGATTCATTAACCAATCTAAAAATTGGCACAATCCAGGGTTTCAATTCCCTGCGCGATGTAAACTCCAGCAATTTATAACCATTTGCACCCATTACCCTGCCAGAAATACGCTCAATGTATTCGGGTACTTTTTCGGGCATGGGTATCATGTATGAAACCAGATCTATTTCTTTCTGAAATCCAAGTTTTTCGTAATAGTCCTTCATCCAGCTAAAATTGTTTGCCGTAGTTATGGCTGGGGGTTCATCAAAGCCTTCTATACGACAGCCCTGAGGATCTTTATCAGAAAAACCCAGGGGACCTACCAACTTTTGCATTCCATGGCTGCGTGCCCAGTTACAAACATATTCAACCAGCACGCGGGCAATTTCAAGGTCCTGATAGCATTCCAGGGCAAAAAACCGGGCATTCCTTTCGTTATGCAATTCATTATAATGCGGATTTATTATGCCCATTATTCGGCCAACCGGCCTTTGGCCTTCCCATGCGAGGGCCAGGGTGGTTATACAATGCGCGAAAGATTTGTTTTTCTTTGAATTAAAGAACGACAAATCGTCAATATATAGTGGTGGAACCCAGTTAGCGTGGTTTTTATGTATTGCTTCGGGCAGGTAAATAAAGGTTCGAAGATCTTTTCTGCCAATTAATTCGCGTACTTCAATGGCCATAATTGTGGAAATTGTGGAAAAAAAATTGAAAATTAAGAAAACTATTGATTGAATTGCTAAAGTCCGGGTACAATCTTTCGTCCGTGAAACTCCTTTGCACTGGGAATCAAAACTCTATGTTCATCAAGATTATTATGGTTTACTTTCCCGGCCACTAATATTTGGGGCATTTGTGCAGCATTTTTTATCAGGAGTTCAAGCACATCGGCTGCTTCTAATGCAGTAGCTTTTCCGCCAGAGGTCAGCAACCTGTCAACCTTTGTCGTTTTTATGGCATTTAAAGCCACCAAAAGGTCGGGGCACTCATCAAAGGCCTTATGAAAAGTAACCTGCATAGGGCGGGCGAGTTCGGTAAGGATTTTTGTTCGCGCCACATCAATTTCGCCCTCTGGGGTTAACAATCCGAAAACCACACCATGGCATCCGAGCGATTTCATTAGGATAATTTGGTGCTGCATTTCCAAAAATTCAGCGTCGGTATAAACGAAATCTCCGCCGCGAGGCCTAACCATAACCATAACCGGAATTTGAATGACGTTTAAAAGCTTTTGTACCAGTTTGGTTGGAGGGGTTTTGCCGCCCAGGTCAAGCCGGTCGCAAAATTCAATGCGGTGGGCGCCGTTTTTTTCGGCAACCATCGCCTTATCAAAGGTTTCAACACAGGCTTCAAGCAATATTATTGGTCGATTTTGCATTTTTTTTTACTTTCGGAACCACGATTCAAAAGTAAGTCATAAAAACCAAAAAACCTCAATGTATGATCAATCGCCGGCGTTTCATTTTTCAATCGCTCAGTTTTGGGGCAGGTGTCGGTTTATTAGGTTTGCCCTCATGCATCAGGGATAAAAACCCTGTCCAAAGCAATGAAGGGAATCCTGTGGTAATTTCAACATGGCGGCATGGTATTGCCGCCAACGAGGCTGCCTGGCATATTCTTAAAACCGGTGGACGTGCCCTCGATGCCGTGGAGGCGGGGGTAAGGGTTCCGGAGGCCGACCCTGAAGTGATGAGCGTGGGTTATGGCGGCCACCCTGACCGCGAAGGGCGCGTAACCTTAGATGCCTGCATAATGGACGAGCAAGGAAATGCCGGTGCAGTTTGCTTCCTTGAGCATATTATGCACCCAATATCTGTAGCCAGACTGGTAATGGAGAAAACCCCACACGTAATGCTTTCGGGGAAGGGAGCGCTCGACTTTGCTTTGGCTAATGGCTTTATAAAAGAAAACCTCCTTACTGAAAAGGCTAAAGCCCTTTGGGAAGAATGGCTGGTGGAAGCACGGTACAAACCGGTAATAAATATAGAAAACCACGACACCATAAGCATGATAGCCATTGATGCACAGGGCCACATTTCGGGTGCCTGCACCACCAGCGGTGCCGCCTACAAAATGCATGGCCGCGTTGGCGACTCGCCAATAATAGGAGCCGGACTGTTTTGCGACAATGAAGTGGGCGGGGCAGCAGCAACCGGACAGGGCGAGCTGGTTATGAAAACATTAGGCACCTTTCTGATTGTTGAATTGATGCGAAACGGAGCCAGCCCCCAGCAAGCATGCGAAGAAGCTGTAATGAGAATTGTGGATAAAATTCCAGACTACAAACAGTATCAAATAGGCTATATTGCAATAGACAAAAGCGGAAATACCGGTGCCTATTGCCTGCACCCGGGTTTTGACTATGCTTTGACCTGTAATGGCAAAACCACCCTGATGGATGCCAAAAGCTTTCTGAAATCATAAAGAAAAATTGCCCGGAATCGTTGCTTATTAATTTTAACAAACAATTTTCCGGGCAGTTTTTACAAAAAGCGATAATGCAGGCTATACTTAGATGCTTGCCGAATCGACCAAAATCATTATTGACCTTGCCGGAATAGCCACCTTCCCCGAAAGGGGGGCATTGTAGCCAGGGGTTGATACACCCTTTTCGTTAATTTCATATTTTGAGGCCACCACGCGCCATTCGCCATCGGGCAAACTCGTTTCTACCCTACCAGCATCGGCATTGTAAAAAACCACAATGTTTTTCCAGCGGTCGCCATTGGCGTTGTTTGCAATAATGTATCCAACAACAAGTGGGTGATCAATATCAAGAAAGCTAAGGTGTTTTTGAATCATTTCGGTGGTTGGCATACGAAAAGCCGGGTGATTTTTGCGCAAAGCCACCAAATTGCGATAAAATTCAAACACATCGTAGTGTTTGGCTTTGTTTGACCACACAAGCTGGTTTATGCTGTCGGGGAGGTTGTAGCTATTGTGTTCTCCAAATTTGGTACGAACAATTTCTTCGCCAGCATGCAAAAAGGAAACTCCCTGGGCAGTGAGTATAATTCCGTTAGCAAATTTCTGAATATCAAGCATTTCCTGTTTGGTGCAATCGATGCAGGTAAACACGGTTTTGTCCCATAGCACCGGGTTGTCGTGGCAGGTAACATAAGTAATGGTTTTGAGCGGGTTGTCGGCATAAGGCGCATTGGAATAATTAACATCCGCATAGTCAATTTGCGGGTGTTTGGTCGAAGCTACCACTCCAAATTTAATGCTTTCTTTTACACCGTGGCGGCCCACCATAAATCCCTGATCCTTTTCCTCGTACCAATGTCCGCGAATGCCATCGCGAATATCGTCGCTAAATACCGCTACCCCGTTAAGCCTTGATGCGTGTGCTTTAATAGCGCGGTCTTCCAAAGGCAATGGGGTATCTGTGGCCGTCCAGCCTTCGCCGTACAGAAAAATATTAGGATCAATTTTATCCATTTCTTCGCGTATAATGTTCATGGTTTCAATATCGTGGAGGCCCATCAGGTCAAATCGAAACCCATCAATACGGTATTCGGTTGCCCAGTGGCGCAACGATTCGATCATGAATTTGCGCATCATTGGCTTTTCGGAGGCAGTTTCATTGCCACAGTATGATCCATTTGCAAAGCTACCATCGTCCCAGCGGCGAAAAAAGTAGGTAGGTACCAATTGCTCAAAGGGCGAGGCCACTGCATCATACATGTGGTTATACACCACGTCCATAATAACGCGAATGCCTGCATTATGAAGCGATTGAACCATTTGCTTGAATTCGCGGATACGTACCCGCCCATCGTAAGGGTTGGTTGAGTATGACCCTTCGGGGGTGTTGTAGTTTTTCGGGTCGTAGCCCCAGTTAAACTGCGGTACATCGAGGCGGGTTTCATCAACGGTAAAAAAATCGTAAACAGGCAGAAGGTGCACATGGGTAATACCGAGTTCAACCATGTGATCTACCATAGTAGGCAGGCCTTCGGGGCTTTTGGTTCCCCTTTCGGTAAATGCCAGATATTTTCCTGGGAATTTTGAGCCTGAGCTGGGATGTATGCTTAAGTCGCGCACGTGAAGCTCCCATATTATTATGTCAGCATGGCTGGCAAGGTGAGGGCGTACATCGTTTTCCCAGCCCACCGGATTGGTTTCGTTCATGTCGATAATCATTCCGCGGTTCCCATTTACGCCTACAGCCCAGGCATAAGGGTCAGGCACTTCATTGTTCCAGGTTTCGCCAAAGCGCGCCTGAAAAGTGTAATATAGGTTCTTCCAGTCGCCTTCGGATTCGAAAAACCATGTACCCTGGCGATCCTTCCTCATATTGAAAGTTTCAAGCACCTGGCCTTCGTGCCCCTGATTGTAAAGGCGCAATACAATTTCGTCGGCAGTCGGTGCCCAAATTCTGAAAGTAGTTTTGTCGGCGCTCCAGGTTACTCCAAGGTCATTGCCTTTGTAAACGGGAAAAGTATCGTGCCCGGTTTTGGGCTTGCAACTGGTGAATGTCATTGACGCGATTAAAATAATTATGAACAATTTGTTTTTCATTTGCCGGTTTTTTGGTGAGCAAAAATAACGTTTTTTAATTTATTGTTTTGAATCATGATTTTGATATTGAGAACAACCATTTTTTTAAAATATTTTCACTACTGGCCGACAAAAATTACGTGATTTCTCGCTCTGCCCGAAATGACAGGGTTTTCAATGGTTTTGGCAATTAAGGGGGTAGGTTGGGCACCCCACCGACCCAGTTAATTAAGAAGCTAACTGACTGTCATTCCCCACGTAATGAGGAATCTATGACCTAAAATTCTACCCTTTTTTACTTTGTCGGACAATCGTAATTTAATTCATATTGAACGACTAAATGTTTAACCCAAACCATAAACATGAAAACCTTTGTAATTTTTATGAACCTGGTTCTGTTTCCCTTGTGGGTAGTACATTTGCAGGCAAGGCATAGCCAGGAGTACCCGACTACCGGGCAGTCTGAATGCAGAACTGCCAGTATTTATGCTGGAGTCAATGTTTCCGAAACCAATGAAAATTTTGTTTCAGGTTCCGAATCTACCGGAAATCTGCCAATCTCCAAAAATGTTATTCAAGCTTCGGAGCAGGAAACAACCGGCTCTGCCAAAGAAAATGAGTACTTTCATGGAAATCGTTATTTTGTGCTTTCCAATGGTCTAGGCATCCCTAAGGGTTCAGGATACTATCAGAATTCCTGGATATTCTTCAATCAGGTACATTACGGCCTCACCAATAATTTCTCAATTGGGGCAGGGATTATCCCACTGTTTCTATTTGCAGGAACTCCATCACCGGTTTGGATCGTTCCTTCCATAACTTTTCCTGTTTCTAAGGATAAATTTTCTATTGGAGCCAATTTATTGGTTGGAGCCATTGCAGGTGTCGGAACCGAAGCGGCCGGATTTCTTTCATTTACGGCAACAATAGGGAACCGAATTCGCAACCTGAGTTTAGGCCTGGGTTATGGATATGCAGGCACTGATTGGTCTCAAAGCCCCCTTGTTTCACTTAGCGGAATGGTAAGAACAGGAGCCAGGCATTATTTTATGACCGAAAACTATTATGTAAGCGGAGGTGATGATTTCAATCTGATATCGTTTTTTGGCGGGCGTTTCGATTTCCGCTCACTTAGCCTCGATTATGGCCTGCTTATTCCCATGGTTGTGGGCATGGACGATTTTTTTGCAATTCCCTGGCTGGGTATCGCAGTCCCGTTTGGGAAGCATTAGCATTTTTTGCTTTCAGAATAAGGAAACTTTCCTAATTTTGCCGGCAACTTTGCCGGCTTTTTTATTCAAGTATGATGCACGCTGTATTTATTTTCAGGCAATTGATTTTGCTCGTATTTTTGGGATATTATGCCCATGCTCAGGCTGAAACACCCCTTGAAGCCCTTCGTAATTTTCCTTATGCCCATGTTTCATCAGATACTATAGACATGGGCAGGCTCGAACCCGGCAGCACAGGCTCGGCCAGTTTTACCATTACCAACGCGGGGAAGCACGACCTGCAGGTTGCCAGGGTGCGCAGTTCGTGTGGCTTGCTGGTAACCACCTGGCCAACGCAACCCATCAAACCAGGCGAGCATGGAATCATTAATTTTCGATACGACACCTCCAGGCCAGGACCATTCAAAAGAAATATTGTAATACACACCAATGCCTGGCAAAAAAATATAGTGGTACAAGTGCATGGCGAAGTAATTCAAACCGCAATAAAACATTACGATAATTAAAAAAAGACAGATTAAAGGATGCTGAATATTTTTAGGAAATCATAAAATTTTTTGGCAACTTTGCCCCGCTTTTACTCCTGAAACTCACAATATCAACCATATAATATTCATTGTAAATGCCAAGAATTTCTGATAAGGGCAGGCTAATGCCCGAAAGCCCCATTCGCAAACTGGTTCCTTATTCTGAACAGGCCAAAAAGCGTGGCACCAAGGTGTTTCACCTCAACATAGGCCAACCCGATATACCCACACCCCAGAGTATGATCGATGCCATGCACAATCTCAACATAAAGGTGATTGAGTACAGCCATTCGGCTGGTACCCTTTCATACCGCGAAAGCATGTGCAGGTATTACCAAAAGCACAACATACACGTTACACCCGATCAGATTATTGTAGGGGCAGGCGCTTCGGAGGCTATTCTGTTTGCTTTTCAAACCTGCCTCAATCCGGGTGATGAAATTATAATCCCAGAACCGTTTTATGCAAATTACAACGGATTTGCCACCAGTGCAGGGGTTAAGGTGAAGCCCATTATTTCAGGTATTGAAAGCGGGTTTGCCTTGCCGCCCATTTCAGATTTTGAGAAAGCCATAACTCCTGCCACCAAGGCTATAATGGTGTGCAACCCCAACAACCCTACCGGTTACCTTTACTCGCGCCAGGAGCTTGAAACCCTGCGTGAGATCGTTTTGAAATACGATTTGTTTTTATTTGCCGACGAGGTATATCGCGAGTTTTGCTACGATGGCAGCACCCATTTCTCGGTGCTTAACCTTCAGGGGCTTGAAGAACACGTAATATTGTTCGATTCAGTATCGAAGCGCTACAGCGCTTGCGGGGTACGCATTGGGGCCATGATTTCGCGCAACAGGGAGGTAATGAGCACCGCTTTGAAATTTGCTCAGGCTCGTCTTAGCCCGCCCTCACTCGGACAAATTGCCGCCGAAGCGGCCATGGCAACCCCCGACAGCTATTTTGTAGAGGTAATTGAAGAATATAAAGCACGCCGCGATACAGTAGTAGAAGGCCTTAACAGGATTCCCGGAGTAATTTGCCCCAACCCAAAAGGTGCCTTTTATGTTACGGCTCGAATGCCTATTGACAATAGCGACAGGTTTTGCCAGTGGCTGCTCGAATCGTTTCAATACGAGAACCAAACCGTAATGCTGGCCCCGGCAACGGGTTTCTACTCTACACCCGGCGCCGGAAAAGACGAAATACGCCTGAGCTACGTGCTTAATGTTGAAGACCTCAAAAAATCAGTTAAAATACTTGAAGAAGCCCTGAAAGTATATCCGGGACGAATCATTTAATTTTGACCGTTTTTTTTCAACGGCTACAAATATAAACTTCAACCTGCCTGCGCCGAAGCTTTTAAACACCGGCCAACCCTTATGGCCTAAGGCTGGTGTACCTATTAAGCCACCATTTTCTGAAACAGGTTGAAGAGAGTTCTTTCGTTCATTAAAGGCATTTTGTGGTTTAATTTTGGCTTATAATAAATGCCCATTATTTGCTATCACAAATTCACGAAATGTTTTCGGTTTTAAACCTGTTATTTTTTCTACACCATCAGAAGTGTTTGGTGCAGGCTTAAATCGTGGAAAATAGTGAAGCATTATCATTACAAAAATGAAAACCGGGTGAAACCCTTCACGCCTTTTGGCAATAAAAAAAGAAAACAGGCTTGGGCTTACAAAACGAATTGGCTTGTTTAATTCCTGACCGATAATTTCTGCCATTTCAGAGAAGTTAAGACTTTCGTAATTTGTAAGGTCATAAGCTTTATTTTGATGCAAACCACAATTTGTCAATATTTCGGCGGCAACTGTGCCAATATCTTCCACATCAATCAAGGTAAATTTTGCATTACCTGCTGGTAAAAAAATTTGGTTTTTTTCAACCAGCTCTTTTCTAAGGGTGGTAGTAAAATTTTGCATAAAGTAAGCCGGTCTCAGGAAAGTATAATTTATTCCGCTGTCAATTATTAGCTTTTCAATTTTGTGGTGGGGAATCAACCTGCTTGATTCAGCTCCCTGAAGTGATAAAAAAACTATATGACTTATTTTCTTTTCAACGGCCGTATGTATAATTGGCGCAAAGTATTTTTTTACATCGGCAAGTTGTGGTGGCCGGAGTAAAAAAAGCACATCGCATAAGGTCAAAGCTTCTGTTACACTTTGCAAATTGGTAAAATCAAAAAAAATGGTTGCTATGTCAAATTTTTCAATTATGCTTTTTCGGGCCGGTTTATCTATAACACCTGCCAAAACTTTATGGTTGCTGTTTTTTTCGATAAGTTTTTTAATAACTTCCAAACCCACATTTCCGGTTGCACCAGTAATAAGTATTGTTCCCATTTTGTTTAAACCATTGTAGTTATTTTTTGGTTTTTGCCTGCTTGCAAAAACTTGCCAGTGAATGAATTTTGGCATTTTACCAGTTCTTCTGGAACTCCTTCAAACACCAGGTTGCCACCTTTTTCACCACCTTCGGGTCCCAGGTCAATTATCCAGTCGGCACATTTTATTACTTCGGGGTTATGTTCAATAACCACCAGCGAATGTCCGTTTTCAATCAAAGCATTGAATGCCACCAGCAGTTTGCTTATATCATGAAAATGCAGGCCGGTAGTTGGTTCATCAAAAATAAAAAGTGTTTTTGCTGTTGTAATACCTTTGGTAAGAAACAATGCCAGTTTAATACGTTGTGCCTCTCCCCCGCTAAGGGTGCTGCTTGGCTGGCCCAGGCGCACATAACCCAGGCCTACGTCGGCCAGCGGCTGCATGCGCGAAGCAATGCGCCTGCACGGGGTGCAATGCTTTTTGGCTGCCATAAAAAACCCAATGGCATCATCAACTGTCAGGTCAAGTATATCGGTAATGGTTTTTCCATCGAAAGTTACATCAAGTATTTCTTCACGAAAGCGTTTGCCTTTGCAGCTTTCGCAAACCAATGTAATGTCGGCCATAAACTGCATTTCAATATTTACGTGGCCATCGCCTTCGCATTCGGGGCATCGCCCCCCTTCTATATTGAAAGAGAAAAATCCGGGGGTATATCCTCTGGTTTTTGCTAAAGGCTGGTCGGCATACAATGCGCGAATATCGTCGTATGCTTTCAGGTAGGTTACCGGGTTTGAGCGCGAAGACCTGCCAATAGGATTTTGGTCAATATACTCCACATCGGCAATACTTTTTATGTCGCCTTCAATGGCATCGAATTGGCCTGTGCGCTCTCCAAAGCCTCCGTAAATTTTTTTCAGTGCCGGATATAGAATGCTTTTTATCAGGGAGGTTTTGCCCGAACCACTAACCCCTGTTACCACCGTCATAATCTTCAGGGGTACTTTTACATCAAACCCTTTTAGGTTGTGCTGGCGCACCCCTTTTAGTTCAATATATTCTTTCCATTTCCGGCGGTTTATAGGCAGCGGTATTTTTAGCTGGCCATTAAGGTATTGTGCCGTAAAGCTCGAGTTTTGTTTAAGTATCTGGTCAAAATTCCCTTGAAAGACGATTTCTCCGCCATGCGACCCGGCACCAGGGCCAATATCAATGAGTTGGTCGGCAGCGCGCATAATGTCTTCATCATGCTCAACCACAATAACTGTATTACCTGCATCCCTCAGTTTTTTCAAAACCCCTATAAGCCGGTGGGTGTCGCGTTGGTGCAAGCCAATGCTTGGTTCATCGAGTATGTACATTGAACCTACCAGGCTGCTTCCGAGCGAAGTTGCCAGATTGATGCGTTGCGACTCGCCACCCGAAAGTGTGTTTGATAGGCGGTTTAGTGTTAGATACCCAAGCCCTACCTCATTAAGGAAAGCGAGGCGGCTGGTTATTTCCAAAAGGAGGCGACGGGCCACCTCACTTTCGTGCTGATTGAGGCTTATGTTTTGAAAAAATGTGGCAAGGCGCTCTATTGGCATAAGCACCATTTCTGAAATTGATTTTGTGGCCACCTTCACATAATTGGCGTCATTTCGCAAGCGGGTACCAAGGCACCCTGGGCAAACGGTCTTTCCGCGGTAACGCGAAAGCATAACACGATACTGTATCTTGTAAGTGTTCTCCTCAACCATTTTAAAGAAATTGTTGAGGCCATCAAAATAAGCATTGCCAGTCCAGATCAGGTCCTTTTGCTCCTGGGTAAGTTGAAAAAAGGGTTTATGCACCGGAAAGTCGAACTTGTAAGCATTATTAACAAGGGCTTCGTTCCAAAGGCCCATTTTTTCTCCTTTCCAGCAGGCAATGGCGCCTTCGTAAATGCTAAGGCTTTTGTTTGGCACTACTAAATCGGGGTCAATTCCTATCACACTTCCAAAGCCTTCGCAAACCTTGCAGGCTCCGTAGGGGTTGTTGAATGTAAAAAGGTTTACCGAAGGCTCTTCAAATGTTATACCATCAAGTTCGAAACGATTTGAAAAAGACCGCTCTTCCTTTATCCCATCCATTTCGTATTGGATCAAACACTCCCCATCGCCTTCGAAAAGAGCGGTTTGTACCGAATCAGCCGCCCTGGCCTGCACCTCGCCGTTGCCCGAAGTAATACTGAACCGGTCAACCACCAGAAAAGGGCTTGCATCTGCCTGCACCTCAGCGCCCAAATTAAGATAGGCTTCAATACGGAATACTTCTCCCTTTATCAATACTCTCGAAAAACCTTGTTGCATTATTAGCGAAAGTTGCTGAGAAAGGCTTCGTCCATTTTTGGGTTTTACTGGCGACAACACCATAACCGGGGAGTTTACCGGAAGGTTCAAAATAAAATCTACCACATTTGAAACACTGTGGCGCATAACCTGCTTGCCCGACACTGGCGAATAAGTTTTGCCAATGCGTGCAAAAAGTAATTTTAGGTATTCGTAAATTTCGGTCGAAGTACCAACGGTCGAACGCGGGTTTCGGGTGTTTACTTTTTGTTCAATGGCAATAGCGGGCGAAATGCCCTTTATATAATCTACCTCGGGTTTGTGCATGCGACCAAGAAACTGCCGCGCATAAGCACTGAGGCTTTCTACATAGCGGCGCTGCCCCTCGCTGTAAAGGGTGTCGAAAGCCAGCGATGACTTTCCCGAGCCCGAAAGGCCCGTTATTACCACAAGGCTGTTGCGCCTCAGCGCCACATCAACATTTTTCAGGTTGTGTACCCTGGCGCCCTTTATCAGAATGAATTTTTTTGGATCGTACGAACCAATTGGCTGCTCTGAACTCATTTTGCGTAAATAACCTGCAAAGTTACCATTAAAATCCTTGCGCAAAAAAGTTCAATGCATCCTGTTTTGATTAAAAACCTAATTTTGTGTATTGCCGTCACTACTAGCCGACAAAAATTACCTGATTTCTCGCTCCGCCCGAAATAACAGGGTTTTCAATGATTTTGGCAATTTGGGGGGTAGGAGGCGGCTTCGCCGCCTCCTACCCCCCTTAATAAAAAGCTAACTGACTGTCATTCCGAACGTAGTGAGGAATCTCATGCATAAAATTCTACCCTTTTTTACTTTATCGGACATAGTGTATTGCTGTAATAAATATTTAATAAATATTTCTTTGTACCTTTCGAGGCCTAAATCAGATACAAGGGGAACATTTTAAACCAAAAAACCATAATAGCCATGATGAAGGAGAATCTGACAGAATTTATCAGTGCCAGTATTATTAAAAACTGGGAACTTACGTCAATGACCGATTACAAGGGAGAGAGCCTCACTTTTAAGGATGTGGGCACGCGCATTGCTCACCTTCACTGTCTTTTTGAAGCATTTGGAATAAAAAGGGGCGATAAGGTTGCCCTAATTGGCAAAAACTCGGCCAACTGGGGAGTGTCTTTTCTGGGCACCATAACCTACGGTGCAGTTATAGTGCCTATTTTGCCCGATTTTAAGCCCAACGATGTGCATCATATTGTAAAGCACTCTGAATCGGTGATATTGCTAGCAGCCGATAATATTTTCGAAACCCTCAATTTGGCCGAATTGCCCAAGGTTCTGGCAGCATTTTCGCTGACCAGCTTTAATTTGCTTGAATGCGGTGCGGCCCATGATTGCGAGAAGCTTATAGCCCAGGCTCACAAGATTTTCGCTGACAAATACCCAGGGGGCCTAAAACCCGAAGATGCCCGCTATGAGCCAATACCAAACCATGACCTGGCCGAAATCAGCTATACCTCGGGCACCACAGGGTTTACAAAAGGTGTAATGATACATCATAACAGCCTTACGGCCAATGTGGTATATGCCAATAACAATATGCCCCTTGATCCCGGCGACAACATAGTGTCGTTTTTGCCCCTTGCCCACACTTATGGTTGTGCTTTCGAGTTTCTGTGGCCATTTACCCTTGGATGCCACATTACGTTTTTAACCAAAACCCCTTCGCCACAGGTTATTTTGGAAGCATTTAAAAAAATAAGGCCCCGCCTGGTGCTTTCGGTGCCACTGGTAATCGAAAAGATTTACAAAAAACAACTGCTGCCGGTTATAAGCAAGCCCTCAATGAAAGTGTTGCTTAACACCCCCATTTTGAACAATGTGATAAAAAAGAAAATTCGCGACAAACTGAATATGGCTTTTGGTGGCAATTTTCATGAAGTGGTAATAGGCGGGGCAGCCCTGAACAAAGACGTTGAAATTTTTTTTAATAAAATCAAATTTCCCTTTTCAATTGGCTACGGTATGACCGAATGTGGCCCGCTGATAAGCTACGCCAACTGGGACAAAACCCGCCTGGGCTCTGCCGGAAAGATTGTTGACACCCTCGAAGTGAAAATTGACAGCCCCGACCCCTATAATATTGTTGGCGAAATAATGGTCAGAGGCGAAAATGTTATGCTTGGCTATTACAAAAACGAAGAAGCCACTAAAGCCGCGCTTGAGCCCGATGGCTGGATGCATACCGGCGACCTTGGCCTTATAGACAAAGATAACTTCATATATATAATGGGGCGCAGCAAAAGCATGATCCTCGGACCCTCGGGCCAAAACATTTACCCCGAAGAAATTGAAAACAAGTACAACAACATGCCCTTTGTGCAGGAAACACTGGTGGTAGAAAAAAACGGACAACTGGTAGCCATGATTTACCCCGACCTCGAAGCCATTGACAAAGCTGGCATAAACGAAGCCCAGATAAACGAAATAATGGAAGGCCACCGAAAACAACTGAATCAGGAATTGCCGAACTATATGAATGTGGCAAAATTCAGAATTGTTCCCGAAGAATTTGAAAAAACCCCAAAACGCAGTATTAAGAGATTTCTTTATACTTTGGATGATTAAGCGAAAAATCTTTTTGTAAATGGGCAAAAAAGGGTCGCAAACGACCCTTTTTTGCGTAAAACACCTACTAATTTTTCTGGTAAATACTGTTACAAGGCTGGTTTAATAATCGCTTATCTTTATGGTTGAAAGTGAATGTTAAAAAAACTAAAATAGATCTTTTTCTTGACTCCGGAAAAAAATAAACCTATATTTGCCTTTTTATTGCTGAAAAGCCTTTTTGTAAAACTAAAAATGGAGGATTGATTATCGGCTGAACGTTTACTCTTGTTCATAAATTTGGAGGCATTTATGATTAACGAACGCTCAATCAGCGACCAGGAGTTAATACGTCAGTTCATTAACGGTGATCACAACTCATTGGAAACCCTAGTAAAAAGGCATCAACGAAAAGTCTTTTCTTACATTCTTCTCATAGTAAAAGACAAACCACTTGCCGAGGACATTTTTCAGGACACCTTTATTAAAGTGATTAACACTTTGCGCGCGGGCACCTATAACGAAGAAGGGAAATTTTTGCCCTGGATCATGCGCATTGCCCACAACCTGATTATTGACTTTTTCCGCAAGTCGAAACGTATGCCATGCATAGAAAACAGCGAGGAGTATGACTTGTTTGAAACCCTCAATGTTTTTGAAGAAAACATTGAAGACAAACTGATTATTGCACAGATACACAAAGATGTTCAAAAACTCATTGAGTACTTGCCCGACGAACAGAAGGAGGTGCTTAAAATGCGCCATTATAGCGATATGAGTTTCAAAGATATAGCCGAGCAAACCAATGTAAGCATCAACACAGCCCTGGGTCGCATGCGCTATGCCCTTATTAACCTTAGAAAAATGGTGAATGAAAAAGAAATCATATTAACTCGTTAGGTTTTTGTTTGGTTTTATAATGACCGGGCACCTGCTCGGTTTTTTTCATTTACCCCGCACCGGCATGTTGTTCTACAGGGTAAATTTGAATTTCACAATTAACTGTTCTGTTTATGCTTTTTAAAGAAAACTACCCGCTCAAAAAACTCAATACCTTTGGAATTGATGTTTATGCAAGGTATTTTGCCGAAGTAACAAATATTGAGCACCTTCGTGAGGTTTTTAGAACCGATTTGCGGCAGAAGAAATCGCACCTTATCCTTGGCGGTGGTAGCAATCTGCTATTTACCAACAATTTTGACGGGCTGGTTATTAAAGTAAGTTTGACGGGAGTTGAAGTTATAAGCGAGGATGCGAACCATGTTGTGGTAAAAGCAGCCGCAGGCGAAGACTGGGATCAATTTGTGAGCCATTGTGTAAAGCGTGGTTGGGGCGGGCTCGAAAACCTTTCAATGATACCAGGGCAAGTGGGGAGCAGCCCTATACAAAATATCGGCGCATACGGTGCCGAACTTAAAGATTGTTTTGAAAGCCTCGAAGCCTTTGAAAAAAGAACAGGTAAAATAATTACTTTAAATTCTGAAGATTGCCAGTTTGGATATCGTACCAGCATTTTTAAAAGGGATGCCCGAAACCTGTTTGTGATTCTTTCGGTAAGTTTCCGGCTACGTAAAACAGGGCACGTTTTAAAACTTGGTTATGGCAGCATAAAAGATGAGCTTCAAAAATGCAGAATAACCGAGCCAACAATTGCCGACATCCGTGAGGTGGTTTGCACCATACGGCGAAACAAACTGCCCGATCCCGCCCTAACAGGCAATGCAGGAAGTTTCTTTAAAAACCCCGTGCTGAGCAAGGATGCTTTCGAAAAAATAAAAATTATTTACCCTGACCTGGTTTCATTCCCCGACAAGGATGGCGTAAAACTTGCCGCAGGCTGGCTTGTAGAAAACGCAGGCTGGAAAGCATATCGACTTGGAGATGCCGGGGTGCACCCATCTCAGGCGTTGGTTTTGGTAAACTATGGCAATGCCAATGGCATGGAAATTCTCAATCTTTCTGAAAAAATTAAAAACTCAGTATTGGAAAAATATGGAGTTAATCTCGAACCCGAAGTAAACATTGTAACATAAAATTTAGCATTCATTTGCGTTTGATAAAAAATCAATGTTTTTTTCGTAATATTGATATGCAGTATTTATAGCACCACGACACAGATGGACAAAGGCAAAAACCTATATCGAAAAATTGAATTTTACGCTTCGCTTTTTACCCTTGCCCTTTTGCTTTTCAGGATTCTATTTGGCACTGCCCTCAATGGTTTGCTTATTACGGCCCTGGTGTTAATGGCAATTTTTTATATGTGGTTTGGCTTTTTTATTTTTACAGGTGCTTCTGTGCGCGAGTTGGCTACTCCTAAGTCGCGCAGTAAATTTACCCCGTTTATGTTGGCTTCAAGCATTGTTATGGGGCTAATTTATTCACTTTGCACCATCGCCATTATTTATGGAGTTTATTTTTATCAGGGAATGAATTTTATGCTTGGGCTTGCCTTTTTTCTGGTATTTTTCGCAACGGCCATTATTATTTTTTACCGTTGGTTCAGCCACGACCAAACCTCCTATCTGAAGCAGTATTTTCGCCGATCGGCCATTTTGGGTCTTTTCTGCCTCTTTATGTGGATAACACCCGTAAATACCAGGCTACATGTTCTTTTTCGACATCACCCCGATTTTATCGAGGCATTTAAAAACCATCGGGCCAACCCCGACGACCCTCAGGCAGAAGAACAACTCAAAACCGTAAGAAGCCACTTTAGGTAAATGACAAATTTAGTGTAAACCCCCAGCAAAAAAACAAACCCTTGCTTTTTAGGGCAAGGGCATTAAAATCCTGTTTAGGGCGAAATTTTCAATGGTTACTTATTTCAGCCCCAGGGCTTTAATAAACCCCTCAATTTTCTTTTCAAGTTTTTCGTTTACCTTTTCAAAATCAGCAGCATTTTCAAGGTTTCCTTTTGCCCCGAAGTAAAACTTAATTTTAGGCTCAGTACCAGAGGGCCGCATGGTAATTTTGCTGCCATCGGCCAGAAAAAACTGTAACACGTTTGCAGCCGGAAGGTCAATGGCAGTTTCAATTTTATTGACAAGATTAAAACTAAGCCTTTTGCCATAATCCTTTATCTCAACCACCTGAATACTGTCAATATCTTTGGGAGGTATCTTGCGGAAATTATCCATCATCTCCTGTATTTCTTCAAGGCCGGCCTTACCTTTTTTTGTAACCGAAATCAGTTTTTCGAGGTAGAAACCATGCTCAACATACAGGTTAATGAGCATTTCGAACGGGCTTATGCCCCTTTCGCGGGCCCATGCGGCAGCCTCGGCCACAAAACAACATGAAATAATGGCATCCTTATCGCGCACATAGTCGCCCACCAGGTATCCATAACTCTCCTCCCCGCCGGCAATAAAAGTTTTCTGACCTTCGAGCTGGCGAATAATTTCGGCAATGTATTTGAACCCCGTGAGCACATCAAAACATTCAACCCCATGTTTTTCAGCAATTATTTTCAGCATTTCGCTGGTTACAATTGTCTTTACGATATACTCTTCACCGGTTATTTTCCCATTTCGTTTCCATTGCTCCAAAATGTAGTTAATAATTAGTGATGCTGTCTGGTTTCCGTTCAGCAAAACATAATCGCCCCATAGGTCTTTTACGGCCACCCCTACCCTGTCGGCATCCGGGTCTGTTGCCATCACCAGGTCGGCATCAACCTGCCGGGCTTTGTCAAGGGCCATTTTCAAAGCAGCAGGCTCTTCGGGGTTGGGCGAATGCACAGTCGGAAAATCTCCGCTGGTTACATCCTGCTCGGGCACATTGTAAATATTTTCAAAACCAAAAGCCATGAGTGCAGCCGGGGCAAGATTTACGGCAGTGCCATGAATTGGGGTGAAAACTATTTTTAGGTTGCTATGCTTTAGATTGTTCCCGGGCGAAAGCGAATAAGAAGCCATGCGCTCAATATACAGCCTGTCAATATCCTTGCCCAGCATTTCAATATTCGATTCTATTCTACCGAAACGCACCTGGTCAACCGAAGTAATCTTCTGAACTTCCTTTATCACGTTTTCATCATGCGGGGGCACCAATTGCCCACCATCGTTCCAGTAAACTTTGTAGCCATTGTACTCTTTGGGGTTGTGCGAGGCAGTGATTACAATGCCGCTCTGACACCCTTTCTGGCGCACGGCAAAACTCAGTTGTGGGGTTGGCCGAAGGTCTTCAAAAAGATATACCCTAATGCCGTTGGCCGACAGTATTTCGGCAGAAATTTGAGCAAAAAATGAACTGTTGTTGCGGCAGTCGTAGGCAATGGCAACTGAAATCTGCGGCAAGTCAGGAAAACATTTCATGAGGTAATTGGCAAGCCCCTGGGTGGCAATACCCACCGTATATTTATTCATGCGGTTGGTTCCCACGCCCATTATTCCTCGCAAGCCTCCGGTGCCAAACTCCAGATCGCGGTAAAACGCATCGGTCAGGCCAACGGGGTCATTTTCCATTAAGGTTTTAACCTCTTTACGGGTTTCTTCATCAAACGAAGAGCTCAGCCATTTCTGAACGCGGTCTGTTACTGCGGCATCAACATTACTCATAACCTCAGGTTTTAAGGCAGGCATCAACCCGCCATGGTTTCTTCAAAGTTAGAATTTTTTGAATTTTCAAACCCAAACAAAATAAACTCAAAGAAAATTCACAGAAAAACAAAATCTTTACAAATATGCCACTACCATCCATTAACCAGTATTTTTTCTTTAGATTGGTGTTTTTTATTAATTTTTAACGTGTTGTGCGATTGAAAAAAACTGAAAAAAATCGTAAAAAAACAACAAAA